>JAGNLA010000005.1 GCA_017999835.1 Caldisericia bacterium
TAAATTCTGAAGAGTAAGTGTTTGATAACAATTGCTCTATCCTAGATGAAAGCTCATTTTTGTTAAAATCGTAAAACAATTCATCTCGATCTGTTCCTATTCCACTGCCCCAAGTGCTAAAAATATCTGTAAGACCTATCCATTGTTTATACCCTGCCTCCAAACTCCTATCCTTTTCAACAAACCACCAGTCAGGCGTGGCAGGTTGCAAGTTTTTGAACAGGTTGCCTATTGTTCCTATCGAGTTTTTGTTCAGGAATTCATACTTCATGTCACGGCTGTTTATGCCTTGCTCAAGTGTCGAATAATAGAGGACTTCCTTTTTTGCAGGACTTTTTGGTAGCTTGACAAACAGCACTATGGAAACGCCTGTCATGATGTCAAAAACGTTTTGGTCGCCCTCACCTTTTAGTGTGCTGCCATGAAGGTTTACAATATAAACTTTGTCGAATGTTCCAAGCAGGCTGTTTCTCATCTGCCTATGCGTGATGCCGTCAAGGTAGGAGTTGTTTGTGATGACCCCGACTATGCCGCAGCCGTTGCCTTTGAGGTGACCTTCGATTTTTGCTGATTTGTTGTCACCTTGCCCTGATTTGTCAGTTCTTTCGTATGAATAGGTTATGCCTTCAATCTTGCACTGGGCAAAACGCAGGAACTTGATGTAGTCATCGTTGAGGTTCAACTTCTTTTCATTCAGGTTTTTTTTGTATTCCTTGATAAGTTCAAGGATAAAGCCCTTGTTGTTTCTTGAATAGTTGCTGTAAGGAGGATTGCCCATGACAACCCAGATGGGTTTTTCGGTTTTGATAATGTTTGCTTCCTTGCCCTCACCGCTGATTTTTGCAAACATGCTGTTTTCAACCGGCTTTTGGTCGTCCAGTGTGTCGGTAAGATAGACACCAAGCCTCTCATTGCCGGACATCTCAAAACCGCTGTCTTTAAGATATTGGGAGAGTTTGAGATGAGCAACGGTGTACGGCGCAACTAGATATTCAAACCCAAAAAAGTTTGGCAGGATTCTTTTTCTGATAAAGTCTTGTTTCGTAGATTCGGATTTGCCTTCAAGAGCAATCTGCATGGCTTCTAGCAAAAAAGTTCCTGTCCCGCAAGCAAAGTCTAAAACATTGACTTTTTCCGAACCAAGCGACTCTCCAAAATCACGCTCGAGAATCTCTTGAATCGAACGGACAATAAACCTAACAACCGGAATTGGAGTGTAGTAGACTCCTTTTGCCTTCCTTTTCGTTTTGTCATATTCGGAAAGAAAGTCTTCGTAAAAATAAATGTATGGGTCTTCAAAATCTTGATTACCAACTGTTTTATAGGAAATCCTAGAGCGAAATTCTGGGTCAATATGGTTGAGGATGTCAACGATTTCATCGATTATCCATGAGATGTGATCAGGAATTTCTTCAACGTCAATTGTTTTGTACAGTTGCTTAATTACTTTGAAAGAATTAGGGATTTCAAGATGTGTTTTGTCAATTTTTGCTTCGCCTGAATTAAGTTTTGCAAGGAAAAGGCTGTAGGTGAGCGTCTGAACATATGAGTCAATAAATTCGTCAAATGGAAGTTCTGAAATTAGGGTTGTTTTTATGAGTTCATAGAGGCTGTTGAGTCTGGAACTGAACTCACCTTCTTTATTGCTTTGCAACCACTCCTTGAGATCGTGATTGAACTGTCTGGCTCTGATTGCAAGAAGTTGAGAAAGTTTTTGTGGTTTTGAGATTGTTTCCGGCTCAACCATAAAAAAAGAAACAAGCAATTCTTTGACTTTATCAATTTTTTGTGAGTCAAGTTTGCCGTCTGTTCCATAAAAAAGTCGTTCTCTTTTAACAACCTGACTGTTTCTAATATGAATAAAGTCAGCATAATCAGTCAAAATTAGATTTGGAATGACTTCCATATATCGCTTGAGTTGTTCAGATTCAAGAATTTCATCAAGTGGTTCATTGAATTTTTTGGTTTCAATGCAACCAATCGTCAATCCATTTTTCAATATCCTATAATCAGGCCTACCGAGTCCTTTTTCGCCTTTTGGCTCATGCCTTATTTGTTTAGAGTCGATGAAACAACCGAGAAGGTTTTGGAGAGCAGTTCTTGAAGTCAGTTCAGTTTCATGAGATTTATCCTTGATGATGTCTTTGATTTGTTTGAAATATAATTGAAATTCTTCCATGTCCTTATTTTCTTGATAATATTGTTGCTGTCAATCCTTCTGTAAATTTTTGCATAGCAGTTGTGTAGAACCTTGACAAGTAGTTATACTTAAAGTACGGCACACTTCATAATATCTTCTAGCCTCCCAATTTATAGCCTTGTCCTTTCGAGGAAATTTATGGGGCGTAGGAGGATTTATTATGAGACTGAACTTTAACAATATACAAGCCAACTTTTTGACCCTAATCATCGCAACCTTTTTACAATGGTTGGGAATTCCCCTTTTTATTACATTGTTGATACTGATAGCTCTATTTGTGTCAACATTTATTGAACGCTAATTTTTGAAAACCGTGTGCCTGCCTCGGGAGATCATTCTCGGGGCTTTTTATTTTAAGTACAACTACTTGTCAAGATATATTGTCAAAGTTCACAGCTCTTGATATGCTAATGTTTATTATTGTTCATTTCTAAATTAAATTTGAGAATTACTTTATTGTAGGGATAAACATCAACAATAAATAATGAAAAAACAATTAGAGAATTACTCAATAAAATAGCAGAAAAAAACAATATTATCGGATATGACAATATTCAAACTCTATGCAGGTTACATCCTGAAGTTACTAATTCATACCCAGAATTGACTGGACTGTCTATGGATTCATTAAAAGCTTACGATCTAAGCATGACCAACCAATATCCCTTTTTTAAAGATAAGATTCAAGCCAATCGTAGTACATTCGTAAAAACAAAACATTACGATGAGGCAATATGCATTCTAAATGAATCAAATGTATGTGTCATATCTGGTAATCCTGGAGTTGGTAAAACGTCTCTTTCGTTTTTTCTTTTATCTGAATATATCGATAAGGGTTATGAACCCATAATCGCATACAGGATATCGGACATTAAGTCAATAATAGATCTAAAAAGAAAGTGCATTATTCTAGTAGATGATTTTTTGGGTAGCATAAGTCTAGAACTAGAAAAAGATCATGAAGACAAGGAAATTACTGCAATTATAACATCATTGACAAAAAGAAATACAACAAAATTAATTTTATCAACAAGAGAAAACATACTTTCATCTGCAAAGATTAGATTTGAAGGTTTATCAAGAATTGATTATAAGAAAATTGTAATTATTATGAATGAACTAACAAAGTCTAATAAAGCTGACATATTCTACTCGATTATTACAAACTCTCAATTTGATAATGCACATAAACTTGAACTATTAAAAGAAAAAAGATACAAAACAATAGTTGAGCATAATAATTACAATCCTCGTCTTATAGAAGCATTATTGAATGAAAAACTATTTAATACTTCTGTTGATCAATACTATTCCGTAATAATTGAGAATCTAAATAATCCAACTTGGTTATGGGAGAAACCATATAATGAACTCTTGTTTAACAGCCAAATAGTTTTAATGAGCCTATGCTTATATTTTAGATCTCCAATCAAATTACAAGATATTAATAATCAATATTCAGAATACTTTTATCACCACAAACAAGAAAAGGTGTTTTTATTTGAAACTGCAATAAAGATCATTCATGGTTCATTTATTTCTATTGGAAAATTAATTGAGCAAAATGTTATAAGCTTCGACAATCCTTCGATAAGAGATTTCATGTTAAAAAAGATTTCAAACAGTGATGATCTAATTATGATGTGTGCTGATTTATGCCTTAACATTCAACATTGTAATCAATTATTTGAGTTATCGAAGTCAAAAGTTTTATCAAATCAATACATAAGAAATAAAATGACTGAATTGTATTTAAAAATTATGCCTAATGATTCAGATGTTACATTTTATGAAAAGATACATGTTCTAAAATACATGTATATGACAAAAGACACTAGGTTAGTAGGTATTCGTAGTGATATTATTGCTTATTTTTTTACTGAAATAGGTCATGCCGAATTTTATTCTTTCAGTTCTTTCTTTCACTATCTTTCGGAATTTTTACCCGCCAATTATGATCTAAGAGTTTTGCACAATAAATATATAGAATACATTAAGAATCTTGATTTTGATTCCTTAGACCTTTCAAGTATTGAATCAATAAGCTCAATAATAGAATACACAAAATTATATATAGACAATGATGATTTCAACTTAATTAAAGAAAAGGTTATGGTTATTGATGACAATTATTATAATTTATCTAAATCGGATTATTCAGAATCAGAATATGCATGGTCTGATTTTTCTGATTTACAACATATAGCTAATGTTTTTCAAGTAAAGTTTTCAAGCGAGTACCACATACAAAGTATTGCTGAAGAGTTAGATGAAGAGCGAGATGAATTACTAATGAATGCTGATTATGATGATTCGGGATACGACAGAGATGTTTTTAAGAATTTAGAAAGCGAAAGGCATTCTTTTTATAAACTAGATCAACTTTGTGATACATACAAAAAAAATAAACAATAATAGCCAGCTTGCGCTGGCTATTATTGGCTTTATATAAGTATTATACTTCTAAAAGCAATATTCACCTTTTGAGCGAATATCTCTTTGCTTGCGAACTCTTATGCGAAGTTTTTCTGTCTGCTATTAAAGTTTATAAACCGTGATTACGATATCCGGGCAGATGGTTGCGCAGGACTTGCAGGCGATGCATTTTTCCATGTCCAGGCAATAGACCGGATGGTAACCGTTTGCATTGAGCTTGTCGCTGAGGGCAAGGATTTTGGTTGGGCAGACTTCAACACAAAGTCCGCAGGCTTTACAACGTTCTTCGATAAATTCAAGTTTACCTTTAACTGCTGGCATTTTTTCACCTCGGGATTTATCTTAACTGCTGCAACCCCGTCATGTCAAGGTTGAAGAGTGTCGAATTTTGGTGAAACGGTTCTTTGACAATTAACGAATGGATTTGTAGAATGAAATTTTGGAGGTAGATAATGCACGATTATTACATCCTTGCCATCAATCCGGGCTCGACCTCGACAAAGCTGGGATTGTACAAGAACCTGGAGAAGATTTATGAAGAGACTCTTCGCCACGATGCAAACGAACTTGCCCCGTACCCAACTATCTGGGATCAGTATGAATTCAGGAAAGATGTAATACTGAAAGCATTGCAGGAAAACCCACAGAAACCCCCAAGACTGGACGCAATTGTCGGCAGGGGTGGTCTGCTCAAGCCAATCATCTCCGGAACATACATCGTAAATGACGAGCTTGAGGCTGACTCAAGAAACAACTATCAGGGGGAGCACGCTTCAAACCTTGGCGCTGTGCTTGCCCGTGACATCGCAAAAGAATACAACTGCCCCTCTTACATGGTCGACCCTCCAGCCGTTTGCGAGTATCAGAGGCTGGCGTTCTACTCTGGTCATCCTCTCATAAACAGACGTTCGATTCACCATGCACTCAATGTTCACGCAATCGCAAGAAAAGCTGCAAAAGACATTGGCAAGCCATACACCCAGGCACGCTTCGTCATCGCCCACCTTGGCGGTGGAGTAACAGTCAACGCGTTCTCTGGCGGAAAAGTCATCGACAGCAACGATGGCGTAGGCGAGGGTCCTCTCACACCAGAGCGCTCTGGCTCACTTCCAATGCAGCAATTTGCCGAACTATGTTATTCCGGAAAGTACACCCTCAAAGAAGTTAGAAAAATGCTAACCGGCAAGGGCGGCATGGCTGCATATCTGGGCACAAACTCGGCGGCAAAGGTGCAGGAGATGGTCGTTGCTGGTAACAAAACGGCGGAAGAAGTATATGAAGCAATGGTTTACCAGATTGCAAAGGAAATTGGAGCCCAGGCAACCGTGCTCGAAGGCAACTTTGACGGCATAATCCTAACCGGGGGGCTTGCATATTCAGACTATTTCTGTCAACATATAACCAAGCGCATAAGCTTCCTTGGTAAAATATTGCGCTATCCTGGAGAAGACGAAATCATGGCTCTAGTGGAAGGCGCATACAGGGCATTAACCGGTGATGAGCCGGCAAAAGTTTACCCACAACTAGGAGAGGAACCGCCAAAATGGAATTTCAAAGGCTAGAAACCAAGCTCGAAAACGATGTTCTGACAATCACTTTCACAAGACCCGACCAGCTCAATGCTCTGGACAGACTCGCCCTCGAGGAACTTGATCAGGTATTTAAGAACCTTGGAACAGCAAAAGTAGTGGTCATCACTGGTTCTGGAAAGGCTTTTGTCGCCGGAGCGGACATCTCTGCCATGGTCAACATGACCACCGACGAAGCCAGAAAATTCTCACGTTTTGGGCAGTCAGTTTTCAATCTCATAGAACACTCGAGTATTCCAGTTATTGCCGCTATCAACGGTTTTGCCCTCGGTGGCGGATGTGAGCTTGCCATGGCCTGCGACATCCGCTGGTCAAGTGACAAAGCCAAGTTTGGTCAGCCAGAGGTCAACCTGGGAGTCATCCCTGGGTTCTGCGGAACCCAGAGGTTGCCAAGATTTATTGGTCAAGGCAGGGCTCTTGAGCTACTGTTTACTGGCAACATCATTGATGCGGCAACAGCTGAAAAGTATGGTCTGGTAGACAAGATTTTGCCTGCCGACCAACTCATGGCTGCCGTTTACGAACTTGCCACCACCATAGCCTCGAAATGTCCGCAAGCAGTTGCTTTCAACAAGCAGGCTGTCAAAGGTGGAAACTATCATTATAATGTTGACATCGAAGCAGAACTTTTTGCTGGTTCGTTTGAGAGCGGTAACGCTAAAATAGGAATGAAAGCGTTCCTGGAGAAAACAAAACCAGAGTGGAGGTAGTATGAATCTTCCTGCAAATCTGAGCGACACTACAATGGCTGAACTCATTCAGACGGTTGAGATATCGGGACGTTCTTGCAGGATCCAGATTATTCGTTCAGACGTCGATGAACGCGCATCCATCTATTTCTCAAAAGGCCAAGTCATCCACGCCCACACTCCTCGTGCTCAAGGTGAAGACGCCATCTGGGAATTGTTTACCTGGGCAAAAGGCAGGATCGTCTACAACGACGGCGTCGCCATGCCCCCAGCAACAATCGCAAAAACGAATTCAGAGTTGATTATTCAAGGTCTAAAAATCAGCTCGAAACTAAATGAAGACATGCTTAACCTTCCACCATCAAACACAGTCCTCAAACTCAACACTGAAAACATGCAATCAAACGAAAAACTTCAGCTTGACACATCGGAATGGAATTTCCTGATTCTTGTAGACGGTAGGAGAACGCTAAAGGAGATCTTGGACGAGACCAACCTCAGTTCTATGAAAACCGTACAATTAATTTCAAAGCTTCTTGAGCAGAAAGTGGTAATTGCATCCCGATGAAACGATTTTGTTCAATTCTGATTGCTCTGAGCATGATGGCCATTCTAATACAGGCACATGCATGGTTTGATATAGAAATATTCGGCATTTTACAGGAAAAAACTCATTTCAAATATCCAATGTCCGTGTTTGTCGACACCGAGTCAAACAACATGATAGTTGCAGACACTGGTCATAACAGAATGTTGCAATGTCTGCCCGAGGGTGATTATATTGATTCCTTCACATCAGGCGAAAACATGAAACCTGTCAAGCTGGTTCGGGACTCTGGTCGAAGGATAATTGTCTGTGACAACAGCAACAACACAATCCAGTTCTTTGACCGCAAAGGTACATTTCTGTCAAACTTCAACAGTGGCACCGATCCATCAACAAGCGTCATTAAACCAATATCACTTGCGGTTGATAAACAAAACAGATTCTTTATTTTGGACGAGCAAACCTGTCAGGTGAAGGTTTTCGAAGGCGGTGGATCGTTCCTGTTCTCCATGGGCAGAAAAGGTTCGCAAGAAGGAGAATTGGACAACCCAACCGACATCGCTCTGGACTCATCCGGCAACATCTATGTCGTTGACTCGGGCAACAATCGCATCACCGTTTTTGACAAAAACGGCAACTTTTCAAGAGTTTTTGGCGAATCGGATCTACTCCACCCATGGGGTATAACCGTCAATGGTTCAACTATATATGTCTCTGATACTGGAAATCACAGGATCGTGACCTTCAATATGCAAGGCGTAAAAGGTGACATAATAGGGCAAAGAGGTGTTTTACCCAATCAATTCAACTACCCAACCGGAATCCAGATCGACGGCAAAGGTCAACTCTGGATTGCAGATTCAGGCAACAACAGGATAATCAGGATTAGGAAAAACGTTGAAAACCTCGTCGTTGGCTGGGACAGCCAAACAATCGAACCAACAGGATTGATTGAAAATGAGGGGTTAATATACGTTGCAGACAAAGTTTCAAACCTTGTAAATGTCTATGATGTCAATACATCAACATTTGTCAATTCGATAGGTCTTTCCGGCACTTCAGCCACTGGTTTGCTCAATCCTGTCGACTGCGATTTCTTGCCAAGAGGCGACCTCGTGGTTTCTGATTCCGGCAACTGCAGAATTCAGGTCTACTCCAAAAATGGCGAGCACCTTGTGAGCTTTGGCTCGAGAGGTTCAAGCTCTGGGCAACTGGACAATCCAGGCGGGCTGACCTGTACAAAGTCTGGACAAATAATTATTGCCGACACCGGCAACAAGAGAGTCTCAGTGTTCAGCCAGGGTGGAACCTGGGAGTTTGACATCAAAGACAGAATAGAACAGCCTGTTGACTGCGCCCAGGATAGCCTTGAACGCATCTGGGTAGCTGACACTGGAGCTGGCGAAGTTCTAATCTACGACAAAAATGGCAACTACATCAAAAACCTCGAAGGTTCAGGATTTAGCAAGCCTTCATCGATATTCATCGACAGATTCGGTAGGGTGTTTGTTGCCGACTCCAGACTTGGCATGGTAAAGGTTTTCTCCGAGGCAGGATATGAGCTTTCGTCATTCGGGTTACCAGGTGGCCCAAACTCAATTGAAAACCCTCCATTTTTGATTGAACAGCCAGGACATTTCCTCAATCCTTCCGGCATCTGCGCCACGGACACTCATGTTTGCATCTCTGACACTGGAAACTCCAGAATCCAGAGAGTCCCACTAAGAATGTTTGGTGGTCTCCCAATCCTTAAAGTCGGTTCAACTGAGCTTTCTTTTGCAAAGGTGCCTCTCAAATCAAGCAGGGAACTGACTCTATCACTTACAAACCTTGGTGGAGGAAAGATTGAAGGCAAAATAAAGGCAAGTGAGCCATGGGTAAAAATCACACCTGAGATTTTTTCAGACGAGATTGAGATTGCTGTAGAAGCTATCGGCCCAAACGCAAAGGAGGGCACCCGTGACGCAACGATTACCATCGAAAGCAACGGTGGAACAGTAAGCATACCTGTCCAGGCAAGGTTTTTTGCAGGTCAGGTGAATCGTGTTGTCATGACCATTGGCATGAACAATGTGGCAGTTAACGATAAACGAATAAGCGTTACACCTGCCCCATTTGCTCAAGCCAACACAAAAGTTGTTTTTGTTCCTTTCCGATTCATCGGCGAAGGTCTCGGGGCAAAAGTGACATATGGAAGCAACAAAATAACCTACATGCTTGAAGGCAAGACGCTCGTTCTCACACTAAACAGCATCCAGGCAAAACTCGATGGGAAAACCATCGAATGCAAAAATCCAGCTTATAAATTTGGACAATCGGTTGTTGTCCCGTTGCGGTACGTTGTTGAGAATCTCGGCGGAGTGCTTAAAGTCAACGGCAAACAGCTTACAGCGGAATACCCATGACAGTTTCAGAATTTTTAAAATCACTCAACTGGTGTCTAACCAGCACGGAGGATGCTGCCAAAATTGGTTTGTCACTGCTTGATAAGCCTGGTCAGCACTACATCATCACCACCAACATGGAAATCATGGGTCAGGCCATGCACCATCCTGATGTGACAGCAATCTGCCAGAAAGCAGAACTGCACGTTCCAGATGGCATTGGAGCGCTCAAGATTTTGCGCAAGTTTGGCTTCAAACCGGAGGACAGGATCACCGGTGTCGACCTTGGTCCAAAAATACTGGAGCTTGCGCCAAAAGGAACAAAAGTTTTCTTCTTTGGTGCACCACGAGGCATTGCCGATTCTGCAATGGCCAGATTCTCTGAGGTCTATAAGAATATAAACTTTGTCGGTGCCGACCACGGCTACGATGTTTCAGAAACCGAGCTTTTTGCTAAAATCAATGCATCCAGGGCAACCATTCTCTATGTTGCCCTGGGTGTTCCAAAACAGGAACGCTGGATAGCAAAGAACTTGCCAAACATGCCAGGCATAAAGCTTGCCATGGGTGTAGGTGGATCATTCCAATGCTGGGCTGACCCAAAAGCACGAACGCCAAAATGGATTCAAAAACTCAACCTTGAATGGGCTCACAGGGTTTTGAGGGAACCAGCAGTCAGAATTCCCCGTTTCTGGAAAACCCTCAAAAGTTTCCTGCCTATGTATTTTTTGGGAAAATGAAAACAGTCACGCTCTGGGGTTATTACGGATACGGAAACGTTGGCGATGAAGCCATTCTTGCCTCAATGCTCAACCTCCTTGGAGACGTAAAAGTCAATCTGATTTCCGGCCCGACGCCTTCAGTTGAAGAATCTGAAAATCTCAGAATAATTCCACGAGGTATCAGGAGACTCGTTTCATCAATATCAAAATCAAACGGATTTGTGCTTGGCGGCGGGGGTTTGGTTCATGACAGGATAAACGCCAAGTCCACCTGGTACCATCTTCTTGGGCCATCGTTTTCAAGGTTTACAAACAAACCTGTGGCAGCCATTGGCCAGCAGATTGGCCCATTCTATAGGAATTTTACAAAAAAACTTGTCCGTTACAGTCTCTCCAAAGCCACTCTTACGGTAAGGGATCAAAAATCGTTCAGCGAGGCCAAATTATTGGGGTTAAACCCAATTCTGTCAGCAGACATGGCATTTCTTTTAAAAATTGACGAGCCATCGGTTGAGATTGCCGAGAAAATAAAGAAACTCCCAAAACCAGTAATAATTTTTGCGCCTGGCATTGACCCCAGATGGACGCCAACCCCAGAACGGTCAGCAAAAATACTCGAGCATTTCCAAAAAAAGACGGGCGGATCAGTTTTGTTTGTGCCATTCTTCCCTGTCCGTGATGACGACTACATCGATGAAGTGCAAAAAATAAGAAAAATCCCTGGGTTGGTTCTTAAATCCCCGATAAGCTGGAGGGATGCTTTCGGCTGCTTCTTACTTTCTGACATTTCAATCCCCATGAGGCTCCACGCCATGATTGCTTCAGCACTGGCCGGCTTGCCGATGTTGCCAATCCCTTACTACCCCAAAGTTCCGATGATCGCTTCAGATCTTGGAGTTACCAGCCTTCTAACCCATGACGACCCAAACTGGCAGTCAAAATGCGACAATTTCCTCAAAAACATGGAGCTTGTCGCTGTAGCCGTTAAAAACGGTGCCAAGAAAATGGCCGATAGAGCTGAATCGTCAAGAAACGTTCTTGACACATTCATCAATGGGCTGGGCTGATTCAATCATCGATTTCATCTATCCACCGGTTTGCCTTCGATGCGGTAAGCCCGGGAAACATCCGCTTTGCGCAAACTGCAGCCAGGATATGGTTCCAGATGTCAAATCGACTGCCGTATCAAACTTCAATCTCACAACAATCTATCCTTACCATGGAACAGGCAGGGACGTGATGCACCTGTTCAAGTTCGATGGTTACGATTGTTTTGCCAGGCCACTAGCTGAGGTCGCATCAAATTATATTTTTAATATGCAGCCAAGGGTTCTGGTTCCAGTTCCTGTTCACTTTCTGAGGATAAGACAACGGGGATTTAATCAGTCAGCGATGATTGGATGGCATATTGCAAAACTTTTGGGATGGAAATGCAATGGTCGATTGGTAAGACGTGCTAGAAACACAAAACCTCAGTTTAACCTTGACATCGATGAGAGAATGTCCAATATTGAAAACTCAATGGCACCATATCCATTTGCAAAAATAAACCCTAAACAAAGATACATGATCATCGACGACATTGTCACCACAGGAGCGACTTTGGCGGAATGTGCCAGAGTGCTTCGAAAGATGGGCGCAGTTCACATTGACGCACTAGCAATTTTTCATGCCGGCAGCAAGGAAACCATGCTCTCGGCAGTAATCAGGAGATGAAAATGACAAAAGACATGTTTGGGTTCCTCAAAGACATCAGAAAGCTTGCAGTGGTAGCCATGCTGATTGCTTTGGCTGTGATAATCAGGACATACGCTGTTATCACAATCCCGCCTTCGCTCAAAGTTGATTTTGGAGCCGTACCGTTAATCATGGCCGTTGGTATACTTTTTGGACCAATCGCTGGTGGCATTGCCGGCGCCGGAGTCGATTTGCTGTCATATTTTATCACCGCCGGTTCGCAGCCAGGTCCAATAAATCCGTTGATCACAATTGGTTTTGCAGTATACGGAATTATTGCCGGACTCTATTTCTTCAGGAAAACCGATAAAGTTTCACTGCTTTCAACTGAAATCGTTGTCGCAATAGCTTTTATTGCTGGTTTCCTGGCAATCACAGTTGGAATTGCAATTACCTTTGGTGCTAAAGACGCCACATTCATGCAAAATTTCTCTTACTGGCTTACTGTTAGGCTAATAAGCCTTGTCCACATTGTTTGGTACCTTGTCCTCACCCCTGCTCTCGTTGTGACCGGTGAAAAACTCATGGCAGACTGGCAGAGAAAATGACAATAAAGCTGTTCAATAAGGAATGGGCTTGACCGGCTTGCGCCCAGGAGGCAGCTGGCCCGGTTCGGGTCATTCCAGGAGTAAAAAAGGTTGTATTCGAGTTCAACATCATGGTTGTTGAGTTTGATGAAGAGATTGTAACCAGGGAAAGAATTCTGGAAACTGCAAGCAAAAACAGCTCCAGACAACCGGAGGTCGTATGACAGCCACAATCACCAGCAAAAGGATAATGTGCGGCGGATGCGCAGCAAACGTGACAAAAGCTCTCTCGAGCCTTGAAGGTGTCAAGTCTGTCAACGTGGACGTGCCAACCAAAACCGTGAGCGTTGAGTTTGACGACTCGATCACAAACATTGCAACGCTCAGGGAAGCCATGGCAACAGCAGGCTACATGCCTGATTGAACCAGAATCCAAATTTTGATGCCAGTGTCAGGCAACTTTATTTCATATTACGATCAGAGCAAGTAGAACAGTGCCAGCATAGCCCCGCCAAACAGTACGGCCACCGACCAGAACACAAGAATGATTCTGACTTCCGGCCAGCCAAGCAGTTCGAAATGGTGATGGATTGGCGTGAACAGAAATATGCGTTTGCCTACTTTTTCTTTGGTGCAGTACTTGGTGTATTTGAAATAGCTTACCTGAATTGTCACCGACAGGTTTTCGATGATGAACAGTCCTATCCCCAGAGCAAAAAGCCAAATCCTGCCAGCATAAATGGCAGTAAAAACCATCAGTCCGCCAAGGGCATTTGAACCAAGGTTACCCATCCAGCACTTTGCCGGCTTGAAATTGACGACAAGGAACGCGGCCAGGGAACCGATCATGGCGACAGTCAACGGTGTTGCGTTGGCATTGCCGGCAACAATCAGGGGTAGCATGAACGAAAACGTTATCAGGCTAGAACCAGCAGCCAAGCCGTCAAGACCATCGGTCAGGTTGACAGCGTTAACAACAGCAATGATGACAAAAAGATAAAATACTGAGTCTATCCATAGATTGCCAAACACTGGCGGAAGCTTTCCAAAGTTGAAGTACAGAAATGGCACCGAGACCAGCACTTGTAAAATTACAGTCCAGCGACCTGGAAGTCCATAAGGGTTATGAAGCACAACTTTGATGAAGTCGTCAGCAAAGCCAATGATGGCAAACGTCCACAGACCATAAAGCTGCCACCAGAAAACCGACTGGTCGGTCATGGTGAAGAAGAACTTTGCCAGGATAAACGAAGAGATGGTTGCGGCAATGACAAATATTGCCCCACCCATTGTTGGAGTGCCTGCTTTTTTGTTGTGGGTGCTCGGGAGTTCTTCCCTGACCTCCTGGCCCGTGTGCAGCTTGCGAAGAAGATGTAATCCTGGCCAGAGCAAAACCAAACCAACGCCTACCGAAATCAGAAGTCCATAAAACATGTCATTTTACCTCGGTGGAAGAGTATATTTTTTATACTGTTAATTTAAAGTGCATTCATGTATTTGAAATGTAATTGCAATTTGTTATCATTAACACCATCGGAGGTGAACTGTGACCATACATCACGTTGACGGAAAGAATGTTGGCAAAATCTTTATATACACACTTAGCACCTGCATTTGGTGCAAAAAAACCAAACAGACCTTGGCAGACCTTGGCTACGCCTATGATTATGTTGAGGTAGACAAACACGAAGGCGCCGAGGAGGACGAACTCATTGAAGAGCTGAAGAAGTTCAATCCAAGCTGTTCATTCCCGACAACAATTGTCAACGACACTAAAGCAGTTATCGGCTTCCAGCCTGACAAAATTGTCAAGGAACTTGGTCTATGAGTCCAACACCTGAACAGGTTGACGAACTTTATCTAAGGCTTAAAAAAGAGGCTGAAGAAAATGGATACTTCATCAATCCCGATGTCGAATTTGCCAAGGCATTGGCTGAAAGTCTGTTAGTAAACACTGAACGTTATGGCTACGCAGCCTGTCCATGCAGACTCGTAAGAGGCCCAAAAGAAGATAACACCGACATCATCTGCCCATGTGACTACAGGGATGACGACCTTGATGAGTTTGACGCTTGTTTTTGCGCGCTGTACGTGAGCAAGGACATCGCACAAGGCAAAGCACAAGCACAATCGATACCCGACAGGAGAGCAACTGCAAAAAACAAACCAAACCAGTCTGGTGCTTCACTTTCAGGCAATCTGGCTTATCCCGTCTGGCGATGCAAGGTTTGCGGTTACCTGTGCGCCCGCGACAATCCACCAGGGGTTTGCCCGATTTGCAAGGCAACAAAAGATCGTTTTGAACGCTTCATTTAGATAAAATGACTCTAACAGATATTTAATGCTATTTTATCCTTTATAAGTATTATGTTTCGTTTTAGATTATTTAGTTAAATATTTTTCCGAATATTTTTACGCATTCCCTCAAAATGATTACGATTTTTACAAATTGAGCAAAATAATACCAATTTAACCTCTAAATCTTTAAAGCACTATATTTTTAACGACACCGGTAATATCTTCATTGTCAAGATTCGTTTGTAAAACCAGAAGGCTGGGAAGAGGGTTTTTTGGGGATGTAAACGAATGAAAATTCGAAGGCTTGGCGCCGGTTCAAAATGTTTTTGACACCGGCGCTTCATCCAGCCTTAAATCGGCTATCAAGAAACCCATTTTGATATAACTACTCGATCTGTAACCAAACCGATATGGAGAACAATTTATGTTGTTTTGGCTTTCCCACACCCCAAAATCCACCATTTAGATTGACGAATCAATACGACTGGTATTCGTCTATAATGACAACTATTTTCCCACAACAACACAAACATAGAAAAACTGACCGTGAAGATATGATGTACAATCATTATTGTATATTATCCTTTTTATTTGTTTTAACATATCATCGTAAAGGTGATTATTCCTTAACTCTTGTCTTTCACTTGTAGTATAAGGTTATCTTTCCCTTAATTTTATGTGCTAAAGAAAAGACTAACATTTGAAACTGGAGGTCATATAAATGACAGACGATAAAAACAAAAAAGACGAGAAGAAACCAAAACTCTCCGAGAAGCTGTTCTACAAGACCAAAAACATCTGGGAGAATGAAAAACTCCATGATGCAATCATGAAGTATGCAGTACCCTACAAAAAGTTTCTCAGCGATGCGAAAACAGAACGTGAAGCAACCGAATGGGCAATAAAGCTCCTCAAGGCTGCCGGCTACAAAGAAGGCAAGGGCGAGAAAATTTTCATGAACAACCGTGGCAAATCGGTTATTGCAGCCTGGATGGGCAAGCAACCGATTTCCGAAGGATTCAACCTCGTGGTTGCTCACACTGATTCACCAAGAATCGACCTCAAGCAGGTTCCAGTTTACGAAGATACCGGACACGCAATGCTTGACACCCACTATTATGGTGGAATCAAGAAATATCAGTGGCTCAACCTCCCGCTTGCCATCCACGGCACAATCATCACAGAAGACGGCAAGAGGCATGACATTGTTATCGGTGAAGAGGACGAAGGCTCAGTGGTCATCTCTGACATCCTCATCCATCTTGCAGCACAGCAGATGGAAGCGCCGGCGGCAAAAGTCATGACAGGCGAGCAGCTTAACGCCCTTGCAGGAACAATTCCACTCACAGGCGAAGATTTCAAGGATGAAGGCGAAAAAGTAAGGCTCAACATCATGAAGATCCTCAACGACAAATACGGCATCAAGGAAGAGGACTTCATCAGCTCCGAGCTTGAACTCATACCAGCAGGAAAAGCTCTGGACCTTGGACTTGATAAGTCAATGGTCATGGGCTACGGCCAGGACGACAAGGTTTGTGCCTACACAGGTCTCACAGCCCTCCTTGATATGAAGGAACAACCGGAAAGAACCGCAATCGTCTGGCTGGTTGACAAGGAAGAGATTGGCTCTGAAGGCTCAACGGGCGCAGTCACAAAATTCCTTGAATACTTCATCGAAACCATTGCCCCAAACACGCCAATGAATAAGGTCATGCAGAATTCATTCTGCCTTAGCGCTGATGTCAACGCAGCTTTCGACGTCAACTTCAAGGACAGGTTTGAAGCCAAGAACGCAAGTTTCCTTGGCAAAGGCATCACAATCACAAAGTTCACAGGTCGCGGTGGAAAAGGCGGAGCAAACGACGCTTCAGCCGAATTCATGGGCGCGCTTCGCAAACTCTTTGCTGACAAGGATGTTCCTTATCAGACAGCAGAACTTGGCTCAGTCGACATCGGTGGCGGTGGAACCGTTGCAATGTACATGTCAGCCCGTGGCATAGACACAATTGACGCCGGTCCAGCCGTGCTTGGCATGCATGCACCACTTGAAACCACAAGCAAAGCCGACGTTTGGAGCTGCTATGTCTGCTACAAGGCATTCATGGAAAGCTTTGACGGCAAGTACGTCAAGATTGCAAAAACGTTCTAAAGAATGGAATTTCTGAGGCTCTCGCAAAGCGCAAGACTGCCGGAAAGAGCCCATCAGGGCGATGCCGGGCTAGACCTGTTTTCTCCAGTGGAGATTATCTTGACTCCACTGCAAAGGAAACTGGTAAAGCTCGGCTTTGCCGTTGCCATCCCGGAAGGTTTTGTCGGGATGGTCTGCCCACGTTCAGGGCTGGCAGCCAACAACGGCATCACCGTCTTGAATGCGCCAGGCATCATCGACTCTGGTTACAGGGGTGAGGTCGGTGTTGTGCTGGTCAACGTCAGCAACGAAAATGTTACGATTGCCCAAGATTCAAAAATCGCCCAGCTCCTGATTGTTCCATGTTCGTTGGAAAATCCACAGTGGGTTGGTTATCTTGACGATACCGACCGTGGAGCTGGCGGATTCGGATCTACTGGGATATAAATACAAAAGATAAATTCTTTGCATCAGCATTCCTTCAAGGTTAAAAGTTTTGACAAATATCATTTTTGTGATATTAAAAAACTTGGAGGTGTATGATGAAGAGAATCATCACGCCAATTTTGATTGTAATGGTACTCTTTCTGACGTCTGTGCCTGCATTTTCTGACCAAAACCCAAAAGGTGATGAGTTTGTCATTGCCGAAGGCAAGATAAACCAATTCAATCCCACTATATGGGGTAAAAAAGTGTGCTGGTTCCAAAACAGGGTTGGTTATTTGTGGGGATACTCCCTCATGCTCAAGGACTTGAACACCGGGGTCACCTCAACAATTTCAAAATCAGAAAATCTGTTGCCATTCACAAACGACACCAACAGACTGAGTCTCAACGACAAATATTGCTGGTGGACAGCATACAATGTCAATGATTTTTCAAAATACAGGGTAATTGTTTACGATATAAATCAGAAAAAGGAAACTGTGTTTGGCAACGATTCCTCGCAGATGGCAAATCCGGCCATGTCAGGCGATGATTTAATTTATACAAGAAAAACGCTGACTACCGTGCCATCTTTTGAAATCTGGACAAAAAACATGAACTCAAAAAAATTGCCAAAGATGATTCATAAGTATGACCTTAAGGCTGGCAACTATTCATTCCCAACAGTGGATAACGGCTATGCAGCCTGGGTGGATCAGGGAGACATTTTTCTCTACGACATTGGCAAAGATTCAACAAAGAGAATCACGCAAACTTCAGAACCAGAATATTACCCGGTCATACAAAACGGAATAATTTATTTCAACAGGTTGTCGTATCTGAATGGTAAACTGGTGTACACCATCAATGCCTACCACATAAAAGAAGGTGTCTTTTTCAAAGTTAACGTCAAAGAAGGGTTCCATTGGCAAAGACCTTCGTTCAATCCAAATGCCGATAATTTCATTTTCACCCAGCAATACACTGATTCTTCTGGAACAAACATTTTTTCGCTATGCCTTTACGACCCAAAAAACGACATGGTCAAGGAGATTCAAAGATTCCCAACTTTCCCAATCATAAATTCACAGTGTTCGGCAAAAAACTATGTAGTCTGGATAGACAACTCATCCGGCAACTATCAGCTTAAATGCTACAACTACAAAACCAATGAAACCTTCACAATAACAAACAGCGCCTATGCTCAAACCTTGCCAAAAATTGATGGCAACACAGTTGTCTGGATTGACACACGTAACACAAACCAGGATGTTTACGGTTTTAACATAAAAGAAAGATAATACCTTTAAAGCGATATTAGCTTTCTTGAATATCTTGATTGATAGTGCTGCTTTCTATGGGTGGTTTTGTTTTTCCCAGAAAACAATATAATTACTTGAAATGACAAAAACAGTTTTTGTTACTGCTGATGATTATGGTTTCACAAAAGGCGTCACAGACGGCATTCTTCACTGCCATGACAATGGATTGGTCACAAACACAAGTCTTATGGTCAACATGCCTGACGCAGACAGGGCTATGGAGCTGGCAAAATCCAGGCCAAACCTCAGTGTCGGCCTTCACGTTAACTTGACCCAGGGAAAGCCGATAAGCAAACCTGAGGCCGTTCCAAGCCTGGTGGACAAGAGTGGAAATTTCAAAAAACTCTCGCTTGCTTACCCGAGGAAAGCAGACCCAGCCGACCTTAAGCGTGAGGTCTGCGCTCAAATTGAACGATTCAAATCCTACTCAACCCCGAAGTTTCACATCGACGGCCATCACTATGTCACTTTCATCCCATCTGTACTCAACATCGTGCTAGAGGTGTCAAAGTATTATGGCATCAATTCGATGAGGATGATTGATCTGGACATGATAAAGCGTGGAGTAAAAAGAAAAATAATAGGTTTCTCGTTGCTTTGCATGGGGACAAAGGCTGTTTTTGGTTTCAGCAGACACGTCATCAGATGGAGAAAACTAATTGACGCTGCATACATAAGCATCTCTGACGCTTTAATATCCTGGGAACTTTTCGGAGACGACGATCCCATTTCTTCACTTTACAAAACTTTTTCAAAATTACCTGAAGGCATAACTGAAATATTCTGTCATCCAGGCTTTGTTGATCAAGAGCTTCGGGCAATATCAACCTACACAGACATACGGGACAAGGAGTTGAAAGCATTTACCGACCAGGGCGTTATTCAAGCTTTCCAAAACACTGGCGCCACACTGGCAAACGCGTGGACAATGAATGGGTGAGGTGGAATGAAACCAGGACCGATTGGCATTCATCTGAGCGAAGACAGGATAAAAATAGCCCAAGTTGGTGAGGAGGGTGGCAAACTCGAAGTCATTGAGATGATCAGCCTGCCAACACCAAAAGGCTCAATAGCTTCTGGACATCTCAAAACACCAAGAATCATAGCCGACGAAATTGGCAACGCCATCAACGCCGCCAGATTTTCGGGAAGAAAGGCAGTCATTGCCATTCCAAGCGAAATCCTCAAAGTAGCCATCGTTACCCTTCAGGACACACAGAACTTAGACAATGCCGTTGCAGCCAAGATTGCACAGATGGCATTCGAACACCCTGAGGAGATGACTTTTGACTACAAGATCATCAGCAAAACCAGGGAAGCCGTAAGGACAATTGTGGCCATAACAAACAAAAACCACGTTCAAACAATCAAGGAAATTGTCACCCAGGCAAAACTCATCCTGTTGGCTTCTGACCTTGAGATGCTGTCCGTGTTCAGGCTGGCGTCATTTACATACAAAACAGAAAAAAATCCATTGCTCATTTGTCTGTTCTGCGGCGCAAACCTGAAGTTGGCATTGTTTACAGATAGGGTTCTCTCATCAATAAAAACTACAACTCTCGAAACACCCAGGGCTATGCTCGATCCGAAGCTTGCAGGCATTGAGATTGGCAAATTCCTTGAGGAGTACCGCCATCTCAACCTGTTGACCGATATTCCAACAATCTATCTTGCCGGACTGCCAGAACCCAGCTTTGCCATCGAAAAAGCTATCTGGGAGACAACCCAGATGAAAACCACATCGCTTCGATGGAACAGTGCATTCTCACTTTCATCAACCTATGCCAACTTTTCAGAACTGAAAAACCGTTTTGGTGCCTACAGCTGCGCATTGGGACTTTCACTCTCCGATATTCATCTCTCACCAAAGGCTGCTGCGCCAATCTTTGCCGACCCCAGGCAGGAAGGCTTCAGATCTGACCTGCTGAGCTTTGGAATCACGGAGGATTAATGCTTTTCTGGATTTTTGTCATTTGCGGATATCTGCTTGGCGCTATACCATTTGGTCTCTTTATTGGAAAAGCAAAAGGTATTGACATTCGAACAGTCGGCTCAGGTAACATCGGAGCCACCAACGTCCAGCGAGCGCTTGGATGGACATCGGCCACAATCTCTTTTCTTCTTGATTTTGCAAAAGGCGCTGCCCCAGTGTTTATTGCCATGCTGCTTGGCATGGACAAGTGGCAGATGGCTGTCATTGGTGTAGCCGTCGTTGTTGGGCACTGTTGGTCTGTTTTCCTTCTGTTCAAAGGCGGTAAGGGGATATCGACGACCTTTGCCGTGATAATGGCTCTTGACTGGAGAATCGGCCTTGGTGGTCTCGTGATGTGGTTGATAATCCTGCTTCTGTACAGATATGTAAGCTTAGCTTCAATAATCAGTGCGGCCATGCTCCCGTTTGCTTTCTACATTGTCACCTTTGACCTACCCCTGTCTGGTGTGGTGCTTTTGATGAGCGCAATCACCATATTACGCCACTATGAAAACATCAAAAGGCTCATGGCTGGCAACGAAAACAAAATCGGACAAAAGGCACTGCCTAATGCTGGTTAAAATCGATCCTGAAAAAATCGATGAAAACCTTCTATCGGCAGCAGCAAAGGTCGCCTGCGCTGGCGACATGATAATTTTTCCAACAGACACCATCTATGGCATTGGCACTTCAGCCCACTCCCAGGCTGGGGTAATGAGGCTCTTTGCCATAAAACGCAGACCACTCACACAACCAGTCGGGGTGTTTGTCGACAGCTTCGAAATGCTTAAACGCTACAGCGAAATAGATGATAAAACTCGAGATTTTCTGACAAAAATCTGGCCAGGTCCGGTGACTTGTCTGCTAAAGAAATCATCCAGGGAAACAATTTATTCCACACCAACAAAAACCCAGATACCAACCATTGGCGTCAGAATCCCAAAAAACGTTGTCACCAGAAAGCTTGTTTCGCTTATGGGTGAAGCATTGCTCGAAACATCGGTCAATATCTCAACTCAACCTTTCTTAACCTGGCAAAACCTTGCAGATACCTACGAAAGGTTTGCCCAGATCATGGTCTCCAGTGGCAAGGAGGCTGACAACAGTCCATCAACCATAATTGATTTGTCAGAGGAAAAGGCAAAACTAGTCAGAGAGGGTTCGTTTGGCTGGACCCAGATAAAGGAACTCCTCAAACAATCAGGATTGGACTTTGATGAAAGTAAGACCTTACCTGCTTGACGGTCCAAAGACCTTCGAGCTTGTTACAGAGATAACCGACAAATTTACTGGCAAAATCTTTGCCGGAGTCTGTCTTTGCGTCCCTGAGGACGTCGATTTGGCCTTTCAGGTTGCCAAAAATGCACCATTCCTTCCTCCATGGAAACGTTCGGAAATACTGCTCAAATCAGCAGCAACTCTGGAAAGCAAGCTGGAAGAAACAGCCAAGATAATAACCATCGAGGCTGGAAAGCCTATAAAGCTCTCAAGGCTAGAGGTGAAGGACTCAGTCACAGCGCTCAAGCTCTGCGCTGCTGCAACCATGAGTCTTGAAACAAAAACAGTCAACCTCGAAAGTGACCCAAAAGGCGAGAACAAACGAGCTTTCGTAAGACTTGAACCAATTGGCACAGCAGTCTGCATATCCCCATTCAATTACCCGCTCAGACTCTTTGTGCATAAGGTTGGCCCCGCGCTTGCAGCCGGTTGCCCAGTCATTGCAAAACCATCAACGGTTGCGCCTCTGTCAGCACTTATTATGGGCGATATCCTGCTTGAGGCAGGTCTGCCCCAGCAGTGCATTTCGATCATGATTGGCAAAGGCAGCGACATTGGCGAAAACATCGTCGCCCACACCAGATGCGCCCATCTGAATTTCACAGGTTCGTCAAAAGTAGGCTGGAAACTCGTCGAGTTAAATCCAAAAGTGCCAAGGATGCTCGAACTCGGTTCCAACTCGGCAATGATAGCAGACTCCTCGTGGGATCCAGCAGAAATTGCAAAGAAAGCCGTAAGTGCTTCTATGGAGTATCAGGGGCAGGACTGCATATCGCTTCAAAAACTCTACGTAACACAGGATATTTTTGACCAGGTCGTTGACAACTGCATCGAACTGGCTTCAAACCTTACAATTGGCAATCCGCTACTCGAAGAAACGCAGCTTGGGCCGATGATAAGTATGAACGCTGTCAACAGACTTCGTTCCTGGCTAAAGGAAGCTGAAACGATGGGGGCGGAAACTGTATTTTCACTCTATGAAGGCGGTAGTCTGCTTGGGCCTCATATAGTAATCCATGCACCCGAAACCTCAAAGATAATGTCCCGGGAAGTATTTGGGCCAATGCTGTGCATCAACCCTGTGGCAACCGTTGAGGAAGCGGTCGAAAGGGTGAATGGGTCAAGGTTCCAGATTCAGACAGGTTTGCTTGTTTCAGACTACAAAAAAGCACTCAACGCTGCGGAAAAGCTTCAAACAGGAACAGTGGTCATCGGTGACGCTCCAAACTACAGAAGTGACGCCCAACCCTATGGCGGAGTCAAGGAATCAGGCATGGGACGCGAGGGGCCGATCAGGGCAATCCGCGATTTGACAACTGAAAAATTGATTATCATGACACTCTAATTTTTTTGTGCAGTGATCTTTTACGGTTTTCACTCTTGGCACTTTGGTTAAAACAACTTGAAAAAAAGGCAACAAGCCATAAAATGAGCTTTGTCATGTCTAAAATAGCCATAGGCTGCGACCATGCAGCAATTGATTTAAAAAATGAAGTTGTCAAACATCTTTCGTCCCATGTTATCAATGATGTGGGAACATATTCCAAGGATTCGGTTGATTATCCTGATTTTGCACAAAAGGTTGCAGAACTAGTCAAAAATGGTGCTGCAGACTTTGGAATCCTCATCTGCGGAACAGGCATCGGGATGGAGATTGCGGCAAACAAGATCAAGGGCATCCGAGCTGCAAACTGCGTCAACACAACAATGGCACATTTTTGCAGAAACCACAACGATGCCAATATTCTTTGCATTGGCGCAAGAATCGTCGGCGCAACCCTTGCTCTTGAGATTGTCGACGCATTCATAGCCGCCCCGTTTGAAGGTGGCAGACATCAAAAAAGAGTAGACAAAATAACAAAACTGGAGGTTTAAGAAATGTCAGAACTTGCAAAGATTGATTCCGAAATAGCAATTTATCTTGAAAAAGAACTCAACAGGGAACGTGGAAATATTGAGCTTATCGCTTCTGAGAATTTTGTTTCCAAGGCCGTTCTTGAGGCACTCGGTTCGATTGCAACCAACAAGTATGCTGAGGGTTATCCAGGAAAGCGTTACTATGGTGGCTGCGAGTATCTCGACGTTGTCGAGGACATGGCAATTGACAGAGCCAAAAAACTCTTCAATGCAGACTACGCCAATGTCCAGCTACACTCTGGTGCACAAGCCAATACGGCAGCATTTTTCACCTTCCTTGAACCAGGCGATACATTTATGGGCATGAACCTTAGCCATGGTGGTCACCTGACCCACGGCCATCCGTTATCGATTTCAGGCAGGTATTTCAAGGTTGTTCCTTACGGCGTCAAGCAGGACACCGAAACCCTCGACTATGAAGAAGTCGAAAAACTGGCAAACGAACACAAGCCAAAACTCATCGTTGCAGGCGCATCTGCATACCCAAGGATCATCGATTTTGAAAGACTCGGAAAGATCGCAAAATCTGTAGGCGCAATACTGATGGTCGACATGGCGCACATTGCTGGTTTGGTTGCCACAGGCCTTCACCCTTCGCCTGTCCCGCACGCCGACATTGTCACAACCACCACTCACAAAACCCTTCGTGGTCCAAGGGGTGGCATGATCGTTGCCAAAAAAGAATACGCAAAAGACATCAAAAAATCGGTTTTCCCAGGCATTCAGGGCGGACCGCTGATGCACGTAATATCTGCAAAGGCTGTAAGCTTCAAGGAAGCGCTCCAACCAGAGTTTGTAGACTACCAAAAACAGGTTCTCAAAAACGCGCAGGCGCTTGCAAAAGGCATGCAGGCTGCAGGTTTCAGAATCGTCTCCGGTGGAACCGACAACCACCTCATGCTTGTCGACCTCAGACCAAAAAATGTCAGTGGTGATATCGCTGAAAACCTTCTCGAATCCATCGGAATCACCATCAACAAGAACTCAATTCCGTTTGACACCGCTCCACCACTCAAACCGTCAGGTATCAGGCTTGGCACACCAGCCATGACAACCCGAGGTATGAAAGAAGACGAGATGGCTCAAATTGCCGAGATCATCGGCAAGGTTCTGACACATCCTACCGATGAGACACTCCACCAGAAAGCAAAGCAGGAAGTGGCAGAACTCACCGCAAGATTCCCGCTCTATCCAGGACTGACATACCTGTGATCTGGAAAATCCTGGCAGCCTTCCTTGTTTCTCTGGCAGGTTCAGCTTTGCTGACACCTGTGGCTAGATGGATTGGCTTCCGGATAAACATCACCGACAAAGCAGGTGACAAAACACCAAGCGGTGAGACCAAGATTCACAAGACAACAACGCCTCGAACAGGCGGAATTGCTATCTTTGTTTCCTGTATAGCCACTTTCCTGATTTTTGGTGATTTCTCGACAAGATCACTTGGAATCGTTGCTGGCGCAATAATAATTTTTGCCGTCATGCTCATTGACGACATGAAAAAACTCCCATGGTGGATAAAGCTTGCTGGATGCATTCTTGCTGCCACGGCACCCATCCTTGCAGGGCTCAGAATCGGATATTTGACCGACATTTTTGCCGGTGGGTGGTTTAGCCTTGAATGGCTGTCAATCCCTCTGACTTATCTTTGGATTGTCGGCATCACAAACGCCATGAACTTCATTGACGGACTGGATGGTCTTGCTGCTGGTATAACAGTCATTGCAACCATTGCCGCTGTCATTGCGTCATTTTCCAGAGGTTTGCTCGTACCAACAGTTTTGCTTGCCTGTATCTGCGGTTCTTCAGCAGGTTTCTTACCCTGGAACTTCAAGCCTGCAAAAATCATCATGGGGGATTCAGGCGCAAACTTTATAGGTTACATAATCTCTGTTGCTGCCATGTGGGGCACAGCAAAGGCAACAACGGCCGCTGTCATCGGTGTTTGTGTCATCGCTTTGGCTGTCCCGATGTCTGACGTCATCATCACATCGATTAGGAGACTTCTCAAAGGCAAGCTCCCAATGATTGGTGGACTGGACAACATTCACTACGTTTTGCTCAAAAGAGGTTGGTCGGAGCGAACAGTCGTTTTGGTATTCTATCTCATAACAGCCCTGCTTTCTGCCGGAGCTGTCACATTCATATTGGTAAGGATGAAGTAAATGAAAGTACTTACAATTTTTGGAACAAGACCGGAAGCCATAAAGATGGCTCCGCTTGTAAAACTGCTAAACGGTTCAAAGGACTTTGACGTCAAGGTCGTCGTCACAGCCCAACACAGGGAAATGCTTGATCAGGTACTCGCGCTTTTCAAGATCAAACCCGACTACGACCTCAACATCATGAAAAAAAGCCAGTCCCTCACTGACATCACGGTCAACAGCCTGACAGGTCTTGAGCAAATACTGACCAAGGAAAAACCGGACATCGTGCTTGTCCATGGCGACACAACAACGACCTTTGTGGGCGCTCTGGCTGCGTTCTACCAGCGACCATCAATCCCCATAGGTCACGTCGAGGCAGGTTTGCGTTCAGGCGATTTCCAGAACCCATACCCGGAGGAAGCAAACAGGGTACTTTGTGACCACATCAGTGACATCCATTTTGCGCCAACTGAACACTCCAGGGAAAATCTGCTTGGAGAAGGCATTAATCCTTCAAAAATCGTAGTGACTGGCAACACAGTCGTCGACGCACTTATCCAAATCAAGGAGATGAGCAAGGATTTGCCTCTACCCGTCGAAACAAAACCAGGGGAGAGGATTGTCACCATAACCATGCACAGGCGCGAGTCCTGGGGGAAACCCCTTGAAAACGTCTGCATGGCCATCCTTCGCCTTGTCAGTGATTATCCTGACGTTCGCATCATTTTCCCGTGGCATATGAACCCCAAGGTCAGGTCAATCATCTCCCCCATCCTTTCAGGTGTGGACAGGGTTCACCTGGTTGAACCGCTTGATTATAAAGACTTCATCAATGTAATGGCCAAGTCATATTTTATTATGTCCGACTCAGGTGGAATCCAGGAAGAAGCAGCATCGCTTGAGGTTCCGGTGCTCCTGTTACGTTCTGTCACAGAGAGACCAGAAGCCATCAGCTGCGGTATCGTGAAAATGGTTGGCACAAATGAAGAAGAAGTCTACAAAAACGCATCCGAGCTCCTGTCTGACCCAAAAAAACACAAAGCCATGATCCCACACACAAACCCGTTCGGCGATGGCAAAGCCTGCCAGAGAATAAGAGACCATCTTTTGACAAACTGGAGATGAAATGGAAGCATTCGTAGTCACCGGCGGCAAGAAACTCACCGGAACCGTGCAGGTTTCTGGCGCAAAAAACGCCGCTCTTCCGATTATCACCGCCTGCTGCCTCATCGAAGGCGAGGTAGTGCTACACAACATTCCATTTAGCCACGATGCTGTTGCCCTGCTTGAGATAATCAGAAAACTCGGCGCAAAAGTAAAACAGCTGGAAACCAACACATGGTCAATCAATTGTGCTGGAAACCTAAAGTCTGAGGTCGTGTCTGAAGCAGCAGCAAAAATCCGCGGTTGTCAGACACTCCTTGGCGCCCTGCTCTCCAGAAATGGCGAAGTAAAGCTGGGTCAGCTTGGTGGTTGCAAAATTGGTTCAAGACCGATAGACCTTCACCTTAAAGGTTTCAAGGCCATGGGCGCTCAGGTTGAGCAGGAAGCCGGGCTGGTCAACGCCAGGAGGACCGACAGGCTCAGAGGAACATGGATATTCCTTGATTTTCCATCGGTTGGCGCGACAGAAAACCTCATCATAGCAGGCGTTATGGCCGAAGGTGAAACCCAGATCGAAAACGCTGCCGAAGAGCCCGAGATTGTTGACCTCATCCACTTCCTCAACAACTGTGGGGCAAAAATCGAAGGCGCTGGCACAAAAAAACTCAAAATTACAGGCGTAGAGACGCTCAGACCGACGTCCCACACCATCATCCCGGACAGGATTGAAGCTGGCACATTCATGATTGCTTCAGTCATCACCGGTGGCGACATCACTGTAGACCACATCAAACCGTCGTTTATCGACTCATTGTTGTTCAAGTTCCGTGAGGCTGGCGTCAATGTCAACATCGACAGCCACAACAGAATTCGCGTCAAAGGCAACGTAAGGCCAAAAGCAATCAACGTAATCGCTTCGCCCTACCCAGGGTTCCCAACTGACCTCCAATCGCAAATTTCGACCATGTGCTGCATTGCAGACGGTCAGTCAATCATCACTGAAAAGGTTTTTGAAAAACGTTTTGCTGTTATCCCCGAGCTTGTTAAGATGGGCGCAAATGTCGTTATCGAGAACGAATCGCTGGCAATAACCGGCATTCCGAAGTTTCAGTCTGCCGAAGTCATCTCGCCAGACCTTCGTGGCGGCGTGTCGCTCATGCTTGCAGGCATGAACGCCGAAGGCATAACAACCATCATCGGCACGGAGCATGTTGACCGTGGCTATGAAAAAATCGAGGACAAACTAGCTTCCCTTGGCGGCGAGATAAAGCGAATCAAACTGGTTTAAATTCAACATTTTAATTTCACATACTATATTGGCTTGACTTTATTATTGGCATATGCTAATAATGAGTTATGCCTCGACCAAGAATGTGCAGAAAAATTGCAGGAGTACCTGTTGTCACCAATTTTATCCCATCATCGGAAATCCCAGACGATATGCCAGTTATCACCCTTACCATCGAAGAGTTCGAAGCAGTAAGGCTAGGCGACTGGCTCGGGCTCTACCACGACGAATGCGCAAGACAAATGGGTATTTCAAGACAAACCTTCGGTAATATCATCACCATCGCCAGACAGAAAATTGCAGGCGCAATTGTCAACGGCCGGCCAATAACAATTGATACGCCTGAGTTTGGCTGTCACAGGGATGGTGGAGTATGCACCAAGTGCGCCAAGTCTGGAAAGCCCTGCTGCAAAAACAACTCTGACAGCAACAACCAAACATGTTGTGGCAAAAGGCAGAAACGTTGCTGCAAAAAAATGGTCGAAGAAAACAGAGGAGAATTACACAATGAAGATATGCATACCAGTTGAAAACGTTGATGGACTCAAATCGCTTGTTCATTTTCATTTTGGAAGCGCTCCAAATTTCATGATCTATGACACGGCAACAAAGGAACTCACTTCATTTGACAACAGTGACAACGCCCACCAGGAAGGCCATTGCAACCCAATGGCGCAGTTTGCCAACCATCCGATAGACGCAATGATCGTTTCAAACATCGGCGGGAGAGCATTGATGAAGTTAAACGCTGGTGGAGTAAAGGTTTACGCTTCCGAAGCTGAAACCAATCTTTCCCAGGTCATCCAGGCATTTGAATCTGGCACCCTCAAGGAAATTACACAAGACCAAGCTTGTGTTCACCACGACCACGACCACGGCGGCTGTCACTAGACATAGCGTCCTCCGTTGTTGCAATACCGTTGTGATTATCGTATAAATTTACTGTTGCAAATTTAAGAATTGCCACAACGGAGGAAACATGATCGATTTTGAATTCACTCAAGAGCAGAACATGGTTGCAAAAATGGTTCGTGACCTTGCAGCCCGCGAATTCGCTCCACACATAAAGGAGCTCGACGAGAAGGCCCAGTGGGATCCGACAGTAATGACCAAGCTTGCCGAACAAGGCATTCTTGGGATTGCAACACCTGAAAAATATGGCGGAGCAGGATTCGATTATGTTTCTCTGGGTTTGGCCTGTGAAGAGCTTGAATACGTTGACACAGCGCTACGCGTCATCCTCTCGGTTCATATCGGTCTTGTGCAGCTCCCGATTCTCACCTGGGCATCGGAAGACCTTCGCAGAAAATATCTGCCTGATCTTGCAAGTGGAAAAAAGATCGGTGCATTCGGTTTGACAGAGCCAAACGCTGGTTCAGACGTTGTTGCTCTTGAAACAAAAGCTGAAAAAGATGGCGACAACTGGATAATATCAGGTGAAAAGATGTGGATTTCACTTTCAGACATTGCCGACACCTTTGTCATCTTTGCCTGGACAGACAACGAAAAACGCAAAAAAAGAGATCATTCCGGACTCTCGGCATTCATCCTTGAAAGGAGCATGCCAGGGCTGACAACCGCCTCCATTCATGGAAAGCTTGGCGTTCGTTCCGGCAACACCGGTTCTGTCTCGATGAACCAGGTCAAAGTTCACAAGTCACAGATGATGGGGCTTGAGGGCGAAGGCTTCAAGATTGCAATGTTCTGCCTTGACCAGGGACGCTACACAGTCGGCTGGGGCGCGACAGGATTGGTCAAAGCCTGCATGGACGCCTCGGTTTCTTATGCAAAATCAAGAGTTACTTTTGGCAAGCCAATTGCCGAACACCAGCTTATCAAGGAAATGATCGGTTTCATGAGGGTAAACTACGAAGCATCAAAACTCCTCAACCTTCAGGCTGGATGGATGAAAAACAAAGGCTTAAGATGCACCAGAGAAACAGCCCAGGCCAAGTGGTTTGCCTGCAACTCCTCAGAAAAGGCAGCCTCAGACTGTGTTCAGATCCATGGCGCTTACGGCTTCTCAAACGAATTCCCGGCAGAACGTTTCTACCGAAATTCCAAAGGCGCAGTCATTTACGAAGGCGCCAGGGAAATCCAGGCTCTCATGTCAGCCGACTACACCCTTGGCTACCGCGTGGACAAACCAACCAGAAAAAACCTCCCACCACACCCGTTCCCAACAAATTGGGATTGATTATGCGGCTCCGCCGATAATTACTTCCGCTTCGCGGGAACACTTTTTCATAAACACTTTCCCTTCGATTTCATTGTTATTCAGAAATCGCGAAGCAAGTCCGACGATTTCTTTGAATCTAAGTGGATATAAGCAAGGCATTGGAGAGGTTATTCAATGCGGCTCCGCCTATAAGAAAACTACAATAAGGAACTTTGTTATCCAGAAATCCCGAAGTAAATTCGGGGTTTCTTGTTTGTTTGTGAATGAAAACCTAGGGAATTTTGACATGCCAAGTAAAACCAGTTACCCTTTTGGGATGAAAAGAGGTGTTTGATGAGAAAAATTGCTTTTGTTGCGGCACTTGTGCTGGTGGTGGCTGGTTTTGCCGGATGCGGTCAGCAAGAAGAACCTCAAGCCGAGATAACATTCGACGAGTCCAAAAGTCCTATCGAAGTTCTCAGCTCATCAAAATCGATAAGCCCTATCCCAACATTCAACGTCACGGTTAAAAACGTTTGCCCGTACAACGTTTCTGGTTTCAACGCCAGTGCGGTTTTCTTTGACGAGAACAACAAACCTTTGTCAAAAGAACCGGTGAGTGTTCCTTACGATGCAATGCTTGATCCAATAAAACCGGACACGACTGTCGAACTTCAAACAATTGGCGAAGAAAAAGCCGTTTCTATGAAAATTGTCATCAAGGACTGCATCTACATGAAGATGAACCCAGTGGACAAGCTGTACGGAGAGCTGCCATACTCATGGAAAAACAAGGATTTTGACAAACAGGTAAAGGCGCTTCTGGAAGGAAAATAGTCAGTCCGCCAGTTCACACGATGTGATCCTGTCGAACCTGAAGGTTCTGACCTCCTCGCGCTTTGAGTCAAACCCCGTTATGCCTAGAAACTGGGAGCCTTTGAAGTTGATCATGCCCAGTTTTGTCGGCGCAATGATTCGTTCAGACGGTTCACCCTTCAGGTTGACATAGCCAATTTTTACTTTCCGGTTCGACCTTATCGCCTTGCGAATCTCAAGCTCTAGATCCTCAGGGCTGATGGTCGCAAGCTTTCTGGTTTTTTCATAAACAAGATACTTCAGGATTTTTGTGTCGACAATTATGTCGCTGGCTTTGACAGGTCGAAGCAGGGTCAGACCCTCAAGAGACGTGCACCTGCTCAGAGCCACATAAAGCTGCCCGTGTGCAAAAGTTCTGCTGCCAAGCTCGATTGTCACCTTATCAAAAGTCTTGCCCTGCGCTTTGTGGATTGTGACCGCCCATGCCAGCTGCAACGGAATCTGGACAAACGAGCCAACGGTTTCTGTTTCTATCTTGTTGTTTTTCTTGTTCCAGTCATATTTTATCATGTCCCAGGTGGTCCTGCCAACGTCAACAACTTCGCCACTTTCAAGGCTGACAGAGATTTTGGGTCGAAGTCCTGAGGTGTTGATGTTGATTATCTTTCCGAGCGTTCCATTGACCCAGCGACCCTGGACGTCGTTAGCCACAAACATGACCTGCGCGCCTTTTTTAAGTGCAAGGTCAACGTCGGTTGGTGTGTTTTTCAAGTCGAAGCTGCCAGAGACATCGGCATGAAAGCCCAAACTGGTTCCTGGCAAATCCTCAAGCTTTGCCGAGTTTATGGCGTCGGCGGTTTTGTTTATGGTGCAAAGCACAACCTCGCCGTCTGCCGGAACGTGCTCGTGCCTCATCCTCTGGTTTAGCAAAGTCAGCTGTTCGGGTGTAATGACGTTGTTTCTAATGGCATTGAGGATAGTCAGGAACTTGCCTTCTTTTTGCCTGTAAACCTTCTCCAGCTCTATGGTTTCAGGTTTGTTTTCTGAAAAGCACGCTGCGTCAAAAAAATACGGGCTCTTGTATAAACTGGAAAATATCTCCTGTTCATCTTTTTTAACGACAGGTGGCAGCTGCATCATGTCCCCAAAAAAAACCATCCGAACGCCACCGAAAGGTTCTCCTGGCTTTGGTCCGTTGTATCTGAGGAACGTCTCAACGCTGTCCATTAGGTCTGCCCTGACCATCGAGATCTCATCAACAACAATCATGTCAAGCTTTGAATAAAGTTCTTTAGACTTGAGTCTTTTTATGGAATCAGGAGTTACGCCTGGTTTGAAGCCAAAAAAAGAATGGATGGTCTGGCCACCGGCATTTAATGCAGCAACACCGGTTGGTGCAAGCACTACAGCCTTTTTCTTGGTTGTGGCAATGAAATGGCGTAGCATGGTCGACTTACCCGTGCCAGCCTTGCCTGTGATAAACAGGTTTTCGGTACCGTTTTCAATGGCTTCCAATGCCTGTTTGAATTTCTCATTGAACTCAATATCCATCAAGTCAGATTCTAACCTGACAGCTATCCTTTGTCAGGATTAACGGTAATTAATCTATCCCGAGCTGTTTTTTTATGAAATTCTCAAGCTTATCCGATGTGTCCAGCCCTTCATGCTGATAGATGATCACACCGTTTTTATCTACGATTGAAACGTTTGGCACGCCAAGACCGCCCCACTGGTAATAAACATCGGCAAGCGGATCAAGGGCTACAGTATAGTTCATGCCAAGCTCTTCAATGTATTCGGCTCGTTCTATGTCCATTGTGTCACCAACGTCAGAATCCGTGCTAACACCAATAACTCTCAAGCCTTTGTCCTTATATGTGTTGTAGAGTTTTATCAACTGTGGAATTTCAAGCCTGCACGGATTGCATCGTGTCGACCAGAAGTTGACAAGCACTATTTTTGTGTCTGTTGCGTTGAGAACTTCGTTGAAATGAACCGTGCCGCCATCATGGGTTTTGAGCGTAAAATCCACAGCTTTTGGTTTTATCGCTTCAGAGTCGATGGTCATGGTTGCTGTCTTGGAGTCAGAACCGATAACCTTCATGCCAAGCTCTTTTGAGAAGAAATCACCTGCAAGCAACATTCTATTTTGAAAGATCACGGCAGGTTTAGACAATGTCAGTTTTATGCCAGAGGAAAGATACTCTGATTTACCTGCATAAATCTTGACGTTATGACCCTGGCCTCTCATCAGTACAGATCTTTCTGAATCTGACCATACAAGGTTGTGACCGGTAAATTCGGCAAGAAATCTAAGCGGAAAGTGAACAACACCGTCGACAATCTGAGGCCCAACGTCTAGTTTGTGAGATTTTTCCTCAAACGTGCCTTTGCCTACAACAGCAACTTTGTAGCCTATGCGCCAGTAAATTTCGAGCGTTTCGGCTGAAACAGTCAGACTGACAAGACTAGTTGCCAGAACACAAATCACCAACAGTTTTTTCAAAAACCGCATTGGCATCCTCGTCCCACCTTTCCTGGAAGATTCTTATGTACTTGTCACCAGGAACGAGCAGGTAATAATTCGGGAATATCGGGTCATACCAGTCTGGCTTGAGCGAGTATGTTTCATCCAAAACAACCTGGTAGCTCACACCTGCATTCTCCAATCTTTCAGCTCTTCCGTCCTCGTAACCTGGACCATCGGTGTTTATGCTGACTATCTTGAGTCCTTTGCCCTGGTACTGTGTCCAAAGCTTTTGGAACAGTTTCAAAACGTCTATGCAACCAGCACAACCAGTGTGCCATATCTGGACGATAACCACTTTCGTGTCCGGCTCTGACATGACTTTTGAAAAGGTTAAAGTTTTGCCATCGCCGTTCATTATAGGCCTTGTGAAATCATGCCAGGGGTATTTTATCTTGGTGCTGTCAATGTCAATCGATACCGAATCAGATTTGGATGAAAAACCTGACGCCAGTGACATTTGTTTGGATAACTCGGTTATGTCAGAAACGGACAGGAAAAGTCTATTGTTTTTAATAACGGCTTTTTCAACCAGATTCATAGCTCTGTCATCAATGTTTAATACATTCGAATTTGGCATGATTACTACTTTATGGTTATCGTAGCTGATATTTGCTCTCTTGTTAGACCAATCAATTTCAGCCCCAAACCGTTCGAAGAAAAACCTAACCGGTAGGAACAGCATAGTGCCATCCCGAACAAATGGCGCAACGTCCAATTTGTAGCTTTTATCGCACGCAAAGGCTACCTTGGAGTTTTTTCGAAATTCCATCTTGCACGTATCGGCTCCGACCTGGACAGGTGGCCACAGCATCAGCAACATCACGACGGACAATGCACCCAAAATTTGTTTTTGCAACTTTTTCATATTATGGTTTTATTCCCGTTTTTCCATCAGTCAAGTGAACGTTGAAAAAGGAAAGCTTTAAAGACGGTTTGACAAAGACTAAGGAAATCAATAGAATGAATTAGTGTTGCATAAAACAATATGAATAATTTGCCAAAAGAAATATCTATTTATCTGGATAGCATCATCGGTTTTGATCCTGATGACCAGGCTCTTGCAAACAATGGTTTGCAAGTCGATGCTGGTGTTCCGGTGACAAAAATCGGCATAGCCGTTGATGCGTGCCTGGATGCTTTTGCAATGGCCAAAGAAAACGGTTGTCAGATGGTTATTGCCCATCATGGCATGTTCTGGACAGGTCACGACAACGATCCCAGGGCAATAGACATTCACGGCAAACGTCTGGCCTATCTGTTTGCAAACGGCATCTCACTTTGGACATGCCATCTACCGCTGGACAAGCATCCTGAGCTCGGAAACAACATCATGTTGTGCAGGTTGCTCGGTCTCGAGGGCATCTCCCCATTTGGTCAATACCACGGAAACAGCATTGGTTTTATGGGCAAATGCAAACCTGCAAGTCTTGACCAGATAGCAGAAACACTCGAGGAAAAATTGCCAGAATGCAATGCTTTTGCCTGGAATTTTGGCAAGGAAACAATTGAAACTGTTGGTATAGTCAGCGGTGGCGGAGATTTTGCCATTCCGGAAGCGTGCAGGCTGGGACTTGATCTTGTCATCAGCGGCGAGATGAACCATCAGTACTATCATATCGCAAAAGAGTTTGGAATTAACGTAATCAGTGCAGGTCACTGGAGCACGGAGACAGTTGGTATCCGCGCAGTCGGTCACGCGTTGTGTGCCCAGTTTGGGCTGGAAAGTCAGTTCCTTTCAATTCCAACAGGCCTTTGAGGGGGAAAGATGGAATCGATCATTAAAGTCAAGAATCTCACTAAAAAATATCGGGACAAAACGATTCTCGAAAATCTAAATTTTGAAATTCCTGAAGGTGAGTCCTTTGGGATCCTTGGCCCAAACAGATCAGGCAAGACAACCCTTGTCAACATCCTGTCCGGCATTGAAAAGCCAACTTCAGGAGAAGTTTACATCGCAGGTGTAAACATAGCCCAAAATCCGGTTAAAGCCAGAAGCTACATCTCTCTTGTTCCTCAGACAAGCGCCCTTTACCCTGACCTTTCAGCTCACGAGAATCTTGCTTTCTTCGGAAGCTTTCCTGCGCTGCCCAGAAAAAAGATAAAAGACATCACCATTGAGGCACTCGATCTTTTCGAACTCACACCCGAGGCTCATATACCAATCGGCAAACTTCCATTCTCATACACCAAAAGGTTGTCGATTGCGGTGGCCATGCTTGGTGACCCAAGGATCATCTATCTTGAATCACCAACCGAAGGCACCGATGACAGGTCATCAAGAATCATCACCGATGGACTCAACCTCCTGTCCAATAGAGGAAAAACCATCGTCATTGCCACAACATACACAAGAGAAATAAACCTTGTCTGTCGCAAGGTCGGCATCATGTATCATGGCACAATGCTGGCACTCGACTACATAGAAAACATCCTCAGCTGTTTTGGCGAGCAAAATCAGATCGAGCTTGAGGCAGAAGGCCTGGACAACATCCCAATCGACATCATCAGACGCCAGCTGTTCTGCTCGGTTCCAATTGAATCTGTCGACAAGTTTGGCTCCACCTTGATAATCAAACTCGAAAACACAACCGAAGTTCTGTCAATCATTCTTGAAGCCCTTGGCGATTCAGGCATTCCGGTCAAAAACATCAGGCTGTCCGAAGGCAGTCTCGAAAACGTCTTCTACAAGCTCGCCGGACGCGAGCTTCGCGATTAGAGGAGGTCGGCGATGGGAAAAAACATTCTTACTGGCTGGCTGCACGTAACGGCAAAAGAGTTTAAGATTCTGTTCAAGAACCGATTCCTGCTGCTGATCTATCTCTCGGTCATTGTTGCTCTAATCCTTATCGCTCTTTTTATCAGAGCTTATCTTGAACCAACAATGCTCAGCTTCTTCGATTTTTCAATCGTTTATCCAGCTCTCCCGACATACATGATTCTGTCGGTCATCTTTTCAGTTTCAATATTCCTAATGAGCCAAGGGGCAGTCTCTTTCACAGAAGAAGATGCCATCGGCACAGCCGACCGTCTCAAGATCATGAACATGCCGTATGCCGTAATTGTCGTTGGTAAATTCATATTCTACTATCTTTCGGCAGTTATCATGGTCGTTTGCTTCAACATTGCGCTTTATCTGTTTTTCCTGTCATATCCAAGCCAGATAAACTGGAGCATGAAAAACTTAGCAGTCTACATCCTGCTTTGGCCGCTTGTGATGGTTACTCTTGCTGGAATTTTCTATGGTCTGGTGAGACTGCTCAAGGGTAGCAAATAAACAAAACACATGAAACGTTTGTACCGAAGCAGGACTGACAGAATTATCTCGGGTGTTTGTGGTGGAATTGCCAAGATGCTTGGCGTTGATCCTGTTATAATAAGGGTCTTGTGGGTAATCTTGATGTTTACGTTTGGTTTTGGATTCCTTGCTTACATCGTGGCATGGGTAATCATCCCAACCGAACCACTTGAATACTCTGGTTCTCAAACAGAAAACCAATCAAAAGAAGGTAGAGTAGATATCTTCGAAAGTCAGTCGCAGCCAGGGCAGGGCAGCAACCCAATGTCCAAGAACATCACGCTCATTGTCGGCATAGCCATTCTAGTTTTGGGGTTGGTAACATTGATAACGTCATTTTTTGGTGTGACCGGTTGGCTGCTCAATGTTTTGTCAAAGATGTTCTGGCCTTCGATCCTAATTGCTGTTGGTATCGTGATTATCTATTACTACTCCAAGAGAAACTAACCAATAAACCAGGTTGTTTACTTAATCAATTCTGATGCAAAGACTAAGTTTGCCGTTGCCCGGTTACACGCTGTGATTGTGTTGTTCAGAACAGCTATTCTAAGCAGCGCCTTGACATCAACATCATGAGGTTGTGCCGAAAGTGGATCCCAGAAGAATATCAAAATATCGACTTCTCCTTCAACAATTTTTGCTCCAATCTGCTGGTCACCCCCAAGTGGCCCAGATTTGAAGCAAGTTACTTCCAGACCGGTTTCTTTGGCGATAACATGTCCGGTTGTACCGGTAGCCATAAGAACATGGTGGGATAATTCTTCTTTATGATTCATCGCCCAGGCAACAATCTCCATTTTTTTATTATCGTGAGCTATTAGGGCAATTTTTTTCTGTTTTTTTTCCATGACTCTCCTTTTTATCAAGTATTTTACCTGAAAAATGCTAGCCAAATGTTAGCAAGAATATTTGATGAAAGTGGGATTTTAATATGGTGGAGCAGAGGAGATTCGAACTCCCGGCCTCGTCCTTGCGAAGGACGCGCTCTGCCAACTGAGCCACTGCCCCACAGGCACCATTGTATTTGATTGTCCATATCATGCAACAAACACCTTGATGTAACTCAATTGCAATATAAAATAATTGCTTGGAGGTATTGCATGAAAAAATACAACCTTCTGATTGTGGCAGCATGCCTGGTTATCGTCTCCTGCGGTGGAATCAAGCAAGGGATCAAAGGCAAGTTTACAGACAAAATTTTTGGTGACCCGGTCTCCGGTGTCGATGTCAAAATCGTAGCATACGACACACAGAATCTTGATGCTTATCCAGTCAAGCTCAACAGTGACGGAACATTTGAAATGAGTCTTGAACCTGGCAGCTATAGGATCGAAGCAGAGGACAACAGGCAAGAATACGTTTATGGCAGGCTTATTGAGCCATTCAAAATTCAAAAGGACACTGTTTACGAACATGAATACAAGATAGATCCAATCGTAAAACAGTGGATTCATGGCATCGTAACCGACAAAAGCACAAAGAAACCCATCGCCGGAGCAACTGTTGCTTTCAACAATTTCAAGGCTACCACTGACAAAAAAGGTGAGTACGAAATCAGAAACTACAAGCCTGGCAGCATGAAAATGGAAGTCACGGCAAAAGGCTATGCTCCAATTGTAAAAGATTACCGCATGACAGCTGGTGAATCCATCGAAGACATCGAACTCTCCCCATCCTCTTACATCGAGGGAGCGATTGTAAAACCATTGACAGACCTTATCAGTTATGTCATCGAGACTTCGACCGGCTCTTCCAGCACAGAAATAAACAGCATTGATGTCATAACAGTCAACACTCTTCCATGGGCTTGCAAAATTGAAAAAGGAAACGACATCGTTTACCAGTTCGCGACACAATACTACAAGCTTGACGACAAAGACAGTCGCAAAGAGATTTCTCAGCAAGAGTTTGAAAAAATCGCAAAACCGGTGCTTGAGGATCATATGTCAATGGTCAAGGAAGCCTTCAAACAGTTTAACACACTCAAAAAAACCGTAAGCACTGACGTAATAAAGATTGAAACTTCAAACATGGTCAATTACAAGTACTCATTTGACTATCAAGGAACAAACTACAAATGTGAACTTCTGATGTACTTTGATGGACCGCTTGCGGGATTTGCAAACAGACTAACAATGTCAGCTCAAGGCAAATATTACAAGTTCAATTTCAAAGACTTCAACAGCCCGGAAAACACAATCAACTTTACAGCACAATAACCCCCACAATAATAAAATCCCCGTCTTTTTTAGAGACGGGGATTTTATTTTGGATTGACCTTTTAGTTCTGTTCTTTAGGTGCAAACAACATAGAGATAGCAAGCAGTATTGCACCACAGACAATACCAATATCAGCAACGTTGAACACCGGAAAATTGATTATCCTAAATTCGATAAAATCAATCACAAATCCTCTGAAAATCCTATCTACGAGATTGCCTATTGCTCCACCGAGGATGGCGCCAAGACAAATTTTTGAAAACAGCGAGTTCGTGATTTTTGGTGACATGAACAGCACCAGGCAGATTACTGCCACGGCAATTATGGCAAAAATATAGTTGCTTCCCTGAGCAATGCCCCAGATCGTTCCTGAATTGTGAGTGTGTGTGATATAAATCCACTTTGAAACAACGACAGCAGACTGTCCGGGCTGAAGGGTTAGCGCAACGATGATTTTTGACAGTTGGTCAAGCAACAGCACAATCGCAAAAACAATCGATTCAATGATTGGAAATTTCTTCATTTATCCTCGCTAAAAGAGCCTCAACGGTCAAAGGACAGAAAACAACCTTTGTCTTTGAGGATAATCCACTGACCAGTTGCAGTGATGTTTTTGGCACACCTGCAAGTTTTGAAATCTGTTCAAGCAATTCGGCGTTTGCCCTACCCTCCACAGGAGGCGATTTCAACCTCACAAAGAAAATGTCACAATCAAATCCAAACCCTGTTTTTGAAGAGTTTGGTTTAACTCTGACCTCCAACAGACATCCTTTGGGATGCGGCCTTACAGCAATTTTTCCGATGGATCTAGGTCCTCTAGTCTTTCTTCTTTTATCTGTGCCTTTGAGGAGAGGGAAACATCCATGTTGTCCAAAAGATTAAGGAAGGTTGTCAGATAAGCACGGAATTCCCCTTTGAATTCAAGGAATGCGTTCTTTATAGACCTGACATTGATGTTTGTATCGGCAATCATCTTCTCGGATTTTTGCTTGGCATCAACAATTATTAGATCTGCTTCTTTTTTTGCAGATTCCTTATAGTCATCAGCGGTTTTCTGCGCAAGTGTAAGTGCAGACTGGATTTGGTTACCCGTTGCTCTGAAGCGGTTTACCTCTTCAGTTAGCTTTGCAACTTTTTCTGTCAATTCCTTGTTTTCGCGATAGAGCGTTGAGAAATCCTTCTCTACCTGATCTAGAAATTCCTCGACCTCAGCTTTGTTGTAGCCTGATACACCGGTCTTGAATGTCTTATGGGCAATATCGAGAGGTACTAGCATTTACGCCTCCTTGTCAGATGTCATTGTAAACAAACATCAATAATCAGTCAACGCCCGATGCTGCATGCACTCAAAACTCCACCGCCCCAGGCATACGGCAAATAATCTTTTACTGTATCGCTAACAACAACGTACGATCTCAATTCAATGATCGGAATGAATGGAACATCCTTTTCAAGCAACATCCTTGTTTCTGCCAGAATAGCCTGTCTGTCAACTGCTTCGTTTGATGACTTGAGCAGTGTCGACAGGTTTGCAGTGTCGTAACCAAATCCAGCAGCAAGCACAACGTTTGCAATTGGTAAAGACAGCATTTCATAATCATCAGGTGTGTTTTGCATCATCCCAAATACAAACATCTGCGTTTTGCCGTTTAAAATTGCACCCACAAAGTTGTCGTTGGTCATTTTTTCAACATTAGTCTTCATTCCGGTTTTGTTTTTAATCTGCAAAGCTATTGCATGTGCTATGTTTTCATCCAACCCTTCAGGTATAGCCAGGTTTATCTCAGATTTTGAGAGATTGATTTGCTGTTCTGACTTGTTGGCAAAGCCGATAGGAATATGAAGCCCCTGCAAAGCTTTCTGATTCAAATCGTTTGAATCAATTTCCGAAGCGATGGCAAGCCTTGTTTCAACTTTTGACGTCACCCCATTTTTGCAATTGAAGCCAACAGCCAGGAACGAATGGCTATCATAGGACAACATCAGCGTATGGCTTTCATCTTTTGCGCTCGAAACCAGGCTTTCATCCAAAGGTGCAACAGCCACTCTTCCCTGTCTGAAATCCTCAAAAGCCGCTTCGTGGGACATTCTTATCATAAAGTTTATCTTAGTCAGTTTTGGCTGAACTTTAGAGTAAGGGTTTGGCACAAGAATAATCTTCGAACCAGGCGTGAACTTTGTTATGCAAAAAACACCAGTACCAAGTGGCAATTCCCCTTGTTTCCATATTGCAGCTCTTGGGTTGGCGAGTTTTTTCAGGAAATATTCGAGGGAATCGATCGTTTTGATTGAGATGGTCAAATCGTCGACCTCCTCAATGCCAAGGATTGACGATGACCTGCCTTGAGTGAAAAGCGTAAATCCTGAAACATTCTTCACAATCCACGACTGGTCGGTTTTGGACAGGCATTCAAACGATTTTATGACATCCAATGCCGTAAGTTTTGTGCCATCAGAAAAGATCGCGTCTGACAGATGCATTACAATTTTTCCATCTGCTACTTCCCATGATTTTGCAAGTGCAGGCACAACATTGAGGTTCTCGTCAAACGATGTAAGGCCCTCAAAAACCTGGCGTACAAACTTCTCAGGTGGCGGATTTTCTCCGCAGGGCTCAAGACTCTCAAAGTTTCCAACGCAAGCAATGTTTAGCACCTGGGGAATCTCAGGCATGGAAATACCAGGCAGCGTGCACGATGCAAAAAACAACAGCACAAACAAAAACAGTAATCCTTTTTTCATATCCATCTTATATTTTAAGCCTTGGGTCAAGAGCGTCTCTCAACCCATCGCCAAGGAAGTTGAATGCAAGCACAGTAACGGCGATGACAAGACCAGGCACCACCCAAAGATGAGGATAGTAAAGCGCAAACTGGAAGCCGTCGTTGATAATTGAGCCCCATGATGGCATGGGCGGTCTGACGCCGATTCCAATAAAACTCAAACCGGCTTCGCTCATGATGGCCGAAGCCATGCCAAGAGATGTGTAAACAATAATTGGCGCAAGAGTGTTCGGGAGGATATGCCGGATGATGATTCTTGTATTCGAACACCCAACAGCCCTCGATGCCTCAACGTACTCTGACTCTCTGATGCTGATGAATTGTCCCCTGACAATTCGAGCGATGGACGGCCAACTTACGACACCCAGGGCAATAAAAACGTTTATGATGTCTCGCCCAAGAATAGTCATGACCGCCATGGCAAGCAGGAGGCTTGGAAATGACAGCATAATGTCCGTAAATCTCATGATGATGTCATCGGCTCTTCCACCGAAATAGCCAGCAATGGCGCCAAGGGGGATGCCGATTAACAGGGAAATGAACTCAACAACGATGCCTACATAGAGTGAAATCCTGGCTCCATGAACAATTCTCTTGGCAATATCCCTGCCAAGATTGTCTGTTCCAAGCAACGGGCTTGGCGCTGGACCCATTTCAGTTTCCGTTTCAGAGAGATCGGCTGCATTTTGAGCATGCAACCTTAATATTCCAGTTTTGTTGTCCTTAACGAGATAGGCAGCGCCAAGATCTATCCAATCTTTTACATCGACAAGCTCTGCTCCAAGCGACTCTTTCGATTGCAGAATGTGTTCACCTTTAGGTTTAAACTTGTAAAAATGAATCATTTGTGGGATTTGTTTTGTGCTAACAAATGTCGACATCGTTTTGGAATAGCCAATGATTTTGTCTGTTGATGCCAGTGTTCCATTTGGTGTCGGTGCGAGCGCTTTGACCGATTTTACACCGTTGTTTTCCACTTCAATGGCCTTGCCAGTTTTTCTAAAACTGACTTCAACCATTTTCCCTGCAACCTCGATTGTTTCCGTAAAATTATCCAGTTCTGATGATGCGGTTTTATAAACAAATCCTGGTTTTGAATATGTTTCTTTTGACATGCCGACATATGGCTGTTTCATCGGTGGAGTTAAAGCCATGTCGAGATTTTGAGTATTTGGATCCGGAGCAATAACATCGGCAAGAATTGCCACAACGATCATGACAAAAAGTATCGCCATGCCGATAATGGCCAGTTTATGACGGAAAAGCCTTGTAAATACCTGGCCTGAGAGAGATGACATCTTAATCATTTGAGCCTCACTCTCGGGTCGATGAACGAGTATGACAAATCAACAACAAGGTTTACCGTAACAAAAATCACCGCAAGAAACAGCGTCAAACCCATAACCACCGGATAGTCGCGCTGTTCGATTGCAACTATCATGGCTGTTCCAATGCCTGGCCAGTTAAATACCTTTTCGGTGATAATGGCGCCAGCCATCAATGATGCAAAGTTGTTGCCAACAACAGTTACAATTGGAATCAAAGCATTTCTGAAAGCATGTTTGAAAACGACTTTTGAATGCGACAGGCCTTTGGATTTTGCTGTCCTGACATAATCCGACTTGAGCACCTCAAGCAGTGAAGACCTAGTCATTCTTGAGATTATAGCCATCGGTATCGTGCCAAGGGCAATGGTTGGAAGTATAATATACAGAATGTTGCCATCACCATAGCCTGTGCCAGGAATAAGTTTGAACCACGATACAAATACAAGGAGCAGCAGCAGTCCAAGCACAAATATTGGCATGGAAACACCAACAAGAGCAAGTATCATGAAAATGTTGTCTGACAAAGAATATTGCTTGGTAGCCGAAATAACCCCTGCTGGTATGCCAACCAGAATGGCAAACAGCATGGCCGTAATGGAAAGCTGTAGGGTTGCTGGAAATTTCTGACCAATGATTTGCGATACAGGCTCCTGATTTTTGATTGAATAACCAAGATCACCATGCATGGCATCCCAAACATAATTGACATATCTCACCGGCCAAGGTTTGTCCATACCAAGTTGATGTTCAATTCTTTTTTGGAGGTCGGGATCTGGGTGCTGACCCAGAGCAAGTCTGACCGGATCGCCTGGGACAACAAGAAACAGGATGAATGTAAGCAGAGTAACGCCGATGAGAACAGGAATAACGGAAATCAATCTTCTGATTATATAATTAATCATCTACATCCTTCTTGCAAAAAAGGGCGGGTTATGATGCCCGCCCATGTTTTTTTGTTTAGTTGAATCAATGATCTTTGATTGTGATGGTTCCAAATGTCAGCACACCCATTGCTGTCCTGTTGAAACCCTTGACATATGGCTTGAGTAGTGACCAGTTGGTTTGGAATGCGATTGGCATCCAGCATGCATCTTTCATGGCTATTGCTTCTGCATCTTCATACATAACCATTCTCTTTGCGTTGTCTGTTTCTGTTTTTGCTGCTTCAACAAGCTTGTCAAATTCTGGATTGCTGTAGAATGCACTGCCACCCTTTGGTCCTGCGTTTGCCGAATCAAGAAGCACCCAGAGGAAGTTGTCCGGGTCTGGATAGTCAGCAATCCAGCCAAGTCTGAACATTGCATATTGCCCATTGTCGATGTCCGTCAGATAGGTTCCCCAGTCTGCCGATGTCAGTTCGACGTTTACGCCAAGATTTGCCTTCAATTGGTTCTGGATAAACTCACAGACACTTTTGTGAACAGCATTGCCGTTGTTGAAGGCAAGGACAATTTTATCAGGAATTTTTGTTCCTTCTTTGATGGCTTCGTCAAAAAGTTCCTTGGCCTTGACTGGATCATAGGTGTAAGCTTCGGATTTTGAAGTGAAATTTGGCATTACTTGCGGGATGATACCTGTTGCGAGGATGTGTCTGCCGTTGAAAATCTTGTCGATGATCTCTTGACGGTTGACTGCGTAATTGAATGCCTGTCTTACCTTTTGATTTGTAAACGGTTCTTTTTTGTTTTGGAAACCGATGTAATAAACAGCCAATTCTTTTACTGAAAGCATTTCGTTTTGGAGAACAGGATCATTTTTCACAGAACTGAAATCTGCGTCTGGAATCTGAACCCATTCAAGGTTGTCAGCTTTATACTCAAGCATTCTTGCCGTGTCTTCCTGAATAATGGGGAAAACCACTTCGTTTACCGGCTTGTAGCCTTCATCAACAACCTGATCAACATAGCCCCACCAACCATCATTGCGTTCAAGGATAACCTTTTGGCCACGCTTCCATTCAACAAGTTTGAATGCGCCTGTGCCAACCGGTTCATACTCAAACCACTGTCCGGCTTTTTTGCCTGATGTGGTAGTTGTTGGCTCTTCCTTCTTTTCTTCAGTCTTTTCCTCTGTTTTTGCTGTATCGTCCTTCTTTTCTTCGGTCATTGGGTTTTCGTAGGCCTCAACAACATTTTTGTTAACTACATAGGCTGTGCTGTAAGTCATTTTGTGCAGGAAGATTCCGGACGGGTTTGTGAGCGTTATCTGCAGAATCTTTTGATCAACAGCCTTGATGCCTGCAAGATCAGTGGTCTTTTTGTCGATAACATCCTGGAATCCTGCGATTTCACTGAAAATCCATGTTCTTTCAGACTTGATTTCCGGGCGAAGAACCCTTTCAAAGCTCCATTTGAAATCAACGGCATTGAGTGGATCGCCATTTGAGAACTTTGTGTCTTTTAGTGTGAATGTGTAAACCTTACCATCTGGGCTTACATCCCATTTTTGTGCAAGGCATGGAATGATGTTGAGATCCTTGTCGTATGTAACAAGGCCTTCAAAAATCTGTTTTCCGACGTAATGCGAAGTGTCATCGGTTATCTTTGCAGGATCTAGTGTTGGTACGTCCGATGCGATCGGATACCTGAAAACAACCTTTTGGTCAGATGTCGTTGTGTTTCCTCTTGGTTCTGTTGAGGTTTTGTCCTGACAGCCAACGAACATTCCAACTGCAACAAACAAACATGCGACGATACAAACAAGTCTCTTCATCATTCCTCCTTGTTTACACTTTCACAATTCTTTGCTGTTTTCTAGTCGCGGACGTACGGACAAGCCGTGAAGTGGCCATTGCCGATGTCAACCAACGGATAATCGCCTTCTTTACACGGGAATTTGTTTTTTGCGTAGAATTCGCACCTTGTGTGGAAACGACAGCCTGACGGTGGGTTAATTGGCGATGGAATATCGCCCTGGAGCAATTCTCTGTCTTTTCTCTTTTCAGGATCTGGGATTGGAACAGCCGAAAGGAGCGCTTTTGTGTATGGGTGCTGTGGATGTTTGAACAGTTCTTCTGAAGGGGCAAGCTCAACCATCTTGCCAAGATACATGACAGCAACTCTGTTGCTGATATGACGAACAACCGCCATGTCGTGGGCAATGAACAGATAGGTGAGTTTGAATTTGTGCTGGAGATCTTCCAGAAGGTTGATTACCTGTGACTGGATTGAAACGTCAAGAGCAGAGATTGGTTCGTCGGCAACAATGAATTTTGGGTTGAGAATCAGTGATCGCGCAATACCGATTCTTTGTCTCTGTCCACCCGAGAACTCGTGTGGATATCTGTGAAGAAATTCTGGCCTGAGACCGACAGTTTCCATGATCTCGAGAACCAACTCTTCACGTTCTTTTTTATTGGCAAGGTTATGCACAACCAACGGTTCGCCTATGGTTTCACCGACTGGAAGTTTTGGGTTCAACGAACCTGCAGGGTCCTGGAATATAATGCTCATATTACGTCGCATCTTGCGAAGCTCGTTACCACGCAGCATCATAACATCATCGCCATTGAAAAAGACCTCGCCTGATGTCGCTGTGTGAAGTCTGATCATGGTTTTACCAACAGTTGTCTTTCCTGAACCAGACTCACCAACCAGTGAGAGGGTCTCTCCGTCAAAAATATCAAAGGAGATATTGTCAACTGCCTTGACATGACCAATCGTTTTTTGGATGATTCCGCCCTTAATTGGAAACCATTTGTATAAATTTTTTACTTGGATGAGGGGTTCCATGTCACAGCTCTCCTTTCTGAATCTTGTGCCAGCATCTGCACTGCCTGCCATCCGGGAACTCTTCGAGTGGCGGTTCCTGCTCTCTGCACTTCTGGTCTGCCCTTGGGCATCTTGGATGGAACTTGCAGCCAACAGGGAGTCTATACGGGTTAGGCACCAATCCTTCGATTGTCGGTAGTTTGTCGTCCGTTTTTGGCTGGTCTACCCTTGGAATTGAATGGAGCAGTCCCCATGTATAAGGATGCATCGGGTTTTCGAAAATATCCTTGCATGTACCATATTCGACAATCTTGCCGGCATACATTACGATTATGTTTTCAGCCATTTCGGCTACAACGGCAAGGTTGTGGGTAATCAACATTACTGCTGTTCCAAACTTCTTTTTCAGATCTTTCATCAGTTCAAGGATCTGAGCTTGGATGGTAACATCAAGAGCGGTTGTGGCTTCATCGGCAATCAGAATTTCCGGATTGCATGCCATGGCAAGAGCGATCATAACTCTTTGCTTCATTCCACCAGACATTTCATGCGGATAATTGAGAATTCTGCGCTCTGGGTCAGGAATACCTACCAGTTTGAGCATCTCGATGGAACGCTGCCATGATGGTGTTCTAAGTCTGATTGTCTGGAGATCTTTTTTGATTTTTGCCGCTGAAGAATAGCGTTTGTTAAGAATGCTGTTAACCTTGACACGCCTTGGTTCATCCGCTTTACGGAAAGCGTCTTCATACTCTTTTTTTGCAGTCTGTTTGTTCTTCTTCAGCTCTTCCTTTTCTTTCATTCCGAGCTTTTCGAATTCTCTGACAAGAACTGAGTGTTTGTGCATCAAATCTGGTTTTTTATCTTTTGGAGCTGATTCGAATTCTTTTTTTGCAATTTGTATCTCGTTCAATTTTTTCTGGGTAAGGTTTTTGTAATTGTTCACCGTTGCCATGTTTTTGGCAATGAGGTCCTGTTCAATCTTCTTTTTTAATGGCACAAGCGATGCTCTGGTCTTTGCTATCGAACCATTGATCAACAAGATTGGAATCATATCGGCAAAGATGTAGCCAATTGATGAAAGCAGCCAGATGAACCACCATTTCCAAAACATGCCCCATGATGCAACCCTGAGACCCCAGTTGAAATTTCCAAGGCCCTGGTGAAGGGTGAGTGTTTCAGATATCTGGTCGCCAATCTGGAAAACCGGATTCAGGGATGTCATTGGTTCCTGGAAGATCATCGAGATGGCTGCTCCACGAAGCTGCCTTATGCGCTGAATTCTTGCTGCAACAAGGTCTTCATTGTGAAACAGAATCTGTCCACCTTCAATTTTTCCAGGGACATCAATAAGTCTCATGATAGACAACGAGGTTACAGATTTTCCACAACCTGATTCACCGACGATTCCAAGGGTTTCGCCTTTGCGAAGCTTGAAGCTGACATCGTCAACTGCAGGTACAATGCCATCGGAAGTATGGAAATACGTCCGAAGGTTCTTCATTTCCAGTATTACTTCGTTTTCCATGCTTCCTCCTTAGATCTTGAGCCTTGGGTCGATTGCATCACGGAGTCCATCGCCCATGAAATTTGAGGACAGCGTGACAAGGAAAATCATCAGACCCGAGAAAATGGATGGCCATGGCTGAGACATGAAGTATTGTCTGGCTTCGTTGATGATTCCACCCCAGGTTGGCGTTTCGATAACATTAATGCCAAGACCAAGGAAAGACAGTGATGATTCAGACATGATTACGCCACCAATCGAAATTGTCATGGAGACAATGATAGGCGCAATTGCATTGGGGAGCATGTGTTTGAACATTGTGCGCCAGTCTGATGAACCGATTGCCCTTGCGGCCTCTGCGTATTCAGTTTCTCTGATGGACAAGAACTGTCCTCGTATCATTCTTGTGGTGCCTGTCCAACCAAAAACAGTCAGGATAAGAATGAGTACTATTGGCGACCCATTACCTAGGAATGCAGACAAAACAAGGAGGATTGGAAGTTGAGGGATTGAACCTAATATTTCAATGATTCTCTGAATGGTCGCATCTATGAAACCACCATAGAATCCAGCTATAGAACCAAGAATGATTCCAATAAGCGTTGAGAGTAGCACCGTTACAAGTGAGACAAACAATGAAATCCTTGCTCCAAACGCAAGCCTTACCAGAACGTCATGACCTGAGCCATCTGTTCCAAGCACATGCATTGGCGCCTGTCCAAGATCTTCATCCTGTGGTCCTTTATAGATCACATTCCCGTTATCATCCTTAATTTCTACAATTTTTGAATCAATTTCCGTAAAAGGAGTGGGTTTGTAGAGGTCAATCTGCTGGTTGAGCGACTTGTGATATTTGACCAGTCTTGCTCTCGAAACAAAGAACTCATTTACATCACCATACACATTGATCGGTTTGTTTTCTGAATCCCTGATGATATTGTTGGCTTCGTCTCTCTTGATGGACACTTTTCTGTCCAATGACGCAACCCTGCCGTATTCTTTGAGTGATGTTACATATTTGTCTTTATACGCCTTCGTCTGTCCGGTTACCTTGTCAACATATGTCGAATTAAACGTTTCCATGTTGATGGTCGCATAACCGGTGCTGAGCGCTTTTTTGTAATCATCCTCTGTTGCAAAATTGAACCAGAATGCAGGTCCACCAGGATAAACGGTTGGATCATCCCATTTGTCATCGTCAATCCTGACAGCTACGCCAGGATATGTGAACGGAAGGTGTTTTGGTTCGCCACCAGCATACTTTATTGGGTAGCCGGTCATTAATTCAAACAATGGTGCACAAATGGCCATCAGAATCATTAATATCAGAATGACAAAACCAAAAACTGCCATTTTGTGTCTTTTGAACCTGCTCCAGACCATTCCCGCAAAGGAATAGGTCGATGCTGAAAGGATTTCCTGCTCGTTCGGATTTTCGATGACTGTTACTTTTTTCTTTTTATCTGCCATCTCTCACCTCACGACAATGAAATCTTCGGATCGACAAGAGCGTATACTATGTCGGCCAGAATCAGCGAAATCAGCGAAAGGAATGTGATCAGGGTAAAGTTGCTCATCGCTACAGGAATGTCTTTGTCCATCAACGCCTTAAACATCATTTTTCCAATTCCATTAAGGTTGAATATTTGTTCCATGATAACCGAACCGCCAATCAACGCAGGGAGGACGAATGTCATGATAGTGACGATCGGAATGAGTGCATTTCTGAGTGCGTGCTTGTAGAATACTTTATTTTCTGCAAGACCCTTTGCTCTTGCTGTCCTGATGTAATCCATCTTGACAACTTCAAGGATTGATGAACGCATGTATCTTGACATACCAGCAGCACCGCCAAGTGTTCCCATTAATATAGGAAGACAGTAGTTTCTGGCATAGTCAAGGAATCTCATGAAAACATTCAACTGATCATGGTTCGACCAAAGGGCGAACCCTGCTGGAAGCCATTTTAGCGCCACCGAGAAGAGCATCATTAAAAGTAAGGCAAACCAGAAGCTAGGGACAGAGATGCCTATATAACTAAAGAATGTAACAACATAGTCAACGGTGGTGTTGTGCCTCCTTGCTGCAAATATTCCCAGCGGAATACCTACCAACAGTTCCAGAATGAGAACTGATATTGAAAGCGTCAACGTAACCGGTAGTTTTGAAGCCATCAAGCCCCAAACCGGCACCTTTTCGTAGATTGATTTACCCCAATCACCTTTGAAGATGATGTTTCTTGCCCATTTGAAATAGCCAACATACCAGGGATCGTTGAAACCAGCCCATTCCCTTTGTTTCATTATTTCATCCTTCATTTGCGGCTGTAAAACCATCAGCTCCTCGAAGGGGTCGCCTTTAAGCGATAGAACAAAGTAGATCAGACCGGTAAGCAGTATGAACATAAAAAAGAAGATTATTATTCTTCTAATGATATAATTGCCCATTCTTTTACCTTTCCATTAACATTGACATTGCCCTGACTAACGTCAGGGCAATGTCTCATAGGTTAATTATTTAATGATTTCCCTATACCACCATGCCGAGTTCCAGTTTGGAGTCATTTGAGAACCTGTCGGCTTGAAGTTTTCCAAATCAGTAGGGCAAACATCAACATCATACCTGTTGAACAATGGAATTGCCGGAACTTCTTCAGTCCAGATGGCTGACTGATTATCGTACACTGCCTGAAGTTCTTTTTCTGGGAGTTCCATTGTCATTTTTGTGCAAAGAGCATCATGTTCCTTTGATGATGGCCAGCCGCCAATGTTCTGTCCTTGCCAGAAGTTATCATTGGTAGGGATCTGATTTGACATGAAAAGGTTAGCATTTGGTCTGATTGGGTTTGATACCCAAGCGAATTCGACAATCTGCCATTCGTGACGAGTGAGGGATTGTCCAAAGAGTTCTTTTGCTGGGACGGGTTTTGTGACGATCTTGAGACCGACACGAGCCCACATTTTCTGCATCTGTTCAATATTTTTTACACGGAATTCCTGTTCGGATGTTGTTTTGATTTCAAACATGAATGGCAGTTTTGGATCTCCGCCTTTGCATCTGATCATTTCGGAACCGACTTTTGTAAGTGTCCATCCAGCTTCATCGAGAAGCTTTTCAGCCATTGCAGGGTCGTATGGGTATTTTTTTACAAGCGAATCGTTGTAATACTGTGATTTTGCTGGCATCCATGAATTTGATGGTGTAAAGACACCGTTTGAAACAACTTTGCAGAGTTCTTCCCTGTTGAGGGCGTAAAGCATTGCCTGTCTTACCCTTTTGTCGCCAAATACCCACTTGCATGCAGGTGTGTTTGGTGACAATGGGTCTGTGTCATATTGGTTAAGATCAAGGTGTTCCCATGATGTGCCTTCAGTGTAAACAAATTTGTACTGTGGAAGGCTTTGGGCAAGCCCTGATGCCTCGATTGGCGTGAATGCGTTTGATACTATGTCAACAGAGTTGCTCTGAAGGTTGAGCCTGATTGTGTTGGTGTCGCTCATGAATCTTACAATGATTTTGTCTATCAATGGTTTGCAATATGAAGCTTTGGGGTTTGGAGCAAATTCGATGTGATCGCCACGATCCCATTTCACCATCTTATATGGTCCGGTAACGTAATCGATTCCATCCTGTCTGACGTTGAAATCTGCTGGATCGGTGTATAAATCCTGTTCAAACTTGGCCTGATAGCCATAGCTAAAATTAGTCCCCCATGTGGCATAGGCATATACTTCGTTCCACACGGTTTCGATTGTGTATTTGTCAACTTTTCTGTATGAATCAATTTTCCATACTCCTGATTTTGAAGTATTAAGAATTCTTGGGCAAATACCTTCCTTGACTGCATAAATGTATTCATCGGCTGTGAGCTCGTGGAGATTGTCCGGTTCGCCCTCATACATTGGATGCTGGTAAATGCCAGGTCTGATATGATAGGTTACAATTTCTTTCTGTCTGCCTGTTGCCGGGTCATTGATGATTTTTACATCACCATTGTCGACTGACGGAACTCTTGTCAGATAAACAGGATAAAGTGTTGCATCGTCACCATAGCTGACATCACCACCAAAAGAAAGGAACGTGACAAGCATCGTTCGTGAGAGTGCGTTTGACGTTGCGTTCATTGTTTCAGGTTCTTGTGCTGTTACAACAACAATCTGCTGACCCGGATCGGTGTTTGGCTGATACTTGAAGCGGTAGCAGAGGAATGCAACTTCGGCAAAGGTCGGAATTTCTTGCCAACCGGTCATTCTGCCTTTTCTGTAGGTCATGAAGTCATATTTTGGCCTGTATGCCATGTTGATGTACGGCACATATTCCTCAGGAATTGTATCCTGATCATTACTCATACACCATGCCGGGAACTTCATCTGTTCAAGATCAGCTGCCCATGCGCTGTTGTCAACTGCAACCTTGGTAAACTCTGCCCTATTGAATTTTGCAGCATCAATAGGTGAGATTGATTTACCAAGCGCCTTACTCAAGGCATCAACGGCAGCTTCAGATGTAACGGGTTTGTCCCATTCAGCTGTGTCGGTTTTTGGAAGAATCTGATCAGAGATCATCTTCTCAACATACTTGCTCGCCCAGTGCGTCTGTGTTGCGGCACTGATTGACGAAGCACCAAAAACCACCAATGCAAATACGCCAACAATCGATAAAATCACTATGGTTTTTTTCATAGCACTCCTTTCGATGATAGACCGGTATTGTGCTGACACCGATCAATGTTTCTGCTGACTTGCAACTACGCTGGATAAATCTATTTTCACTTAACTAGAAATAAACGGATTTATATATCCGAGCTTATATTACCTGTTTTGTAATAAACTACAAGTGTCAGTCAAAGGTCTCAACACGGTAACAGCAGCATTCCTTCGATAACGAAAGTCCGTGAAACATAAATATTTTCGGTTTATATTCGTAAAATAACATAAAAGCCTGACCCCTTCAAAGGATCAGGCTTTTATATGCTACAAAACTCAACTGATGTTGAGCAACAATTGCACTATTTCTGTGTTGTTTCGTAAATGTCTTTGTACCACCATGCTGCATTCCAGCTGGTTGGCATGTTTGAACCTGTCGGTTTGTAGTTTTCAAGCTCAATCGGCGCAACACTGATCTGGTATGAGTTGAACATTGGGAGAATTGGAAGTTCTTCAGTCCAGATTGCAAGCTCTTTGTCAAACAAAGCCTGGAGTTCCTTGTCCGGGAGTTCCTGGCTTATTTCTTCACATATTTTTTCGTGTTCTGGACCTGCGTCCCAACCAACAAGATTCTGACCTGACCACATGTTGTCTTTAGTCGGGATGCTTTTTTTCATGAACATTTCTGCATTTGGTCTGATTGGGTTCGAAATCCATGCGAATGTGATGATGTCCCATTCGTGTCTTACAAGACTCTGGCCAAGAAGCTCTTTACCTGGAACTGGCACTGGATTGATCTTGAGACCGACACGGCTAAGCATGTTTTTGACAAGTTCGGCCATCTGGATTGCCTGTGGGTTTTCAGAATTTGTTCTGAACTTGAAGTTGAAGGCCTTGCTCGGATCGTTTTTATAGCATCTGATTGATTCCCCGCCAATATTCATAAGCTTCCAACCTGCTTCTTCAAGGAGTTGCTCAGCCTTTTTGGGGTCAAACGGATATTTTTTTATGGCTGCAGGATTATAGAATCTTGATTTTGGCGACATCCATGAGTCAGCAACCTTATAAATGCTCTGATTGATAGTTTTGTTGAGTTCTTCACGGTCAATGGCATAGAGCATTGCCTGTCTGACCCTCTTGTCGCCAAATGCCCAAAATAAACCAGGCTTATTCGGATTCTCAGGATCTTTGTCAAAGAGGTTAAGGTCAATATGACTCCATGAAGAAGCTTCTGTGAAGATGAATTTGTAATCCGGGAGGACATTTTTCAGATCTTTGTAGTCCATAGGAGTGATGCCGGCACAATCAACAGATCTTGACTGAAGATTAAGCTTGACTGTGTTTGTATCAGACATGAATCTGATGATGATCTTGTCCATAATCGGTTTTGAGTAAATTGTGTATGGGTTTGGAGCAAACTCGATATGATCGCCCTTATCCCACTTTGCCATTTTGTATGGCCCGTTTTGATAGGCAATGAAGTCTTCTCTGGTGTTGAAGTCCTGTGGAGCAGTGTAGAGATCCTGCTCAAACACAGCCTGATATGTGTCGCCCCAGCCCCATGTGGCATAGGTGTAGACTTCGTTATATGTTGCTTCAACAGTGTACTTGTCGATTTTTTTGATCTCGTCAATCTTCCAGACACCTGACTTTGAGATTGCCTGAATTCTCGGAACAACCTGCAATTTCATGGTGAAGATGTAATCATCGGCTGTAACTTCGTGGAGTTTTTCCGGTTCACCCTCATACATCGGATGGTTGTACATGCCTGGTCTAATATGGTATGTTACCTTTTCTTTAGTTCTTCCAGTTGCTTGATCAGTAAAGATCACCACATCGCCATTGTCGATGGAAGGGACTCTGGTAAGTAGAACAGGGAACAATGCTGCATCATCACCAAATGAAGTATCTCCGCCCCAAGAAGCAAACTGCCTGATAAATGACGAGGCTGCTGCGCTTGAAGTGAACGGATTGATAGTGTCTGGTTCAGCTGTTGTAACAATGGTGAGTGTTTGTCCTGCTTTTGTGTTTGGTGGGTGCTTGATGTGATAGGCAAGGTAAGCAAGCTCTGCATAGGTCATCGTCTTGTCCCAACCCGTGAGTCTGCCTTTTTTATAAGTTAGAAGGTTGTATTTTGGCCTGTAGGCAAGATTGAAGTAGGCAACATACTCTTGAGGAATGTTGAGCTCGTCATTGCTCATGCACCATGGTGCTCCTTCATTTGCTTCAAGTTCTGAGGACCATTGGCAATTGTCAACAGCAGCCTTGATGATGACAGCCCTTGTCAGTGGCTTCGAGACATCAAGTCCGGTATCCCTGCCGCAAGCTGCGTCAAGTGTACTCTTGACTGTTGCTGCATCGATATCACTATCCCAAGCAACTTTGTCCATTGTTGGCATGACCTTTTCGGCTACCATTTTTTCTACGTAAGTTTGTGCCCAATGCGGTATCTCGTCCGCCAAAGCCGTTGCTGCGGCTCCCAGAACGAGTAACGCTGCGCATGCAATCATCACTGGAACGATAAATTTCTTCATGAAGCTCCTTCCAAAAATTGATGCATTTTTACCTAAAACCATACTAATCAAATAATATAACATCTTTAGGTTTAAATGGAATAGGGGTCTGTCTGGGCTACCAGTTTGGGATGTCAATGCTCCACGAACCTGCAATTCTGATCTCTGGTTTCAATCTAACGTTGAATTTTTCATAAATTGTGTTTGTTACAAGCATCATGAGCTTCAAGGCTTCTTTTGAGTCTGAAGTGCCTGTGTTGACAAGAAAATTAGCGTGAAGCTTCGATACTTCAACTCCACCAACAGCGACTCCCTTTAATACGGCATCTTCAATCAACCTGCCAGCATAACCTGCTGGAGGATTTTTGAAAGCGCAGCCTGCATTTGGCAGGTTGTAGGGTTGAGAGCTTGTCCGATACCTTGAAAGCAGGTCAACTCTGTCCTCAAGCCACGTTTTGTCAGCCTTGACCAACTTGAACCTGACCCATTCAATCATGGCTCCTGTTTGCAAGACTATCGATGTGCGATAATCAAACCTCATCTGTTCATGATTCAATGTTTGCCTTTTGCCGTCAGCCATCACGCAGCCGACCTCAAAAACTGACTGGCTTATGTAGGAGTTGTGTGTGCCGGTGTTCATGGCAACCGCTCCACCAACAGTGCCTGGGATTTTTGTCAGGAACTCCAGCCCAGAATGGCTCATCTGAATTGATATGTTGACCGCATCGTTAAGAAGGAAACCTGAACCACATTTAATGGTGTCGTCTTCTTGCTCGGACCAGGCAAAACAACCATCAACGCATAGCACAATTCCTCGTATTCCAAGGTCACCGACAAGCAGGTTTGTTCCGGAACCGATGACTATCAATGGAATTGTGTTTGCCCGCGCAAACATCATCGTTTGAGCCACATCGTCAGCATCGACTGGATACAAAAGCGCATCAGCTGGACCGCCAAGTTTAAATGAGGTGTGGTCAGCCATTGGCTCGCCAAACAACACCTTACCCCTCACAACACTTGGCAGGCTTTTTAAAGAATCAAAACCGTACATTTAAGCTACGTTTTTTGCTAGGCTAGCAGATCAAGAATAGGTTTTGACAATGCCCTTACAGTTGTTGGACCTGAGAAGTAGATGATTTCATCTTTTTTCAATCCAGATTTCACCTGTGCCGGAACATCAACAATTTTTGGCACGAGCACAATATCCATATCGGGATTTGCGTCTTTTATCTGTTTTGTCAGAACATTTATGTCGGAGTTCCAGAGGTTGTCTTCGCCAGATGGGTTTATCTCCGTGATGATGACTCTGTTGGCATAACGAACCGCCACACCATATTCCTTTGGTAGATAGAACACCCTGGAGTATCTCATTGGCTGAAGGACCAGGCAAATCGGGTTCTCAGGGTAGTACGCTCTCAAAGTTTCAAGTCCACGGATCATTGCGGTTGGATGATGGGAGTAATCATCATAAAGCGGATGCCCGTTTGAAACACCCATCAGTTCTATTCTTCTTTGGGTTCCTGGGAAATCAGCAAGCATCGGCAAAGCATCCTTTGGCTCAATGCCAACTTTTACAAGGGCTGCCACAGCCGCCAGGGCATTCATCACGTTGTGCGCTCCTGGAACCTGCAGCTTCATCATGCCAACTGATTCACCCTTCCAGAACACTTCAGTTTCCGAGCAAAGGTTGTAGTTTTCCCTGTAAAATCTGGTCTGACCTGCACGAAGATGTGCCTGGTCTGACCTTCCGAAGGTGATTACGTTTTTGAAATGTGTGAGGTTTATTGACAAAACGTTCTTGTCGTCGGTATTCAGAATCTGCCACCCACCACGGTCAAGTGACTGCTGGGCGTATTTTTCCATGTCGGCAACGAGGTTTTTGATGTCAAAGTTGAAGTTTTCCATGTGGTCGTTGTCGATGTTGCCGACAATGGCAATGTCGACGTCAAAATGCAGGAAACTGTGGTCGTGTTCGTCTGTTTCAATGATGAAAGCTTTGCCATCTGTCCATTCTGCCTGGTCTTTGTTTGCCAGGTATGGCGAACCAAAATAGTATGTAGGATTCTGGCCAAGCTTCATGCAGATGTGGGTTGCCATAGCAGTGGACGTAGTTTTGCCGTGAGTGCCGGCAACGCCGATAACGGTTTTTTCCTTGGTCAACAATTTGAAGGCATCGGCTCTGTGCAAAACTGGTATTCCACGTCTTCTGGCTTCTTCCAGTTCAGGGTTGTTCTGCCTGATTGCCGTTGAGTAGACCACCATGCATGGATTTTTGAGGTGTTGTGGGTTGTTGCCCTTTCCAACCTCCATGCCTTTTTTTACCAAGTCGTAGATTTCAGGTCTGTCATAATCAGTGTCTGAGCCTGTGACTTTGAAGCCTTTGCCCCAATAGAGCAAGGCCAGTCCGCGCATTCCAGCTCCACCAATACCAACAAGATGTATTTCCGATCCTTTCGGAAGATTGCTTATGTCGTTCATAACAGCACCTCCACTATGTTTGCGATGTTTGCCGCCGCGTTTGCGTGCAGGCATCCCTGAGGTTCGCGCTTTTGAGCAAGGCATTCCTTTATAACTTCCTCAAGACCTACGTTTGCTTTATCCTCTGGAAGAACCTTGCACTTGCGCTTGCCTTTCAGGTACATTGCGTTGAGCCATTGATGGTTTCCAATCGACTCAGGTTTGGGTATGAGTACCGCTGGCGTGCCATAACATTCCAGCTCCGAAACAGTCATAGCCCCTGACCTGTTGACAGAAACATCAGCTACAGCATAAGCTTTATCCATTTCAGTAAGATAGTCAATAACTTGCACATTATGCAATTTTAACTCATTGACACTTTTTTGCACATTTTCATACATCAGCTTACCGGTTATCACTAACCACTGAAGGTCATTTTGTTCAATAAAGTCTTTTGGAAGCAAAAGAAATGCATCGTATACAGCTCTGGCTCCTTTTGAACCTCCAAACACCACAATCGTTTTTTTGTTCGGGTCAAGTTTCAAGATTTCATAAGCTTGCTTTGATTTGAAATCGACCTTCTCCCAGCGAATCGGGTTTCCAACAACTTCAATTTTTGATGTTCGCTTGATTTTTTTTGTGTTTTCAAAACCTGTCATTATTACATCGGCAAAACGTTCCAGCAGCTGGTTTGCTCGGCCGGCTACGGCATTCTGTTCATGAATCAGAACAGGAATCCTCTTTTTGTGTGCCGTGATAACCAACGGAACCGATGCGTAGCTGCCCATGCCTATAACAACAGACGGCTTGAACTCTTCAATGAGCTTTGCAGCCTGCTTTGAGCCTATATTGTAGTTTCTCCAGAATTTCAAAAGCTTTATGGGGTTCAAACCAGGTGGTGATGCTGTTACCAGCCTTGTCTCAAAACCGAGTTCTTTTGCCCTGTCAAGTTCAGAACCACTTCCAACAAGCACAACTTTATGACCACGACTTTCAAGCTCTCTTGCTATCTGCGTTGCAGGCAAAACATGCCCTCCGGTTCCACCGGCACCAATAAAAATCACCTTATCCATTTTTCAACTCCAAATTGCGTTCTCTCCAGGAAGTCCTGTCGATCCCAAGCAGTATACCCACTTCGGCCAGTGAAACAATGAGCGATGAGCCTCCTGACGATATGAACGGCAACACCAGACCGGTTGTTGGCAGCAATCCGACAACGACGCCAGTGTTGATAAAAGCCTGAAAACCTATGTGAACAGCTATGCCAAGGGCAACCAGATAGGAAAACATGTTTGTGGTTCGTGATGCAATCCGAATTGCTGAAATAACAATCACAACAAACAAAGCCAGCACAAGCAAAGCTCCAATCAAGCCAAGCTCCTCGCCCACAAGCGCAAAAATAAAGTCGTTGCTCATTTCAGGCAGACGATTGGTGTACTTCATCTGACCGTTGAACAACCCTCGCCCAAAAACTCCGCCGTAGCTGATGGCAACAAGGGAATTGTACAGTTGCCAGCCAGAGGTTTGCGAGTTTGCGATCGGGTCAAGGAACCCGGAAAATCGGTCGAGTATGTATGAACCTTTGCCGAGGATTAGTAGCCCTGTACCAAGTCCGAGGGAAGTCAGCGAAATAGTTATCAAACCAAACACCGGCGCGCCTGAAAGGAAGAATTGGACAACAAATATTGCCAGCATGACTATCACTGCCCCCATGTCAGGCTCAATAAATATCAAAAGCAAAGGGATGCCAAACATGGCAAACAGCCGCACAGTTTGCCGAAAATCGATTTTTTTAACATCACGGGTTGAGAAGAAATTTGCAACTATCAATATCACTGAAAGCTTTGCCAGCTCTGACGGCTGGAAGGTAAAAGAACCGATCCTTATCCACTGGTTTGAAACGAAAGCTTGTACACCCATGCCAGGCACAAAAACAAGCAGAAGCAGAAGAATGGAAATTATGTAAAGCTGGAACACCAGCGATTTGTAGAAATCTGTGCCCAGACGGAAAAGAATGAAACCACAAACAAGACCTATCAGGCAACTGATTATCTGGCGGATGAGCATGCTCATCGGAGATGAAATCAAATCAAGGTAAGCCTCGCCCATACCTGATGAGTAGATCATCAGGAAACCGATGACTACAAGGCAGGCGGTTGATACCAGCAGTCGGCTGTCAGGAACCCAACGCCTTGGGCGCTTGTTCTCTGACCTGACGGGTAAAAACTTCGCCTCGTTCTTCGTATCCACCGAACTGGTCGAAGCTGGCACAAGCTGGACTAAGGAGGACGGTATCTCCAGGTTTTGCTTCTTTGATGGCAACCTCGATGGCTTCCGCCTGATCCTTGACCGAAACAAACTTTTTAAAATTGCCATTTATCAGTGCTTCCTCGATTCTTTGCGCTGTCTGACCATGGATGACTGCCAACCTTACATTGCCCATATCTGCAGGCAGAACTGAAAAATCTGAGCCTTTCTCCGAACCGCCAAGGATGAGGATGAACGGTCCTTCAAGGGCATTGAGGGCAAGGGTGGTTGCAGAAGGCTTTGTTGCCTTTGAGTCATTTATGAATTTAACCCCACCCCATTGACCGACGAACTCTAGTCGGTTGTGCAGGGGTACAAAGTCAGTTGAGGATTGTATTGCTGTCGCCGGGTCAAGTCCAAACCTTGAAACGGCAAGTCCTGCTGCCATAAGGTTCATCGCATTGAACCAGCCAAATAATTTATAATCTTTCATCGAGGCAATCTTTTTACCGGAAACAAATATTGATTTGCCATCAAAGTATGCGTCTGCCTTGGCATTGTTCATTGAAAAATAAAGCGATTTGGATGGTGTCTTTGCTGAAAGGGCTCCGCTCCACTCATCATCTTTGTTTAGCACGACAAGATCGTCGGATTTCATGTGTACAAACATTTTCTCTTTCAGTCGTGCATACTCACCCATTGTGCCATGTCGATTGAGGTGGTCTTCGGCAAGGTTTGTAAACACCGCTACTCCGGGATAAAAAGATTCCATCAGTTCACACTGGAAGGATGAAACCTCGATAGACATAACATCTTCTGGTCTGCTCTCGACAACATAATTGCTCAGAGGATCGCCGATGTTGCCAACGGCTTTTGATTTTTTCCCTGCTTTGTTAAGCATGTGAGCTATCAAGCCAGTGGTTGTGGATTTTCCGGATGTGCCTGTGATGGCTGCATATGGACATGAGAGCAGTTCGGCAGCAAGGTCAAGTTCGCCCCTTACTTTTATGCCTTTCATCTTGGCTCTCATGACAACCGGGTTGTCATGAGGAATGCCGGGAGAAACGACCATCATCTGGGCATCGTAGACTTTGTCTGAATGGGCACCTGTTTCATAGGGGAAACCCAACGTTTCAATGTCTTTTGGGCAGCCGCTGTCAGAGCAAAAAACCTTTGCGCCCAGGCCTGAGAGCATCTTTGCTGCAGCCTGACCTGACTTTGCCATTCCGAGGATGGTAACTTTCATCCCTTCATAAATCTTTGTTTTATCTCTATCCACACTCATAATCTAACAATAAACTACGTTTTTTGCAACCCGTGCTTGTCTGGTTGTAAACAAATGATGAACATTTCTGTAAAATATTGAATAAGATTGACACGGTTCCTCCCAAAAACTAAAATCAGAAACCGTACTGATGATAGAATCATTTGAGGGTAACAGCCCAAACATTGATAAGAACGCGTTTATCCACAAGTCTGCAACGATTATCGGGCAAGCAGATATTGGCAAGCATTCGTCCGTTTGGCCAGGGGCAGTCATCAGAGCCGACATAAACCACATCAAAATAGGCAACCTGTGCAGCATACAGGATAATGCCTGCATCCACGTTGAAACAAACAACTCAACGACTCTTGGCGATGGTGTCACGATTGGCCACGGCGCCATGCTCCACGCCTGCACGATTGGCGACTATGCCTTGATTGGCATAGGAGCAATCATACTAGACAAGGCAACTATCGGCGATCACTGCATTATTGCGGCAGGGACAGTCGTCCCACCTGGGAAAGCAATCCCATCCGGCTCCATGGTCATGGGTTCACCAGGCAAGGTCACCCGTGAACTGACCAAAGAGGAACAGGACCACTTGGAAGAACACGCAAAAAACTATTGGAAACTAGCGCAAAGATTTATTGGAGGAAATGATGGCAAAGAATCTTAAGAAAACCGCTTCGCCCGTCGCTCATGAAGCAGTGGCAAGCAAGTCGATGTTTGAGAAACTGTTTGGCATGCCGGCATCAGCCGTCAACTGGGGCAGAGAAATCCTTGCCGGTTTGACCGGACTGCTCGGAACGGCGTTCATTCTCTTTGCATGGTCAAAGACCCTTGGAACGCAGTTTGAACCAAACTCAGGCGGTTTCACACATGTTTTGATGATTGGCACCTTGTTGGCAATGATCGTGTCAAACCTTGCCCAATCATTCTGGGCAAAGCTGCCCTACATCGTCACACCGTCAATTGGCACCCTGATGCTGATGATCCCGCTGCTTGGCATCGCAACAAACTTCAACGTTCTGATGGCTTTGTTCCTGCTTGAAGGAATCATCTTCCTGACAATGTCTTTCCTTCCATACACAAAAAAAATCATCACAGCCATTCCGCAACCGGTAAAGCACGGCATTGTCCTTACTGTCGGCCTGATGCTCATATTCATGGGGCTCAGCTTTACATGTCTCTTCTCAGGACCTTCAGCCGTAGGCAATCTCACAACCGCAAAGTTCGAATCAATCGCCAGGCTCAACGGCCTTCCAGGCCTCTCAGTCAAGTGGCTGCTTGACGCCAGAACACTTGTAATGATCTTTGGTTTGGCGGTAGTTGGCTACTTCACCTGGACAAAAAATAAAGCCACATTCGTTATCACAATGATTATGACTGCAGCATTTGGTCTTCTATTTTTCTCAAACCAGCAGCAGGGATTGGAATATTCCAGAGTTACCCCGATCATCTTCGTTGACTATGCAAACTCCGGTAATTTCATGGTTCCATTCTCCTCCTGGGCAAGCACATACCTCCTGAAACCAAACTTTGCCGACCTGTTTGGCAAGATTGGCTCATCATTCGGGATAATCCTCTCAACATTCCTCGTCATGCTTGCAAAAGACACCCTTGGGACAGCTTCTTCAATGATCGCTCTTGGCAAACAGTCCGGGGACATGACAGAAAACGACGAGAACCATCACAGAACTGAGAAGGCAATGCAAGTTGTTGGGTTCAACAGGATCGTTACCGGTCTTGTTGGTGGCGTTCCAGCCGACATTGCTCCAGAAGCGTCAATCGCTGTTGAGGCTGACGGCAGGACATCTGTAACACCATTCATCTACGCCATCGGCTGTGTCGTGCTCCTGTTTGGTTTCAACTTTTTTGCCATGATTCCAGCCATTGCCGTTGCTCCAATCCTAGTGGTCATTGGCGCAGGCATGCTCCGCGGTATCGGAAAAATTCATTGGAGAGATCCACTTGAGGCCATCCCAACAGCAGTCATGATGTTTGTTGCCGCCATCACTTTCAACCTCTTTGTAGCAGTCGCCCTTGGCATGGCCATCAACATGATCATCAGAGTTGTCATCTGGAAGTTTGACGACACACCTGGTGGATTCTGGCTCCTTGGCTCACTTTCGCTTGCATCGCTCATCTTCTTCTTTGCCAGCGTTCTGGGGTAGTTTGTGGTTCGAGTTACCTACATCGGGCACAGCTGTGTGCTGATTGCCAGCAATGGAACCCAGATTCTCATTGACCCGTTCATTGAGGGTAATCCTGTGGCTGTTACCCCGAGCAAGAGCTTCTCACCAAAGCTGATTCTGGTTACCCACGCTCATGGCGACCATCTGGGTGACGCAGTAAAGCTTGCCAAGAAGTTCAAAGCAAAGGTTTTGGTGACAAGCGAGTTTGCAAAATGGCTGTCCAACGAAGGCGTTGATGTTATCTCTGCTCATTTTGGCGGCAAGATACCGTTCGACTTTGGTTGGGTCAAACTCTGGCCATCCATGCACTCCTCAACAACACCTGATGGAACCAACCTTGGCATTGCGGCGGGATTTGTCGTGTCAATCGGCGGAAAGTGCATCTACCACTCAGGTGACACAGCGCTGACAAGCGATATGGCGCTCATCGGCGAGGAAAAGTCTATTGACCTTGCGTGTCTCCCAATCGGTGGACAATACACGATGGGCATCGATGACGCTGTCAAGGCTGTTTCCATGCTCAAGCCAAAGGTTGTGCTGCCAATTCATTACAACACCTGGGATATCATCAGGGTTGACCCGGAAGAGTTTGCGTCAAAGGTTGACAAATGCCCGGCACGTACAAAAACCGTAATCCTGACTCCAGGCGAACAGCTCGAGCTCCCCTGATATAACGATATGTCCAATAATCCCCGGTTTTTCCGGGGATTATTTGTTTTCTGGAGAATTGTGTTAAACTATTGACGTCCAAACCCCTATTTAGTGTTGATAAAAAGCACAAGACCGTAAAATAGATTAATTGGAGGTTTTGATATGAAAAAACTCGCAACACTTCTGATCTGCCTGTCCCTCTGTTGGCCAGCCGCAATAAGCGCAGCAGATACAGCTGCCGTTATGCTTTCAAATCCTGGAACGGACAAGAAAACATCTGCCAGCATCGTATTCCCAAAAGGAACTGCGTGGGAAAAAGGCGACCTTATTACAATAAAATTTGAAGCCAGTGAAAATTCTGCCATTAACTTGCCAGCTCCTGATTGTCTATACTCCCCTGAGTCGCAGAGAAGATTCAACCCTGGAGCAAACTTTGCTCAGAACTGCAAAGATAATCCATATCCATCAATGATTGCCAAAATGTACAAGCTAAGCATGGGTGAAGACTTTTCAGCTGAATGGCCAAAAGATATACAAGATTCCTGGATTCCTGGATTTTTAATGCCAACCATACCCACGGATGTTGAAAAGGCAAAAACAAGATTTTCAACTCTGCTTGGCCTTATAACTGTCGGAGGCATCCAGTGCAAACCCGAAAAAGGTTGTAAGCTAGTCTCGACAGCAAGCACCAGGGAGATAACCGTATCGGTTCAGCAACCGCTGGACATGATGCATGAAATGGTTGTGTCAATACCTGATTCATTCGGCCTGCTCTGCCCATATAATCCAGGTTCGTATGAAATAAAAGTCGAATCAAAAGTGTCGGCTTCTTCTTCAATCGAAATCGTCAAACCCGAAGTTTCAAGCCCGAAGCTCTCAATTTCACCTGAATTCCCAGGTGAGCCTTCAAAATGGACGTTCGAGTTCAACCTCAGCAAGGCTGGCGCATTGAACACAAACAACAGCATAACACTAAAAATGCCTGTCGGTTTCGCCAAGCTTCAAAGCAGCTATCCAGATTTTGCAATCTCGGTAAACGGGACACTGGTTCAGAAAACAAATATTCGCCTCAACACCGGAATCGAATCAGATCTACTCATTTTCCTTTGCCCAAAACCAATCGATCGCTCAACAAAAGTCATTATGGAAATGTCGGCCCTCAACCTTGATGAAGGCGAATATTCATGCATCCTTTCGACAACATCTGACAGCGATCCCGTCAATTTTGGCCCGGCAACCATCAGGTTTATCCAAGGCTCAACCCTCTCAGAAACAATCGCCGGACTGGCAACAAACATCACTGCCAGACTCAGATCGAAAGGTCATTCTGCAGGCGAAAGCGTGATGATTCTCCTCCCATCAGAAATCAACGAGAAGTGTCAGGTTGCCATCAACGGCAAAACTGTGGAAAGACCAACTCTTGGAAAAAAAACCGCCCAATTTGAATTGCCAGAGGCGATTCCATCAGGGTCAATCTGCAGGATATTCATGTCCAATGTCACAAATCCCTTGTCAGGGGATACCATTAAGGTAACCATAGGCAGCAGCTCCTACGAAATCCCCTGGAACGTAAGCCCATATCAGTCAAGATTGAGCATCAGCACCTTCCCTCCGGTGGCAAACAAGCCTTGTTCTTATTATTTCAGGATCACACCTCCTCCAGATCTGCTGGAAGAGGAAAGAAAACAGATAATCATTGAAGGCACCTGGAACAGAATTATCCGCCCAAAAACAAACAGCGTTACGGTTTACGTCAGGGAAACCCCTTTAAAAGCAGACTTCAGCGATAAAGGCGTGTTAACAATAAACATCGACGAACCCTTCCCAAACATGAAACCACTGCTCGTTGAGATTCCACAGTTATCAGGCTTCGGTTCTCCTGATTCATCCTCAAGATTCACAGCCACCATCTCTGGCAAACAGATAGAGGCAACATGCAATGTTCAGCCAGGACCACCGGCCGTATCCTACAAGGTCACATCCGCTTCAGGAAAAGACATGTCTGAGGTCGAGAACGGCTGGTTCAATGAACCGGTCAAACTTTCTGTCTTTACATCCTCTGGCAAATCTAACATCATCCTTTCAGGACTGACCGAGGATATCAAGTCAGAGAAGAGCGATCTGGAAACAACCTTCAGTGATTCAATCGTTGCAAGGGACATGAAGGCAATCGTCAGCGATGTCGGAGGGATAACAGAAATCCTTCTTCCAATCATCAAAATCGACCTTTCTGAGCTCACTGTCAAAGTCACCAATCCGTTCGAGAAAACCGGTATATGCCCTACTCAAAACTTAATAATCGGTGTCGAAACGGTTCGGAAGACTATCCCAATGGGCAAAGAATTCATGGTCGTTGACCCGGAAATATCTGTTTTTGTCAACGGAGTCCAGGAATCATCGAAAAATTTCCTCTCCAGAATTGAATCTGAAAAACCAGATTCAAAATACAGCACCGACATCAGCGTCATGCTTAAATACTCAACAAATGATGTCGTCGTCAGAGTTACCGACCAAACAGGCAGATTTGTTGAAAGCTCGTTTTCAATAAAATTATCCATCAAGCCCATTAAACTTGAACTTGAAGGATCGCAAAACATGATTGTCGACCCCGGCCTGGAGAGGGAAATTGTCTTTGTTACCGACCCAGAGACGCAGGTCTTTCTTGGCGAACACACTTACAAAGCCGACGCTTCAGGCAAAATCCACGCAAAACTGGACATCAACCCAGGATACAACATTTTCCTGACACAGCTGATTACAAAAGAAAACGTCAGCTATGAAATGCAGATTTACATCATCGGAAGACGACAGATCAGAATGAAATCCGGACAGAAATACATGACTGTTGACGGCAAGAAAGTCAACCTAAAGGTTCCACCAACAACAATCACCTACAAATTCAAACAGGGCGGAAAGGGCAATGAAACTGTAAACGTAGCAGTCTCATATGTTCCATTGAGGGTTCTGGCAGAAAATCTGTTCTCAACGGTTTCCTATAACTCCACAACACAGGTTGCCACAATAGTCCAAAAGAGACCCGACAAAGAACAGAAGATCGAACTGACGGTCAACGCGACCTGGGCGCTTGTTAATGGCGAGACAGTTCAAATCAATAAAGACTATCCAATCCCCACAATCGTTAAAGATGGAAACTTCATGCTCCCTCTTCGTTTCGCATCCGAACAACTCGGTTCACTTGTTGGTTTTGACAACAATACCAAAGAAATTACAATCACATGGCCTGACGAGAAGAACCAAGACAACAAAACTGGAACAGTCCCTGGCACAGGCAAAAAACCTTGAGCCATGTTTACAAATCAAAGGTAGGAAAATATCATATCAGCAATGACACAGGATTTTGAACTAGAAGGTTTCCTAGCAGTAATACCTGACAACATAAGACAGAAGCTCATCGATTCAGGGAATTTTGATACCCTGTATGAGGTGGTGCTTGACCTTGGAAGACCACCTGAAGCCAGGTATAAAGACGGCACGGTTTATCTTTCCGAGCAGGCAGTCACCTTTTTTGACATCGAGTGGGTGATTGGACGAGTCAGGGAGTTTGACCGTGACAATCGTTCCGGTATCGAGCGAACACTCCACAGAATCTCAGCCATCCAAAACCGAAGTGGTCGAATCATTGGCCTCACCCTTCGATATGGACGAGCAATTCAAGGTGTTATCAATGTAATACGCGATTTCTTTGAGTCAGGCAGATCGGTTCTCATTGTTGGTCGCCCAGGCGTTGGCAAAACCACCATCATGAGGGAAGCGGCCAGAGTGCTGTCGACCGAAATGGGCAAAAGGGTCATAATCGTTGACACCAGCAACGAAATCGCCGGTGATGGCGACATCCCTCACCACGGCATCGGCAGAGCCAGACGCATGCAGGTTCCAAAACATGTTGAACAGCACACAGTCATGATTCAGGCTGTTGAAAACCACATGCCTGAGGTCATCGTCATCGACGAAATCGGCACCGAGGAAGAGGCAGCAGCCTGTAGAACCATTGCCGAAAGAGGCGTCCAGCTTGTTGGCACAGCTCATGGAAACAGCATCTCTAATCTTCTTTTAAACCCGACTCTTTCAGATCTTCTCGGTGGCATCAACTCCGTCGTGCTCAGTGATGAAGAGGCTTTCAGGCGTGGAACCCAGAAAACCGTGCTCGAGCGTACCCAGCCACCAACCTTCGACGTGCTCATCGAAATCCGTGAACGTGGCAAGTTTGCCATCTACCCCGATATTGACGAGGCTGTTGACCGCTACCTTCGTGACACCACGCTCAAACCAGAGCTTCGAACCCAGAAGGAAGACGGCACCTACGAAACCCAATATGAAGAGCTCAAGACCAACAAAGATAGCTTTGAAGAGGTCTTTCTGGCCCATGAGCCAAAAGAAACTCCCAAAGACAAATATCAGGAGGATGTCATCGACATCTTCCCGTTCGGCATCTCCAGAGACTACATCGAACGCGCTGCCAGAGCTCTTCGCGTGAGAGTTGGTATATCTCGAAGATTATCAGAATCAGACATGGTTTTGACCACAATAAACTACGAGCAGAAACGCCCACAGGCAATACTTGAGGCAAAAACACTGGAGATTCCGGTTTATGCCATCGCCCAAAACTCCTTAAGCCAGGTCAAGCGTTTCCTGCGAGGCGTTCAGTCAAGCTCCCCAGACGAAGCAGAAGTCCAGGTAATTCCGAACAACGCCATCGAAACCGTGCTTCGTGAAAACCAGACGGTCAGGCTGCCGCCTGCACCGCCAAAAGTAAGAAGATTCCAGCACAAGACGGCCGAAAGATTCGGTCTTGTCACATCAAGCATAGGCGAGGAACCAAACCGTTCCGTGGTCATACACCCGCCCAAATTCCAGGAGGTTACAGAAGATGAGAATCAGTAAGTATCTAGCACCAACACTCAGAGAAGACCCGGTCGAGGCAGAAGCGCCAAGCCACAAGCTGATGCTTCGCGCAGGTTACATCAGAAAACTTGCCGCAGGCATGTACACCATGCTCCCGCTTGGGTTTAGGGTGCAGGAAAAGATAAAAAAAATCGTACGTGAAGAGATGGACAGAATCGGTTGCCAGGAAGTCGTTTTCCCGATAATCCTTCCGGCAGAGGTCTGGATGGAGTCAGGCAGATGGTTCCAGTACGGTGACGAGATGTTCAGAGTTAAAGATCGCAAAGGCCGCGATTTCTGCCTTGGGCCAACACACGAGGAAACTGTAACCTATCACGTTAAAAACGAGGTCAAATCATATCGTCAGCTCCCGATGATGATCTACCAGATTCAGTTAAAATATCGTGATGAGACCAGACCCAGATACGGAGTCATCCGATCAAGGGAATTCCTCATGAAAGACATGTATAGTTTTGACAAGGATGAAGAAGGACTCAATTCTTCCTACAAACTTGCTTTTGGCGCATATTGCAAGATACTTGAAAGGCTCTCAGTTGACTATGTGCCAGTGGAAGCAGACACCGGACTCATCGGTGGCTCAAGCTCACACGAATTCGTTGTTGACGCTGACAACGGTGAATGCAGGTACGCCAGGTGTCCAGCCTGTAATTATGCTGCAAACGTTGAAGTGGCAAAAGCTGGCAAGAGAAATCTTCCGGCAGGCAGCGATTCCGAAATGAAACTCGTTGACACTCCAAACCAGAAGACAATAGAAGAAGTTGCAAAGTTCCTCAAACTCCCAGGGCACCAGCTCATCAAGTCGATGATCTACAAGGCTGACGACAGGTTTGTCATGGTCTGCCTGCGTGGTGACGACGAAATAGCTGAGCCAAAACTCCAGAAGGTTTTGGGTGCAAAGAGTCTCGATCTGGCCACGCCAGAGGACACTGAAAAGGTCACCGGCACAGTTGTCGGATTTGCCGGACCTGTCGGTTTCAAGGGATTTATCCTTGCCGACAACGAACTTATTGGCACCAAGGACATGGTCTGCGGTGGACTTGCCAAGGACAAGCACTATGCTGGCGTCAGTCACGAACGTGACTGGAAGCAGTCAGCCTATGGCGATGTCCGCGAAGCAAAAAATGGTGACAGTTGCCCGCATTGCGGACAGACCATGACTGTCAAGACAGGCCTTGAAGTTGGTCATTGTTTCAGGCTTGGCACAAAGTACTCAGGTGCGATGAACGCAACCTTTCTCGATGAAGAAGGCAAGGAAAAACCGTTCATCATGGGCTGCTATGGCTTCGGAGTTTCCAGGGCGATAGCCTCCATTATCGAACAGCACCACGACGAGGACGGCATCTGCTGGCCAACGCAGATTGCGCCGTTTACGGCAATCGTTATCCCGACAAACGTTGCCGACCCGGTTGTCTCGGAGAATGCCGAGAAACTGTACAAAGACCTGCAAGAGGCAGGCATTGAGACCTTGATTGACGACCGCGACGATAGACCTGGTGTCAAGTTCAAGGATGCTGACTTGATGGGCTTCCCGCTCAAGATAACAGTCGGCAAGAAGATTACGGAAGGATTGGTCGAGATAAAGACCAGAAGAACTAAAGAGATGTCACTTGTGGCAGTCAATGATGTTGTAAGTTTTGTCAAGGATTTCGTTAAAAAAGAAACGAAATGACAAGGAGAAGGGTCTAAGGAAATACAGACCTAAGAAACCAGCATGAAAGTCTGGTTTACCCCATCAAACCGGGGTGTTTCGCAAGGAGAAAAATGAAAACAGCGGCAATAATGCCAGCATACAACGAAGAGGTCGGGATATCCGACGTTTTGAAGGCAGTGACATCTGCAAAGTTAATAGATGAAATTATCGTTATTTCAGACGGTTCAACAGACAGAACAGTCGAGATAGCAAAATCATTTGAAAGAGCTCAGGTTTTTGAACAGAACCCAAACAAGGGCAAGGCAGCAGCCATGCACCTTGGCGTCTCAAAAACCGATGCTGATGTTCTACTTTTCATCGACTGCGACCTCATCAACCTTTCACCAGAAATGGTCGATGCACTTGTCAAACCAATTATCGACGACACAGCCGACGTCACCATGGGCATTTTCCAGGGTGGCAAGTTCTCAACCGACTGGGCTCAAAAAACATTCCCGTTCCTCACAGGTCAGCGTGGAATGAAGCGCGAGGTTTGGGACGGCGCCGACATCGACGTCAGCAGCGGTTATGCCGTTGAAGTCCACCTCACCAAGTACATGGCAAAGGAAAACCTCAGGGTTGAAAACGTAATTCTCACCGGTTGCTCCCAGTATCTCAAAGAACAAAAGACAAAAGGCAAGGTTCTCGAGGGTTTTGGCAGAAGAGTCAAAATGACATGGGAAATCGCAAAAGCACTTTTCATGCCAGACTTCGACGACATCGCTGAAATCTTTGCCCCGAAAAAGAGACACGAAGACCGTGACTCAAACGGTGGCGACAGAGACAGAAGACCACGCTACAATCGTGACGGCGGAGACAGACCAAGATACAGCCGCGATGGTGGCGACAGACCACGTTACAACCGTGACGGTGGAGACAGAGACAGAAGGCCAAGAGGAAGTTTTGGTGGTGGAAAACCTTGGGTAGCAGATTCTGAATTCAACAAATCATGGCGCGACAGACGCGATGATGAACGAAGAGACAGGAAACCAAGATCTGAAGACGACGTTGAAGGCGGAGAAGAAAAATCCGGTGACGACGGCGAGCGTCGTCCACCAAGAAGAGAAGGTGGATTTAGACCAAGGCACGAAGGTGGAGATGGCGGTTTCAGGAGAAGCTACGACAAGCCAAGATTCTCAAGAGATGGCGACTCAGGCGACAGGCCTCCAAGACGCGACTACGGGGACAGACCACCAAGACGTGAAGGTGGTGGCGGTTTCTTTGGCAAGCGTGAAGGCGGAGACAGAAAGCCGTTCTTTGGCAGACCATCAGGAGATGGCGAGCGCAGGGGTGGTTTCGGTGAACGCAGAGGTGGATTTGGCAAGCCAAGAAGCTTTGGCTCAGACAGACCTCCATTTGGCGACAGAAAACCAAGACCACCAAGAGACTAAAGACTAAAGGAAATTTAAGGGATTATGGCTGGCAGGTTTAACCTTGCCAGCTAAAATCCATTTTGGTTAATAAAAACAATTCAAGGAGTCACACACAATGAAGATAGGCATCATCGGAGCAGGTTCAGGCGGATACGTTGCAGCACTTCGCGCAGCTCAGCTTGGCGCACAGGTCACACTTTTTGAAGAAAAGTGGATCGGCGGCACATGCCTAAACGTCGGTTGCATCCCGACCAAAGCCCTCATTGCAGGACTCCACAACGCAAGGATAGCAAAAGATTCAGCAGCCCTGGGCGTTGAGATAGACAACATCAAAATCAATCTTGCCACACTTCAAAAGCACAAAGCCTCGGTTGTCGGTCAGAACGTCAAAGGAATCGAATATCTTTTAAACAAGCGCGGTGTCCACACCATCTCAGAGCATGCAACACTCCTGCCTGGAAAAAAAGTTTCTACACCATCAGGCGAGTTTGAATTTGATAAAATCATCATCGCGACCGGCTCCAAGCCTGCGTGCATTCCTGGCGTCAAAATTGACGGTCAGTACATCCTCACCTCTGACCATCTTCTCGATGTCGCCGAACCACCAAAAACCATGCTCATTGTTGGCGGTGGAGTCATTGGTCTCGAGTTTGCCGGCATCATGAGCGAGCTTGGCACCAAGGTAACGGTTGTCGAGTGGCTCGACAGGCTCCTGCCAATCGAGGACACTGAATGCTCCAGGATCGCCCAAAAGTTTGTGGCAAAGCACGACATCGAAGCCCTCACGCAAACCAAGGTTTCCTCGCTGTTCCGCGATGGCATGGAAGTTGAGGCAACGCTTGAACACGGCGCAAACAAGGAAGTCAGGAGATTCTCCAAGGCTCTCATGTCGGTCGGTCGCGCACCAAACCTTGACGAAAACGACCTTGCCACATGCGGCATCAACTTTGACCGCAAAGGCATAAAAGTCGACGAATTCATGCAGACAAACGTCGAAGGCATTTATGCAATCGGCGACTGTATCGGTGGATACATGCTTGCCCACGTTGCCTATGCCCACGCAAAAGTGGCGGTCAACCACGCAATGGGCGAAGAAGAACCGCTTCCGATGTGCTACGATGCAATCCCAAGAGTAACATTTACCGACCCAGAAATCGCAGCGTGCGGACTCACAGACCTCCAGCTCGAGGAGCAGGGCATTGCAGTCACCTGGTCAAAGTTTGCCTACATGGCATCCGGCCGCGCAAAAGCACAGGGAATAAAAGACGGATACTTCAAAATCGGCGTTGACGAGGAAGGAATCATCCGTTCAGCCATCATCACCGGCGAAGGCGCCGGCGAGATGATCGCTTTCTTCTCCCAGGCAATCACGTTCCAGACGTCGGTTTACGAGCTCGAGGAAGTCATCATCGCCCACCCGACCATGTCGGAGATGTGCATCGAGGTTGTCGAGACTGCCGCAGGGCACCCGCTCCACAGCTGATTTTTTCACCTTTTTTGGATTTGACATTAATTCTTAAATGGACTAGAATCCGATTACCTCAGAAATCGGAGGATGAATGGACAAAAAGAAGAAATTGCCAAAGAAAGTGGAAACCAGCCAGGACATCAAGGTAGAGCAGGAAAACGACATCCCTGAAGTTCGTGACGACCACAGCCTGGCAAACAAAGTCATCTACAACAATTATGAAGTGTTCCTTTGGAACCAGTGCCATTGGTAGGAAAAGTAATCCACCACAATACCATTAATTAAATTAATTATCAAGTTGATGAATATTCCAAAGTCATTTTTGAATCCTTTCGAAAATATCTTATTTGTTTGACATTCTCTCTAGAATCAATTTGATATCGGTAAGTAAAATGGTTATATTAGCTTCATCATAATCGGACGGCATTGAGTTTAATATTGAGCTTAATATTTCATTAGTGTTATTAATATTTGTGTTAATATCGCCAATAACATCATAGATGTTTCTTGATGTTTCGCTTATCTTATCAACAGCTTTATTGGATTCAATGATTGAGTCTTTGGCATCAGATACTAGATCCTTTACTTCTATAATAGGATCTTTTATCTCATCGATGCTTTCTTTGATACCGTCAATAATATCCTTTATTCCATCTAGAGTCTCTTTCATTTCTGAAAAATTACTATTTAGCTCATCTCGAAGGGAACCATAATGTTCGCCATTAATTTCACTTAGTTTTTCTTTTATATCATCAAGACTTCCCTGAATTTCACTTAACGAACTTTCGATCTCGCTTAAATCTATATCAATATCCATATCTTCCTCCTCGTCTTCATCGACTGAATTACTTGAGCAACTACTTTCTTCGTTTTCGCTGTCTTCATCTGTGTCTTCGTCCCACACGCCAACTCCTTTACGTTATTATTAGATACATTAATGTTAAATCACAATAGATATTTATATATTTATTGTTAATGCTAGAAAAATTTATTTATTACGAATAAAAGAGCAATGAATAAATTTATATTGTATTAATCATAATTAGTAAATAATAAAGAAAGAATCTTTATTAAATTCGACATTTTCACAAAACTGTCATAATTTTTGTCACCGGAAACCTGACTGCCGGCTGTTGACTTTTTTTCAATTTTGGATGAAAATTTCATCATACATGAATAAACTTGCCTGTTGTTTTTTGATTGCCTTGCTCAGTTTTCTCCCTGCCTGGACCGACAGGGGCGACAGCGGAAGGTCAGGCACATCAGGCGAGGACGTGTCTCCAAGGTTCTACGACAACGAAAAAACCGTTGTCAGCCAGATTCTTACACCCATTGGCCAGAACACTTCTATTTCAATCGAACTCAATCCTGCAATGGCCGATGATTTGATGGTCATTGCCAGCAGGGAGGGAAGGATTTTTGCCCTGTCTGCAAAGGATTTGAGCGAGAAATGGCATCAGGATCTGGTTTTGCTGGGCACTTACGCAAGCTTCACGGCAAGCCCATGTATTGATGATGGCAAAATCTACGTTCCCTACTATTGGATAAGCTCCGAGCAAGGTTCATCCAACAAAACCTTTTCTGGCATCTGCTGCTACAACCTCTCTGATGGAAAACTCGAATGGCGAACATCGGATCAAAAGAACTTGATCGAATCAACACCTTTAGTTGACGGCAACAGAATAATCTTTGGCTGCAGCGACCGGCAGGTTCATGTGTTGGACAAAACCCAAAAAGGCGCTCCTGACAAAACCTGGACACCAAAGGATTTGGCCGGCCAGGTGAAAGCCGGCATTGCCAGGCTAAACGATGGCAGGCTCATCGTCGCCTGCCAGGGGCAACCGCACAGCGAAAGTGACTATGTCAAGAATCTTTACTGCCTAAACGGAGATGGCAGCATTGCCTGGGGGCCACTGGAAACCAAGGGTTCAATTGACTACACCCCGGCCTGCCGCGACAATTATATATTCGTCACAACCTATGGCTACATCCAGGGCAGCAACACTGACATAAACAGCATGCTCTACTGCTTTGACAAGGACAAGTTTCCTGACTCGCTCTGGGGTCAGCAGTATATTGGAAAAATAACAGGAAGCCCTGCAACAAACGGCAAATACGTCGTTGCAGCCGACACGGCCGAACAACTTAGAGTCTTTGACATGGCAGGCAACCAGCAGGCGCAGTACAGGACAGAGGGCGCAGTGCAATGTTCGCCTGTCATCTCTGACCACTTTGTCTACGTGGGCACAGCCAACGGTTACCTTACAATTTATGATCTTGAACACAAAATTGTTAATAACGAAGAACAAACGCCTGGCGACATCCAAAAACTCAACGTCGGCGCAAACCAAGCCTTTCTGAAATCCTCGCCGGTTATTTGGGACCAGAGTCTTTACGCTGTCAACAACATAGGTCATGTGTTCAAGTTCGAGATGATGCCAAACATCTCGGTGACATTCGATAAATCTGACCAGACAGTTAAGAAAGGTGAAAGATTCTCTTTCAAAGCCACCATCAAAAATGAGCGTAGTGTAAAACTGAAAAAACCACTCAAAGTGACGCTTCGCACCGACGCAGAGTGGCTAAGCGCTGCGACAAGCACAGTCACAACGCTTGAAGAAGCCAGCCAGTCCAACATCATTGAATTCTCAGGCATTGCCAGAAGCGCCACAACAGAAAAACTTGAAGCTGAGGTCTTGGTCGAAACCGATGACCCCTATTTGATCATCACGCCTCAAAAACTTTATCTGTCAGTTGCTGAAAAAAACATTCAGGGGTTTGATGACGGCCAAAATGAGATAATCTGGGACGATAAACCTGAGGGTTCGTTTACGGTCAAAAATGTTGGAAACATGCAGGCAATATTTGATGTTATCATCGAGTCAGGTATCCAGCTTCGAACCAGGTCACTGATTCTTGATCCAGGTCAGGAAAAAAGCGTTGAATTCATAATCGACCCAAAGGTGATTGGCTATGACGGTTTAAAAACCATTAAGTTCTACTTCAGGTCTGACGGTGAAGACATCGGTAGCTTCACACTGAAAACAACCATCAAACGGGCAATGAAAGTCATCAAACTAACAATCGGCAAAAACATTGCCTTCATCGATGATTCACAGATAATCCTTACTCCAGCACCCTTCATATCCAAAGGAATAACTTTTGTCCCACTGAGATTTATTTCCGAAGGTCTGGGTTTGCCATCACCTTCGTGGGAAGCTGAAATCAAGACAATTGTCATCGACCTTGGTGGCGATAAATATCTCAGACTCATCATCGGCTCATCCAAAGCCTATCTTGACCAGCCGGACGGCTCGATAAAAGAGATACCGCTTCAGTCTCCTGCTCAAATTGTAAACAACCGAACCTGCGTGCCGTTAAGGCTTATCGCTGAACAATTCGGCTGCAACGTGGAGTGGAAAGCGGCAACCAGAGAGATTGTCATTACAAAAAGGCTTAAACCCTAAAAGCTGATTCTGATTTCCGGCTTGCCTTGTTTTGCATATCCGACAATTCCAGCTTGAATGCCTGATTTTAGCAACTTTTTAAGGCAATCGTCCGCTTTGTCGGCATCTATAAAAGCCAGCAATCCACCAGAGGTCTGGGCATCACCGATTATGTTTGTCCATTCAGGCGGAAGTTTTGGGTCAATTTTGAGTTTCGACTCCACACTTAAAATGTTGTCCATGAGCACCGGACAGGTGTAGATTTTTGCCATCTCAAGAGTATCAGGAAACAATGGAATCCCGGAAACGTTGACGTCCGCACTGATGCCGGATTCGTTGAGCAATTCGTACAACGATACGGCAAATCCAAAACCAGTAACATCAGTTGCGCACTTGCAGTCGTAAGCTGAAAGGATTCGAGAAGCTTTGCAGTTCACCTGGGTCATCGATGGCACGCACTGGTTAAAATCAATTTTCTCTCTTGCAGCATAAAGAATGCCGGTTCCAAGAGGTTTGGTAAGGATGATTGCCTGTTCAGGCTTTGCCATGTTTGACAGCCTCAGTTGCGAAGGGTTGGCTGTTCCAAAAACTGAGAGCCCGTATTTTACTTCCTGATCTTTTGCCGTGTGTCCGCCGACGATAAGCACGTTGTGTTCAAGCGCGGCCAAAGCGCAACCTTTTAGGATGTCGGCAAGTTTTGATGTTTCAATCTCTCTCGGGAACAATGCAATATTGAGCGCAAGCAGCGGCTGACCGCCCATGGCGCAGATGTCGGAAACCGAGTTTGCAAATACAATTCTTCCAAATGTTTCAGGATCATCGACAATTGGAGTGAACACATCGAGGGTAAAGATACCGCATAAATCATCAGTCAGCTTGTATATGGCTGCATCTGACTTTGACAGGTCACCAGTCAGCAAACGCTCATCGGTCATTTTTGGCAAACTGGATAAAAGTTCTGTAAGGTCACCCGGACCCCATTTGCTTGCTCAACCGGCACATCCGGCCCATTTTGTAAGTTTGAAAACTTCGTCTCTATCCATTAAAACCTTTATGGCAGGATAACACAAGCACTACCGTCGGTCAAGCTGATGCGTAAGCCATTCCCATGAGGGGTTGTCACACACGAACCATAAAAAATCTGATCCTTGCCTGACCAGACACCTCTATCACAGACAACTGCGCCGGACTCATAAAACTCTATTGGCGTGGCGTCAATCTTGCTTATGCTGCCATCTGAAATGTCAACACTGTAAAATGACCCAGTTTTTGTTATGTAAATCTTGCCAACATCGGCAAGAGGGTTGAACGCTTTTGTTGAATAAACAGAATCACATTGGACAGTCCAAGCCGTTTGCCCATTGGATATAGCTGAAAGCTCACTTCCAGGCTTGATTGACAGCTGGACAAAATTGTCGTTGTTGACATGATAACCAGCAATAATAAAGCCTGGGTTGGGATTTTCCTGCGCCATTGTGCTGCCTTTATCAAGGGGGATTGCCTGTCCATCATTTTGGTCAATCATGTAGTATCTTGAAGAATCCAGCGATTCGGCAATCCAAACCTGCTCATTGTCGTTCCAAACGATCTGGAGCGGCTCCTCTGCTAGGTTTGTTTCCCATTCGACAGCTCCTGAATCGGTATTAATACCTACAACTTTTGAACCAGAAAAGAAAACCATGATTGGCGGCTGGGAAGATTTGCAGAAACCGACATTCATCGGTTGTTCTGGAAGCCAACGATATCTTCTGCTAAGGATTCCTGCACATTTGCCATCGGCCATCATCAAGCCGACACCAAAATCGGATGTTTCACCCATCCGACGCAAAATCACTCCTGAAAATGCCTTGCCAAGATCCAGGGCTTTCATTTCAACGGTATCAAACTCAAACAAATGGTCGGCGTGCAAGCTGAAAAATCTTGTCGAATTTCCAGTCGGTGACTGGATTTGTTTGGCAAAAAGATAAATTATCTGATCTTTTTGCTTTATTTCCTGAGGTGCTCCGGTCAGTTGATCATAAGCTTGTATCAACAAAACCGAATCCTTTACGCCTGCCCAGACCAGCTGGGAGCCGTGAGAGCCAAAACCCACTGTCCAATCATGTTTTGGAAGTTTTGCCTGAACTGAATGTGCCTGGCTGAGGTTTATCTTTATGAAACCATCTTCAATGTATGAGCTAAAAAAACCGCCATTTGCAAACCACTCATGCGCTGAGAATTCTATAGGATTTGATGACACAGCCATAAAGATATTGTCACGAGAATGAAGCCAGACATACTGTTTTGCAAATGTTTCCGGAATCTCGAGCGTCAACCCTTCGTCCTTCACCACCAAGCCTGTGAACCTGTCAAACGAGACCGGTGTGATGCCGGAGAGCTTCCCGTTGTCATAAATCATCAACCCTTCCGGGGTTGAGTCAATAACCATTTTGTCCTTTTTGTCCATCTGGTTTTTTGGCTGACCTTCAAAGAAAACCTGAATTTTTTTCTTGTCGTCAAACTTAATCTCAAATGGGCCTTTTTCGACAGCTTTTCCTGAAAGGTTGAATACAAATGAATAGGTTCCAGGAGGTAAGGTTGCCTTTACTGGTGTTTTACCAAGTATCGGAGCTTCGTCGGCTAAAATCGAGACCTGAGCTCCCTCCGGTTCTGAAACAAACTCAATTTCTGGATCTGCGCCACAGTTGACGTTTGTTACTTTATCATTCTCAATCGAGAATGTTCCTTCCAGGGTCATTTTCTGTGCTGCCTGACCAGATATGATTCCTAAAAATTGATAGCTGCCTGTTGGCAGAGTTATGTCAAAAATTGAACCTGTGCCATAAGAATTGCCATCGATCTCCAATTCAATCGTCTTTTGGCATTCAAGATGCAAAGAGCCTTTTTGGGGCGCAAAAAAAATCAGCTTGGCCACCAGTGCAATGAGAGCAACTACAGCAATAGCAACAACCGGAACAATCCATTTCAGTTTTTTGGCCAAGGAATGACCACCTTCTTATCGTCAATTTCTGCTAGCAAAGCCTTGTGCCCTGATGATTCAAGCGGAGACAATTTGTCGATACCAGTGAAATACCCTTTTATCAACCCATCTCTATCGACAATCCACACTCTGGAATCGACATAAATTGCCAGATTATACTTGTCTCCATAGACACTCCCGGTATTTGGCAAACCAAGCCCTGGAAGATTGAATGAGAGAACAGGGGAGAGCATGTGCGAACCCAAAACATCAATCTTGCCTTTGTTGATGTAGACTGGACCCCACGGCGAGGCAAGCAACAACCCTTCCTTGAACGTTCTTTTCCAGGTAGGTTTGAATTTGCCATTTTCATCCATTTTGACACCAGACACAACCGTGTTGTTTGAAATAATAAACGATCCTCCAGGACATGCCGTTCCGAGAATTGCTTCTTCGGGGATTAGGGCTCTTGTACGCCTTTCAAGAATTTCTCCTGTCTTTACATCGAGCCTGTACTCAAAAGGAGATGATGGGTATGAGAGAATAACCACATTCTTACCCTTGGCCTGGGATATCGAAGGAGAGGTTTTACGAACTTTATCGATATAACGGCTCCATTTTAGTCTCCCGTCAGGGTAACTGATCGAAGCGACAGTAAAATCAGAGTAGACAATAAAAGCATTGCCTGTGTCAAAACCACCATCATAGCAGGCTCCATTGGTTTCAAATGGCGAGTTTAGAAATATCCAGCCTTTGTCTCTGTCTTCTGGCTTTGGCGGTTCCATCAGCATTGTGAACTTTTCCTTGTTCCACTCCTTGTACTCGACCTGCTTGTAAGGTACGGCAATTGTGGGGTCAAGAATCAGAAGTTTGCTGTTCCCGGCATTTTTGTAGCTGAAGATAAATATTGGATGGTTGTCAGTCGTTGCCGACATTGACACGCCAAGAAAGGAAGCTGATTCGTCTGATTCAAGCTCCTTGATATATCTTGATGTTTCTGCACCTTTCACAACTACAGCCTCGATGGCTTTGACGTATCCCTCTCCGTTTACAATTGTCGACCAAACATTTGCATAACACTGCCATTGGCCTGATTTGTAGCTTGTTGCCGACATGGGGAGAACCGAACCTGAAAAAGTTGTCGAAATGTCTTTCTCGCTCCCAGACTTGACTTCAAGACAAAAAGGTGTTGATTTGACATCCGAAGGTACGCCTGCCATACCATAAATATAGTTGGCATCGGTTCCACTCATGATTACCGGTCGAAGGTTGAATGCTCTGTCGACTTTTTCCACCCATGATTCCTGTCCGGTAATCAGGTCGATACAATCAATCTGCGATTGACCCGTGGCATAAACCAAAGACGAGCCATCCTGGGTTACAGTCGTGTACCTTGCATCATTGGGCAGAGTATAAAGATCCTTGCCAAAATACATGCACGGATAATCGATCGAATCAGGCCAGGAGATTTCAACGGGTTTGCCAACCGATGGAAACATCACCTGCGTGCATAAAATCTGGTAACCGTAACTGAACATGCAGACATTGTGAAACCCGCTTGGCAACAATACCTGGTCACCTGCGTTGTATTCTTTCCCATCAACTTTGAGCATGGCTCCTTCACGCAATTTTGTGACCAAGAGATTGTATGTGAGCTTTCTCGAGCCTGGCTGATCAAGTGCAAGGCTATCGAAATCAGTGGATACGACCAAATCTTCGGCTCCTGAGGAAAGAAAACTTCTCGAATATTCTGGAAAGCCAGGAAGCCTCATGGTTACTTCATACTGTCCATATGGAAGTTTTGTTTTCAGGGGCGTTTTCCCAAGGTTGAGATCGCCATCCAGAGAGCTGATAATGATTGAGGCTTTGTCGGGCTTGGATTTAAACTCTACGCTTGAGATACTGACCAGTTCTATCGTTTCGCTCTTTCCAGGCGCAATATCCACTCTTTGTGTATCTTTGGTCATGAATGGTATTTTTTCTTTTGGAATAGCAACTATTTCATGGCGACCAACTTCGATGTTGGCAAGACCAACCATTGTTCCTGATCCAATCTGCTTGCCATCCACAACAAATTCTGATTCCACACCAGCCTTGATCGTTAGTGAAGGTTTGCTTGGCCAGACAGTAACAATGATCATTGCCAACAAAACAAGTAACGTCGCAAAACTAATGTAAACGAGAATTTTTTTTACCAAATCCAAGTTTTTTCTGGAAATCGGTTTTTTTATCACCGGTGTATTCGGGTCATATAGGTTGAAGGCCATGGAAATAAAGATAAGGCTTGCAGTTTTCATCGTCAAGTCCTATAATGGGCAATTGTGAACAAAGAATTCTATACAAAACCCAACGGACACAAGATAAGCCTCTATTATTCCCTCATCATCATCGCAGCTGTGGGCTTTCTGATTGTCCCATCTGAATCATTCAAAACACCCTATGGCTGGTCAATTTTACTGGCCATTCCGATTATGTCCGTTCTTATCGTTTTTCTTTCAAGGTTGATCTCAAGAAATGGCATTGCCAGATGCAGAACCAGCCTTGATACAGAAACGGGAACAAAGGGTTTTCACATCGGCAACATCTCAATCAATCTTGATGAAGTCAACAAGATCATCAAGATCAACCGTCCAGGCATTTTTGGTAGCGAATTGCAGATTTTTGATGGTAAAATCACACCTTCAACCATAATCGTCCTTGGTGAGTTAAGAACACCCGATGAACTCATCGAAACACTTCGAACCATGGCACCAAAAGCCGAGTACAAAGAAACAATTTCCAGTATTCACTTCCTTGACTGGGGTCTTGGCGTAAGTCTGGCTGCGCTCATTGTAATCATCATTTCAAAGGTGATGTAACCAATGAAAACACTTGCATCGATACAGGGACATTCAATGGCTGAGAAACTCGTACTTTCGCTTTTTGTTCCAGCTGTTGCCTGCTGGCTTCCATTTTGGAACACTCAGGAGAGAGCTCTTCTCGTTCTTGGTATCGGCTATCTTTCGGCGATCATCATCTTCTTGATTCTCTCGATTCTTCCAGCAAAACGTATACTGGCCGCCTGGGATGATTCATCAATCTCCACACCTATGGGCAAAGTAGATATTAACGACATTCAAAACACGACTCTTGTAGATTGCGGTTTACTGACAGGTTGGGAACTCGGATTTCAGACCAGCAACATCAATCGTGGAAAAAAGAAGATTTTTCTGAATTTGGCAAACAACTTTGACCAGTTCACCTTTGAATTTTTCAAGAATGTCTCCGGAGTCAACGTAAAAAAAAGATTGTTTGGATCACCCATTGAATGGCTTGTCGGACTGGAAATATCCGCTTTGGCTGTTGGCACACTCAAGCTTGTGCTTTTTGCAATCGCTTGAATTAGCGCCACATTAGGCTTATAATTCCTTTACCCTGTGGTGTTCGTGATCGCTGACATTTACTGCCTATAAGTGAATGTAGGGATCAGAATGCCAGCACTGATGAGCATTTTATTGATGTTCACTGTTATGTTGGCCATAGAAGTGACCCCACCTGCGATAAGGTGCAGGAAATTAAGGTAGACACGGCATTTGCGGGGACAATATAAAACATTCCAGGCTTTGGCCAGGCTTGAGCGAAGTGGAGGGTAAAGATAATGAATCAAGAATTCGCTACAGCACTTTCAAGGATGCAAAACCTTGAGATAGCCCTCTGGATACTGATCGGAATCCTTTTTGTTGGCATGATGCTCATCATCCTTTTCGTGGTTCCGGCTATACTCCAGGCTAAGAGAACTTTAAATGAGGCCGAACAGGCCATGAAGACCGTCAACACCGACATTCTTCCAAAAGTAAACGGTATCCTTGATGAATCAGGGCCAGTGATCAAGAGCACTCTCGCATCACTTACAAATGCAATTCAAACCACACAAAGCATAATATCTGGAGTCGCATCCATTACACAATACATCCCAGTAATACTCCAGCCAGTATTTAGGAAAGTATTCACCACATTGTTCAACATTGGAAAATCGTTTTTTGGCAAAAACAAAAAAGGAGGAAAAAATGAGTGACCGTGAAAATGGCTTTTTTGCAGGCGTGCTCTTCGGAGCTGCTGTAGGTTTCTTGCTTGGAGTTCTTTTTGCCCCGGCAAAGGGTGAGGAAACGCGCAAGGTTATCGCTGACAAATCCAAGGATGTTGCAGGCGATATACAGTCAAAAACAGAAGAAATCATTGAAAGGATTAAGGCAAAAGTTGGCACCAAAGCTGAGCTTGCCGACGAATCCGAGCTTCACTAGTGCTCAAAGTCTCAAAGGGAGACCTTGAGGTCTTCCTTAAAATTATCATCGCAATAGCAGTCATCGTAGGAGCCGCATTCCTCATTTATGTTTTGTGGCTCCTACGTTCTGTTATTATTTTATTTCTAATTGCTCTTGTTTTTGTGTTTTTGCTTCGACCTGCTGTTGATTGGCTTTCGAAGGGCAAAATCGACATAAAGATGTTGAGGTTTGGCACAAAAACTCTTATAAAACCAAGAACGATTAATATCAAACTCCCCAGGCTCATATCTGTTTTTATAGTCATCATCCTCATGTTTGTTATCGTGTTGTTCATCGCAACACCAACAATCACAAAAACCATAGATCAGGCCAACAGCTTATTCTCATCAGTAAGCAATAATCTTCCAAGTATATCAAACAAGGTCACCGAATGGGTCAAAACATCTTTCAAGATAACAAACGAACAGATTCAGACCTATCTTACATCCGTGCAGACAAGCATTGAAAATTTTCTTTACGGCGCGGTCAAACAGCTCCCGGATATTTTGAAAAGTATATTCACAACATTTGCCGGCTATCTGTTCAATACATTTATAATTTTGATAATCGCAATCTTTTTCCTTCTCGACTGGGAAGCTGTCAACCGAGTACTGTTCTCCTTGCTACCCCAAAAAACGGCTGAGACTGCTAAAGGTCTTCTCCATGCTGTCTATGTCCAGATCTGGGGATACATCAAGGCACAAGCCTCATTGTCTTTTATGATTGGCGCGCTAATTGCAATTTTGTGTCTGATACTTGGTCTTAGCGATGCTTTCCTGATCATTGGAGTTGTTGTTGCCATAGGCGAAATGGTACCATACATCGGACCGATGATCTCTTTCTCTGTAGGATTCCTGCTTACTTTTGTGACTGCCATAACAACAGGCAATTTTGGATTGCTTGTCTGGTATTCTGTCGGTTTCCTGGTCATAGAACAAATCCTTGCCCAGGCTGTAGCTGCCCCGCTAATTGCCAAAAAAGCCAACACACATCCTCTGCTTGTCATACTCGTCATGTTCAGCTTCTCCACGCTTTTCAGTCCGTATGCTGTTTTGTTAGCTGTTCCATTCCTTGTTTTTGCCAAGGCAATCATCGGCTACCTGGTCAGCGAAAAGAAAGTGCTTGAGAAACTCGGCATCGCCCTTGAACCTGCAGCGCCACCGTTATCACCCCTGATCTCAAGGTTGCGACAGCCTTTTGTTAAAGAAATAAAAAAATGATAGAAGCTATCATTACTGATCTGGATGGAACATTGCTCTCTCCAGATGGAACAATTTCTAATGCCAACAAGTCAATCCTCCGGCAGGCAATGGACAAAAACATCAGAGTTATACTGGCTTCGGGTCGAAGATATCTTTCTGCTGAGCGGTTCGCAAGGGAGCTGGATATCGAGGACTACATCATCGCCTACTCAGGTGGCTGGATCAAAAGAATTGCCGACGAAAAACCAATTGTCAGTTTCGATATGCCTGTTACCGAATCGGCAGAATACATCCAATTTGTTCGCAACAAGGTTGACCTTGTTGGTGTCTATATCGATGACACGTTTTACGTCCAACAGGAAAACGAATCCCTGACAAGGTACGAAGCCAGATCGCACCTGAAAGCCGTTGAAGTCGATGATGTTTCAGATTATATTCTCCAGTCGGATGCGAAACCGACAAAAATTTTCACTCTAGCCAACCCCGATATCCTTGAGACAATTTCAACTGAAATGAGCGAAAGGTTTGCCGGAGTTCTAGACTTTGTCAAATCATGGGACAACTATCTTGAGGTCGGCCCTGCCGGCATCAACAAAGGATCTTCGCTCAAGATTCTTTCCCAAATGACGAACCTAAATCTTGGCAATTCAGTATTTTTTGGTGACCAGCAAAACGACATTCCAGCAATGGAAGTCTGTGGCATCAGTGTAGCCATGGGCAACGCAACTGACGAGGTTAAGGCCAGAGCAACAATAATAGCACCAGACAACACACAGGACGGGGTAGCCCGCGTCCTTGAAAGGATGATTTGATGAGAAAACTTATGCTTCTTGTCTGCCTATGCATGCTGCCGTTTCCAACGGTTCATGCAGCTGATGGGAAAGTTTCTGTCAAACCGATAGACAAGCAGGTCGCCATCGGGGACACCCTGAAAGTTGACGTCAGGGCTACAGGCCTTGCTGATCTTTCTTCAATAAAATTCCAGGTTACTTTTGAAAACCGCACAATAAGCCTTAAGAGCATCGAAAACGGCAGCCTTTTGGTCAACGATCCAAAGCCAATGTTTGTCGAACCGACTGTTAGAAAAAACGGTGACAAAAGCACAGTGTTTTTCGGTGCTTCCTACACCAGCAGCAAAGACAAGTTTGCAGAATCAGGCACATTTTTCACCATGATCTTTGAGGCCATCGACAGTTCCAAAAGCTCGCCAATAAACATAGAACAGCTTGAAGGTCGAAACTACCGTTTTGAAGTTGTGCCGCTTACATCAGAAAACTCAGAGATATCGGTCAAGGCAAACCCAATAAAGCCAAATCTGATTGTCGACCCAAAAGAACTTGATTTTGGCACGCTGCGTTCAGGGGAAAAGAAAACATTGAAAGTCCATTTGAGCAATGACGGCAAGGCAGGTCTCAAAGGCACTCTGGAGCCTGACAACACCTGGATAGAAGTTGACCCAGCCAAGTTTGAGTCAGATGAACTAGATATTTCCATCACCGTTCAGCCGGTAGTAGGACTATTGTTGAACATGCAGCAAATCGGTTACCTTCAAGTTGTGACAAACGGCGGTTCTCAGAGTGTTCGCTGTAAATTTTACTACCAGGAGACAGCTGTTGATGACCTTCCTCCAGATCTGACCATTACTGAACCAAAGGACAAAACACTGGTTAACAAGTCGAGCATTCATATCATCGGCAGAACAAACCCTGGCGTTGCAATCTATATTGGAAACAACCAAAAAGACGTTGCAGCAGACGGCTCCTTTGACATCCTCTACGACCTTCATGAGGGTCAAAACACAATAAAAGTTACAGCCAAGAAAGACACAGGTAAAACAACCGATTCAGTCGTCAATGTCACACTGGACTCGATGGCTCCATCTCTAACGGTCAAAGACCCTGGCACAATAGTCCACTCCTCGCCAATCTGGATTGAAGGCGCCACGGAAAAGACGGCCATTATCCGCGCCAACGGCAAAAATAACAAACCGGACAACAACGGAAACTTCAAAATCGCTTTCGACCTCAAGGCTGGCGAGAACAAGCTGGAACTGTTTGCAGTAGACGAGGCCGGCAACAGCACCCCCTGGGGCAAGGTCATCACCTTTGTTCCCCAGGAAATCATCAGGGTGAGGATGTGGGTTGGAAAACCTGAAGCCTACGTAAACGATCAGCTCGAGTATTTGAAAGTCCCACCAACAATTAAAAACGGCAAAACCTTTGTCCCACTCAGGTTTGTTTCAGACAGGTTCAAGGCGACTGTAAACTGGGATCCAAAAACAAGATCAGTCACTGTCAAAGGACAGAAGCACACATCAACGGTTTTTGTCGATTCCAAAAACGCTTTCCTTGATGGGCAGCCTAAGCTTTTGGAGGCAGCCCCATTCATAACAAACGGTTCGACCATGGTTCCGTTGCGTTTTATCGCCCAGGACACACTGACAGCCCTCATTGACTGGGATGCAAACGAAAAACGCATCGATCTGATCTTGACCATCGACATTTCAACACCGTGAGAGCCTCATACGGATCGCTTCAGCTTCTGGGTATAAAACCTGGAGATTATAACTTCACTCCCAGAGCCATCTATCTGCTCATCGGCGACGCCTGCGAGGGTGGATGTTTGTTTTGTCCACAATCATCAGGCAACCCAGAAAGACTTTCCAGGGTGACCTGGCCTGAGGTTGACCAGGCTGACATCATTAAAGCCATTGGCAAAGCCAACCTCAACAGGATTTGCATCCAGGCAACAAGGTCGTCGGCAACAAAAGCTGACGTGATTGCCTTTCTCAAGCTGGCGCTCCCGCTGACCTGCGCTCCGATCTCGGTTTCAATGCACATTGAGACCCTTAGTGACGCCAGAGATCTTTTTGAAGCAGGTGCAGCCAACATCAGCATCGCCCTCGACACTGCAACCGAAGAGTTGAGCAAAAGGATCAAAAACAAACCGCTCCAGCCATCGATTAACCTCCTCAAAGAGATAGCCAAATTCTTCCCCGGTCAGGTAACCACTCACCTAATCGCAGGACTTGGTGAAACACAGGAGCAGATAGTTGAACTGGCAAGAGACCTCATCAAATCGGACGTTGTGGTGAGCTTGTTTGCCTTCACACCAATTCCTGGCACGCCGCTTGAAAACCTCCAGCCACCAGACCTCAAACCCTACAGACAGGTTCAAACTGCTCTGGCATTGATCAGAAAAAATCACGACTGGAAGATTGATTACAAAAACGGGCAGATTCAAAATCTTGGTGATTATGAAGGTCAGGTTACACCACAAGACTACCAGAATCCTGGCTGCAAAGGCTGCAACCGCCCATACTACAACGAAAAACCGGGGGGAATACTTTACAACCATCCAAACCCACCCGATATGGAACAAATTCTCAAGGAGCTCAAATAAATGCGCATAAAAACAATAGTCTTTACAATTGCTGCGACAATATCCCTTTCTTTGCTGGCCGGATGCGGCAACAGCGCCACAGTCAAGGTCAAAGGTGATATTGACTGGTCAATCCTCAAAAAATCGGTCACCTACGCCTCGATTGTAAAAAACTCATGGAAAGCTGCAGAAAAAATAGACCTTCCAAAGGTCAACGTCAACCTAACGCAGCCATTACCACCATTTGAAACTGTCGACCAGCTTGCCGGTGGGCAGGGAACAATGAAAGAAATGGTTGCCGCATCGGACAAAATAGAACTGCTCAAAGATCATGCAACCAAACTCATGACCGATTCACTTGAAGGCTGGGACATGGACAGGGCAGCCACAAGGGCTGAAAACATTGCAAACATAATGCACATCAAGCAACCTTTCACAGAAATCCTCATCCAGCCAGACCCAGTGTTGCCATCTGGTCTTTCAAGAACCGTCATCGAAGGCACAACTGCCAGAATAATCATTCCATCAGGCATTGCTCAAAAAGATTTCGATACGGCCTATATCAATGCTCTTTTAACATGGGAGCTAAAAAACAAAAAACCAGATTTTTCAAGACTGGAGCAGTTTTGCATTGCCAATGGAGCATTCCTGCCAGCAACAGAGCAGTTTGCTTCAGACCTTGCATTTGCCATGAACACATGGGTAGAAGGAACGATTGAACCGGACTATCGCACATATTTGCTCAAATCATCGCTGGACTTTGGACATGTCTTCACCCCACAGGTTTCCCAGTGGGCTGGCAATTATTTTCATTTTCTTGGCAACGTTACGCTTTCCGATGTCATCGAAAGCGCAGTCAAAGACTGCGAAAATCCTCTCTATCAACAGCTCTATTCAAGCCTGAAAAATCACGGTCATCTCCCTCTCAAGCTTGAGGACAGTTCAGAAGGCGTCAAAATTGCCGGGTTCGAAAACGACAAAGCCGAAAACACAGGGTTGCTTATTGGCGACATTGTCACCGAATTCGACAAGATTCCAGTCAAATCGACATGGAACATCTCTAGCATCCTTTTTGACAAGAACCCAGGTGAAACACTGACAATAAACATTATCAGGCATGAAGTCAAAGGAACTGCAAAAAGCTACGTTACGCTGGAACAGATTGGCGGAAGAGTCAAACTGGTTTATAAAATCGAGCTTGAATGATTTTCTGTTAAATTATTCTTCAGTCGGTTTGACCGGAAGCGTTAACGACAAAAAATTTCTAAGCATTTCTTGTCCAAACCAGAAACCTGGAACAGGCAGCTCCGGATGAAACTGGAAACCGTAGATGGGTTTTGTTTTGTGTCTTACACCTGCAATTATCTGGTATGAAGTTCTGGTTTCACCAAGTTTTACAAAGTCCTGTGGCACCTTTGACAACGACCAGTTGTGCCTGACTGCAACCAGGAAACCTGCAAGCGGGACTGATTTAAAAACCGGATCCGAGCCATAGGTGTTTACCGGGATGAAGGTTGCGTTGCCCTGTCCACCTTTGAAATCCATTGTGACCGTTTTGTCCCAAGTGGTTGATATGAGCTGGTGACCATAGCAAATTCCAAAAATCGGCCCATCAAATTCTTCGAGAACCCTCTTTGAAAGTGTCCTGAAACCCGCAGGATCACCAACATGATCCGGTGAACCAGAGAAAATTATTGTCTTGTCAGAATCTTTCACCGAGTCTAAGCTGAAACTTGACTGGCAAAATTGTGTTTCAATGGTATTGTGCTTAATTGGAGCAGGCGCAACACCCTGTCGCATTACTCTCACAAGCCTTATATTTTCATCATCAAGGCAGTTGCAGACAGATGAAATCAATGAATTTATGTGTCGGGTTCCAAAATCGACAATCAAAACTTTTTGTGAACTCATAACAAAATTGTCTTTATGAAATTAAACAAAACAAGATGTTTTTGGTATATCATTTAATTAATATTTTCTCCAACAAACAAAAACCCCGCTTGATAAGCGGGGTTTAATTGGCTAAGTGATAAACAGCGTCCAACTATGGAATATCGATTGTTACCATATCATCACTAAGAATGTCCGGTGTTTTCATTGTGAGCTTCCAACCAGAAACTGAAAGTGATGAATCACCCGGAACTTTGAAATACCATTCACCTATTGATTCTTTTCCGGCAGTAAAGTCTGTGTCATTGAGAACGCCATCGGTAATTACTTCATCGCCATATTCTTTCCCATCTGGCGAAACAAGCTTTGCGTCAGCAAAAAGAGAGCTGAATGTTGATTTGCTCATACCTTCATTTTTGCAAACGAACTTTATCCAGACATAAATCTGTCCTGCTTCTTCACCCATGGTAATACCGCCAAGCTTGTAACCTTCCTCAATCTTGGTTTCCAGTAGTTTGTAGCTGTAGTTTCCAGCTTTCACCCAATCAGCTGTTGCGGCTGGGGTTTCCGTTTCGGTCTTTACTTCAGTTTCAGTTTTACCATCGGTTACAACCTTGTCATCTTTGACAGGTTCATTGTTCTCTCCACCACAGGCAACAAATGTCATTGACACCGCAAGAACAAGCACAAGCAACCAAGCAATCTTTTTCATGTCCATCCTCCTTAATGTTATATACGGTTATATTAACAAACTTAACTTTTGATGTAAATATGTGAATTTCTTATTACAAATAATTCGTATTATTTAAGGATAATTTCGGCTTTTGGCTGTTCTCTCTGGCCAATGTGGGTCATGTTCAGCTTCATGCCTGCAGTCACAAGGTTCATGTCGCCAGGCATCTTGAAATAGATACTGCCTGAAACAGTTTCTCCTGCCTTGCAGTCAACCTTGTCCAACGCTCCGTCAACAAACAGCTCATACTGGGAAATATTGCCTTTGCCATCATCAAGCTCTGGGGTGAGCATACCAAGCATGAACATACTATCTTGATCCATGTTGTTTCTGGCAGTGATGTCGACTTTGACAAAGACATACCCTTCCTCGGTTTTCTCCTGACCTGTCACCATTATGGATTTTACGACCGACTGGCTGTCAACTTTTACAGCCCACTCACCCAGGTTGGCAAACTCCGGGTCTGGGAGCTTTGAGCCACCATTATCAGGGGTCACCTTTACATCACCACCACAGGCAACAGCCATCATTGGTATCAAAACCATCAGCAACGCAGCAGAAATAATTCTCTTCATTTTTTCCTCCAAAGTCATATTTGAATTTACAGCTCTAGATGTCGTTTTGCAAGTTTTTATAAAAACTAGATTTCAGGTGGGGTGTTCATCTCAAAAACGAGCAGGTCATAACCATGACTGTCTCTAAAAATCATCTTGATTCCTGCAACTTCCAGCGTCTTTACCTGTTTAATCAGCTCAAAGAAGTTAGATTCCGCTCTCATTGCCTCCTCTGTACCTGCCATTTTTGTTGAAACAAACTGACCGAAAGTGATGTCGTAACCGTCGATGGAGTAATCACCGCTGTAAGAATTCACTGCTGACTTTCCTGACATTGTTTTATCATCAAAGTTTGCAGTTATTTCATAAGCATCAGCTTTAATAGATGAAATTGACCAGGCAACAAGCTTCCACCCTGTCCGCTCCAGGGAAACCGACTGTTTTTTCCCAACACAACCTGACAATACCAAAACCAACACGGTCAGAGCTGAGAACATGGCTGTTTTTCTCATTTTTCTCTCCTTTTGTACTTTGTAAACATCATTCACGTTTCATACAATTAGACGTATTCTAAAGTTCCAGGATTATAAACATCAATTATTTGCAATTAACCAGACGTTGGTTATTATTCATTCAAAAGACTCAGCGTATCCCGGAGGAAACATGGCTTCAGAAATTGCAGAATTCCACAGGAATCTTGGAGTAGAATACTTTAACGCCACCTGGGCGCTCATCGACAAAACAGACAGAACCCCAGATGATGATTACAACATGATCCTTATGGCTCAGGCGTCGAGATTTCACTGGGGATTTGCCGGCACACAGGTGGAGTTTCAGGCTGGCGACTGGCTTGTTTCAAAGGTCTACTACATCCTCGGCCACAAGGAAGAATGCATGTTTACAGCAAAAAGGTGCCTTGATATCTGCCTTGGTGAAAACATTGAAGGATTTCATCTTGCGTTCGCCTATGAAGGCATGGCCAGAGCTTACAAACTCAATGGTGACGAGGAAAAGTTCAGACAATTCCAAGCCATGGCCATGGAAAAAGCTGGTCTTGTTGAAGATGAGGACGACAGAAACTACACAATCTCAGAGATAGAGAAAAACAATTTCTAGGTTTATTCCGACAGAATCTTGAAACTCAATCCGAAAAGGTTGTTTCTGGTCGTTAGCCAGGTAACTGTTGAACCACTGATGCCCTGAATATACTGGTTTCCAGGATCCAAACTCACCGGATACGACCAGTCGGTGTTAAAATTGTAAGCCCAGATGTCGATGCCCTTGTCATAAAAGTCACGCTTGTCTTCCCACATGACAACCGGCCAGGAAAAATGGACTCTCTCTTTTTCAGTAAGCCATATTCTTTCGATTGGTTTATTCGTCACTATAGTTTCGCCAAGTCTTGCAAACCTCAGCTGGCAATCGGTAGTGCTGTCGATTGGCTGGCTCAAATAAACAACCTGCCCGTTTGAGATGGCTGCGCTGGTGACGTCGTTTGTTGAGGTGTCAACTGGAACTTCCATTGCATTTTCAATGTCGTAGGCAAACAAGTCTCTATCAGGTCTGAAAACGTATCTTCCGATTATCAAAAGCCAGTTGTCTTCAAAACCAACACAATACTGATCACCAGGTTCGTGGCATACAATATCAATTTTTTCAGTCTCAAAATCGTATGACCACACATCAAGATCATACGAGTCGTCCTGCTGCGTCCAGAAAACCTTCTGTCCGTTTGAGAGAATGTTTGTCGGTTTTTCTTTTGACTGTCCTCTTACCTGGACGGTTTTTCCGTCAATCGAGTTGTAGCACTTGATTGAAAAAACATTGCCATCTTCAACAACCCAGATGACCCTGTCACCAAAGACCCAAAAACGGCTTTCATCCCCTGGCAGTTGAGAGATCATTCTGACGTCCCCATCAAGATTTGTCATTGCCAGATCGGTTTGCGATGTTTTATCCAAAGCAACCGTGTAAACAACATTGTTGCCACAAAACACTGGATTTGATTCGATAATGTTTGATTCAGTCAGTCTTTTTTCGTCACCCGTCACAAGGTTTACTGACCAGAGATCTGACTGACCATCAATTGGTCTTGAGAAAACCGCTATCGATCCATTCACTGTTCCTCTTGCAGGAATCTCAAACATACCGTAGGTTCTTATCGTTTCGTTCGAACCGGCAAAAGGCACCGGCAAAACAAGAGCTATAGCTAAAATCACAAGGATTGGTTTTCTCATGGAAGGATTATACCCTCAACTCTCTTAAGTTTCAAACTTGTGAACCTTCCTAAAGAATCAGAGCGGATCCCAGACGATTGTTATGGTTTTTGTCACTTTGTCCCAAGCCACCACGGCCCCGAATGGTTCAGATATGAACCTGAGCGGAACAAAGGTTCGGCCTTTGATGATTATTGGCGGGGAATCGAGCTTTTTTTCTTCGGTATTGACCTTTGCAGTATTTTTGCCTTTCCAGAGCCTTATTGTGATGTCATTTCTGATGATGGTGACCTTGCCTTCTTTTGCGTCCCATTCGACCTTGCAGCCAAAAGACTCAGAGATAAAGCGGATTGGCACCATTGTTCTGCCATTGATTATTCTTGCAGGAGCATCCAGCGCTACCTGCTTGCCGTTGAGCTTTGCCTTGTCAGAGTCGATGACCAGCTCGAGCACAATTCCTTTGTCCGTTTCGATGGTAACCGGCACAGCGACAGTCATACAAAAGTTTTGCTCATCTATAATGTCAATGCTTCCTGTAAACGTCTTTCCAGTTGGCATGGTTGAGGGCTGAATGGTCACTTCAACCGTCTTGCTCTCTCCTCCGCCCAGTTCAACTGAGCTTGTTGAAAGCTGAATCCAGTTGGCGTTTGGTTTAATCCTGATTTTTGTTTGTCTTGTCGAGGAAATGGCAAGCGAGATTGTTTTCTTTGTTCCTCTTGCCACATACCCAAAATCAAGTTTCCCTGGCAAAACCGACAAACAGTCACCTTTTTGGTCAGAAACCACTATCTGAACAGGTATCTCTATGAAGCTGTTGTTGTAGCTTGCTGTGATTTTTGCGTCGATTATCTGGCCTGGATTCAGGTTCTCTGCTGACAGCAAAACTTCTATGTTTGTTTGGTTTTTTGCCCTCAGCTCAAGCTTGCTTTGAGAAAGCGACAGCATTGGCGATGAACACTGAAGGTCGACAGTCATGTCCACTTGCGATACAAAACCCAGGTTTGCCGTGTACGGTTTTTGTGAGCCAGCAGTTACCTTGTCAAACCTCAAGGATTCCGGGATTGCCTTGAGAAACCTGACAATTGTGACCGGTGCAAATGCAGTTATATCAGCACATGTGCATTTAATCTGGCATGAGCCTTCCTTGTTTGCGGTAAAAACTCCTTCGGAATCAACAGTTCCAGCTTTGCCATCGACTTCCCACAGTAACCCATCGGTTTCTATCAATTGTCCTTTGTCATCGTAAACTTGTGCTTCAAACTTTTGAGATGTGCCTGGCTCCATGACAATCGAGTCTGGTTTTATAATGATTCTTGCAGGCTTAGAGATATCTGAGCCTGGGGCGCCTGAGTCGCCAAGATCCTCAAGTTCAGGGTAAGTTGGGTTCTTGAGCTTGAAGGTGTAAATGGTGTTGTCGCCCATCAAATAAATCCTGTCCCTGTCGATTGTTGTTGGCAAGGCTGGCGCTTTTATTGGATTGCTCCAAAGTTTCTTGCCAGTATTGATGTCAGAGCAGTTGACCTCTTTTTTTGTGGCTGTGAAAACGTAATCATCGGTGATTGTCGCCGAAAACCCGAGTTCTTTGTTCGACCACACCCGTTTGCCGGTAAGTGCGTCCAGGCAGACAAAACCATCGAGAGTGTCACAGAGGAAATATTTGTCGTTTACCGCAACGTAATCGTAGTATTCTCCACTTTTGTTTACGCGGTTCTGCCAAATTTTAACACCATCGGCAAGATTCATGCAAGTGAAAAGGAATGAGCCATCGTCATCTCTGGTTATCGAATAAACCATTCCATTCCTGATTGCTGGCGAGTAAACCTTGAACCCAAGCTTTACAGACCAAACAAGGCCATCATCAGAATTATTCTTTGTTGTGTCAAAACAATAAAGGGAGCCCTTGTCCGTGCCAACAACCATCCTGTTGCTGTCAAATGCCGGTGTGGTAAAAATCCTGCCCATTTTGTCATACTTCCAGATAAGCCTTCCTGTCCTTGCGTCCAGGCAGTTGAAGTAGCAGGTTTTTGAGTTGAGGATGTTGGACTGGTCTGCTGAATCCACATAAAGCCTGTCCTTGTAGACAACCGGATGACTGTCTATGAAACCTGAAAGCGTCGTCGTCCAAAGGAGGTTTTTTGTGGCAAAATCAACGCACTCCACCCTGCCAGACTCAAGGCAGATGAAAAGCTTTCCCTTGTCGTAGCAAGGGGTTTTCATCGGACTTTTAAGGTTGTAAGTCCAAAGGAGTTTGGGGTTGTGATCCTGCGGGTTTGCCAGGTAGCTGTAAAGCGTTCCAGAGTAGCCATAGGTTATGACCCTGTTGCCAATCACAAGGAGCTTTCGGAGAAGCAGGTATTCCTTTATGTCAGTTGTCCAGTCAAGCTCGTAATCGCTTGATTTTGGCGAACAATCAGCCGGTACCCAGTGGCAACCATCCGGTGTTCTGCCAAACATCGGCCATCCCAGGCATGTTTGCTCTGATTTTGCTGGAAAAGAGAATGAAAATAGTGAAAAAATGATTGAAACTATTAGCCAAAGATTGATAAAGCGTTTTCCCATAAAAGCTATTATACAAACAAAAATGCCCGATGCAAAGCACCGGGCATTATGAAAGCTAAATTTGTTGTTACTGAGCTTATTTGACTTCGACTGTTGCGCCGACGGCCACGAGCTTGCCTTTGATTTCTTCGGCTTCGTCCTTGGAAACTTTTGTCTTGACTGGCTTTGGAGCTGCGTCAACGAGGGCTTTTGCTTCTGAGAGGCCAAGGCCTGAGACTTCTTTAACGACCTTGATGACCTGAACCTTCTGTTGTCCGGCTTCTGTGATGATGACGTCGAACTCAGTCTGTTCCTTTTCTTCTGCTGGTGCTGCGCCCATTGGCATCATGCCGCCCATCATAACTGGAGCTGCTGCTGAAACGCCGAATCTCTCTTCGATCATCTTGACCAGTTCTGAGAGTTCGAGCACTGTCATTTTTTCAATTGCTTCAAGAATTTCTTCTTTTGTCATTTTATTTTTATTCTCCTTTTTTTATTTTTGTTTTCATGCTGCTTCAGCTGGTGTTTCAGCTGGCTGTTCCGGTGTCGGTTCAGGCGATCCGCCTTCCGCCTTCTTGTCTGCATAAGCCTTCACGACTCTTGCAAATCCTACGATTGTACCATTGAGTGCACGTGCAAAACTTGAAATTGGTGCCTGGAACGTTGCTGCAACCTGACCAAGCATCTCCTGTCTTGTTGGTAGTGATGCAAGTGCTTTTGCGCCAGCTGCATTGAGAACCTGACCTTCTGAGTAAGCTGCCTTAACCTTGAAATACTTTGCATATTTCTTTGCAATTTCGGAAACTGTCTTTGCTGCTACAGGTGCTTCCTCGGCAAACGCGAATGCGGATGGTCCCTTGAGATACTTCTCCAGCTGCGTTTCGACGCCGTTCTCACGAGCGACTATCTGTACGAGTGTGTTTTTGAAGACTGTGAGTGTAACTCCCGCCTTCCTGCACTGCCTTCTTGCATCGGTTATCGGTGCTGCAGGCATGAGCTGTGTATCAATAATTACGAATCCACCAGATTCTTTCCAAAGCTTCCTGATTTCCTCAAGCTGCTCGGTTTTTACTGCTTTCGTTTTCAATTATGTGTCCTCCTTTCCAACAAAAATGACCCTACCAAAACAAAGGTAGGGTCATTTTTAATTATTATCCCTATATTCCTTTGCCTCGGCAGGCGGTTCTACCATTAAACACCCCTTTTAGGGCGATAACCTGCTGTCACTAGCAACGATTCAAATCAAGGTGCGTTTGCTAAGTTTTTTTATCTGTACACTTGCATTATGCAAGTTTTGATACTTGTGAAGATACTTTGTTGACATCCATTATGATGCCTGGGCTCTGAGTGAGGCTCATGCTCATGGACTGAATGAATGTTCCCTTGAGTGATGCCGGTCTTGCTTTGAGAACTGCTAACATGTAAGCAACGAAGTTTTTCTTGAGGGCTTCTTTTTCAAAGCTGATTTTTCCGATTGGGACGTTCATGTCTGCAAACTTGCTGACACGATATTCAATCTTACCGGCCTTGAACTCTGAGATTCCTCCGGCAAGATCCATTGTGACCGTACCAGTTTTTGGGTTCGGCATAAGTCCTTTTGGACCAAGTACCTTACCGAGTTTTGATACGGTACCCATCATGTCAGGGGTTGCCATGGCAAGGTCAAACTCAAACCAGCCGCCAGCGATTTTGTCGACCAAGTCCTGATCGCCAACCGCATCGGCTCCGGCTGCTCTTGCTTCCTGTGCCTTTTCGCCTTTTGCAAAAACTGCGATTCTGACAACTTTACCTGTTCCTGACGGAAGGGCAACTGAACCGCGGATGTACTGGTCAGCCTGTTTTGGGTCAACGCCAAGCTTGAGCGTAACTTCGACTGTTTCGTCAAACTTCGATGACTTCATCTTGTAGACTAGGTCGAACGCTTCTTCCATGTCGTACTTCTTGTCGACTGTGAGGAGCTTCTCAAGTTTCTGATAACGCTTGCTTCTTCTCATGTTTCCTCCTTGCGGTGTTATCGGACAATGCCTTATTGCACAATCCTTCCGCTAGCTTTCCGGCCTTGACCGGAAGAACCGAAAAATGTTACTTATCAATAGCCTTCGACGTCAACGCCCATTGAACGGGCTGTGCCTGCTACCATCGACTTTGCTGCTTCCATGGTGTCGCAGTTGATGTCTGGCATCTTGGTCTTTGCAATTTCTTCAAGCTGGGCCAATGAGAGCTTGCCAACTTTTTTCTTGTTTGGTTCACCTGAGCCCGAGCCAACCTTGAGCGATTTCTTGATCAGATCTGAGACTGGCGGTGTCTTAAGGATGAAGTCAAAGCTTCTATCCGAATAGACGTTGATGATTACTGGAATGATCGAATCGCCTTTGTCTTTTGTCTTTTCATTGAATTCCTTGCAAAACTGCATGATGTTGACACCACGCTGTCCAAGCGCTGGTCCAACTGGTGGTGCCGGATTAGCTTTTCCTGCAAGAATCTGAAGTTTTACCTGAGCTTCTACCTTTTTTGCTGCCATCTTTTTGCTCCTTAAATCAGTTCAATGTTGACAAAGTCAAGCTCAACAGGCATCTCACGACCGAACATTGAAAGTCTGACCTTTGTCTTTTCCTTTTCTTCGTTGATCGATTCAACAATACCTATCATCTCGTTGAATGGACCACCAACTACTCTTATGCTATCTCCAACATGGAAGTTCAGCGAAGCCTTGGCTTCTTCCAAACCTACACGCTTAAGCATCTGTTTTACTTCTTCCTCGTCGAGCGGAAGCGGCTTGCCGCCTGAACCAACGAAACCGATCACACCTGGTGTGTTTCTGACAACATACCAAGATTGGTCGGTCATTATCATTTCAACTAAAACGTAACCTGGATAAACCTTTTCCGGGAGAACCTGGCGTTTTCCATCTTTGAGCCTGACCTGATAATCCACCGGGACTTCCACTCTGAAGATGAGATCTTCCATATTCATTGATTGAATACGCTGAAGAAGATTGATCTTCACTTTGTTTTCGTAGCCCGAGTAAGTGTGGAGAACGTACCACTTTGGTTCTGGAAGCGCCATGTTTCTACCTGTTTACCTCACGGATTGTTTGGTGTTGTTGTTGAAGAACCCGGCTGGGTTGTTGTACCTGGCTGAGTTGTTGTTGGAGCTGTTTCAGTTGGAGTAAGCGGGATTGACTGTGTTGTGCCTGTGCCATCGTTAGTGTTTGTGGTTTCGTCGCCTGGGAATGGAACGGATGGGTCATACCCTGGTTCTTTGTTTTTTCTCTTCTCTGCCATGAAAGCGTCTCTTTCGGAAGCGGAATTGAATCTCTGTACCTGATCAATTGTAATCTTTCCTTCAGATGCCCTCTGGAGCATGACCGTATCGTAGTAGTCGTCAATGACAAACTTCTGTGCCGAGATGAAAATTGAATCAAAGGCAAAAATGATTATTGCCCAGATCAAGACGAAGGAGACAATGATCGTTGTGGCGACAACAAGTCTTTTGCCTGTTGGCCAGGTCACCTTCTGTGTCATTTCGTACCAGACATCTTTGAAAAATTGAATTATTTTCATCTTTTGGTTCCTCTTTTTGGCAGGCCCAGAGGGACTTGAACCCCCAACACCTGGTTTTGGAGACCAGTGCTCTACCAATTGAGCTATGGACCTGCGTGCAATGCTATACCGAAGATTGAATTTTAGTTAGAGGACAGCCTGTGTCAAGCAGGAATTTCATTAAAGCTTGCATTGCGATAAAAAAATGATTATTATCTTTCCAATGGATAGAGAAAACCTCATGCTGGACTCAGAAGTACTCAGAGACTACCGCAGAAAAGAATCCAAAGCAAGAAATATTTTGCTGGGCGTTGTTGCAGTTCTTTTTTTTATTATCGGCATTTCCATAACGCTTGCCATCACTATGCCTGCTTCAAGGCTTGAAACTGCTGGACAACACATAAAAGACTACAACATGGAGCTTGATGCCCACAAAAAAGCACTGGCAGCGGTTGATTCCCTCTACGCTCAATCATGCAAATCCCAATTCAATAGTGACTTTTTGGCCATCTTCCCAGTTACTAAAATAACCAAGGTAGTGCAAAAGCCAAAAACTGTCGTAACAACCGAAGTTGCCAAGGTTCCGGCAAAAACGCAACAAACCACAGCACCAAAGCCGGCATCCGGAAACAACACAAAATCCAGCACAAAAACTACAACTTCGAGTACAAAGCCTGCTCAAACAACCAGTAAAACCACAACAACAAACAAAGCTCCGCAAACTGCCACGGCAAAAACGGAGAAAACCGTCCCAACAGGGCTATTTGCAGATGCAGTGCCGATTCCAGCAATGATTGTTCGTCCTGCAGACGCAAACTACGGCATTCCTGAAAACTGGCCGATTAGCTCACCTGTCTCGGTTCCCTATGGTTACAGACCTGAACGTGGAAGGTTCCACGCAGGCGTAGACCTCGATGCAGAAGTAGGCGTTCCGGTCGAGGCTGCAGGTGCTGGAAAGGTTATCCGTGCTGAATGGTTTGCAGGATACGGCATGTGTGTAGACATTGAACATGCCAATGGCTATGTAACCAGATATGGCCACCTAAGCGAGATTTTTGTAAAAAAAGACCAGTGGGTTGAGGTTTGCGAATGGATTGGCGCGAATGGCAACACCGGCAACTCCTCTGCTCCACACGTTCATTTTGAAGTCCACGTCAATGGCAACACAATCGACCCTGAATCAATAAACTGGACGATCCGAAAGATGCCGCCAAAGGCTTATTGATTCTCCACAATACAAAAACCATATAATATTTTCTTTATTTGATTATGTTGGAATTGGCATTAGCCTCTTGCTTATAACAACAAATCCATGATGATTTTGTCGTATAGAGGTTGAAAATGAAACGTTTGTCTTGGTTTTCGTATGTTGGTATTGCTTTGGCCGTTATTGCCATATTTGTCGGTATACTCGATTTTGGCGCAATCTCCCACAACACCAGAGTCTTTGTCCAGTTCCCAATACTGCTGCTTATGGTTGCCGCATCTGCTTCAAGCTTCTTCTTGCAACTTAAAGACGCTGTCCCTGAAAAAAACACGTGGCTCTGGCTAATGCTTGCCAGCGTCTTCACTCTGCTTGGCGACGCATTCTTCGTCTACGGCAACATTGTCTCGTCTATGACCATCATCGCCATCAGTTCTGGATTGATGTTTCTTGCCTATGCGTGCTTTATTGTTGGTCTTCTGGTAATGGGCAGGCACCTTCGCACAAATGAGAACAAAAACAGATTTTGGATTCCGTCCATAATTGCTTTTTTGGGATTTGTGGTTGCAGGTTTTCTGCTGTTCCGGTCATTTGAAACCTCAAACCTGGACAGCATTCTCAAAGTGACATTTACCGCCTACCTTGCTGCAGACTTTTTCCTGATTGTGGCCAATCTTTTGGTTGTCATGAGAACATTGGGTGGAAAATTGAGCCTGCCATTTTTAATGATCTGCATCGGTTGCTGCATGCTTGTCGCCTACCAGATGAGCTCGCTGTTCATGATGTCGGCCGGAATAGACATTTACACAAACAAAATCCAACTTGTTTTTGTAGCAGCTCTTGCAATTCTGACTGTCGGAGTCGACATGAGGTTTGGCCTTCAAAGAGAGATGGACAGGCTGGGATCTAACTAATCATAACAGCACAAATAAAAAACAGCCCCCGAAAATCGGGGGCTGTTGCATTCTATGTTGAATTACCTGATTACCACTCTGCTTCCGGCACAATGCCTGTTTCACAATCGAGGCCAATTCCAAGGGACAGTTTTGGATTGCCTGGCATCTGTACTTCTTTCCACATGGCATTGTTCTTGAGCGTTGGCCAGCCAGCTGGCATGTTCGGCTCTTCCTTGCGATTGTAGGTGTCATTTCCACCACGGTTGATGTAGATCCCTGCCGTCCATTCTTCATACCTGTAGTTGTCCGGTTTTGGACCCGAGCGCTGCATACAGTAGCCGCACGTAGAAGAAGAGACAAAGTCATAATTGTCATCGCCAGCGTAATCGATGTGTACGGCAATTGAGTTTGTGATGGCTGAACCTACAAGCACACCACCGCTCTGGCGTTCCATGCCACCATCTTTTGTTGGCATTGGCTCACCAAAGTAATACTTGTCGTTGCCTGATTTGTCTATAAACCATGAGACCGAGAAATCGTGGGCACCACCCTGGGAAATGGCCTTCCAGACGGTATAGGAATCGTCACCGGCATCGTCAAAGAAGGCGGTCAGACCCATGTGGGCTGTTCCAGACTGGACAAAAAAGCTGCCCTCATAGTGGTCATCGCCTTCGCAGTCGTTGAGGATGCCGGTTCCAAACCAATATCCTGTTGCCTGACCGTAAACACCGCACTCGTACCAGTCGTTGCCTTTGATATCCTGAAGGATACCAATGCCACCGCCCATACCGTGACCGTCGCCCATGTCAGAGCGTCTGCCCCAGCCAGCGCCCTGGACAAAGCAGTAGTTTCTGTCGTTGTCATGTCCACCTGTGCCTGGTGTTGTTAGATTTTCTTTTGGATTCGTCTTTCCAGTCTCACCGACATACTTGTCGTCGCCTTCGCTGTCAAGCAGGATACCTGAACCACCCTGGAAACCAAAGCCCTGAGCGCACATGAAGGCATAATAGGAGTCGTTTCCGCCGATGTTTACAAGTTGGCCGATACCAAAGCAGGCAGCGCCCTGAGCCATATTACGGGCTTTGAATGTGTCATTGCCACCTTCATCCCAAAGCTGGCCAACGCCAAAGAAGCAGTGTCCCTGGGTGTTGTCATAAGCGATGTAAGTGTCGTTGCCTGAGTGATCCCAGAGAATGCCTGAACCGAGCATGCCTGAACCCTGTGAACAGACATCGTTTTTTGTTGATGTATACTTGTCGTTGCCTGCCCAGTCAAAGATGACAGAAACCGGTCTCTTGGTTGTGTAGGCGGCAGCAGCCGGGCCTGTGTAGGTGTCGTCGCCACCAAAGTCGACAATGCAGTAATAATCCTCACCTTTATATGTGTTGTTTTCAATCTTGCCGTTGAATGCAAATTTTCCAAGCGGCAGGGTCAGCTCAAACTTTACGTTTGAGATGTCAAGCTTTGCTCCTGGAATCGGCTTGCCTTTATCGTCATTACCTGTTGAGAAATCTCTCGGATCTGCAAGGAAATCCCTCACTTCGCACATCTTGACAAGCATTGGGGCTGTTCCGTAGTAAAGGTTGTTGAAATCATAATCTTGTGCCAAATCGAACATCAACTCTGCATCGTCTTTTGGCAGGGTTTTAATTAGATATTTATAGAACTCTTCATCCTGGTAGTCTTTGTCTGAAAGCTGGAGGTAGCGTCCAACTTTGATGAGGTCTTCCCATCGAACCTGGGACAGCTTGCGCAATGCTCTCCTGTTGTACATGGCTGTTCTGTTGATGTGCAGAAGGAAATCGGCCATCAAGGATTGAACTTTCAATGGTACATTCTTTATTGCATTAAGGTTTCCATCTTTAATCTTCTTTGTATCAGACGGGATTTCGAAGGAAACATTCGAGGCCGAACCGTTGAGATTGACTCCGATGCCAAGAATCTTGACAACCTCATAAATTGGCGCCAGGAGTTTTCCTGCTTTTGAGATATATGGTTTAGGGATCGTTTTGTTCTTGCCGTTGTACACAGCCACATCCGAACCAACAGTCAGTTCAAGTGTCGATTTGTTGTAAATTATCGTGTATCTCTTTTTCCCGACATCCCACTTTGCGTCTGCCGAAACAATGTTTGGTATGAGTGTTGGTGAGGCAAAAAGAGTATTTTCCTTGATTTCTCCTTTTACAGTAACGACCGTCATGCCATCAGCAGTCAATCCATCGGTATTGATTTCATATTTTTTGCCTGGCACAAAACCCCAGTCATTCTGGTAGAGCTCATCGAAAGCCTTTTCCAGAGGTTTTTTCTCGTCGATGTCCATCACAGGCATGTAGTTTGGATAAGCGATTGTAAGGTACCCTGTTCTGACTTGACCAACTATGTTCATTTCGTATATGCCGTCAGGCTGGCTCCATGATGCCTTTGTGCCATAAAGAACTCGTCTTGCCCATCTTGGGAAGTAATACGGTTTTTCCCAGCATTCCTTGAAATGAGACGAAAGAGCGACGGGTGCGGACCTTGCACAGATACTATCAATGGTGTTTCTTGTTATGTGAGTGTCTTCGCGAGTAACACCATGCTTGGACAAGGCGTACTCAATCAAATCAATGTTTTCATTGATTTCCTTGGTTACATCGACATCGATGTCACCACAGAGCTTGTCATCACCTTTAACCACAAAGGGCACGCAAAGCATGATTACTATTGCGACAATAAGAATCTTTCTCATCAAACCTCCTGCAAAATATTATCATCTTGATATTAGAACTTTTGCCAAGCAAATGCAAACCCATTTTCGAATCATGGTATGCATACAAACAACGCTGCAAGCGCAATTATTGGCAATCAGTTGCAAATTCCATTAAAATCAATAAAATCCAAACACAATATGGAAATACTCGTGCCAAATCAAGATGAGTTGATAGCCCTGGGAAGATGGTGGGGTGAAAGCCTTACCGGCAATGAAGTCATCGCACTCTCAGGCCCTCTTGGTGCCGGAAAGACAACGTTTGTCAAAGGTGTAGCAGCAGGACTGGGTGTCGCAGAAACAGTCCTGAGTCCAACATTTGTACTCGTATTTGAGTACAAAGGAGCCAAACTCAACCTATTTCATTTCGACTGGTACCGCATGGAAGACCAGCAGGAAGTGGTTGACCTCGGATACTGGGACTACCTTGAAAAACCCGGCATAAAGATAATCGAATGGCCTGAGAAGTTTTCTAATCTGGTACCCAAAGACGCAAAATGGATAAAGATAGAGATAGAGGGTTCTGGCAGGAAAGTCAGTTGGTGACTTACATTCTCGACATCGGTGAAAAAGACATCTGGTTCATTCAGGGCGTGCTGGACACAGATGACAACATCTGCCTGATTAACAAAACCACAATGAGTGGCGGCAGAGGTTCGATGAAGGTTCATCTGGACAAAAGAGCAGAGGCAGACTTTTTGAAACTCCTCTCCACGCTTGAATCTTCATGCGATTTTACCTATGTCGTTGCTTGAGCCAACCTGGCACTTTCAAAAAGTTGCCGACATCCCTGTTGATCTGATAAAGAACCTAGGAATAAAACTAATCTTTATAGATATAGACAACACCATCGCCCCAAGAGACTCGGATGAATTTGTTCCATCGGCTGTAGCCTGGATTGAGGCAGTCAGGAACCTTGGTGTTACCTTCGCGTTCTTATCAAACGGCATGCCAGGTAGGGTAATCCGCACCGGTAAACTGCTGGGGATAAGAAATGTCTATCCTGGACTTAAACCGTTGCCATTCTGTTATTGGTTTGGGATGCTCAGGTTTGGCGCAAAACCTTCAAAAACACTCATGATTGGTGACCAACTGCCAACAGACATCATGGGCGCAAACCTTGCAGGCATCAGATCAATCCTGGTTGATCCAGTCAATTCCGAAACGGATGTTGGCTGGACAAAGTTCACAAGAAAACTTTTCGGGGACAAACGCAACAAAGCAAAAAACCGACAGCGATAAAGCCATCGGTTTCAGCATCGTTGTTATACAATCAGTCCAAGTCGGTATGCCTTACGATCTTGCCTTCAACCATGTATATGACATCCTCGGCAATGTTGGTTGTCGAATCGGCGATGCGTTCCAGATACCTGCTGATGCTGATGGCGTTGATCAGACAATCGTACTTTTCAGGGTATTTCTTCATCAGATCTGAAACAAGTTTGTAGACAGAACGATTGATCTGGTCAATTTCATCATCAAGTGAACAAACTTCCCTGGCAAGCTCTGTGTTCATGTTGACAAGCGAGTCCAAACTCTTGCGAAGCATTGCTCTCACCTTGTCGCCCATGGAAATGTAATCAAAAGGAATTTCACAGCCAGGTGTTTCAAGGATGTATCCTGCAATCTTTGCCAGGTTGACTGATAAATCGCCAATTCTTTCGAGGTCATTATTAATTTTTAGAACTGCAATTATAAAGCGTAGGTCAACAGCAACCGGTTGGTGCAAGGCAAGAATTTTCAGGCATTCTTCCTCGATGTCGACTTCCATCTGGTCAACCTGGTCGTCATAATCATGTATCTGTTTGGCTTTGACTGTATCTCTTGCCAGCACGGCCTTTATGGCCTCACTGAGGTTCTCCTCGATGATTCCAGAGAGGGTGAGTAGCATTTTTTTTAGTTTTTCAACTGCCTTTGCAAGATGTTGTGACATTTTAGCTGAACCTTCCCGTGATGTACTCTTCGGTTTTCTTGTTGCCAGGAAGAGTGAACATCCTCTCAGTTATTCCGTGTTCAATCAAGTTACCTTCAAAGAAAAACGCCGTGAAATCAGAAACTCTTGCCGCCTGTTGCATGTTGTGGGTGACGATGATAATTGTGTAGTCTAAACTCAGTTCATCAATGAGATCTTCAATTCGCTGGGTTGCCTTGGGGTCAAGCGCAGATGTCGGCTCATCCATGAGCACGACCTCCGGGCCAATTGCCAGTGTTCGTGCAATGCACAGCCTTTGCTGCTGCCCTCCCGAGAGAGCTATGGCAGACTCATTGAGCCTGTCTTTGACTTCATCCCACAGACCTGACCGGCGAAGGCTTCTTTCCACAATTTCTTCCAGGTCAGTTTTATTTTTGTTGCCGTGAATCCTTGGACCGTAGGCAATGTTATCAAAAATCGACTTTGGAAAAGGATTGGGTTTTTGGAAGACCATGCCTACTTTTTTTCTCAATTCCACGACATCGGTTTCCCTGGAGTAAATATCATCGCCGTCGAGGGTCATCGAGCCTTCCACCCTTGTGTTATCGATAAGGTCGTTCATTCGGTTAATGGTTCGCAAAAAAGTAGATTTTCCACAGCCTGAAGGGCCGATGAAGGCAGTGACCTTTCTTTCAGGAATAGTCAGGTTTATGTCAAACAAAGCCTGTTTTTGCCCATAGAAAAAGTTCAGGTCTTTGGCGACCACCTTGTGCTGCAGAATCGACATTTCTGTAACTGTAGATTTTTTCACCATTTATATTTCTTTCTGAAATAGCTTCGCAGAAGTATTGCAAAAATGTTGAGCGTGAAAATTATTATCAACAACACCAGAGCCGTTCCGTACTGCATTGGTTTTGCTTTTGTAAGGTTGACACTCTGTGTTGAGAGTACGAACAAATGGTATGGCAATGCCATGACCTGCGAAAAAACAGAATTGGGCAGAGATGGTAGATAGAATGCGCTTGCTGTAAGCAGTATCGGCGCTGTTTCGCCGGCAGCCCTGGATATGCCAAGGATTGAACCGGTCATCATGCCTGGAATTGCGTAGGGGAGAACATTTTTTGTGATTGTTTGCCATTTGGTTGCGCCAAGGGCTAGCGAGCCTTCGCGCAAAGACTGTGGAACAGCACGCAAAGCTTCCTCGCAGGCAACGATGATTGTAGGAAGGATGAGGCAGGCAAGGGTGAGTGAACCTGCCAGTATTGACCTGTCAAAACCGAGGAACATTACAAATATCCCAAGACCGAACAAACCAAAAACGATGGAAGGAATACCTGCAAGGGTCATGATTGCCGACCTGATTATCTTGGTAAGCCAGTTTCGCTTTGCATACTCAGAAAGATAAACAGCAGTCGCCATGCCAAGAGGAAGGGCGATAACAATTGCCAGCCCGACAAGATAGAGCGTGCCGATGATTGCCGGGAAGATTCCTCCTGCCATGCCAGCCCGTGAGGGAGCTTTTGAAATGAAGTCCCAGGATATGGTTCCTGCGCCTTTCATAACAATATCGACAATTATGTAGCCAACCACAAACACCATCAGGTAAGCAAAAAACCTCATTACCCAAATGAAAACCGAGTCTTTCTGCTTTCTGTTCATGGTTCAGCCCTTTTGGCTGCTTCAAAAAATATTATAAAAAAATTTTTTATGCTTCTCAAAATTTTTCTCCAAAAACCTTCACTCACGGATTTGCCCCTTCAACAGCCTTTGTGAAATCTGGACAAGCACAAAAGTGAACAGGAGCAGAACAATACCTATCACAAACAGCGCATTGTAATGAATGTCGCCAAACTGAACCTCGCCCATTTCGGCAGCTATTGTTGCTGTCATGGTTCTGACCGTCGACAAAGGATTAATGGTTACAACTGGGGAGTTTCCGCTGACCATGAGCACCGCCATGGTTTCACCAATAACCCTGCCAATTCCAAGCATCACGCCTGAGAGTATTCCCGAGAGAGCAGCTGGCACAGTCACATTCCAGGCGGTCTGGAGCTTTGTGGCACCCATGGCAATCGAGGCTTCCCTGTAAGAAAAAGGAACAGATTTGATGGCGTCTTCGGCAAGGGTGATGATTGTTGGCAAAGCCATCAGCGCCAAAAGCAGCGAGGCTGTTAGAGCCGAGGTACCGGTAGAGAGACCAAAAATGCTTTTTACCATCGGGGCCAGCACTACAAGACCGAAGAAGCCAAGTACGACAGAGGGGATGCCAGCCAGTAATTCAATGAAAGGCTTCAAGATTTCACGTTCAATGTTTTTTGAAAACTCAGAAATGTAAACAGCCGTGACAATGCCAAGCGGAACAGCGATAAGAATTGATATGAATGTCACAAGCAGCGAACCGGCCAGCAGAGGCATTATCCCAAACTGGGGGGATTCAAAGGATACCGGATTCCAGTTGGTTCCAAACAGCTCGAAGAAATTAGTTTTGGTAAAAAACGGGAAAGCTTCCTTCCCCAGGAAAACGAAAATGAGGATGACAATGAGGATGCTGGTGGATGCAGCCATTTGAAGCCCGAACTTTACCATGGTCTCCTTTGACTGCCAACCGATCCTCATCGCCATTCCTCCTTGTTTCTTGCTGTTATTTTACTTGTTGCAACTGGTTACTTCAATGGAATGAAGCCGAGTTCCTTGACGATTGACTGACCCTGCTCTCCGAGCATGAAGTCGTAGAAAGCCTTGATTGCATCGTTTGATTTCTCGGCGGTTCTGATTGTGTAGAGAGCTCTTGAGATTGGATATTCCTTTGAGTGGATGGTTGTTTCTGACGGTTCAAAAGCTGGTGAGGCATCGTCTTTTTTGACCTTGAGAATCTTCACCTGGTCGCCAGCTTCAACAGCGTAACCAAGACCGGCGTAACCGATTGCCCACTTGTCTGAAGATGTTGTCTGGATGATTGGAGCAGTGGCTGCAAGGAACTGCGCGTCTTTCCTGTAGTCCTTCTTTGCCATGACATGTTCCTGGAAGAAGGCGTATGTGCCAGAGGTGTTCTCTCTTGAAAGAACTACTATTGGCTGATCCTCTCCACCAAGGTCTTTCCATGACTTGTACTCGCCAGTAAAGATCTTTGCAAGCTGATCCATGGTAATCTCGCTTATCGGGTTTGCCGGATTCACTACGACAGCGATACCATCAAAAGCAACTGCTATATCTTCAAATGTCATGCCTTTTGCTGCTGCATCTTCACGCTCTTTGCCTTTGAGGTCTCTCGATGAGTTGGCAAGGTCGGTTGTGCCTTCAAGAAGCTGTGTGATGCCAACGCCTGAACCACCGCCGTTGATTGTTATCAGAACATCTGGATTTGCCTTCATGAACTCTTCAGCAAAAAGGGTTGAGAGCTGAAGCATGGTGTCAGAACCTGTAATTGTGATTGAGCCTGTGAGTTTTGATGTGTTTTCAATTGGTGGAGTTGTGTTTGCGTTCGAATTGTCCTCTGTCTTTTCACCGCAAGCTGCCAATGTGAACATGGATACTGCGACTGCTATTACTGCCAGTAATGCTGTTGTTTTCTTCATTTTATTCTCCTTTTTCATCTTTTTTGCACTCACAATGTAAGCTAGCAATGTTAGGAAAATATTAGTCATTTTTTGGCAAAGGAACCGAGAAGCTGAATGTGCTGCCAACACCAAGCTCGGAGTCAGCCCAAACCTTGCCTTCATGAGCAGAAATGATGTGTTTTACAATAGCAAGCCCGAGTCCTGTTCCACCACCGGTATTTCTGTCACGTCCTGCCTGCGCTCTGTAGAAACGCTCGAAAATCCTTGGCAGGTGACGTTTCTCCATCCCCTGTCCGTGGTCTTTTACCTCGAGAATGTAATCATTTTCAAGTTTTCTGCCTGAGACGGAAATAATCGTGTCTGGCTGGCTGAAGTTGATGGCGTTGTCAACATAATTAGACACCGCATGCTCGATAAGCTGGGGGTTTATCCTACACATGCAGGTCTCAACCGATGCTTCAATTTTCAGACCCTTCTGCTCAACTTTTGAGGAAATAAACGAAATTGCAGAGTTTATTGGAGTAGCAATCTCACTGATTTCAAACTGAACCGTTCCCTTTTGGGTGGATTCCTCTATGCTTGACAACTCCAGCATGTCCTCGATGATTCTGTTGAGCCTGACTGTGTGTTTCTGGATTATTTGCAGGAACCTTTCGCGATCGTTGGGGTCTTCACCTGCACCTGAAATGAGTGTTTCAACAAAACCTTTTATCGATGTTATCGGTGTTCTCAGCTCGTGGCTGACGTTTGCCACAAAGTCTTTCCTTACAGTTTCCAAGTGTCTCAAATCAGTAGTCTCTGACAAAACGATTATAATTCCATGCTTTGTATCTTTTGGTACTTTAAGAATCGAGCTGTGTACTTGAAAGAGTCGCTCCGAGTCAGCCATTATGGCTATCTCGGTTTCAGATTCAGTGTCAGACTGAAGGGATTTCTGAATGAAAGACAGCAATGAAGCGCTTCTTGTCACTTCCTGCATCAGCTTTCCTCTGACGTTTTCAACCTTCACGCCAAGCATTCTGCAAGCAGCGCCGTTTGCGCCAATCAAACGTTCGTTGGGACCGACCGCCATGACACCTTCAGTCATGCTCTCCAGAACCGAATCGAGCATGTTTCTCTGAGACTCAAGCTCGCCCATCATGACTTTGAGTTTTCCGGTGGTTTCGTTAAGCCCTTCGGCCAGTTGAGACAATTCCAATGTTTGCAACGGCTTTATCCTGTATGACAAATCGCCGGATGCCAGCTTTGCCAGACCTTTTTTTAAAGGCTCCAGCCTTGAGGTCATCTGCTTTGAAACCAGCCACGTTGCGAGTGCAGCAAGCAATATTGAAATCAAAAATGCCAGAAATATTTCTGTACCAAGTTTTGACAATATGTCTGAAACAGCAAACATCGGCGTCTGGATGATTATTGCGCCAAGCAATTCCTGCTTGTCCAATATCGGAATCGAACAGACGATCATCTTGTTGCTGTCGTAGACGTCGTCGATTGTCGATTGTGGCGTGGACTGGAGTAGTCTGCCGTCCTGAAGCACTTTTGAAATATTTGGCAGGTTTTGCCTGCCAGTCGAGTCAACCACTACATCGCCATTGGTCAAAACTATTGAGACCCTGGCCCGAAGTGCTTTTGCCGCATCTGCCAAAACATGCTGGAGCTGGGGATCGTTATTTATATAAGCGTCTGAAAGTGGTTGTTTAAAAGTATCAGCATCACTGATCAAATCAGACTGCGTGTAGCTGATGATGTATGCTCTTGCCGATATGGCTAGAAAAATTGTTTGAAACAGCAAGAGTACAGCTGTAATGGCAAGAAACGACGGAAAAAGCTTCCAAAGTAGTTTAGTTTTCTTCACTATTCCTTGAACCTGTAGCCTACGCCCCGGACGGTTTCAATGAGTTCACTGGATTCACCAAGCTTTTTTCGTAAGCCCGTGATGCACACGTCGACCGACCGGTCGGTGACCGAATAATCCTCACCATGTATTGAATCAACAATCTGGTATCTTGTAAAGACCCAGCCCTTGTGTCGGGCAAGGAAGTGGAGCACATCAAACTCCATCGGCGTTAGTTTTATCTTTTCGTTGTCAACGACAACCATGTGCTTGCCCGGGTCGATGAGAATTGTGTCAATTGTGATTACTTCATTTGGGTTGGCTGGTCCTTGCTGTTTTCTGCGAAGCAGAGCCTTGACCCTTGCCACCAAAATCTTAGTGCTGAAAGGTTTTGTTATGTAGTCGTCAGCACCAAGCTCAAGCCCTTTGACCACGTCGTTTTCTGAGCCCTTTGCCGTGACAATGATGACCGGAATGCCGGCATACTGCGAGTTTGCTCTGATGGTTTTGCAAAAGGTCAGCCCGTCCATGCCTGGCAGCATGAGGTCGAGAACAATTACTGAAGGATTCACTTTCTTGAGAATCCCCAACCCTTCCTCTGCAGACTTTGCCGCAAAAGTGGAAAAACCCTCTTTTCGCAGGTTATAGTCCTCAAGTACGGCTATATCTTCATCATCTTCAATAATCAGTGCAGTGTCAGCCATCGCTAACAATATTATACCCCAATGTTTGCCAAATGTTAGCAGGAGCAAACATCCAAAATGCTCTTGAATTCCCTGTGTAAGATTGCATTGCAACCGTTTTTCGTTATCATTGTCAAGCAGAGGTGAAACATGTGGAAAGAATTTAAAGAGTTTGCGCTGAAAGGCAACGTGATTGACCTGGCCGTGGGTCTTATCATCGGTGCAGCGTTTGGCACCATCGTAAAATCACTGGTTGACGACATCATCATGCCACTTATCGGTCAGCTCGTGGGCAAAGTCGATTTTGCCAACCTCTACATCCTCATCTCCGAAGGCAAAACCCCTGGACCGTACTCCTCACTAGTGGACGCAAAAACTGCCGGAGCCGTCACCTGGAACTACGGAAGTTTTATCAATACCATCGTCAATTTCATCATCATCGCATTCTCGATTTTTATGGTCATCAAGCTGTTCAATAAACTCAAAAAACAGCCCAAACCAGCAGAAGTTATCCCAACAACGAAAGAATGCCCATATTGCTTTTCCACCATTCCAATAAAAGCAACTAGATGCCCGAACTGCACCTCTGAGCTCAAATGACAGAAGACATACAATTTTTGCTTGAAAAAGGCAATCCTTCAATACAGTACCGGACAAAACTGGAAATACTGGCCGAAAAACAGGATAATCTAGAGATTTCTGAACTTTACAGCAAGATTCTCGAGGATCCCCAGGTTTTGCATTGCTTTTCGCTTGTTCAGGAGGATGGCAGTCTGGGAACACTTTTCCACACAACCGGTGAACAAGATCCCTTTCAAGGCTCTGAGATAAGCATCCGATTTTTGTGCGAAATGGGTGTCAAGTCCGACCATCCAATTCTCAAAGCTGGTCTGGACGCACTTCTAAAACCTGAAGGGACAAAAGAACTGGCTCCAAAAAATGAGGCCTACTCTGACGGTGGGGAGCTGATCATCGGCTCACTGTTTGCCAGGGCAGGCATTGAAAACAGGGTTGCTCGCAAACGCTGCGAGATAGCCCTGGACTCATTTGCGCAAACTCTAAGATTCAAAACCTATGAACAGGTAGCGACAGAATTCAGGCAGCAGCTGGTTTACGAGGATGGCATCCGCTGGCCTTGCATCTACGACCTCAAAGCCCTGGCTTTCACAAAGCAGTGGCGAACAGTCGAGAACCTCATGCTCCTTGAGAGAGCAATCGACCACCTGCAATCGTTCGTCCCTTATGTGAAACTCTACCAAAGAAGTGGAAACACTTTCTACGCGCCTGCAGAAGCTCTTCAGGACGAATTCCTGCCAGACATTGAAAACCTGCCAAAAGGCGAGGCGCACAAGTGGTGGAACCGAATGGAACTGGTTGCAAGGTGCTCGGTCAAACCCAAAGTTTTCACAACACAGCTGAAAAAGCTTCAAGAATTGGACAATGAATTCTTGTCACAGACTTTCAACGACGGCCGCATAAGAGGTTGGAACGCCTACCACGGCCTTAAGCTCATGCAGGACTGGAAAGAAAACAAGCGTTTGGTTGACATGCTTTTCAGGAAGCAGCTTATAGTCAAGCATTCATCATAACCTTTTTCTTGCCTTTATAGTTTAATGCAATTTTATGGCAACTACTTGACATTTAAGGTTAATTGCGGTATTTGAGTATTTAAGTAATTAATATCACCTAACCCCAAGGAGGTTGAAGGATATGAAAAAAACATTGACAGTTTTTGTGATAATATTGGCAGTCATAGCCATGCTTGTTGGAACGGTTTTCATTTATATGGGATTCTCAAAGCAGTCCGAAGTTAAGGCTGGACTTGCTGAAGAGAAGGTCGCTTACAACTTCACTGATGACAAGACTGCAGCCCCGACTCCTGTTCAGTCGATGACCGATCTTGAAAACATGGCAAAAACACTCAAATCCCACAGAAACAAGATTGCTCCATCATACAGCGAACTGACAGCCAGGAATGAATCCAAAAAATTTGACCCATCAAATCCAGCCAACCTGACTTATGTTCAGGCAATGAATCTTGAAAACTCTGTCCGAATCGCGCTCCTTGCATCTGGCATGACATGGATGATGATTGGTGTTGGCGCATTCATGTGGCTGGTTGGCATAGCACTGGTTTTTGTCTCAATGGTGATGATGAAATCCTGATTGAAAACCTCTTTAAATATCCCTCTTCCCTTTGCGGCAGCTCCTCCCAGGCTGCCGCTTTTTTGTTGGCTTGCCCTTAAAAAATCAAATTGATATAATCAAAACCAAACACAAGGAGGAACCATGCTTTACAGAAAATTCGGAAACACAGGCGTTGACGTTTCAATTCTCGGATTCGGACTGATGAGGTTACCGCTTACAACCGACGACGAGACAGATCCCGACCGCAACAAGAAAATTGACGAAACCCAAGCCATTCGCATGGTGGATAAAGCCATAGACTCTGGCATAAATTATTTCGATACAGCCTACGTCTATCACGGGGAGGTCAGCGAAACCTTTACCGGAAAGGCTTTGTCAGGTGGCAAGCGAAACAAAGTTCTTCTGGCCACAAAGAGCCCTGTTTGGAAAGCCAAGGAACCAGCAGATTTCGAAAAGTTCCTCGACACACAGCTTGAGCGACTCCAGACCGACCACATCGATTTCTATCTGCTCCACTCGCTTTCTTTAGGTGTGTTCAACAAAATAGTCGAGTTGGACGTGTTTAATCAGATGGAGAAGTTTAGAAAAGCTGGCAAGATAAGATTTCTTGGCTTCTCGTTCCATGACGATCATGAAAACTTCTTTACCATTTTTGACAGCTACAAATTTGATTTCTGCCAGATCCAGTACAACTTCCTTGACGAGGAGTTCCAGGCTGGTAGAGCTGGCATGCTCCACGCAGCAAAGGTCAATGCTGGCTTGGTGGCAATGGAACCGCTTCGCGGTGGAGACCTGACAAAAAGAGTGCCCCAACCCATACAAAAAATCTGGGACTCGATGCCGACAAAACGCACACCAGCTCAATGGGCTCTCCGCTGGGTGTGGAACCACCCACAGTTCTCGCTGCTGCTTTCAGGCATGACCACCATGGAACAGCTTGAGGAAAATATCAAGACAGCCTCGGATGCAAGCGCCAATTCGCTGACTACAGAAGAGCTGGAGAAGATTAGCCAGGTCAGGGACACTTACAGGACGCTGATTGCCGTGCCATGCACAAAATGTCAGTATTGCATGCCGTGCCCGTCAGGCGTTGCCATTCCGGACAACTTCAGCGTTTACAACGACCATCATATGTTTGGCAAGTCCGATAGCGGCAAATACATCTACAAAAACTTCATTCCTGACCATGTAAAGGCTGACAAATGCACCCAATGCGGAGAGTGCGAAGAAAAATGCCCGCAACAGATTCCAATTCGGGAAAAACTCAAGGAAGTGGTTGAGACGCTGGGAAAATAGCTTATTCCAAATCTAGCAAAAACCTCGATAAAATTATTCACCCCTGCGAAAAAACCGCAGGGGTGATGTTTTTTTGAGCATCTTACTTCTATTTCAATTTCACTGTCTCTGCAAGAGCTCTTAATTCCGCATTTTCTTCATGATCATATCCCTGGAAATCTGAATATATCTGGATTGCCAGTGCGAATCCTTCAAACGAACCTATGCCCATTATGCCATATTTAAGCGGGATCTGTTTGTCACCGTTTTTGAAATCGAAGAAGTCAAATTTTACACCGTTGATTTCGATTTGATATTCCTTCAGTATCTCATTGCCCATGCCCGGAAATGCGCTCTTTATATTTCCATAAACGGTTGTTCCATCCATCTGGCCGTATCTCATCAGTGCAAATGACCCCCAGGGAAGATCTGGATAGAAAATTACCATTTTCATATCGCCTTCCTCACGGGTTTCCTGTTTCCAGCCATCATATGCTTTGAAAGTAATCTCGTTCAATTCATAGTCTTTCATCGGGGGGAGCAATGACCCACCGCATCCTGCCAGAACAACTATAACTGCAATAAAAGCAATAATTTTTCTCACAATTCACCTCCACGGTAGAGTATGTTTATTTAGCCGGACTTGTCAAATATTTCGTAAACCCGAGCCCTGGATTATACGATGACAACAAAGAGAGGACAAAAGAGAATAACAATCAGCAGGTCAAGATAGCGGTTGAGACGCTGGGGGAGTGAAATCTTTCAATACATAAGTCTTTAAAACAATCTCAATATGACATTTATCATCCCTGTAGCTAAAACTCCAAGAATGATTATTGCAATGCATATCCAATATTGACCCCAGTCAATAAGGAAATTTTGGTTTGTTGGTAAACTTGTGTTAATAGTTTTGATGCTAAAAGCTGCGTAATAAGAACTTTTAGAAGGAATCATATAGATATCTTTCATAGTATATGCATAAATCCAATGTTTTTCATATTCATCAGAACCTATTATGACATACTGTATATCTTTCGGTAATCCAGTAAATGCGATATATTCTAGAAAACCGAAATCATTAACAATACCTGGGCTTAAAAAACCTCCAGCTTTCTTAATCGCAAGTAACCCGAAAGAATTCAATCCTTCATATAAATACCAAGGCCACTCAAAATCACTAGAATTTACTTTTTTATATTTATACCCTTTTGCGTCAAAAGAAATCATACTTTCTCTATAATCTTTTACAAACATTGATCCCAAAGCAACTTCAAGAAACCCATCCTCAATTTTTCGTCCTTTAACGTCTGGCACTTGTTTTGAAAAAAGAACATTCATATCGCTGTCAAATATTATTGCTTTTTTTCTATCAAGCAGCAGGGTTGCAAAAATTTCATTTTTATAATCATCATTTATCTGAACAGATGAATTAACATCAAATGATGAAATCGATTTAATAATTTTCAAAATACCGCTTATCAAAGTATATTTTATTAATTCTTTACCGTCATAAACGAACAAATTTCGTTCATTAGAATACCCAGACCCGGATACGTAGTTAAGTATCTTTCTCTCAATTTGACATGTTTTCTTGCCTGTCAAATCATATACATTGATTTTATTCATACCATCTTGAAGCGTAATCCAAAACAGACCATTATCTTTATAAATGTTTATTATTTCTGATCCTGAAACAACAAATGTATCTGACAGAACAATCTGATCGCTATACTGATTTACTTTGAATATAGATATGTATTGAGTTTTCTCTTTGTCATGCAAGACAAAAAAAAGAGTCGAGTACTGGTCATCTGTCAAGGCACTCTGCCAGTCAAGTATTTCTCCAGGCATTTCAAAACTTGCTATCAGTTTGTCGAGCATTTTGTCAGAATAAGCGTTCAATTTATCGCCTTTATGTGTTATCACTAAGGAACCCTTTACATCTGCGGTGTCAAAGGATTCCAGAATCCTGCCAGCGTCAATAGGTTTCGTCGTATATCCTGGTGAAACCGAATAGATTCTAAATTCTGGAACCATCGTTATTAGAGATATTATCGCAATCAAAACAAACCTGACCCTTATTCTCAAACGTCACCTCTCAAACAAATGTTAGCATAAACGTGCAAATATGACAACATCTCCCTTATAAAATCAATTATCCTTTTACTTCGGATACACCAGCGTAATTTTCTTTGTTGCACCGTCGTAGTCGACCGAACCGCCGAGGATGTCTGAGAACACTCGGATGGGGATCATCAGGCTTCCGCCGATGAGCTTTGGTGCTGTCGAAACAGGAACAGGCTTGCCGTTGACGAAGGCATTGGTGGAGCCGACTATCAGGCTGTAGGAGTTGTCGCCAAGCGTGTAGGTTGCGGTTTTTGATTCTGTGTCCCAGTCGACCTTTGCGCGAAGGGCATCGCCAATGACCCGAAACGGGATGAAGGTTTTGCCACCGACAAGTACAGGGGCAGTTTTTATTGTTTGCACTGCTCCGTTGACAAGCATTTTGGTTTTTCCAATTACAAACTCGATTTTCACCCTGTAGACAACCTCAAAGGACACGGCTATGCCTTGCGATTCAACGGTTATTTTAGTTGCCCCAGCGCTCAGATACGATTCAAGCTGGTAGAATCTGTCCTTCAACTTGGTCAGCGCAAACGTTTTTGTTGTTCCTGCCATGATGATTTTTGGTTCCGGCATAGATTTGCGAGACAGTCGAATGATTGCCGATATTTCTCCTGAGTTCTGCATTTCTTTAGATGGAATGTCAATCTCAATTGCCGGAACTGGTAAAACTGTGATGTTGATGACTGCCGGCAAACTTGTAAAGTTGCCTGATTTGTCGGTTGCCCTGACGTAAACAACATAGTCGCCGGCTTTTTCGAGGTTGAAGGTGAAGGAGAAATTCTCCTGGGTTTGGGTTTGCCAGGTCTTGCCGTCAACAGACGCTTCAACTTTGTCCAGACCTGAGAGGTCATCTTTGGCAGTGCCGGTGACTGCAACCTGACCAATTTCAAACTCCTGACCCTCTTTTGGTGTGAGCACTGTGATTGTTGGCGGAGCCTGATCGTTTAGAACATATTCAAACTCAACATAGGCGCATTTTTCAGACTTTCTGTTCAACTGGTCGTAGGCACAGGCTGTTATGTTGTGCTTGCCAGGTTTTATCTTGCCAATATCAAGCGACCAAAAATATCGGTCGTTTTGCGCCCACTGCTCCTGCCCATCATCGAAAACAATACCGACTTTTACGGCCGGTGGGGCCAAGGTTCCCGAAATAGTTAGGTTCTCATCCTCAACTTGCATTCCTTTGACAGGGTAAGAGATGGTTGGTGTTGCAACCTTGTCGAACTCGAGTCTGAATCTTTGAAAAGCCGGTGGACAAACATTTCCCAGTCCATCTGTCGCTCTGAGCCAGGCGACAATCTCACCTTCCGGAATAGCGGCAATGGAAAAATACCATTCTTCCAAACCCTCGGCTCTTGCCCACGTTTTCTTGTCATCCAAAGAGTACTCAACAAGCGTAATACCAGTTACATCGGAAGCGATGCCACTGACTTTGATTGGAAGAGAATTGAGCACCATGTCCTCTGCCGGGAAAAAAAACTGGATGTCAGGTGGGTCGTTATCAGGGATTTCAACCTTAAAAACAACGTGCGCCTCAATTGAGGCGTTGCCAGATGGGTCAAAAGCGGAAGCTGTAACGTCATAGTTGCCATTTCTTTTTAAAACATATTCCGATTCCCAAACATCCCCTTTTGGTTGCAGAACCCTCTCTTCAAAACCTGTGAGTTTTAGAGTAATCTTTGCAACCATTCTGTCATCTTTGGCTTTTCCCGTGACTATGAGTTTTGTCTTGGTCAATACATCACCCATTTTTGGGTATGTAATTTCAATGGTTGGCGGGATTCTATCTTTTGGATAATCGGCAGTGTCGCCCGGGTTGGTAAACGCGTTTATCTCATCAATATTTTTAAAGCCGTCATTGTCGGAATCCTTGTCTTCAATGGCTTTAAGGTCGTGTCTGTTTTGTGCAAAATCAGTCCCGTAGAAATTTCTCGGGCCACCACCATTTTTTTTGTCTAGGTGACATATACAGTAGTCGATTCTTGTGCCAACAGTGGATTTATAAGCGTCCTGGAACATTATATAGTAGTTGTACCTTGAAAATACAACGGATGTCGTTACCAACAAAATTATTGCTGCAAAAACAAACAGGGTTCTCTTATTCATGTTATGATTATAAGCTCCGCCATTGGTTTTGACAATCGAAAATCTGTTCACAAACTCATCGCTTTGCTCCCTGCTTGTAATTTTAAGATTTTGCTGCTAGATTGATAATCAAACTATGAAAGGAGTGCGGGATATGGCAAGAAACAAACTATTCTGTCTCTGAGCTGAAACAGTGACCCGGTCTGGTGTCACTTCAAACTGTCTCATCCCGCAAACTCTATAAACCTGCCTTAATTGTTTAGCGTGGATGAGCAATTCATCCAATTGGTTAAGGAGGATTCGTTTTGAAACAATCAGGCGCAAAATTATCTGACGTTCAATCATTATATTCAGGTGTAGTGCGTGATCTTTGGGTATTGTGCATGGGCGAACAGATTCATGCCGGCGGAATGATGTCAAGCATGGAGCTTGCCAAATCGGCTGGGATTAAAGAAGGGATGCACGGTGTTGACCTGTGCTGTTGTATCGGCGCAGGGACAAGATTTCTTGCAAAAAATTTCAAAGTCAAAATGGATGGCATTGACGCAACCGCTTCAGCTGTGGCCAAAGCCAAAGAAGAGGCAAAAGCAGAAAAACTAGAATCAGTACTCAATTATATTGAAGCTGACGTCACCAAAATTCCAGTCGAAGCTGGAAAGTATGACTTTGTGTGGGGCGAGGATGCCTGGTGCTATGTTGAAGACAAGGAAAAAATCATCTCCGAAGCAGCAAGAATTCTCAAACCAGGCGGAGTTGTCGCTTTCACCGACTGGATCGATGGCCCAAAAGGTCTTACAGAAGAAGAGGCTTTCAGGATCAACGATTTCATGAAATTCCCATACATGGAATCCCTTGAAGGCTACAAGAATCTACTTGTCAAGCATGGCTTTGAAGTGAAGGAAGCCACTTACATCCCGTTTGCAAAGTACGTTGACCTCTACCTGACCATGCTCACCGAACAGCACACCTACGACGCCCTCAGAATCATTGGCAACGACATGGCGATGTTCCAGGCGATGGGTGCCGAATTCGGTTTCATCCAGCAAAAAGCGCACGAAGACAAGATAACCCGCGGAAGGTTTGTAGGCATAAAGAAATGAGCGACCAACTCAAGGTGCACCTTGACCGATCAGGGCAGGAAAGATCAGGAAGCGTCTGTACATGCTCGTACGTCCCGCGCGAGCTGTTGGAAAGCTTCGGTCTTGGTGCATCCTGGGTTCCGATAAACGGAACAGTTTCCGAGGAATCTAAAGGCGAGCAAAAATCAAGCGCCACGGTTTGTTCATGGTGCAAATCGATTTTAAGCTTTGAAGACCTTGGTTTGGTGGTTGGAACAACCACATGCGACCAAATGAGGCGCACGCTTGACTTGATGTCAAGCCAGGGTAAAAATACGCTCGTCATAAACATGCCAGCCACCAGAACACCCGATTCAAAGCAATACTTTTATTCGGAAATCGTTTGGCTTAAAAACAGGCTTGAAGAGGTTTTAGGGGCAAAATTCGACCCTGACAAACTTCTTTCTGTCACAAAAGCAAGAAACCTTATCCGCGCAAGACTCCGAGAGCTCAGGCACAACCTGAAGGGTTCACAGTTTTCGGCTCTTGTCCAGCTTGAAGCCAGGCTCGCGCCTGTCGACATGTTGGCGATGCTTGACGGGCTTGTGGTAGAAAACGTGATAAAAGCCAGCGCAAAAAGGCTGATGATCTGTGGCAGTCCTTTGACACCTGGCGACATCAGGTTTTTGGAAAAAATTGAAAATATAGGTGCCGAGATAGTTGCTGACGCAACCTGCACCGGTGACAGGAGAATAGATTTTGAAATCCCAGAGGTTGGCGACCCTCTCAGAAACCTTTCTGATGCATACTTTGACAAACCTCCTTGCATAAGGGCAAGGCCAAATGATGAATTTTTTGAATATGCCAAAAAAATGATTTCACAAAGAAAAATCGACGCTGTAATCTGGAGGACGGTCAGGTTCTGCGACCTTTGGTCGTCCGAGTTCCAGCGTGCACAAAAGATTTTGGGCCTTCCAATGCTCAACCTTGACATGACTTATTCAGACACCGGTTCGTCAAGGGTTGGCGTCCGCGTTGAAGCATTCCTGGAGAACCTGTGACCGACCCAAAACCAGCCCAGATAACCCACAGCCAGTGGGACGAGGCTTTCAAACACTTGCCTGAATCAATAAAACATTCCTACCACTACCTGGCCGGAACAGCCCAACAAACCGACTATCTCAACGACTCCAGGTGCTTTGAGGAGTTTGAGGGTGACACGAGGCTAAGGTCGCTTAAGTTCGACAACTCGCTGGCATCGCTCCGTCTTTGGTCGTTCCTGCTTTCTGAAGAAGGCAGACTGCACAAGTCCAGGGCTGCAGGCAAAAAAATAATCGGCACCATGAAAGACCTTGGCACAGCATCAATCCTTGCCTATGCCTGTGACAACGCCATCGCCTTCTATCCTGACGGCGCATGGTGGGTTCCGTGCGTGATGGAAATGAGCGAAGGTTTACTTCGAGTTGCCGATTCCCTGGGTTTTGGTGACGAGATGTGCCCTGCCAGAGCCGCCCTTGCCGCATTTTTTAAAGGCGGTCACTTCCCCATGCCAGATTTGCTTGTTGGCGCTGTTGGTTGCTGCTGCGATGATTTTTCAGCAATCCAGCAGAGGGTTGCCGATACCGAAATCCCGATTGTCTGGTGGGAACTGCCATACAGGCGAGAAGCTTCGCCTGACGAGCCTTATGAAGTCACCCCAACAGGCTTGAAGATTTCAACAAGGCTTGTCGACTTTGTAGTCGGTCAGCTTGGAAAAGTCAAAACAGCCATTGAACAAACCACAGGCCAAACCATCACAGACGAAAAACTGAAAATGGCTATCAGTAAGTCAAACCAGATGCGTCGTTTGCTTGGAAAAATCCGTGACCTTTCGTATGGTTCAGCCCCAGTTCCATTCCCTTCGCTTGAAACCCAGATTTGTGAGATGCTTGCGCTCCACTTCTGCTCGGAGATGGACGAATCCATCAACGTTTTGGAGCATGTGGCAACCACAATTGAGGCAAGAGTCAACAACCACGAAGGTGTTTTTCCGGAGGATTCGTGCAGGTGTGTTTGGGTCAATCCGGTTGCAGACCTTCGCGCCATGAACATGTTCGAGTCTCTTGGAGGAACGATTGCCGGAACCGAATACCTGTTTCGCCATGCGCTGGTACAAATTCCAACAGACATTGACCCAATGAGGGCACTCGCTCTTGCAGCCCTTTGCGACCCAATGATTGGCAGCTCCAGTTACCGTGCCCAGCTTGTGGTTGACGAGGCCATCAGATATAGAGCCGAAGGTGTTGTCATCAGCAACATCCCGGGCGCTTCCCACTGTGCCACCGAAGGCACAATCATCCGTGACTACGTTCATGAGAAAACCGGTTTGCCTGTGCTTGAAATAACGATCCCTCCGCTTATTGACAGTGAATCAGCCCAGCTTTCCACAAGGTTTGAAGCTTTTTTTGAAACAATCCGCGCAAGGAGAAACAAATGAAAACACTTGGCATTGACGTTGGCTCAAGATCCGTCAAAGGCGTCATCTATGACTGTATATCCAAATCTGTTCTTGCAAGCGGCGCCATCGACACCTCAACCGACACAAAAAAAGATGCTGGTGAAATCAGGGATATGCTCTTTGACATGGCAAGCATAACGTCAGTCGACCGCACCGTTGCCACTGGTTACGGCAGGAGTATGGTCGAGTTTGCAACCGACATTACAACCGAGATCACCTGTCACGCCATAGGCGTGCTTTCGTTGTTTCCACAAGCAAAAACCATCATCGACATTGGCGGTCAGGATTCAAAGGTCATCCACATCGGTGACGGCATAGTCAAAGATTTCACCATGAACGACCGATGTGCAGCCGGCACAGGCAGATTTCTTGAAGTGGTTGCTAGGATTCTGGGAACCGACGTTGACGGTATGGCTGAGCTTGCCATGAACTCGACCGGAGAGACTGAGATAAGCTCGATGTGCGTTGTGTTTGCTGAGTCCGAGGTCATCGGCATGATGACCCGTGGAACGCCAAGGGAAGAGCTTGCAGCCGGCATCCACAAAGCTATCGCCAGGAGAATCGCTGGCATGGCCGAACGTGGTCGCTATGAGTCACCGGTAGTCTTTACCGGAGGAGTTGCAAAAAACAAAGCAATGGTGAGGGCTTTGGGCATCGAACTTCACGAAAGGCTGACAATCCCACCAGACTCGAGAATCACCGGAGCACTTGGCGCTGCTTTGCTTGCATCAAGAAAACTAGGTCACACAGGTGAGCTTGAGAACAAAGACATCCAAAGAAACCATAAGGTGCTGCTTAGCGTTGGTTCTGTCACCGAATCGTCAGGGTCGTGCAATGGAGGAAAGATGGCAAACCTGGTAGATCAAACCAGGTATGAAGACAGCTGCGCATGTGGTTCTAAACCTGAACCAGTAGCTGTCCAATCCTGTTGCGGAAGCATCTCAGTCTCAGAGGAACCATGCGATTGTCATGAAAGAAAGGCAGAACCATCGCCATGTTGTGGGTCAACCCATGAAGTCTCAAAAACCCCTAAGTCCCCAAGCTGTACAAAGCGTCCGACAAGTTGTAGCGAAGCGCCAAAAAATCCTTACGTCCACACCGTTCCAGCCCTGACAAGGTTTGACAGGATGGTTCAAAACTCAATCGACTACGCCACCTACGCCAAAAAACAGGGCAAAAAGATTGTCTCGATATTCTGCGAGTACACACCCAGAGAGCTGGTGCTGGCTGCTGGAGCTGTTCCAGTGTGTGCCTGCGGCGGGTCGCACCAGATGGCGCTTGAGTCCGAAAAGGAACTCCCAGCAAACCTTTGCCCTTTGATCAAATCCAGCTACGGCTACCACATTGAGCATGCCAATCCGATTTTTGAGATGAGCGACCTGGTGATTGCCGAAACAACCTGTGACGGAAAGAAGAAAATGTATGAGCTGATGGGTCTGGAAAAACCGATGCACATCCTCGAGCTGACCCAAAAACCAGACGAAACCGAAGCGTTTGACCACTGGCTTGCTGAGGTGAGAAAACTCAAGGAAAAACTGGAAGCACTCACTGGCAACAAAATAACCGATGAAAAGCTCTCAAACGCAATAAAAATGATGAACCGCGAAAGAAAACTAAAGAGGGCTATTGCGTCTCTATCATCCAAGGGCTTGAAAGGCTCTGAAATACTGGATGCCAAATCTCTGATAGCCTGCATCCCGGAAGACCTTGAGGCTTATCAAGACATCATCGCCCAAGCCAATGCTTTGCCGGATGAAAAGTCAGACAAGCCACGAATTTTGATGACAGGCGTGCCCATGCCGCACGGCGCAGAGAAGGTTATCAACCTTATCGAGGAGGCAGGTGCAAAGATTGTGGTTCAGGAAAGCTGCACAGGCGTCAAACCAATTCTGGAAGATGTCGATGAAACTGGCGATCCTCTCACAGCAATCGCGCGCAAATACTTCCACCTCGAATGCTCATGCATGACCCCAAACAAAGGCAGATTCGGGCTTATTGATAAACTTATCTATGAGTATAAACCGGAGGGCATCATCGACCTTGTCTGGATGGCGTGCCTAACCTACAGCGTGGAATCGGCGTTGCTCAAGCGTCACATTGAAGAGAAACACAAAATGCCGTTCCTCAAAATTGAGACCGACTACAGCCCGTCAGACATCGGCCAACTAAGACTCAGGATCGAAAGCTTCCTGTCGCTGATTGAGAGCAGGAGAGGCCGCATAGACTCAACAAATCCATAATCGCAAGTTTCACCTGATATTTTTCCAGCTGTTTTCCTTAAAAACCTTCCTCAGTCACAGCTGTCACGTTTATCCCAAGTGCAGACACATACCCCTGACAAACGCACTGCAGACTCCAGATTGCAATCTGAGTTGGTGAATATTTTGTGCCATCTTCAATCCACCACACAATCATCGAAATTATCCAGTTTGCCAGACTCGCAACTGCTACTTGAGTAGGCATGACGTCAGTGCTGTTGATCTGTCGGATTGAAAACCACGGAGAAGCCTTGAATCTATCATTCAATACTGATGCAGTATAATTGCTTAATTGAATTGAAAACCAAGAGCTTCCTTGTTTTCCAATCATTGCTTTATAAAACTTCTCGTGTCTTCTGAAATGTCCAAAAAAAGCAATCCAGGCCTGGATAACACCTTGCATTTCAGAATTGTCATTGACAGTGTGTGTATTCATATTCATAGCCCATCCAAGCATCTCCAGCTTTTCAGATCCCAACTCCGCAAGAAGCTCTTCAACTGCATTCTGAAAAATATTTCTCACCAGGTCGTATTTGTCAGAATAGTGGCGATAGAATGTGGATCGATTTATCATGGCTCGCTTTGCGATGTCACCCACTGATACCGCGTCAAAGCCTTTTTCGGAAATGAGGTCTATCATGGTTGACTTTATCAGCTCACGAGTTTTTCTGACTCTGAGATCTTCGAGATTTTGCATCATAGTTCTCCTATTGTTGCATATGCATCAATTATCATTTTTTGCTTATTGCAGTTGAAATCATTTGTTCTATATATTATGCAACATAAAATTGCATATTCCAGAATAGTTGCATTGACAAGAGAGGTCTTAGATGAGCAGCAACGCGTGGATTCGACGTGACATTGAAATAGCCAGGAGGCTAGGCGTTGACGTCATCGCTGAGAGGCAACGGTCAAGGTTCATTGATATCGTCGCGTTCGCACGACAAAACTCAGCGTACTATAAAGAGCTTTATAAGGACTTGCCTGAAAATATTGACAATCCTAGACTTCTACCAGTCACTGACAAAAAGAAGCTGATGGCCAGATTTGATGATTGGTGTACAGACAGCAATGTGACATTGGCAAAAGTTCGTTCGTTTATTGACAACCCAAACCTTGTTGGTGAGCCATTTCTTGGTAAATATCTTGCCGTAACATCCTCGGGAACTACTGGCACACGCGGACTGTTCTTGATCGACGACGTATACAGCTCTGTAAACTCGTATCTGTTTTCAAATGCTTTGCATGGGTGGCTTAATGTAAAAGAAAAAATGCAGATTCTCGGGAGCGGCGTGAAGATTGCCATTTTGGCAACAACAGGTGGTCATTTTGCCTCCTGCGCAGGTTATACAAGAATGTGCAAAACAAACCTGTTTGCAAGGTGGGCAATAAACCTGTATTCAGTACAAACACCAATTCCTGAACTCGTTAAAAAACTTAACAAGCAGAAACCTGCCATAATTTTTGGATATGGCAGCGCCGTTCGAATCCTTGCACAAGAGCAGGTACAAGGACGATTGAACATTAATCCCGTTCTTATCATTCCATCTGGTGAGAGTCTTGGAGAACATGAATATGATCAAATCAAAAAACATTTCAGACATAGCAAGATTTCCAATCTATACGGCGCGTCAGAATGTTCCTTTATTGGCTCGATGTGCAAACATGGTTGGTACCATGTAAACAGCGACTGGGTCATTATCGAGCCAGTCAATCAAGATTACACACCAACCAGACCTGGAGAATTGTCCCACACAGTTTTGTTAACGAATCTTGCAAACAAGGTTCAGCCAATCTTGCGATATGATCTTGGCGATAGGGTATTGACCAGAGCTGACTCCTGTCCTTGTGGCAATCCCCTTCCTGCAATCCAGATTATAGGGCGAGCTGCCGACATCATGCACTTTGCTACGCTTGACAAGCACGTGGTCTCAATCCCGCCTCTGGCATTTGCTACTTTAGTTGATAGCATTCCGGGAATAAAGCAGTTTCAGATTGCTCAAACAACAGGAGAGTCACTTTCTATACGTTTGAATTTGATTGAGGGAGCAGATAGCGAAAGAGTTTGGCAATCTCTATACAGTCAGATTTCAAAACTTCTATCTGAAAGGGAACTTAATCATATTTCAATTGTTCGCTCCAACGAGCCTCCGCTTCTTTCGCCAAGCGGAAAACTAAGAACAATAATACCTATTGAAGCTAATTTCTAGTGTTGAAACCAACATTTGATTGTTTTGTGTCAATGACCTTTTTTAACAACACAAAATATGCATTGTTTTCTGTGTCTGTAACCGCAATCTACCTTCTCAAGCGGTACATCGAGGAAAAACACGGCATGCCATTCCTCAAAATCGAGACCGACTACAGCCCCTCAGACATCGGCCAACTAAGACTCAGGATTGAAAGCTTCCTGTCGCTGATTGAGAGCAGACTCTGATAAAAAATCAGGAATCCAGTTTTGATTTTATCTCAAGAAGCATCTTCTCCATACCCTTCATTCTCTCCTCAAGGGTCTTTTTTTCTTCGTTGGATTCATTTTTTTGTTTCTTGGCCGTGATCTCCTGATACCCGGAAACAATTATTCCCGCAGGCAAAGCTATCAACCCTACCGAGAGGAGTGTTATGAAAGCGGTTATCACTTTGCCCAGCCATGTTATTGGGTAAATATCACCATACCCAACCGTCGTAAGCGTGCATATGGCCCACCACATTGACTCGGGGATGGAGCTGAATTTTCTTGGTTGGGCATCATGCTCGACAAAATATAAAAGCGACGACGCAAAAAGAGTCAACAGCACAACGATCACCAACGTTATTATTATGTCAGCCTTTTTTGATTGCAGTACGCCAATCATATTCTTGAGAGCCTCGGAATACCTGGCAAGTTTGAACAGCCTTAAAAACCTAAACAATCTCAAGATTCTGACAAATCTAAGATCGAATCCGATTGGCAATGACATCGATACATAAAACGGCAATATGGCTACAAGATCAACCATTGCCTGGAATGAAAAGAAAAATTTTATTCGACCAAAAACCGGATGACTGAATTTTGGATCAGATGTAACACTCCACAGTCTCAAGGCATATTCGATTGAAAAGATTACCACGGAGACGACCTCTATTACCCCAAGAGTTTGCATAAAAGCCATATCAGTGCTTATCGACGGAACGGTTTCGATAATAACACTTGCAATGTTGACAATGATAAGCACTATAACAATCCAATCAAATATCAAACTGGGTTTATCATTGTTTGAAGATGCTTTTTCGACAATTTCGTACGTTCTTCGCTTTATGCGATTGTATTTGTCCCTCATACGAATAATAACATCAAGCTTTGTTGAATTGTCAATGAACAAATTGATTAAAAACAAAAAAGCCGGTCAGACATCGGACAACTCAGGCTGCGAATCGAGAGCTTCCTGTCGCTGATTGAGAGTCGTCGGGGAAAGTAGAAATAACACTATGGTGTTTATCCCTTTCATAAATTATCCTTTCTAACCCCTGCTTTTATTTGCAGGGGTTGTTTCTTATATCAACTATTTCTAATTTGACTTTTCTATCTTGTATTTTTATATTAGTGTTTAGGAGGTGAATATGAATTTCTTACACTCACGTGAATATCTCAATCAAGGGGATGAATTTATTGCGGATAGTACTCATCAATGCAATTTTCTTATCATGGATGACTCTAATTTTGCTAATTTCAAAGCCGGAAGGGATTATCGATATTTTGGTGGATTTTTTACCAGTTTTCCTGCATCGATTGTGATTCCTTCTACTGGTAGTTGGAATGCTGTTATTCATACTGGCGGGTCACCAACTACTATAAGAGCTTCATTTAGCGTCATTAAACATTCCTAATTCCCCCTCTATTTGTTGTAACCCTGCCCTTAGAACATCTCTAATCTGATGTCCAATGCCGTTGGTGATGTAATTGTTA
>JAGNLA010000006.1 GCA_017999835.1 Caldisericia bacterium
GCTGATTATGTCTGGAAGTACAATCACAGAAAAGAACCTACATCGTATCAAGTGAGATTGTTGTTGAAAATGTTGATTAACAGGAGTAATATGGTCTAAGTTGGTGGCTGAGGGTGAGAATTACCCACAAATTTTCATTGATGGGCTTCATTTGATGCCTTACTTTAGCATTGTTGGTGATAAAGTTGCGATCAACACATTCCATAATGTTACATTCGATGATGGTAGAGAATCGGAATTCGTAGATAATGTCTATTTGCTCGATCTAGATGATGGCGAAATGGAACTTCTCAATGTACCAGGATCGGTTAAATGTGTAGGATACAAAGACCAATTATATTTGGTAATTGACAATAAAAAGGTTGTAAAATACAACATCAAATCAAAATCCTTGGATGGAGAATTATTTGACATCACTAAAAAAATCGAAAATGGATATTGTATGGTCCAACAAAACATCAGCTGGTTCAAATTCCTCGATAATAAAAATCACTACGAAAATTTCTTGTTCAATCCAAACACTATGGATATATGTCAATCAAACGTAAGTTTTACCGACGATTGGGATTATTTATACAATGACTATTTCTTAGCATGCATGCGCAAGAATGGTAAGATTGTTGGAATTGACACACAATCATTCAAAGAGACATGGTTTATTTCGACAAATAAGCTTTCAAAATTTAACAAAGTTATCCTTGGTGACGAGCGTGGAATACTCATCCAGAGCGACGGCAAACTCATTTGTTTTGGGCCTCCAGATAATACTGGCAATTCCCAAACAAAACGTTAACGTTGGTTAGTTTCAATGACAAAATGGAGCTGGTTTTGGAAGTTGTTTAAGATGCGTTTGGATCTAAGCGTAAAATCACTTTGGTTACAAGATAGCGTTGAATTGCAGATTCTTGTTTTATATGATTCTGTCAGTTTACGTTGAGTAAACTTTGATGTAAACTAGCTGGCGATATGCAGATTGGGAGAAAGAGAAGATATCATGATAATGCCTCGCCTTATTGACAAATCCATGGTTGCACCGTGCGGAGTGAACTGTATGGTTTGCTATGTGCATTTGAAGAAGAAAAAGCCATGCCCTGGCTGTATGTCTGAAGATGCAGCGGGAAAACCGTTACGGTGTTGCAATTGCCAGATAAAGACTTGTTCAGACAGTAGAGGAATCTCGCGTTGTTTTATGTGCTCCGATTTTCCCTGCAAACACATCAAGTCTTTGGATAGAAGCTATAAGACACGCTACAACACAAGCATTGTTGGAAATGGGAATTCCATTTTAAATGATGGTTTTGAAGTTTTCCTTGCCAATGAAAAGCTGAGATGGTCATGCAGTAAATGTGGGGGTGTTGTTTCCGTTCATGACGGAATATGTTCTGAATGTGGTTTTAATTTCAGGGATGCTGATTTGGTGTCCTTGCTATAAAAAAGGCCGGCAATAAACCGGCCTTTTTGTTTTGTTGAGGGCTTACTCTTTCTTCTCGTCAACCACTTTTGACTCGTTCTTTGCTGCAATGCCACCGACTATCTTTTCAATGTCGATGCCTGTTGCTGCCTTCATCTGTTCCATGAACTTCAAAAGTGCACCCGGCGCAGCCGTCATTATCCTTGATACCGACGAATCACCGGCCGATGATCCTCCGCCGTCGAGAGCGACAACCTTGTCGAACTTGATCTGGCCAAGAGCGTTTGCGCCCATGCCGGCAACTGTCTTGTAAGCTTCAAGCACAAGGTTGAGTCTTGCAGCCTCGCCGTAAGTGTTCCAGGCTTCTGCTTTCCTCATCAATCCTTCAGCTTCAGCGAATGCAACCAGCTTGATGCCCTGAGCCTCGGCTTCCTTGACCTTGAGGATTTCCATGGCCTGAGCTTCAGCACGGAGGATTCTGGACTGCTTTTCGGCATCGGCAGGGACGATCATCTCAGCACGATAACGCTGGAGTTCGGCGTCTGCCTTCGCCTGTTCCACACTCTGTCTGGACTTTTGCTCCATCTCGAGCACTCTCTGCTGTTCCACAACGACTGCCTGCCTGGCTCTTGCCTCGGCAAGCGGTCCCTGCTGGTCGGCTGTTTTTGTGGATGAAAGAGTTTCGCCTCTGTATGTCTCGCGGGCAACATCCCTTTGCTTCTGTGCTTCTGCGACTTGCCTTTCCTGTTCGGCCTTGACGACCTCGCCCTCGCGGCGGGCTGTCTCGGCACTCTTCATGGCGTCCCTTTCGGCTTCGGCGCGACCGATAACGGCGTCTCTCTTTACTTCGGCGGTTCTCTTTATACCAAGTGATTCAAGATAGCCCTTGTCGTCGCGGATGTCCTGGATGTTGATGATATCGATGATGACGCCGATTTTTGCAAGCTCTTCGGAAGTTTGCTCAAGCACTTTCGAGATGAACAGGTCTTTTTCACGGTATAGTTGTTCGACAGTCATGATGCCGATGATGTCACGCAGCTGACCTTCAAGCGTCTGCTTGATGATCTGCATGATCTGCTGCTTTGTTGACCCAAGGAATCTTTCGACTGCGCGAGCAATCATCTCCTCGTCACTACCAATTTTGACGTTTGCCACGGCGTCAATCGTGACTGGAACGCCTTCTTTTGAGTACTGATTCACTACCCTTACATCGGAGAGGTTCATCAATTCAAGCGAAATTCTGCTGACCTTTTCGATGACAGGCACTCTGAATGCAGCGCCGCCGACGATTGCCCTCCAGCCACGGGTGACCCAGTGCTTGTTGCCCTTGTCGTCTTCAACCAGTGTCCTGTAGCGTCGTCCTGTCAGGATGAGTGCTTCTGATGGTTCTGCCTTGAGATAGTTACTGACAAACAACGAGAAAATAATTATTATTCCGACAACTCCAAGTATTGCAATCACAGCGATTGTTCCAATAGTCATTTAATTGTCCTCCTCCGATTACTGGACTTTTGCAAGTCCGCCTGTCACCGACATTACGGTGATCTTTTGCCCTTTTTTGAATCCGGTGTTTGCTGATGCTGACATGGCTCTTATGTATATGGTCTGACCTGTCTTGGGATCGGTTGTTCTGATCTCACCGACTGAGCCTGGAAGTATTTCTGAAGTCACGATACCTTCCGCGCTGACCATTCTCTGTGTACTGACCAGCGAGTTGGCCTGCAGCCTGAAGAGCATCTTGAGCAGCTGGTAGACAACAAAGTATGTTACCAATCCACCAACAATACCCAATGCCCAGTGGGGGACGTATGGAATGTTGTAATACCAGCCTATATAGCCTGCAACGCCAAAGCCAATTATGAAAGCCAGAATAAGCCGCAAACCCAGAATACCAGGGCCATCGCCAGGGATTTCTCCTGCATGGAGTTCAATTCCATGAACATCGAAATCATGACCGTTGCCTCCGATGTTTAGATCGTGGTCAATATCATGACCTACACCGGAAAAATCGTGGTGTCCCAATCCTGTCAGAAGCATTATCAGAAGGAAGAGGGTGGCACCGCCTACCATAATCAGATAAACTGTTCCCATATCCATTTTCTTTGCTCTCCTTTTATTCTAAACAATGGATGGCTTTTGGCAATATTTCCATTCTCTAAGACACACTAATATTATATTTGTTTTTTTACGGTTGCCAAAGAGGAGTGGGTTGTCTATAATGGTCAAAAATGAGAAAGAATCTTAGCATTTCTACTGAAGCACTGGGAAAGATGCTCGCTGAGTATCTGGTTATTCAAGGATGGGCGGAGGAGAATCCCGATGGTTCAATAACGCTCAACCAAACAGGCATGGAGAAGCTTTCTGGCCCTCCATACTTTTTCTACCTGCGTGACGAGGACAGTCCTGATGAAGTCAATCAGGTAGAAATTGCTAGCACGGCAGCAACATTCACTTGGTACCAGAAGAATTTTTCCCCTGGGAAGTTCAAGCAGCGTAATGACGACAAACAAACCCAGATGCAACCTGATCTAAACAACTGGAAACCAGGATTGATATCAAATGGATCTGACAATCCCAGACCTCAACCCATGCAAATGTACAACTCCCGACCACAGCAACAGGGTGGTAAGAAATTCTATCCAAAGCACCAAGGAAATCAGCAACATGGGCAACAGGGTGGAAAGAAATTCTTCAATAAGAACTATCAACACAACAACAATAATCAGCATTTCCAGAAAAAACAGAACACAGGCTCACAGGTGGGCGGTTCACCGATAAAACTTTCGCATAATGTTCCCCAGATAGCAAAACCTCAACACTTCAAAAACAACAAATTCAGGAAGTGACTTTCGCTAGGCTTTTTAACATTCTGCCTATGAGAGTTGCCATGGCCAGGCAGACAGATAAAGGTCAATTGTCTATTTTTTTGGTGTAGTTTAAAATTACGCAGGCATGTCCAGTTGTTTTTCTATTTCGATGAACGCTTGCATGGTTTTTCCTTTGCGGTATTATGAACATGTCAGGAGGTTTTATGAAAGAACAAAAATGGTTATCAATCATCCTAACTCTGGCTTTGTTGTTACAGATTCAAGTCAATCCTGTCAAAGCCGAACCCTATACGGTGCTTAAAAGCACGGTCTGGAATGGCACTGTTGTCATGCCGGAAGGGTTTTATGTGGCGCCAGGCGCAACACTCACCATTGTTCCGGGCACGGTTGTAAAGCTTGGCGGCAATATAGGCGTGAAGGGCAAGATAAAAGCTCTTGGCAATCCAGGTGAACCGATAGTTTTCACATCTGCAAAAGATAAACCTCAAGCAGGTGACTGGGGTTATTTTGAGTTCCAGACGACTGACGGAGCCTGTGACTTCTCATTCTGCAAATTCCAGTATGGTGGCAAAGGTGGTTTTGGCACACTCAAAATTGGCGCCCCTACGGGCATGGATGACAGAGTGCATTTTGATAATTGTACCGTTTCAGATTCAGCCTCACAGGGAATTTGGATTGCCAAAGGGAATCCAATCATTTCAAGCTGTATCATAAAAAATTGTGCTGATCCGGCAAAAGGCGCAGGCATCTGGTTGCAGGAGGCGTCAAGTCCATCCATTTCAGGGACATCAATTGAAAACTGTACAATGGCCATAAAAACTGACCTGGACAGCACTCCGTCCATGCTTGGTAATAGAGCCAGCGGAAACAAGAAAAATGCAGTTGTTGTCGATACGGGAACAATTTCCAAAAATATTACATGGGATTCCAACATCCCATACCTGCTTGAAAAACAGATTGTCATTGCCAAGTCGGGCGTATTGACGGTCATGCCTGGCAATGTCATTAAAACTGCTTCTTCAATTGCTGTTGCGGATGGCTCGTTGCATCTGATGGGAACAGCCGAAGAACCGGTGACTGTCACCTCGGTCAATGACGACTCTGTTGGTGGTGATGTTTATAGTGATGGTCAAGGAAAAACACCACAGGCTGGCGATTGGGGACAGATAGAGTTTCAAACCCAGGCCATGCCAAGCACATTGACGTATACAAATCTGTATTATGGCGGTGGCAAGGTCGACAATAACAGTGGTTATGGCATCATAAAGTTCGGCGCAGCTGGCGGTGTCGGAAACAACATCAAACTGTACAATTGCAATATCGCCCACTCTCAGACGACCGGTCTATGGTTCCAGGCTTCATCGCCGTCACTTTACAACTGCTCGGTAAGCGATTGCAAAAACGAAGAGTTTGGCGCAGCTGTCTGGCTGATGAGCAAGAGCAAGCCTTTGCTTTGGGGATGCAAACTCACAGACTGCAAGTGGGCAATCTACTCCGACGGCGACTCCTATGCCATGGGCAAGGAGATGGTTGTCGAGAAGAATCAATTCAACTGCATCTATTACGGTGAAAGGTACGAAAGCCTTCTGCTTGACGGCGAGGTTGTGTGGGATTCTGAGTTGGTTCATTACATTCCAAAAACCATTGGTGTTCAGCCGACAGGCGTTTTAAGGCTCATGCCTGGCGTAATCCTGAAATACTCAGGCATCATCAGGGTCGACGGCAGGCTTGTAGCCATAGGCACAAAGGAAAAACCAATTTACTTCACATCAATAAAAGACGACACCGTCGGTGGCGACACAAATGGCGATGGCACCATGGGAGACCCCAAGCCTGGCGACAACCAGGGCATTCAGTTTCTGTCATCTCGAGGAAAGTCGATTCTGAGCAACTGCATCATAAGGTACGGTGGAGAAGGTGGCAACGGAAACGTCTACTTTGGCCAGGACAAGAATGTCAAAAACGAACAAGTGATGGACAATTGTCTGATCTCTGATTCACTCAACCAAGCCATAAAGTGCAGAAAAGCCAATGTCGATATCATGAATTGCCAGATAAAAAACTGCCAAAATAAAAACACTGGCTTTGCTGTTCAAATGGAAAACGAAAGTTTTGTCAGAATGATTGATTGTTCAATTGACAAAACCATGCACCTGTTTGACATGACGCCTGAGTGCAGTTTCAAGACGAAAAACATAACATCAACCAACATCGGCGAGGAGCTTGTCGGTGGTTATGGCGGAATTCACATAAACAAAACTCTGGGCAAAAGGCTTCAGAAGAATACCATTTGGAACGCTGAGTACCCGTTTATCCTTGAAGATGATTTCTATGTCGACAAGGATGTCACCCTTACCATTGCAAAAGGCAACGTTGTCAAGCTTCCAAAATCATTTTATGTTTATGGCACCCTCAATTGTGCCGGTACAGAAGACGCCCCGATCTACTTCACCTCCGTTCATGACGATACAGCAGGCGGGGACAGCAACTTGAATGGAGCTTTATCATTGCCAAGACCAGGTGATCATGGCCAGATAGAGTTCAACGGTTCTATAGGCGAGTGCTCTATAAGTCACGTTATTGTAAGGTATGGCGGAGCTGACCTCAATCAGGGAACCATCAAGATAGGTGGCAACACCGGCGTTGACAGCAAACTCAAGCTCTCAAACCTAACTGTCGAAAACAGCTCCACCCAGGGACTTTACATTCAAAACTCAAAACCCGAGATAAAAAACATAATAATCACAGGCTGCAAAAATCAGGATCAGCTCGGTGCAGCCATTTATGTCACAGGCCAGTCTGACCCTGACATCATGTACGCCAACATCACAGATTGCACCTGGGCTGCTTACAATAACATGCTCAAGGGTGGCGACCTTACAATGCAGAACGTCTGGTTTGGCGACCCATCAGGTCCAACTGATCCTGAAGGCAACCCGGACGGCAAAGGTTTGCCGATAAAGGGCAGCGTTTCATACAAACCATTTGAAAAAGAACCACTTAAGTTTGTTGGCGCTGGTGGCAAGGGCGGAGAGCTTCCGCCGTATACAAGACCGGTTCCAACGTTTGAATCGCCCGTGGAAGTTCCATTAGCCTTGGAAGTCAACCCAATGATAGTGAAAGCCAACGCTGGCTCTACGTTTGAGATTGAAGCAAAATCGGGTGTTGCTCCGTATAAGTTCAAATCACTTGACGATTCCATCTGCAAACTGACTGACCAAAAAGATGGTGTGGCAAAGTTCGCAATGACAGGTACTGGCGCAACAATGGTTCAGGTATCTGATTCCAGCGACCAGATGGACAACGTCTGGGTAACCAATAAAACCGTAGGTTCCCCCAAAACTTTGCCGATCCTTACTCCACAGGCATCCGTGGTTAAGGTTGGCTGGACAACCAGTTTCAAAGTTGTAGGCAATATGTCCGAAGAACCAAAAGCAATGTTAATGCCTGGGCTTTCAGCCAATATTGTAGATTCCAACAATGGAGAAATCACTGTTTATGGCAAAAAGGCCGGAGTGGAAGCCATAAAAGTTGTTATTGGCAATGTTTCAATGGAATCAAAGATAATCATCTACGCTGACGATGGCACAACACACGAGTCGGTCTGGGATTTCAGGGCTACCCCAGGTGACGGCAAGGCCAGGCTGATGTGGAAACTGCCAAACATCCAGCAAAAAACATTCGAAGGTGTTGTGCTGATGATGAATGGGAATCCGATAACCGAGGTTGGAAACGAACAAACAAACTATACAGTCACAGGCTTGAAAAACGGTACAACCTACACCTTTGGCATAAGAGCAAGATCTGGTGGCAGCACGATCACAAAAACCTGTACACCAGGGAAACTCTCAAATTCCATAGTCCTTTGGATTGGAAAACCAGATGTCATTGTTGACGGCACCAAGGGTTTCGTCGACAAAAATAAAGCTGTTGTGCCAACCATCGTAGGTAAATCGACGATGGTGCCGTTCAGGTTTATTGGAGAGGCTCTGGGTGCCGAAATCAGTTGGGTTGGCGACACCAAAGAAGTTGGTTTCTGGACTCCGAGAGCAGACATTAAAATTTATATTGGCAAGAAAACGGGTACAAGCTTTGAAACACAGATAACAATAGACCCCCCTCCACAAGTAATCCTGGGGAAAACCTATATTCCTCTGAGAACTGTTTCAGAATTGCTTGGCGCAAAAGTTGTGTATGAAGCGAAAACCAAGAAGATCACAATCACCTATGAAAGGCCATGGTCGGCCAACTGGTGAGGAGGTAGAATGTATCGCGGTCAAATAATGGTAATCGATGACGCACCCTATATCTGTAACATGATCGAAACGTTGCTATCCGGTGTTGGTTATGAAGTTACGTGTTTTACAAAAGCCAGAGAAGCTTTGATGTCACTCTCCAAGGGTTCCCCTGATCTGATCATATGCGACATCGTCATGCCAGAAATGGATGGTTTTGAGTTCAGACGGGCTTTAACCGAAGACCGACGCACAGCCCACATCCCTTTCTGTTTTCTGACAGCAAAGGATGACATGGAACTGATGATTGAAGGTATGAACGCAGGTGTGCTTGACTATTTCAAAAAACCAATCTCCCCGAAAGAACTTCTTGAGCACATCGACAGGATCATGGACAACCTCAATGGTGCAAGAAACCACTTGCTGGATAGAATTTTGGCTGAAGGTGATCTTGAAACTGTCAAATTCCCCATGATTGAAAGAGTTCTGGATTCAATAAAGTACACAGGGAAGCTGATTATGGACTCCAAGTCGGTAAACCCTTTGACTATTTTTTACAGGCGTGGTCGACCAATAGCAGCCAATCGCCAGGATGGCACGACAGGACACGAAGCCTACGTGCTTGCTGACAAAATGTTTGGCCAGTTCTCGGTCGAACTGATTACCGAAGAGGTTGTGGTACAGTTCTAGCAGAAACATCTATTATTGATAACGGCGGGATTTAGTTCTATCCTGCCGTTTTTTATTTTTAATGGCCTATTGACAAATCAAAAGTTGAGAATATATTGAGCAATAACTCAATGAGTAAGGAGTTAATGAGTATGGACTCAAGCCAAAGAAGCGATCGCAAGGAAAAAACGAGAAAAGCAATCATGGACTCAGCCTTCCAACTTTTCTCGGATAATGGCATTATGAGCACAACAACCCAGGAAATAGCCAGAAATGCAAACATTTCCCATGGGCTTATCTTCTCATACTTTCCCACGCGCGACATCCTCATCCTGACGATGATTGAAGACTTTGGACTCAGGCTGGTTTCGCGCATGAATGAGCTTTCCCAGCCTTTGGGGTCGCTTGAGCAAACGCTGGAGTCTGACCTGACCGTGATAGCCGAAAACGAGGCATTTTATGCCAGGCTCATGCACGAGGGGCCGACAATTCCACAAACGGCAAGATCAAGCTACATCGTCAACTTGAACTCGATTTCTGCAAAAATCCTGGCTGCCATTAAAAGAGAGTTCAAATCGGAGGGTATGAGCGACCAGAGCGCGCAGATGTGGTTGCGATGCTGGAATGGTCTGGTTCTTTACTACCTGATGTATCGCGACCTTATCGACCCGGGGAAATCCGTAATAAATGAAAAAAAGGATGAGATAATAAGTTTTTTTGTCAAGTCTATAAAGGGGAGCATTTATGAAACGCTGTCAATCATGTGGAAGGCTCATCGAACTGCTTGAAGACTTTGCCGGACTCGACCAATCCAGCATTTATTGCCCATCTTGCGCTGATGATCGCGGAAAGCTTAGGTCTTTTGAAGAGGTTTTGGAGAATCTCACCCAAAGGATAGCAAAAACCGATGGTTTTGATGAGTCAGCCTCAAGAAACGCAGCTTTGCAGATACTAGGGAGACAACCGGCCTGGGAGCCGAAGTTCAAACGGGAGGAAAAAGTGAAGAAAAATCAATTGAGATTGAGGATTATAGCCATTACAGTGGTTGTTTCACTTGTTACGGCTGGAGTGACAATCTGGTTGACTAACACAAATAATACACCAGATAATTCTGTCTACTTAGGATATTCTGTTTCAAAAGGTGAGAATCCATTTGAAAAAACAACAACTTGGCAAACTGCAAATTATAAAGTAACAAGATTTGCTGCAAAAGGTGATCAAATTCCGACGGCTATTGATAAGGGAGTAATAAAAGTCAAATCACTTGAAGATTTCGGATCTATCTGGAAAATGACAAAGAAGCTTGAAAAGTTTGAATATTACGCGCAATTTGATCTTTTAGGAGATCGTTCAGCCATTGTCAAAAATATGCCATACCTGTCAACATATTGGAATTCATACCTTTTCAATGTAAACAGCAAAAAGAAAGAGGGGTTCCAGCCTGAGAGGAATGAAGGTGATTCGCTGCTTAAAAGCATGGACCATCCGATTGTCTATATTGATGACAACCCAGAGCAGAAAAGGATGATTATTACAAAAAAAGAATCAGGGGAAAACCTAGAATTAAAACGAATAATGCCGATGGATAAGTACAGGAAACAAAAAGATGAAGGAACAGTTAATGATGACTTTTTCCAAATAACTGATTTTTCATTTGATAAATCAACATTAAACCAGCTGTTAAAGAATGGGAGGTTTTTGGATGAAATGGAAACTTTTTCACTTGATTATAAAAAATACTTCACACTGAGGATCCCATTCAGGCAACCCAAGTATTACAACCCAAAAACTGGCAAGACCAAGACAATTCCGATGAATCTTGATAAAGACTTCGACTACATCTATAACGACCGTTATTTTACCTGGACAAGATTAAGATATGTTAATAACGATGAAATTCCGTTTTCATATGACATAAGCAATCTCATCATTGACAAACAAAACATTGAAGACAACCGGCAGGTTGTTAAGGACCACATTGATTGGAGATTTAATCATGAGCCTGTCGATCAACCTTTCCAAGAGTTGATGTGTTTTGATATGCAAACAGGCAAAACATACACAATTGTATCCTTGAGGCAGATGCCAAATATGGGTCTTGATGTTAATTACAGTCCTATGGTCATCACAAACAATCGAGTTTATTTCTGGAATTATTTCGTCAACCGGCTTTTCTCCTATGAGATGTCAACAGGCAAAATGACAAGATTTGACAAGCCATGGTTCAATGCTCCCCTTAAATCCAGAAACAGCCAGGTATTTGGCAAGATTCAGAATTTCATGACAAATGAACAAGGCAAGAAGATTAACCAGCTTGAAGATGTAGCGCTAATTGCTTTCAATGACAAAACAAGCGTTACAAGCAAAATAGCTGATGGCAAAGTGCATGATTTCTGGGTTTCGCAGAGCGATGAATCTACAAGACATTTCACTGTCTATTCGAGGTTGACCCCAAAAGTGCAAGAGCCATACAGCTATTTCTCGAAAGATATGGATAAACTGGATACACCGGAAAAACTTGTTTTCAAAGCCGAAAAGGATTCAAAGAACATTCTTGGCCTTTATGGGCCTAAGCTTGTTTGGTGCAAGATAGAAGATATAACAGTAAATCATCCCATGTTGGATTTCTCAAAGGCGATGACCTGGTTTTACCGTCTTAGCAATCTGCTCCCAACTGAATATGGGCTCGAGGTTAAAAACTCCGATAAACCTCAACTTGGCCAACTTTTCATCACCGATCTGGAAACCGGGGAAACCATAAAACTAGATGATGGATGTTGTTGGGGTGCCATATCAGACGGGAAAACACTAACTTGGGCGAGATACAAACAATCAGATTCAGAAGATATAGATGTTTGCTATACAACTTTGGAATAATTAGGTGATTTCATGAAACGCTGTCAATCATGTGGAAGGCTCATCGAACTGCTTGAAGACTTTGCCGGACTCGACCAATCCAGCATTTATTGCCCATCTTGCGCTGATGATCGCGGAAAGCTTAGGTCTTTTGAAGAGGTTTTGGAGAATCTCACCCAAAGGATAGCAAAAACCGATGGTTTTGATGAGTCAGCCTCAAGAAACGCAGCTTTGCAGATACTAGGGAGACAACCGGCCTGGGAGCCGAAGTTCAAACGGGAGGAAAAAGTGAAAACAAATAAAAAAAGGATAATTCTTGTTCTTACGACAACTGCACTGGTGCTTATGGCATCAATTATTACTGTATTGGTAACAAATACACAGAAGGATTTTTGGGAACAACGTTTTGATAAATACTCATCATCTTTCCAAAATCCTTTTGATAACATTAATTCATTTGTTTCAAATGGATTTGAGATTACAGAATTTAAGTGCAAAGGAAATCAGGAAATAGAGAAACTCCAGAATGGCATACTCCAGTTTTCGAGCCTTGAATCTATTATCAGGGCAAACATCAATAATAAATTAGCAATTCCAGACAAGTCCAATTATATCTACAATATCAAAACAGGTAAATCCATGAAAATCGGAAGATTCAACAGTTTTTCCCAAAAAGAAACCGACGATCAAATATTGGAAATAAGAAAAGTAACTGACGATAACCTATCAGAACTTACATGGATTGAGCCATGTGTGACATTTGATGGAATCTATAAACAAGATGAAGTGAAAAATATCACTTTGCCGTCAGTATTTGCAAATACAGAAGTGACTTTTTTGATTTTCAATCTTGATCTGAGAAATAAAAAGATTAAAAGTGAATTATATAAACAAACAGCAGATAAAGATATTATTTTTAGGGATGAATCAACGATGATCGTTGCATACCCCTTCCCGGTGAATGTTTACAATCAACCATCAAAAATTCACTTATATAAAGGCAACAAATCAACCCCCTTGGCAAGTTTTGATATTGGTTTCAGATATGCTTCCCTTTATGACAGAGTTGGAAGCAAAATTATTATCAAACTTAAAAAGGAATATATGGATGACGATTTCCAGTTGGCAGTTGTAGACTTCAATTCATTAAAATTTGTTGAATTGCCCAACACATTTGATGATCAAAAAACAAAACTTCTTGCTGGTTCAGGGAAAATTTTTTTTGTAGATGATTATGTAAGCAGGAAAGTCATGATGCTAGATTTGATCAATGGAATATCAAAACTTTTCTCTGCGATTGATTTTGATTATGATCTGGTTGGTGTTTTTGGTGATAAAAAGGGAGCAAAATTGCTATTATCAAAACAAGTCAAAGATAACTTTTCTGAGAAGCAGTATTATATCTACGACATTTCTTCAAACCAATATAAACTTTTGATAACAGGGAATTTTGACATATTGTTTACTGAAAAAAATTGCCTTATATATACTGACCACATTAATAAAGACAACAATGGTCTCCCAATCAACAAAAACCAAAAAATTCGATTGATGATAACAGAAATAAACAATGCTAAGTCAACGGTTTTAAATGATGATGTTTCGGTATCGGAAAGTGTGAAGGTGTTTTCTGATGGTTTCAGCATCGCCTGGACAAGAAACGCAGGTCCAAAAGACGACCAGTGGAAAAATGTCTGCTACACGGTTCTCCCATAAGAGTAGTATCTGAACGTCGTTTGTTTGAATATGAACCCAACATTTGAACCTTTAGGATATAAACAACCTATTATATCCATGGAAATGATAGGATTACTCTCGGTTCTTGTGCTTGTTTTCTTCCGTTTTGGCTCAAAGGTTTCCTGATTTGACAAACAAACAATCAAAGCTGGGGATCAATGGCGGAAACATCGGATTTGCCTAGGTTTGACGTGGTCAGCCAGATACCAAGCAGAACCACGAACCCGCCGGCAACCGTCTGCCAGGTGATGACCTCACCCATAAAAAAGTAAGCAATCAGCGACGCGCCGATCGGTTCAAACAAAACAGCTGTCGTTGTGATGGCCGGTGTCAGGTGCTTGACGCCAATGTTTAGCGCTGTGTGACCCAAGAAATGCGGGAAAATGCCCATGCCGATCATGGCAAGCCATGCCCAGTGGTTGAAACCAGTCAGAGCATTGCCGGCAACCACCGCTCCAACAAGCAAAACAACGGTTGCTGTTGGGTAGGACACCGAAACTGTCTGCCAGACAGTCAGCTTTTCCTGACAAACCTTGGAGAGCAGCAGGTAGGCGCAGGCAAAAATAGCTGCAACAACCGCGTAAGCAGCGCCAAGCAGAGATGTTGACTGACCGACTCCGCCTGAAAGGGCGATGAATGTTGAACCAGAAAAAGCGACAACGATGCCAACAAGCGTCACCCAGCCCAGTTTTTTCTTCCAGAAAAGGAACTCGGCAAGCACCGTCCAAATTGGCGTGGTTGTAACCAGCACCACGCACTGGGGCAGCGGCATCATCGACATCGCCTGAAACCACAGAACAAAATGGAACGCAAGCAGCACGCCGGAGATGATGGCAAGGCTCAGATGCAGCGATTGCTTTGAAAACGGTCGGGAGATGTTGGCAAAAAACGATTTCCAGTCCAGCGTCCAGGGTTTGCCGATGGGGATGACGATAAGGGTTGCTGTCAAAAGCCTCCAAAATGCCATGGTGAAAGGGATGCCGTCTGCGCCGTTGTGCTGGGCGATGCGGATGAACGGAGCAGCCAGGCAGATGCCTGCTATGCCTGCTGCAAGAAGCGTTAGATAAAAAGCCTTTGACCTGTTTTCCATCAGGGATAATTAGCGAGTTTTTGGTCAAGCAAGTCAATTAACTGTTGAGGAATATCATATTCAAAAATTGAAGAGTGGAGAATCATATCTTTAACATCAAAGCATTCTTTTATTTTTGATCGACTGTTTCCTTCTATGCCTGGAAAACAAACATATGTAAAATATTCCATCACTTTGATGCATAAAATATTGAAATCTAAAGCTATTTCTGGTTGCTTTCTTAAATCAGTTAGCAACTTGCCATCCTTTTCCATACAACTATAGATGTCCTTGGTCACATCTTTATCTAAATTCAAACCTGGATGAACAATCGAATGCCTAAGCAATGAGTGTTTAAAGTATTTCTTAATATATGACTCGTATATTTTAATATCTCTTTCAAGAATCGCATTGGTGTTATTAAGTCTTTTTCTGGCGTGTTCTGGTAATCGTTTTAATACTTTATTGAATTTCTTATTTTCACCTTGTTGAGTTTCCTTGTCCCATCTCTTTAATAAGAATAGCCAATCGTCTTTCATTTCAGTATTTAGGTGATTTGGATTAGTATTTGGATTTAAATGATCGTATATTCTTGAACCAGATATTTTAACATAATATTCTAGGGATGTGTTGATAAAGACAATCGATGAGTAGGCATAATATTGTTTAATATCATAATACAAAAAGGTGTTAATACCAGGCGGAACATAGAAAGCATGCAAAAGCATATAGGTAGCTATTTGAAATTGTTTGAAGTTTCTTATCAGGTTATTTGACAAATTATTCCCTTCCAGCCTCAAATATTGGGGATATCATCTTTTCTCCGTCATCGTGCAGCCAGGCAAGAGCGCGGTCGCGTCCACCGTTCATTACAATCCTAAGCCATTTGCCGTCAGTGTTTCTTGGGATGTCGATTACTTTGATGACATTTACAAAATTCTCTGCGGAAGAAACAAAAGTTAAAAGGCTGTTTGAAGAGTTTTGAATGAATTCGTTGTTGAAAATTGCGCCTTTGTCGTCCGGGTAGAGCGGCAGGTAGCTGATGTTGGCTTCAACCAAATCCTGGAAAAAATGGGTGCCAAAAGAGAGTTCAGGGGTGTAGTTACCTTTTTTCTTGGCGACTTCGATGAGTGCCGCGGTATTGTTGATATCGCTGTAGGTTACCCGAACGCCCATCTTGATGTCACCGCGTGAACCCCATCTGCCGGGCCCAATCAGGATAAATCGGCGTTTTGCCAAGGCAATATTGAGTCTTCCAATGATTCGACCAACTTCGAGCATTTCGGTTTGGGTCTGGAGCTTGTCGTATTCGACCGGGTCAACGTAGACCAGGTAGCGGATGTTGTCGCACACTCCATCGCTGACATATCTTGAAGCCGAGAAAATCTTATCTTTTTCTGGAATGCGTTCAGGTATTTCGACACTTTCACCAATAACGTTGTGTGCCTGAGGTCTGCACTGCAGAATGTAGAGATCGGTGCCGTCAGATGCAAACTCGACATCAACCGGAGTTTTGAGTGTCTTTGAGAGAATTTCAAGAATCAGTTTCATTTGCTTTAGGAAAGGCGTTCTGGTGAGCAAACCTTCAAAGGTGAATACCAGATTGGGGTCTTTCGCGTCAAAGGAGATAGGGTTTAAATCAAACATATTCCCATGCTCGTATCTGCTCAAAAGCCTTATCAATCCTGGATATTCTTCACCATGGTCACGGACGAGTTTGTCAATTTCAAGTGTTTTAAACTCCGAGGTTTCAAGGTCTATGACATCGATGTGGCGCTGGCTGTATCTGGCAACTTCCTCAGGGATGACGTTAACTCTCAGGCCGGGTTGCCCGGGTGAGACCAGCAACGGATAGTCGTTCCCGACCCTATCCACTGCTCTTGTGCCCAATCCCGCGACGAGCCTTATGATTCCATCTTCCCGCTTGATCCTTGGGGACCATCTGAATTCGTTGTTGCTGAAGGCAACGCCTGCAAAACTTGGGAGATAGTATTTACCAATTTTTGTACCGACAACCTGTTGAATAAGACAACCCATTTCCTCGCGATAATCTAACAGACCCCGCTCGGTTCTGTACTGGATTGCATCTGGATTCAGCGTTGAGGCATAAACTTCGGCGATGGCATCACCCAGTTGTTCAAGTCTGTTCTTTTTTGGACCGAGATTTGCTATGAAAAGGCTTTTATATTTACCAGAAAATGCTGCCCCAAAGCTATCTTCAAGCAATGATGAACTACGTGTGATGATCGGCTTTTCGGCCAAATCATCAAGCGCAAGACTGAAACCTGTGACAATTTCCGAGGAGAATTCCGAGTGCTTAAAAACTTGCTCAAAATATTGGTATTGGTATCTTACCTCGTCAAGGGTGTTGTATTTCAGATTAAGCACTTCATCCAGAGCATTGAACATGATGAAGTCATAGATGCCATCTGAAAGCAGGTACCAGGTTCTTGGTGTTTTGATGTTGCTCAGGAGTTCAGGGTATTTTAGCTTTGCGTTGTTGATTATTGAATGAGCCAGGAATAACCCTGCGCCTTTTCCTCCGAGTCTGCCTGTTCCTTGCGCAGGTCCAATTACTCTTGTGAGAAGATCACCAAAATCAGCTATCGAAAGTTCATTTTTGGCGATATTGATAAAATGGAGGTCATTTTTGAGAAAACGTCGGGTCAAGCCGACTTTGACGCCCATTTCCTGTGCCTCGGAGAGGTTTCGTTCGGTTTCTGGCAGTTTGAAGTACCTGCCCATCGTATCTGTTATCTCGACCAGTGGAATGCCTATTTTTTCAGCAGCCTGAACCAAAAATTTTGTCCTATCTTCACGTATCCATTGCATAAGGTTTTCACTAATGGCTTTTGGATCAAGCGACTTGGAGGCAATTGTGAAGGTCTCATCAAGAACTTTTTCAAGTTCATTCAGATCGAGCTTTGGATTTGGTTTGTTTTGTCCAGAGGCTTCGTCCAGCTTGAGTTCCGCCAGTACTTTATTGAAACGGTCAATAAGCGCACCGATCTCTGGGACACCTTTTCTGTAGAGCATGTTGAGCAGTCTTCTGCTCAGACGGTTCAAAAGCTTTGAATCTGTGACTTTGAGCAGGTTGATGATGACCTGCCACTCCGGGTTCCTTGTGTAGATTTTTCTGGTTTCATTCATGCCATGGAGTGTATTGTGTTTAAACGATTTGGGCAAGCGTTATCGATTGGAAATAATAAAACACCCCCACAGATATCTGCGGGGGTGTTGGGAGGAAGATGAACCCTGACTTATGGGGGTGGCGTCAGGATTCTGGGTCGGCTTTTGGCCGTTTGCGCAAGTTTCTGATTTGTATGCCATCAAAACCTTGCATCGGGTTTGCTTTTAAAATCAGACCCAACCTCTGAGCTTGCATGCATCGGCAACGCGTGTGATTGCGATCATGTAGGCTGCGTCTCTCATGAAGACATTTTTCTTCTTTGAAAGATCTGCAACTGCGTGGAAGGCTGATGTCATCTTCTTGTCGAGTTTGTCAAGAACTTCTTCCTTTTCCCAGAAGTAGTTCATGTTGCACTGAACCTGTTCGAAGTATGAGCATGTAACTCCGCCTGCGTTTGCAAGGAAATCTGGAATCACGAAGATGCCTCTCTCGTGAAGGACGTGGTCTGCAACTGGAGTTGTTGGTCCATTTGCGCCTTCGCCGATGATCTTGACCTTCTTGGAGATCTTGCCAACGTTTTCGCCTGTGATCTGGTTTTCTATGGCTGCTGGAAGGAGAATGTCGACTTCCTGTTCAATCCATGCGTCGCCTGGAAGGACTTCGTAACCGAGTTCTTTTGCTTTCTTTGGATCAATTCCGCCGAACTTGTCGGTGATCTTGATGAGTTCCTGGAATGTGATTCCGCTTGTCTTTTTGAAGGTGTAGCTGCACTGATCGTCCTGGCACCAGCTTGAGACTGCGATAACCTTTCCACCGTACTGTGTGTAAAGGTCGATTGCGTACTGGGAGACGTTTCCAAATCCCTGTACTGCTGCTGTTGTGTTCTTTGGATCAATGTTCATAAGCTTGAGGGCTTCTCTGACTGTGTAGATGAGACCATAACCTGTTGCTCCTGTTCTACCAAGTGAACCACCCATGCCGACTGGTTTACCTGTGATGAATCCTGGGAAGTGTCCGCCCATGATCTTTTCATACTCGTCCATCATCCACAGCATGTGCTGACCTGTGGTCATGACGTCTGGAGCTGGAACGTCCTGGACTGGTCCGACGTTACGAACAACCTGTCTGACCCAACCACGGCAAATCTGTTCCTGTTCTCTCATGGAAAGGTTGTGTGGATCGCAAATAACTCCACCTTTGCCGCCACCAAGTGGGATGTCGACAACTGAGCACTTCCATGTCATCCATGTTGCAAGTGCGCGAACGGTGTCTGCTGTTTCCTGTGGATGGAAACGAATTCCACCTTTTGCTGGGCCACGTGCATCACTGTGCTGGACTCTGAAACCCTGGAACACCTTTGTTGAGCCGTCATCCATCTTTACAGGAATTCTGAAATGATATTCCCTGATTGGCTGACGAAGCAGCTGCCTTGTGCCTTCATCGAGCTGGAGCATGTCTGCCACTCTGTCAAACTGATCCTGTGCCATCTTGAATGCGTTAAAACCCTTATCGCTCATTCTATCTCTCCTTTTGAGGCGGAATCTCACCGCCTTAAATTTTGAAACCGACGGTAGTATAGACTTGTCAATACCCCTTTCAAGTCCAAAAAATTCACCAAAAGGAAAGAAGGTTAAATTCAGCTGTTGAAACTTTTTTCGTTGCTCCTCCTCTAATTTGAGGTTTATTTTTTTTCGCTCTTAAACGCTGAATGAAACTACTTCGATACGTTTTCTCATTAACAAAAATACGTTTAAACATTTTTTGTTAAACATGTGATTTCAATAATTCACTGATCGGATAAAAATCAATTCAGAAATCATTCTTGCCGTGTTGATTGCAAAATTCTGCGTCATTATTAAGAATTTTTTCATTTGTATTGATTGAAAAGTTTAGTATTTTGCGGCAACTTCTAAGCATGCATATTATCAAAAATCATTATCTTGCACTTGTATGTACGTCCAATTACTATAGCTTATAGAAGTTGGCACAGAAGCCATCGGAGGACTTATGAAAATAATTGTCTGCGCAAAGCAGGTTCCTGATCCTGAAAAATTTCCTGTAGGCAGATATAGAGACGACAAAAGACTCGATAGGGATGCGTTTCCATTTACCGTTAACCCAATCGACAAGAATGCGACAGAGTTGGCGTTGACATTTGCAGGCGATGAACCTGTCAGAGTTGTGACCATGGGCCCTTCGTCAGCGGTTTCTGCAATAAGAGAAATTCTTTCACTCGGTGTATCAAACGCCACCCATATCTGTGATCCACAGCTATCCGGGGCTGATTTGCTCAAGACAGCGAAGGTGTTGACTGCAACAATAAAAAAATATGGAGCTTTTGACCTTATTGTTTGTGGTAAGCAAACAACCGATTCCATGAATTCATCCATTCCGGCAATGGTGGCTGAGCTCCTTGGAGTGCCTTCACTGCTAGGTGTTGAACAGGCACAAATTGTTGATGGTTATCTGGAAGCCAAAACCTTGACCGATGCCGGTTTGACAACATGGAAGCTCCAGTTGCCAGCCGTTATCTCGGTCACCAAGAATATCAACATTCCAAGACTCCCTTCATTGAGAGGTATGACAAAAGCCATGTCGGTACCCATTGATACCTTTGACCTTGCAGCACTTGATCTTTTGCTAGACGATGAGTCTTTGTCGATTCTTTCTCAGGAACCCGTGTCAAGACAGATTGAAACGGTGATGGTGGAAGGACAGACCGCAGCAGATAAGGCTGAAAACCTCGTCGCTTCTCTCAAGGAGAAAGGGGTGACACTGTGAAAAACATCTGGGTCGTTGGTGAAATTCAGAACGGTTCCATCACGGAGTTAACCTCTGAAATGCTCGGGGCTGGATACAAGATAAGTGAAACCGAATACTCTGAAACGGCGATGGTGCTTGTCGGTTCGAATCTTCTTGAGCATTCGCCTGTTTTTGGAAGAATGGGGCAACCTTTAACCATTCTCATTGATGCAGAAAACATTGTTGGTTTTGAGGCGGATTTGGTAGCTCGTGAAGTTGCTGATCTGGCAGTAAACCGAAAACCCAACTTAATAATATGTCCAATGACACCATGGGGTCAGGAAGTTGCAGCAAGGATTTCGGCCAGGGCAAACTATCCTCTGGTGACCGATGTTTCAGACGTTGTGTATGACGATGGCATTAAAGTTCAGAGAACTGCTTTCGGTGGACAATCAAAAACCACGCTTGCTCTTCCTGACGCAGTGGTCATAACACTCCGACCACATGTCTGCCAGGCTCCAAAACCAGCAGAAATTACAACTACACTGGAAAGACTTGAGGCTGCCCTTGCCGTTCCGGATGCCAGAAAGAGTGTTATAAAAATTGACCCTATCTGTGACGAAGGTCCTGCTCTTGGCGACGCCCAGGTTATCGTTTCTGGTGGAAGAGGTTTGGTAAACAAAGAGAATTTTGAATTGATTAAAAACCTTGCCAAAGAACTCGGGTGTGCATACGGAGCGTCTCGCGCAGTGGTAGATGCAGGATGGGTTGATTCAACCCATCAGGTTGGTCTGACAGGCAAGATCGTTTCACCAAGATTATATATAGCGTGTGGCATCTCGGGTGCCGACCAGCACCTGGCTGGCATGAGAACAAGCGACATCATCGTTGCGATCAATCGCGATCCGGATGCGCCGATATTCAAGATTGCAAGCTATGGAATCGTTGGTGACTGCATGGAGGTTCTGCCAGCGTTGCTTGAGGCACTTAAGAAACAGTAACCTTCAACGTCAAGGTTTTCTATCATTTTTTATTGTGTTTTTAAAGAGAATTCTTGAACCAACCGCAATCTTTAGGCATACTCATTAACATGAGGTTGCTTTCACTGGTTGCGGTCTTTTTTTTACTGTTTGGTGCTATCCCAACAAACATTTCTGGGGATTCATTCTTTGAGAAAGCAGATGATTATCAAAAACAGTTTGTCGATGCCCCACCAGTCTACTCATATGCTGATGGCAAGATTATAAAAAAAGGGTGCAAAGTTCTTTCCACCCAATCTTTGGAACCAGACTCAAAGATAATTATCAATTATGATGGCAGCACCGGTTTTGCCCCCGACGAGTTGGAGTACATTAAAAACTTTATCGAGGGTGGCGGAGAGTTTAAAGTTGGGATGGCCAAGTGCATAGAAATGGTGTTTGGTAAAGCTTTTTTTGGTGTGACTGTCAATCTGGTTAAAACCGACTCCAAGGATTCAAAGTACGATTCCCAATTGCAAACTGTTTTTCTTAAACCTGATGTGTGCAAGGCTGGTGACCTTTTTACAAAAATTGAAACCCTTGCTCACGAACTCATACATGCCCACTCGGATGTTTTGATGAAACCGATGAACTGCTACGAGGAAGGGATGACTGTTGCCATGACAGACCTTGCTGGTAAGTTGTTTTGTCAGTTTAACGGGGTAACCGGCAGGGCAGCTGAAGTTTTCGATGGACCACCAGCAGGAACCAGAGATTATGATTTGTTAAACCAGGAGGCAGCAGCAGCAACGAATGGTTTTTTCTGGACAACTTCGGATTTAACCTATCGTCGGGTCGTTGGTGCAAGCGAACGTTACAGGCTAGCTGGCACTGCCTGGTGGAAGATCTGGCGGCAAACTGTTCCTGGCAATATTGATATCGACGACCCAAACACATATGGCTCAGGCACGTTCTTTGTGGATTTTAACAAGGAATTCTACAACACCTTCAGGCCATGGGTGGACACAGGCAGAAGGTTTGTTTTTGACGACGACGTCATCAAGCTCATAAAGCTCCAGATGAAACGTGTTTTAACCAACGACAAGGGCAACTCGTTCATTGAAGGTCAGGATTTTGATGAATGGTATGAGTCACAGTACATATTAAATGTAGGTGTCAATGAAGGGCCAAAACTCTATGTGAACCAGTCCTGGCAGCCCACGCTCGCGCCCTCGGGTGGGCTTTGGAACGCCTGTGGATTTCCACAGATTTCATATTTCTACAAGGATGCCCAGGGCAACGAGAACCTCCTGAGTGGAAAATTAAAAGTTGAAATTTCGTCTTTGGCGCAGGTCGATTATGGACAACCTTTGACTTGCCAGTCTCGTTTTGTTTTCTGGAACAATGGCAATGTTAAGCCAGCTGCCTGGCAGGAGTATGAGATTGAGAATGGACAGATAGCTGCACTTTCGAAAACCTCTTCAACGCTGGGCGCTTTGGACTTTTCACAGATACTCCGAAGAGGGTGCAAGATCGTTTTAACCGCGTCAACTTTTGATGATCTCTATGAGGTTAGACGTGAACTTTTCTTCCCGGTAAAGATTGGTGTGGAGAGGAATTCTGGTCTGTGTTACGGAACCATTGATGTCTCAAAACCGGGAACTTTGAGGTGTGAAAGAAGCTCTTTCCCGGAAGTAAAGCAGGTAATTCCAATTAACGGTGATGGGACATACATGGTAAGTTTTGGGCCGGCAGACATAATAACATTTTACTATACGACCATAGACGATCTGGGCGAGGAGACAACCGAAGAGATAACCGTTGTTGCTGGCACAAAAGAGATGATCAAAAACCTAACTTTCAGATAAATGGTTAAGAGAGGTAAAACTCGATGGACAGTGTGTTTTGGATAATCGAAAGATCGCTTTGTGGGAGGCCTGGGCCAGCAGAATCTCCGTGGAATGTTAACGAACTCTACGATGGCGGCATCAGGGCGATTATTTCACTTGACCAAGATGACGTTGACCATCAGGCGATTAATGACGCCGGTATTGAACATATGTCTTTTGCCCTGCCCGATTCAATCCCACCAACTGATGAAGATGCAACGCTCTGGCAGAAGGTTTTGCCTCAAGCCTTCAACTATATTAAAAAGTGGACGTCTGACAGCCAAGGTGCCATAATGGTTCACTGTCATGCCGGGAAAGACAGGACTGGAGTGCTTTTGGGGTCATACTTAACCATTGTTGAAGGACTTGATCCGAAGGATGCGTTTTCAAGGCTAAGAGTGGCCAGACCTGTGGCGATGACCTCAGAAGGTTATGAAGCATTCTTTTTTGATCTTATGTATAAAATCAAGCATCAAAGATAGTTTTTTTAGAATCACTCACTAAAACATATTAGCAGTCACTAATACATTCAATTAGTTGAACATTTTGTAAGTTTTTCAAAAAATACTGAAATATCCAGTCTTTTATCCTCGTCGAACTTTTTTTGCATCTTTATGTGGAGATAACATTCATAAAATCTATGTTTGTTGCCAATGTTAAAGACAAGGTGAAATCCTTGAACTTGGGTTTTCGACCCCAAAAACACCCCTTGGTCGTTGGCGTTCATTTTACCAAAAAATAGTTTTTTTGGTAAAAGGTTTCGGTATTATCTATCGCGTTGGCAAAATTGACACCTTGAAAGTCGAAAGTTAAACATCTTGACCCCAAAGCGGTAAATCGCAAAAGGGTCACCTGTAATAAACCTTGCATTAATCACAATCTCTCGAGTTCGTTGACAAGGTTTAAATCAGGGTGTTGACATTCGGTTTCATTTTGCTATCATAGAACCTCGTCACGGTTCGGTACGAACCTGAGGACTGCAAGAAGCGGTACCTTGAAAACTATGTAGGTAAGAAAAAGCAAGTAGTGAAAGCGAACAAGAGCACACAGTGGATGCCTTGGCACACGACGACGATGAAGGACGCAGCAAGCCAGCGAAAGTGATCGGTGAGGTGCAAACAACCGTTATACCCGATCGTCTCCGAATGAGGCAACTCAAAATATCCCTATTGGAATAAATAAAAATAGGGAAGTTAACCAGGGGAACTGAAACATCTTAGTACCCTGAGGAAAAGAAAGTAAATAACGATTCCCCCAGTAGTGGCGAGCGAAAAGGGAACAGCCTAAACCGTTTGTACGCATAGCAGTGGGCGTTGTACATGCGGGGTAGTGAGACAGTTTAGGATTGTCCACAACAATCCAAGAAGTTACAATAGGTTTTTGGTAGTCGAATTGTATGGAAAAACAAGCCACAGCAGGTGACAGCCCTGTAGACGAAACCATAACCCTTCTTAACTGTTCTCGAGTACCACGGGACACGTGAAACCCTGTGGGAATCCGGGAGGACCATCTCCTAAGGCTAAATACGTCGGTGACCGATAGCGAACAAAGTACCGCGAGGGAAAGGTGAAAAGAACCCCGGGCAGGGGAGTGAAATAGAATCTGAAACTGTGTGTTTACAAGCAGTCGAAGCACAATGCAGCAATGCAAGTGCGACGGCGTGCCTATTGAAGAATTAGCCAACGAGTTATATTTTCAGGCGAGGTTAAAGAAAGAACATTCTGGAGCCGCAGGGAAACCGAGTCTTAATAGGGCGATAGTCTGAAGGTATAGACCCGAAGCCGTAGTGACCTACCCTTGGTCAGGTTGAAGTGGGGCTAACCCCCCATGGAGGACCGAACGGGTTGTGGGAAAAAACACATCCGATGAACTGTGGGTAGCGGAGAAATTCCAATCGAACTCGGCTATAGCTGGTTCTCCCCGAAATGCATTTAGGTGCAGCGTCGATCCATTATCAGGTGGAGGTAGAGCACTGGAAAAGCTAGGGTCCTTACCAGGATACCAAACTTTACCAAACTCCGAATGCCATCTGACGTACATCGGCAGTGAGTCTGCGAGAGATAACTTCCGTAGGCAAAAGGGAAACACCCCGGATCGTCAGCTAAGGTCCCTAATACAGGTTAAGTGATATGAAGGAAGTGAAATTGCTAAAACAGCTAGTATGTTGGCTTAGAAGCAGCCATCATTCAAAGAGTGCGTAACAGCTCACTAGTCTAGTGATTTTGCGCCGAAGATTAGCGGGTCTAAAACCTGTAACCGAAGCTACGGATCAATTTATTGGTGGTAGGGGAGCGTTCCTAGTGTGGTGAAGCCATACCGTAAGGAGTGGTGGAACGCTAGGAAGTGAGAATGTTGGCTTAAGTAGCGCAAAGACAGGCGAGAATCCTGTCCGCCGAAAATCTAAGGTTTCCTGGGGAAGGCTTGTCCTCCCAGGGTTAGTCGGACCTAAGGCGAGGCCGAGAGGCGTAGTCGAAGGATAAGCAGGTTAATATTCCTGTACCGTAGGCAAGGCGATGGAAGAGAGAAGAAAGGTAAGTAGAGCAGGGTCTTGGTTATCCCTGCAGAAACCAGTAGGAGTACCGGGTTGTTAAACGCACCGGGCAATCTGAAGGCTAAACGAAAGTCTATGAACTAAGCTTCCGAGAAAAACTTCCTAAGATCAAATGCCGGACCGTACCGCAAACCAACACAGGTAGGTAGGGAGAAATCTCCTAAGGCGTACGAAAGAACCATGATCAAGGAACTAGGCAAAATAACCCCGTAACTTCGGAAAAAGGGGTGCCACAGTAAAATGTGGTTGCAATAAATTGAGTCAGGCGACTGTTTAACAAAAACACAGGTCTGTGCAAAGCTGCAAAGCGCAGTATACAGGCTGACGCCTGCCCAGTGCTGGAAGGTTAAGAGGAGGAGTTAGCGCAAGCGAAGCTTTGAATCGAAGCCCCAGTGAACGGCGGCCGTAACTCTAACGGTCCTAAGGTAGCGAAATACCTCGTCGGGTAAGTTCCGACGCGCATGAATGGCGTAACGATCTGACTGCTGTCTCGATCGTGGATTCGGTGAAATAGCAGTGCCCGTGAAGATGCGGGCTACTTGCGGCAGGACGGGAAGACCCCGTAGAGCTTTACTGTACCCTGGCATTGGAACTTGATTTGTTTTGTGCAGGATAGGTGGGAGGCTTTGAAGCGAGAGCGCTAGCTTTCGTGGAGCCATCGTTGAGATACCACTCTTTTCAAATTAGGTTTCTAACGCTTAGCCACAAACCAATCTGGCAAGCGGACAATGTCAGGCGGGCAGTTTGACTGGGGCGGTCGCCTCCAAAAATGTAACGGAGGCGTTCAAAGGTCTACTCAGCGTGTTTGGAAATCACGCAAAGAGTGCAATGGCATAAGTAGGCTTGACTGCTTAGATTGACGGATCAAGCAGATGAGAAATCAGGACATAGTGACCCGACGGTGGCGCATGGAAGCGCCGGAGCTCAACGGATAAAAGTTACCTCGGGGATAACAGGCTTATTGCTCCCAAGCGTCCATAGCGACGGGGCAGTTTGGCACCTCGATGTCGGCTCGTCTCATCCTGGGGCTGTAGTCGGTCCCAAGGGTTGGGCTGTTCTCCCATTAAAGAGGCACGCGAGCTGGGTTCAGAACGTCGTGAGACAGTTCGGTCCTTATCCGCCGCAAGCGTTGGAAATTTGAGGGAAACCCCCTTTAGTACGAGAGGACCAAGGGGGAGGAACCGCTGATGTACCTGTTGTCACACCAGTGGCACGCGCAGGGTAGTTATGTTCCGTTTGATAAGTACTGAAGGCATCTAAGTACGAAGCAATACCCAAGATGAGATTTCCGAGACGTTTAACGTAATAAGGCCTCCGGAAGATTACCGGGTATATAGGCGCAAGGTGTAAGTGCAGCAATGTATTGAGCTGATGCGTCCTAATAGGCCGAAAGCTTCCTTGCTTTATATAAAACCTACATAGTTTTCAGAGCACCGCTTCGTGTAAAATTGAAAAGGCGAAAGCTTTTATTCAAAAAGGCTTTGGTGGCAATGTCGCAGGGGAAATACCCGTTCCCATTCCGAACACGGAAGTTAAGCCCTGCAGAGCCGATGGTACTAATCGGGAAGCTGATTGGGAGAGTAGGACGCCGCCCAGGCCTTTTTGCATTTCTGCCAATTACTATAGTTGATTTTTATTTGTAATAAAATAATATCTTATAAGGTGCTAGAGAATGAAAACACTACGCTTTATAGATCTTTTTGCTGGATTAGGTGGCACAAGAATCGGTTTTGAAAATGCTTGCAAGAATAACATGTTTAACTATGAATGTGTCTTTAGTAGTGAAATAAAACCATATGCAGTTAAAGTTTATAAAGAGAACTTTAATGAATCTTCATATTGTGATATAACTAAGGTTAATTCTAAGGATATTCCAAATTTTGATTATTTATTGGCAGGATTCCCATGCCAATCATTTAGCAGCGCAGGTTTAAAACAAGGCTTTAATGATGTAAGAGGTAATCTTTTTTTGATATAATAAGAATATTAAAAGATAAGTCACCGAGAGGATTTCTACTTGAGAATGTTGATGCTCTTTTGGTACATGATAAAGGAAAAACATTTAATGTAATTAAAGAAAATCTTGTTAACTTAGGTTATGACGTTGTTTATTCTATATATAACTCAAAAGACTTTGGAATACCACAAAACAGAAAACGTTTATATATCTGGGGTACAAAAAATAAAAATTCTAGATTCGAAATTATTAAAAAAGAGAAAAAGGTTATTAATGATATATTAGAAGATAATATTGAAAATGATAAGTCTGCTTTTATAGACTATTTGTTAAAAATGTACCCTATCGATTTTTTAATCGGAAAATCAATAAAAGACAAACGTGGTGGACACACCAATATTCATAGTTGGGATTTAAATTTAAAAGGTGAAACAACAACTGAACAAAAACGATTGTTGAATATGTTACTAAAAAAAAGAAGATTGAAAAAATGGGCAATTAATAAAGGTATTAATTGGATGGATGGTATGCCATTAACATATAACGAAATAAGTACTTTTTATTATTCAGAAAACCTACTATCTATTCTTAATGATTTAACTAATAAAGGATATTTAAAATATGAGCACCCTAAGGAGTTAATAACTGTAAATGGAATAAAAAAAAGAGTTTATGCAAAAGATAAAGAGAAAGGTTATAATATTGTAGCTGGAAAATTATCCTTTCCAATTGCTCGAATACTTGATCCATTTGATATTTGTCCAACATTAGTGGCAACAGAAGTTGGAAAATATGTAATTCCAACCACCAATGGGTTAAGAAGATTTACAATTAGAGAAGGGTTAAGATTGGCAGGATTTCCAGATTCATATAAATTGGATTTTTTATCATACGATGAGGCCTTTGATTTATTAGGAAATACAATTACTCCAATTGTAGTAGAAAGCATATTAGATAAGGTAATAAAAGATGAATGCAACTGAAATAAAAAATTTATTAGAATCTACGGTATTATTTAATAAAGGTAGTATAGAATTTACTTTAGCGAATATAAAAACGATTATAGGGGATATAAATATAGTTGGTAATGTAATCCAAGATTGGTTGAAAGAGTTCTTTAATAAAAATTCTATTTATTATCGAATTCCTTCAAACACACAAGAATTTCCAGATTTTTTATTAAATACAGATAGCGACAAGTTGGATTTATTAGAAGTAAAATGTTTTACTAAAAGTCCTAATTTTGATATTGCAAACTTTTCAGCTTATTGCAGATCATTAATTTGTAATGCATATAGATTAAATTCTGATTATTTAATATTTGAATATTCTCAATGTGATAATAAAATGATTGAAATTCAAAATATTTGGTTAAAAAAAGTTTGGGAAATATGTGGATCTTCAGAAAGAGCACCTATAAACTTGCGATGGAAACAAAACCAGATATACAATATTAGACCTATAAGATGGTTTTCAGATAAGAACAAAAATAAGCCTTTTAAATCTAGATTAGAATTTATAAATGCACTCGAATCTGTCTTGAAGCAAGATTCACATTACCAAAAAAATTGGAAAAGAATGGTCATTGATAATTACTACAGCGAAACAGGCCAAGAGTTATAAGAACTTTGATGACTGTATGTGTTTATTATCTAAGAGATAATATATAGTTAAAACCCAAAAATTATACTACCCACGAGATTTATTCTGGTGGGTAGTACCTGATTCAGTAATTATTAAGATAAGTGTTAAACTAACAGCGAAGCTGTTAGATACTAAACACCTGCTTTATCTTCGCCTCGAGCATCTGCTTTGGCACGGCACCGATGAGTGTGTCGACTCTCTTGCCGCCGTCAAAGAAAATCAGGCTTGGGATCGAGGTCACGCCGTTTGCGCTGGCTGCTCTCTGCTGCTCGTCCACGTTGATCTTGCCAAATGTCACCTTGTCGCCCATCGTGCTGGCAAGCTCCTCAAAAATCGGGGCAATCATCCTGCACGGTCCGCACCAGGGAGCCCAGAAATCCACAACAACCTTTTTGCCAGACTTCACTGCTGCGTCGAAGTCGTCATCTGTCATGTGCACTACGCTCATCATATCCTCCAATTGCATCTTTCAGGGATAATGCTTATCCTGAAAATGTTTTTTCGTTCTTGACATAAATTTTAGTCAAGCCATTGGCACATGCAAGTACCCAGCTGTTAAGTTTGTCAAGTTTGTATAAAGCTTTGATGCCATTGACAAAAATAACGCCTTGGGTGGCTGCCGGAAGGTTAAGCGATGTCAGGACGGAGCGTTTTGAAAGCATCCATGAACCTTTCCGGGTTTCTGCACGAAAAGGCGTAGCGTCTGCCGGCAAAGTCGACCTCGATGATGTTACCCCAGAAGGTGTTGTAAAGGATCCTGCCGTCGACCATGTACCTTATGCCGATGCCAAAAGTCCTGCCAAAACCGGCTTTGCTTTGGGCAATTCTGGTCACTTTGTCAACCGGAACCTTGATGACAAACGGCGGAAAGCCGAATCTGAGCATTTCCTCGTCGAGGGTGACAATCATCTTTGAAAAAATGGCAAGCGTTACGCCAAGAATAACTATGGCGATGGCTGTTGGCAACACCGCTACCCACGTGAATCCAGTTGTTTTGTATGCTTCAACGATTGCAATGACTGAGAAAATCGCAGTCACAGTAATTGCTACGGCAAGAATCGCCAAAAGACCTCTCTGAATCTCTTCAAACAGTTTTGTTTTCATACAAACTTTGACACTCCAATTAGTGATTAGTTTTCAATTTTTTATCCTAATGTGTTGTACATTTAACAAAACCCGAGTAAACCAAAGGCAAGGTGGAAGTCTTAAAGAGGAGGCGAATATGGGAAGATTTTGGAAAGTTTTGCGGCAGCGGCAGTTGTAGTTGCCTTGGGAATTCTGCCGTTTGTTGCGCCAAGGAATAAAAATACTGTCAGAGATGTTACTATGTTTGTTGCGGCCAGACGGAAACCGTTGCTGACCAACAGTGACGCAGAAACAGCGAAAAGGTTTGAAATATCCTTTGATTCGACAAGCAGTCTTGCCTATGTATCAAACCCACTTGATGGCACGGTGATGAGGTTTGACGAAAATGGTCAATATTTCTACAACACAAAACTATGCAAGACTTTTATTTTGAACGATTGTCCACCTGTAACATGGAGTGACCTAAATGGATATGTAAAAAAGAATAACTTTATAGATATCGATTACATAACCGATTCAATAAATCACAACGTTTTTGTGCCAAACGAAGGCTACATGTTTGCCAACCCGAAAGAAGCCACGCTTTTTGAACCGGTCCAGACGGCTGTCTTTGAGGATGCCAAGAACTGGCGGGAGTATGTGATTGATAGAGCCGGCAATAAGCTCCTGAGTTTTGCCCATTTTGAAAGCAAAGAAAAATGTGATAGATATTCAAAAGTTTTGTGGTCTGTCCCTAAAAATAAAATGATGGGTAATGCACCAATTGGAGAAGACAACTACAGTTTCTCAGGTCCATCAGGTGTGTGCGTAGATGGAGTCGGCAATGTTTATGTGGCTGACACCGGTAACGACAGGATAATGAAGTACAGCTCCAAGGGCGAGTTCCAGAGTGTTTTCCAGCCAGGATTTGACAAACCCAGGGCAGTGGCCGTAAATGCCTATGGGAGCAGCATTTTTGTATGCGATTCAAACAATAAGAGGGTTGTGGCAATTGATACAAAGACAAAAAAGACAATCCTGACTGTCACCAATGCAAAATTTGCCAATCCTGATGCAATCTGCCTTGATGCCCAAGGGGCAATCTGGGTAGGCGATTCGGTCTCAAACACGCTTTTCAAATTTTCAGGAACAAAGACCAAAAAACCCGGAGTTCCGGTTTTTGCTGTCAACGATGTCCTGACAAGCAAGAAATTCCCCAGGACAGTTCTTGAAATGGAGCTTATGAGGTACTCCTGCAAAAGAAACGAACAAACTGTAAAAATCAGACCCTATGCGCAGTATAAAAACAAGATTCCGTGTGTACCTATAGAATTTGTCTTTGACAACCTAATTAAAGATGAGTCCAGGGGCGGCCTCGAAGGTTTCTCTTGTACCTTCGACGTAAACACAAAATGCCTGACAGTAAATGTTCCAGAAATCCAAGTCGGTGAAGGCAAGACACTTGAAAAAAGAACAGTGTCCCTGTGCGTCGATTGTGACATGGCCACTGTCAATGGCAAAGACGTTTTGCTTTCAGGCAAGGTGACGATAATTGGTGGATCTGTTTTTGCCCCGGCCGTTGATCTGACGAAGCTCTTTGGGGTTGAGGTGTCTTTCAAGGAACCAAAAACTGAGCCGGTAACGCGTCGTCTTTCCATGACGCTGGTTTTTCCTCCGATAAAATAGCAATCCAACAATCATAGCCACGACGTAGCGTTGTAGTTCCTCGATTTTGATTGCCATGTTGTTTTTTTGATTTCATAAAAATTAAGGAAGAAAAATCAAAACATTGTGTAACTTTATAATGATGATGGATTAGTGGCGTCTGCATAACCAACGGTTTTGGTTCAGATTTTAACAAAACACCTTGCTGGTTTCGTTGATTTTAACAGATGTTAAATTATCCTGAAACGTAACCCACCAAGGAGGTGAGTCAATGAAGAGATTTTTGAAAGTGACACTGCTAGTAGCCCTTGCAACCGTGCTTGGACTTGGAACAATTGCCATCCCGAACAACAAAACAAACGCCGAAGACGTGGAGATTTTTGGTGTGGCAGCCAACAGCTTTGGATATTACATCCTCGTGGCAAATCCAAAGACAAACACAGTCCAGAAATATGACCTTAACGGCAATTTCCTCAACGACTTCATCAAATGGTTCTCCCCACAGGAACTTGATGGCCCAGACGATCCAGTTGGCGCATGCCCAACATGGAAGTATGAAGGCCTCATCGCCGTCTCAATCTGCCGTATCACTGACATGACAGCCGTCACTGACTATAAGCTGAGAAAAGTCTTCACCATCAACCCAAACGTCACACCTCACCACCCAATTGGCGACCCGTCAAAGAATGAACTCGAACTCCCATGGCACGCCTCGGAAACAGAAGTCTCAGACGACATCGGAAACTACGTCATCGACATGGTTGGCAACAAATATGTCAGATATGACCCGCCAGCAATTAATTTCGACAAATCCGCTGTTGAGTGCGAGGTTTATGCAAAGCCAAGATATTCAGTTCCAGCAGGATACATCAACAAACCAGCCCCGGCAGGCACAGAGCAGGGACAGTTCAGCTCACCGGAAGGCATCGGCGTTGACAGACGTGGATTCATTCTTGTAGCAGACACTGGCAACAACCGCATCCAGAAGTTCAGAAGAGACGGCTCATTCTTTGCCGAATTCAAGGCAGACTTCAACAAGCCAGTTTACGTTATTCCTGACTTCAACGATGACTCGCCAAACAGATACTACATTGCAGACCAGGGCAACCACAGAATTGCAGTCTTTGACGAGAGAAACTTAAAGCTTGTCACTGAGATAAAGCCGACCAACGCAGATGGAACGCCACTTTTCGATAAGATCGTCGCCGTCGCCATCGACATGGATTATAACATCTGGGTGGCAGATGTTGGAACAATGTGCCTTTACAAGCTCTCATCAATCGACTCGAAAGAGCCGGGCAAACTTATGCTCAAGATATGCAATGTTCTTGACACACCACCAATCTACACACACGTCTCAAGAATCGAACTCAAGAAGTACTCAGCAAGAGTTGATGAGTCAACCGTCAAAATCAGACCGTACGCCCAGATAGTCGGTGGCAGAACGATGGTTCCGCTCCGCTGGATTGCTGACAATGCTCTCTCCAACAAGACAAAGAAGTTTGGTCCTATTTATAATACAACCGTTGAATGGGATGCAAAGACAAGATGCGCAACATTCACAATGCCTGAAATCAAGTTCAGTGACAAGCTGACATACCCAAAGAAGGTCGTAAAGGTTTGCATAGGAAACCAGACAGCCGAAGTCAATGGTCAGCCGGTCAAGATTGATGCCCCGCCGGTAATCATTGACGGTTCAACGTTCGTTCCGCTTCGTTTCATTGCCGAGGCATTCGGTGCAGAAGTTAGGTACAAAGAGCCAAAGACTCAGCCGGTCACAAAGAACGGAGAATGCATGATCATCATGCCGTCTACCGAAAAAGTGAAGGCAGCTTACGGAAGATAAAAAGTTAGGAGTTTCGTGAATCGTATCAGCAAATGGTTTTCAAATTTTTGGGCCAGGAGAAAATGGGTCATTGTTACCATCCTGGCCCTTTGTGTTATCCTGCCAGTGTCCTGGGCAACGTTGCCAAAAGCTCAAAAGATCGAGATACTTCGAACCTTTGGCAAGATGTGGAACGGATTGACTTCAACATGGGATACCAAATGGACAGAAATTGTTGAAGCTCTTGGGATAAAACCCAAAGCATTGTCAGGGTCGCACATACCGTGTTCTGATGATGACATTTGCAGTATGGCAATCAACAGGTCATTCAAACCGATAACCCTGGCCGACCTCAAGGCTGTCATGGGCAACAAAAACATCTCGGCCATGATTATCGACATCAGATCTATAGAAGAATATGAAAAGGGGCACATCCCCGAAGCTTTATCTATTCCAGTTGAAGACCTCAGACGGTATCTTGCCGGTGTCCCTCGGTCAACCCCGTTGATTTTGATAGGCAATGGTGATGAAAACTACAAAGAAATTGGCGAACAGCTTGTTGACCGCTGGGTTTTCTCAAATGCGAGTTTCCTGGTTGGTGGCATGAAAGCATGGGATGGAGAAATCCAGCGTGAAAAATGATTTTTTTGAACCAAAAGAGACAACACCTGAATCGATAGCTGAATCAATACCAAACATAAAGCAGATTCTGGCCAAAAAACAAAAAAAGCAGATCTCGACCAAGCGTATAGCAGAGGTTGGAGTCATGTCTGCAGCTCTTGTGGTGGTGTTTCTTGTTACCGCTCCTATTGTCGATACATTGCTTCCATTCATTGGATGTATGATAAGAACTATTGCCATGGCCATATTCATATCAGGTTTTCGACATTATCCTGGTCTCGATTTCTTCCTCATAAACATGTTTGGTTCAGTGATTTATTTTGTGCTTTATCCATGCATGTGGACTGCGCTTTCAATGCCAATATCCATTGCTTTTGTGCTAATGTACAATCTTGTGAGGCGCAGGTTGCAGCCTTGGCTGTCTATCACAATAGGCGTTGCTTTTGCTTATATCGTACTTATAGCCACGCTGCCTTTTGCTGCAATGAATGAAGGAGATATCACACAATTCTGGAATTATTTCAACACCACTCTCAAATTCAGCTGGGCTTTGGTGTTGATTGTCCCTTTGGCCTGGTGGAGACAAAAAAGATCAAAAATCGTCTCATGCACTGGTTGCAACATGGATTGCAACACCGTCTCTCTTGATCAGTGATGATGGATGGATGAACAATCCGATCAAGGTTGGTTTTTAGGTGTAATCGGGCTAAGTGTTGGTTGTGGTTGGCTTGGTAGTGGAATGTAGTCAAAAATTGATTTATCCAGCATCGGGTCAACTGTCCAGCCACTGATTGTTGGATGAGGGAGCAAGCCGGAAGCCGTCTTTTCATTTGGAACAAGATAAACCTGATCCCTGTCGGTGTCCATTGCAAACCTGTATTTACCAATCAAGGTTTCCCATCCAGGGGCCATCGGTTCGCCATTTTCAAGCTTGAACAATCTGTCTTGTGTCATGCGCAGAGCAACAGCCTCTTCGGATGCATTGATCTCCGATTCGGTTCTCCCTACAAACTCCTCGGGTCTTGATGGCAATCTGAAGAAGGTTTTCCTCATTAGGTCAAACTTTGGCGACATTGTTTCCCAGTCAGACTTTTTGCATTCCTGTGACATGATTATGGCAAAGCTTGAGTTTGCCTTTGATTCTTTCTCGTCTTTATAGTTGAACCACCAAACAAAGTATGTGCCTGTAAGATCGACTTCTTCCATTTTTCTGTCATAATTAATGGTGGAAAAAGATGCTTCGGCTGAAAGAGTGTCTTCAAACGTTGGCATCGGGGTTGACCAGCCGTCGATATCCTTGCGCTCGCCAAAAGAAAACGCCTTTTCGTTTGGTTTGACAATTTCCATGTCTACAAAGGTCATGGCATCGTTAAACCCTGCGTTGGCCTTACAAAGAATGGAAAACGTTGATATGTTGTCCTTGTGTTTGAAGATGAATTCGCCAGATTGCTCATATCTCTTCTGGTCAAATGTGAAACCGTCGGGAATATTTATAAAAGCGCCAAAGAATTCTGATGTTTGTGGGCTTTTGATAACAGTTATTGGATAAAAGTTGCTCTCCTTGAGTTCAACTTTTGGATTCTCTGTCATTTCTTTTTTTGTTTCCGATGCAGAACCGCAACCAACTGCCAAGATAACCAGGGCTATTACTGCTGATAGTTTTTTCATGAATGAGAATCTAGCCGAAAAAGTGGAAAATCTCAAGCCCAACTTGAACTAAAGCCATTGGATGGTAGAATTGTTCCTGTTACAAGGAGGATGCAGGTGGATTATCTAATCATCGGCAGTGGCGGTAGAGAACATGCGCTCTGTCACGCTGTGGCAAAAACCGACAAGGCTTTCGTGGCGCCAGGGAACCCTGGAATGACCGATGTTGCCGAAACCGTGAAACTTGGCTCGGACTTCCAGTCGGTTGCAGATTTTGTAGGTGAGAAATCGATAAAAACAGTCATCATTGGCCCTGAAAATCCACTTTGTGCTGGTATGTCCGATTTTTTGAGGGATAAGGGAATCAATGTCTTTGGCCCATCAAAAAAAGGCGCCATGCTCGAAGGATCAAAAGTCTACGCCAAGGATTTCATGAAGCGGTACAACATCCCGACTGCCCAGTCCCAAACCTTTGACAATGCAAAGGAAGCGGTTGAATTTGTCAGAAAACATGATTTTCCAGTGGTCATAAAGGTCGATGGTTTGGCTGCCGGAAAAGGGGTTCATATTGCAGAGGATCTGCGTGAAGCAGAAATTGCCATCAACGCCATCCTTTCAGAAAATCAGTTCGGAGAGGCAGGCAGAGCCGTAGTCATCGAGGAGTTTTTGGTTGGCAGGGAACTGTCAATGCTGGTGCTGTTTGACAACAATACCTTTGTGCCTCTGACTCCTTCAAGGGATCACAAACAGCTTGAAGACGGCAACAAAGGGCCAATGACCGGTGGCATGGGCGCATTCACGCCTGTTCCAGACCTGGACAGCCTGACTTACAACCGAATAATTGCTGAAGTCGTCAAACCGTCAACTGAAGGCATAAACAAGGAAGGCAGCCTGTACCGTGGTGTTCTTTACTGTGGACTGATGCTCACAAAATCCGGCCCCAAGGTTCTTGAGTACAACTGTCGTTTTGGTGATCCCGAAGCAGAAGTCGTCATCCCAATGATAAAAACTCCGTTTTCAGAGATTGCCGACGCAGTGGCCGAAGGTCAGCTTTCAAAAATAAATGTTGAATTTAGTAAAGGCTTTGCAGCCTGTGTCGTGCTTGCTTCGCAAGGCTATCCGGCAAAACCTGTGACAGGCATCAAAATTGAAGGCATGGATCAGGCAAGACAATTGCCAAACTCTATTCTTTTTGCAGCAGGAGTTGGCAAGTCAGGCGATGATTTTGTCACCTCAGGCGGTCGAGTTCTGACATGTACAGGCATGGGCTCAACTTTGCGCATGGCTCTTGGCAGGGCTTATGCAATGACCAGGGTTGCAAAATTCCAGGGCATGCAGATGCGCGGCGACATCGGTGGAAGATACGCAAGAGGCAGGACGACTATCCTGTCGCTTAGAAGAAACCAGAAATAAGGAGAAAAAAATGGAAAACATTCAGGTTTGCATAATACTTGGCTCAAAGTCTGATCTTGACGCTTGCCAAAAAGCCAATGACGTGTTTGATAAACTGGGCGTCTCTTACGAAGTCGTCATCTCCTCAGCTCATAGAACACCGGACAGAACGGCTGAAATTGCCAAAGCCCTCGAAGGCAGGGGCGTAAAAGCTGTCATTTGCATGGCTGGCTACGCTGCCCATCTTCCAGGTGTTGTGGCTGCCTACACAAAACTGCCGGTCATCGCCGTCCCGCTTGCAGGTTCGCCGCTTAACGGCCTTGACGCGCTCTATGCCCAGCAGATGCCAGCAGGCGTTCCGGTTGCCTGCATGACCATTGGCAACGCTGGCGCTACAAACGCTGCACTGTTTTGCGCAAGGATGTTTGCCACAACCGACACCCAGGTGAACAAAAAACTTGCCGACTACATCGAAGACATGAAGCAAAAGGTTATCGAAAGCTCTTTACAAAAATAAATCCCATTTAAACCAAACCCTTTGTTTAAAATTTAAAGCCGTGGTTTTGGTTGAACTTTTGTCAATAGGAGCTACACTCCTCTTGACAAAAGTTGATAAACAAGGAGTGCTCAAAGTGCCAAAGTTTGTTATTGTACCGGAATTGTTATCGTACCCAATTGAGATTCTCGACGTGCCCCACAGGGTCATGATCAGGCTCAAACAAAAAGACATCCGCACACTTGAGCAGCTTTCCCAGATGTCTGAGGAAGACCTCCTTTCCATCTATCATTTTGGCAGAAAGTCTCTCGACGACATAACAAGAAGACTCGAACTGATAAACGAATGCGCCAGAAAAAAAGGCGGACCACCGTCCGAACTGCTCGAGTGTATGAGGCTCAGGCTTTCAGGCACAAACGGCATGATCGAGCAAATAGTCAGCTCTGTTGCTGACAGCGAAGTCGAAGAAAAGTCCATTTCGTACTTCCTAAGTGTCATCCCAACCCGTTCGGCGTTTGTTCTTGTCGAGAGACTGGGATTACGCAGGCAGGGCAGGCGAACGCTCCAGGAGCTTGCCGACATGATGAACCTCACCCGCGAAAGGGTGCGCCAACTTCAGAACCGCTCCATGGAATTGCTCATGGACGCCGTCGAAGAAGCCCGGATACTCGAGTTTTGGGACAGAATCCTCTCCGAGGCCGCACTCGACCAGCCGACAGGCGAGCAGGCGTTCCTCGAACACATCGCAAGGTCAGGCTTTATTGGCAAGTCCACGCCAGCCGGTTTTGTCATCATCGCCACGCATCTTATCAAAGGCACCGACATTCCGGTACTGCTCAAAGCCTCCCGCGATGGAAGACTCTACAGATTCTGGGTTAGAAGGAAGAAGTAAGGATTGTTGTTACAGCCAAGTTGCTGAGTTAAAAATTTGCTACATGTTTATTCGGAAGCTTGTTAAACATTTCTTTTGCTTTATTGTATCCTTTTATACCCGTAGCGAGGTAGACATCTTCTCTAAACATTTTTGGGTCATCTCTCAAATCGATAAGGTCTACAATTTTTTTTGTATTTCTATCTTCAATATACAAAATATAGAAGAAACCAGTATCAATTAAGTATTCATTGTAATTCTCGCTGGAAATATGTTCTCCTCTGCCAATGTTATCTGCGCAAACAATACATTCACTCAAACCGATAGTTTTAATTGTACCACTATGCTTAATTTTTATTGATCCAATTATCATTTGACCTCCCTTTCTTTTATTGCGAAAATAAAGATAAACTAGTTTTATCTTTATAAGATAAGAATATAGTTGAAAAGTTACAAATTTAATGTGCTTCTTTTTTCCGTTCATGTTTTGGCATGACTATGAAATAAAAAGTCGAAGCGACCAGGTAGGTCATGCCGGTCATGACAAAACTGATCCAGTGCCTGCCGTCCTCAAGCAGCTGGCCGCCGATGCGCGTTCCTGTAGAATTGAGCACGTTCCAGCCGACGGTGATAAATGAGGAAACTGTCGATAACTCTGACGGCTGGCACACACCCATCCAAAAGCTGCTCCAGACAGGGCCGGTCATGTTCATCAGCGCGTTTCTGATGGCAAAGCCGATGGCTGCAACATAAAAGTTAGGCGCAAACAGCGTCAGCAACAGGAATGGGATCGAGAGGTACTGGCAATACAGCACAGTTCTGAGGTTGCCGATTTTTTTGGCAACAATTGGGGAGAGGTACATACCAAAGAAATACGGGAATTTTGCAATCGAAGCCAACGTTCCCCACTGGTCGGCGGTAGTGTTGTAAACCTTTTTGAAGTAGAGCGCAAACAGAGGAACGGTAAAACCGGCGCCAAAACCAATCAGGAACTGACCAAGCAGCAGTTTCCAGATGAAACCCCAGGACTTCACGTTGCCAAAAAGCCTTGCAAAAATGTTGCTTCCTTGAAGTTTTGGTCTCGGAACCGAAGCGACAGGTCTGAGTCTGAGGTAGAAACTCACTGACACAGCCGAGAAGCACATGGCAATAGCTAGCGCGCACCTGTAGGCAAAGATGCTGCCTGGTTCAACATTAAAAATCTGTGACGCAAGCCAGGTCAGTTTACCGCCAATGAAGTTACCAATGATGACTGCGCCTAGGTTTGACATTGCAATCATGGAGAGGATGTTGACGCGCTTGTCAGGATCGGAGCTTTCGACAAGCAGGGGGCCTTCAGACAGGCTGTGGGCTGAGCTGGCGATGGTCGAAACAACCGTTGCAGTCATGATGACTGGTGAGAGCGGCAAGAAAACCTGGATGATAAACATTGGGAATGTGATCAGCTGCGCAATAAATATTGACCACTTTCTGCCAATCTTGTCAACCAGCAACCCCATGGGGATTGAGACTATTCCGCCTGTCATCGTGCCAAGGGCAGCAAGAGTCGCAATAAATATAGGGGTGAAACCTTTTGCAAGCAGGAAATATGTGAAGTTTGCTTCGGTTATGCCACCTGAAAGCCCGGCAAAAAACGTTGCAAAAAGCACTATCCTTGTGTTAAAAGGCATCTGCCCCAGAAAAGCAAACGGTCTGAAGGATCGACTCATGGCAAAATCAACACTCTTCTACCCTGGCTGTTGCCAGCCTGCCCATAGATTCGACAATGCTACCGCCAAAACACAGCCAGAAACTGAAAGCATAAGGTCTTCGGTTTAGATAGAACAGGTCTGCATGCTGGGCATGGCGCTTGAACACTCCTGCAATAACAAGAGAAATAGCCTTGTCAACTTTGGCAAGCTCTTTTTGGTCTTTGAAATCTTTTTTTTGTAATCGGCGAATTTCCAGCAATGATTCCCTTACGTCCATGAGTTGTCTGAGTTTTTTTGCAGATTTTTTCGTCATTGGTTTTGAGATGCCGGAAATATTGCCCAGTTTTTTCAGTCTTTCCGGCAGAGGGTTTGGCAGGTTTCCATCAAGTTCAGCCAGGATAAACCTTGCAATCGAGACAAGCTGGGTCGGGTGGTAGTGACATGCCTCAAGAATATCCTGAGATTTTCCGGCTTGCGTCCTCCAGTTGTCGGCAAACCATTTTCCTTCCACCCATTCCCCGTAAAAACACGAGAGGAAGGATGGCAGCCTGAGCTTGCCCCCAACCTGGTCGAGTCTGTCGAGGGCGTCCATGCCGATGCGCAGAATTGTGCCGTTTGGGAAATCCACACCTCTTGCGATCAGCCCTTTTGTCAGGTGCCCCACCATTGGAGTGTATTTTGAGCCTTTTTCAGGTAGGGCAATTGTCAGCGGTGGTCGTGAGAGTTCGGTTATGAGGGGGCCTGCTTTGCCGATAAGCGAGATGCAGCATGGCATCTGGCTGATTGTTTTTGCTATGTCGGTGTTTGTGAAGGGTTTTGTGATGTCAAACTGCTTGACAATTTGTCCACGGTAAAAGGCTAGTTTTACATTGTTTTCTTCAAACACAGCCTTTGTTCGCCAACGAACCAGACCTTTATTGTCATCATCACACTGAAGAAAATATGGCAGTTCCATTGTCTGCTTGTCCAGCTTGAGCCTTTTTAGCGGGAGCTTGGCTTTCATCAGGGCTTCGTTGTAGGCCTGCTCAAACTCTTGAGGGTGGTTCAGGAGTGTGGTCAAGGTGATATTTGGTACCTCGGTGTTTGTGAGCTTAAAAATGTCAGAAGCCTTGGCAATTTCAGGTGAAGGTTTTTTTAGGCATTCTTCCCACATGAAACGCCAGATGAACAGTTGAAGGTCTGAGATGGTCAGATTTGTGCCAGTTTCGAGGAATGTTTTTGCTTGGCCGTGGAAGAGTCTTGCCCTTTTTTCAACCTCAGGCCTTGAGGATGCCGGAACAGACCAAAGTGCGCCCCTGTAAGCTTTTAAAAACAAACTGGCATAGGTTTTGACTAGATTTTCATCAAGCAGGTATGACGAGATTGACCTTTGGGCATCTTCCGTTGGCACAATGCCGAAATAATTTTCTGACTCTGATATCGATTTTGGCAGTCTGCCTTTTACCCAATGAATTCCCAAATCGGCAAGCGATTCAGAAAGTTCAAACTTCTCAACAACTTCATCAAAAGTCTCGTCCAGATGCTTGAAGTGAAAACCCCAGTGTTTGAACTGTTTTGGCTCTATAGGCAGCACATAGAACGGTCCGTACGAAATGTCCTGATGAATCCAGACTATGCCTTTGTATTTGTTGCAAAAATCGGTTGTTATCTGGTATGGATCGCTGGTTTTGACCGAAAAATCAGGTGTTCCAAACTTTTCATCCTGAATGAAGAATCTGGTATGGTTTCCCGAAAGGGCAAGCCAATAATCGGTTGGGACGGCGTCCCAAGCAAGATTCTGGTCGCCTTTGAAGATGATTTTGTCCATTTTTCGCATTTGATTTTACCCAATATGTACAAAAAAATTCTTAAAGCTCTTTAATAAAAACCGCCAAATGCCTATAATCTGGTACCGTGAAAAAGAATAGAATCAGAAACATTATTGTTGTCGCCATTGTGATTGTGCTTGTGGCAGCCGTGACATATGTGGTTTGGGAATCCATAAAGAATTCGAAGAACCAGCCAAAAACAGAGAACCAGATTCTCGTCCCTACGCTTAACGGCCCTGATGGAGTAGTCGCAAGAGTAGGCAAAGTCGACATTTTACTTAAGGATTATGCCGACATGGTTGCCAAAGAGCGCATCCGTGTAATGTCAGAACAGAACAAAGATATTAATGAGCCAAATAATTCTGAACTGGCCAAGGTTGTCAGGGATTCAATACTGAACAATCTTATAGAGATGGCAGTGTACAAAAACTATGCAATCGAAAATGGACTTGAACCCACTGACGCACAGTTGACCAAGGCAGTCAACGAGGATGTGGATTCTCAGGCAAGCGAGATTGGCGGTTACGACAAGCTCGAAAAAAAACTCAAAGAGAATGGATTCAAGTCAGTCGAGGATTACAAGAACAAGCTTCGCAGTGAGAATGAATTCCTTGGTTCCATCATTACGGAAGCAGTAAAAAAAGATATCCAAAAAAATATAAAGATTTCTGAACAAGAAGCCAAGGATTTTTATGAATCCAAGCTTATTGGCATTTCTAGAATAGTTTTCTATTACAACTCCAAAGAAAATGACGAAACAACAACAAAAGAAGGCTATGAGACCATGAAAAAGTTGAGAGAGCTCATAGGAACCAAAGGTACTTTTGCAGACATAGCCATGGAATTTTCCGAAGAATATGAAACAGCGCAATATGGTGGCAAAGTCAGCGATCTTTTCATCAAAGGTTCATTGCCTGAGAGCGTAGAAAAGGTCGTGTGGAACCTCAAAGTTGGCCAGGTTAGCGAACCGATATTGACAAGTGATTCATTTTGGATTGTAAAGTTGGACATGGAAACCTACGTTTGGCAGTATTACTTTGCCGACACTACAACAAAAAAGAAAGTTCCGTTTGAGCAGATAAAAAACAAAGTTGGTGACCAGTTGGTGACCATTAAGGCTCTTGAAGAGGAAAACAAATGGTACAGCCAATACTCTTCAAAACTTAAAACAGAAATATTCATAGACTATAAAGAAGTGACAGCGCCGGAAAAAACAGAAAATACCGAAAATAAAACGGACAAAACAAAGTGATTTTGCCAGCCAGAAATCTTTAGGTTTTTGTATAGCCTCCCAATGGAGCCATTGAACTGATTTTCGGTTTGTGGTTTATTAATATCAAATATAAAATATGTCAGGGGATTGGCATTTCTTCCCTGGAGGTGAAATGAGAAGAACTCTGGCCTTTCTGGCATTGGCGCTTGCTTTTTCAGGCATAAACCCAACCTGGGCAGCATCGGGTGCAGACAACTCTTTTTTCAAGGTTCTTGCTCCTTCCCAGTCAGATGGTGACTGCACTCTCAGGCTGTCTTTCCAGATAGGGAAAACCTATTACTGGAAGAACGGTCAGATAAAGGGTGTGTCTCCGGACACGACTCCACCGATGGGTACGGCTCCGGAAATCAAGAAGGGCAAAACCTTCCTGATAATCCGCTACATCACCTCCGAGGTTGGCGCCACGCTACAATATTGGAAAAAAGGGACAGGCGAGGACAAAACAAAACAGGATCAGGTCAGAATTGTCACAAAGCAGGGCAAGATTATTGACTTGTGGATTGGCAACCCGATGGCAAAAATAAACGGTGTTTCGGTTGCCATTGACCCAACCGATTCGACAGGGCAGATTGCGCCATACATCAAAGGCAAAGGCTACACCATGCTTCCTCTGAGGTTTGTCGGTGACAACCTCGGTGCCAAAATAAACTGGATATCATCATCAACCACAGCAGAACTCATCTTTACCGATGAAGAGTGTATAAAAAAATGCTGTGAGTTTTCTGTAGAACCGACAGAACAGATTTCTCTGTGTCCAGGTGAAGAAAAGTCGGTTAATCTGGCAGTTAAGAATATTTGCCAGGGCAAATCCATCACGCTATCTTTTACGCCAGGCTCAGGCATTTCAGCAATTGACAACAAGCAACTGACCATTGAGGCAAACGGTACGGCAATCCTCAAAGCGACCGTGGCGATGCCAACGGTAATTTCTGAAAAAGCGGTTTTCACGCTCAAGGTTTCTTCCGATTGCGGAGTTGACAAAGAAGTCCAAATCGAGGCGCTTTTCAGGGAACAGCAGTGCCTCAACGAGTGCCAGTGGATCTGTGGTTGCATTGGCAAACTCACCCAGTCGCAGGATGTTGTGATCGTAGAGTTTTTTGAAGGATGCGCCAAAAAGAACCAAAGAAACTACATCGATACCGGCTCAACAAAAGACCTAATGCTTGGTCTAACTTTTGGCCAGTATGTTGACAAATATGGCTCAAACCCTTGCGCGCAGATTTGTGTCGATGAAGATGGTGACATCCAGGCTTGGAGGGCTTTCCCGGACAGAACACCCTGCTGTCAGGATCACGTGTTTGCAAAACTCGACCTTGTGGACTGCAACTTGAAAATTGCGACAGGAGTCGATCCTGAAGGCACCAGATGGGTGTTTGACCTGTCGGAGTTTGAAGGCTGTGACGCTTTTGTCGCTGGCAAATGCTACGATTTTGCTGGAACTACCGTCAGGCCCAGGGGCATATCTTTTTCAGGTTCAGGTTTGCTCGAAGTCACGTCAGTTCAGGAAAAGGATTGTCAGGGAGCGGTTTTAACCGGCAAAGTGTCAATAATCCAGTGCAAGTCGAATCCGCCAATGGCCATGCTTGACACTGGAGATGGTAGTTCAGTCGAAGTTGAGTTGTTGTGCCAGAGCATGAGGAATGCCGATGGCAGGATTGTGGACTGTCAGGAAGTCAGGGATGGCGATTGTTTGACGTTTGTCGGATACCATTCTGGAGAACGTTTTGTCGCGTGCAAAGGCGACATACTTCCGTGCATGGCAACCTTCGAGACTTTCGATTGTCGACTCGACAGCGTGGTTTTACAAAACAATGCTTTGTTGTCAGTGAAAGCGTTTATTGGATGCAAAGGTGAGCAAACCACATTCACATCACCGAGAATGCTTGGCGATGACCTGTCTGAATACAGGAACCTGCTCTCATACTCGGTAACCGGCAACTACGCGAGGCTGACTGTAAACGACTCGACAATCGTCCGCTGGAAACCATTGCTGACAGGATGCGGAACCTGCGTTGAGGAACAGCTATTTGAAATCATTGAAGCAAAAATAACTGAGAAATCGGATCAAATGATTGTCATCGCTCGAAATCTGGACGGCAGGCTTGTAACCTTTGAAGCAGCCAAGGTTGACGAAGCAATGTTGACCTATAAAGGCACGGCCAAACTTTCCATCGATGGAAACGGCAAAATTTCAGGCTGGGAAAAACTTTCCGGTGGTTGCTGTTTTGCTGAACAGGGCAGGCTTGTACCATCGAAGAAATCGCTTGCTGTAAGCTCCATTTCTACTGAAATCGTTACCGGCGACCAGCTGAAGGTTTCAAATGAGTTGGGTGACATCGAGCTTCAACAACTCAAACTAAAACTTTCAACACAGGTCAACCCATGGGACAGTTTCCAGCAATATGGAGCAAACTGGATTGGCTCCGACCTTTCAAGTTCGGGTGACACGATCGAATTCCTGCAGTCTTTCTGCGTACCAGAGTGTACGGCTGCCAGGCTTAAAATACTGAATACTTCAACCACGCAAATTTTCCTTGATGAGGGCAAGACTCCGATGGCAACAGCCGAAGGAATTGCCCACCTTTCAGATATCTTTTTTACTGTGCCTGCTGGCAGCCACAAGCTTAGATTTGTCCAGAAAAAATCTGCATTTTCTGGATTGATGTTTGTTCTGACAGGTCAACCTTCCAAAGAGTGCAAAACTTCTAGTTACCAAATCTCCTTTGGTACAGACAGAACGCTTGAAGGCGCCTGTGCTGGGCAAAAGAAAAAATATGCCTTGCTCCTTTCAAACACTGGCGAAGAAACAAAAACTTTCTCTATAACCCCGGTCAGCGTTGGTCTGGTCATCAACCCCTCAACGGTCAAAATCCCAGCTGGCGAACAGGAACTGGTGCAGGTTACGGTTTTGATGCCGGAAAACCCTGAAAATTCAGCTTCTGTAACATTCAGTTTCTATCTTCAGGTTGACGGCACGCAACAATCGATGATCGATTTTTCAATTCCGTATGGACAGTGTGATGATTGTTCCCTAAAAACCGACAACACGTTGATAATTCTGCCTGAAATGTGCCCGGATGATTCATCCAAAATAGAGATAAACCTGAAAAACTCATGCTCCAGGGAACTGACCTTAAAATCTGTGTCTGAGGACAAAATGCTCGAGTTGCCTGCAACAGAGATGATCCTTAAGGCTGATGATGCTCTTTCTTTCAATGTTATTTTCAAAATGCCGGCAAGAGGCGATTCAAAATTCCTCTTTGCCAGCTTTAGCTTGAAATCTGAAGATAAAACTGTCGTTTATTATGATGTTGTGGCGATGTTCAAAAACGATGAACAATGCTGCTGTGATTTTGGTGTTGAGCTTGTTACGAGGTTTGTTGCCGAACAAACCATGGAACCTGGCGAAACATTCACCTATGACTATCTGGTAAAAAACAAATGTTCGGGCAGAAAGCTGAGTTTCACAATTTCAAAAGGCGACAACATTGTTTCAGTCTCCCCTGAAAGCTTTATTGTCGATGCTGGCAAATCCGTGCCTATGCAGGTGAAGGCGCTTATGCCAGAAAAAAAAGGCGAGTATGCCCCTTTCAGTTTTGCTGTTGCATGCGATTGCGGAAAAAAAGCTAATATCAGCTTCACAGTAAAATACAAGCAGCAGGCTGTCTGCTGTGATTATGAGGTTGGATTCACCCAGGACATTCCTCAACCGTTGATGCTTGAACCAGATACGCAGTATGTTTTTGGTATGGGCGTTAAAAACAAGTGCAAAGAAGTCACCATTTCAGCAACTGTTATCGGTGGAGATTATGTTCAGCAGGTTGAACCAGGGAAACTCATTGTTGGCCCAGGACAAATTGCCGGATTCAGACTTTTCGTCAAAATGCCATCATGCAAACAGGGCGAGATCGTAACCTTCCGGTTCAGGGTCATTGTTGATGGATGCGACGAGAAAACCTATGAAATACCTGCTGCCTGTGGAACACAGATGGCAAACTGTTGTGATTATGACATTTCCGATGTTGACGGTCAGTTGAAAAACCTGAAAATTTGCCCCGGAGAATCCAAAACCATCAAGCTGACCCTGGTCAACAAATGTCAGGATCGTTTGCTAACCGGCTCAATAAAGAACGGTGATGGAATCAGCGTAGATCCGCCTAATTTTACCATCCAGGCCGGGAAGTCAATTTATATCTATATCACAGTTACCATGCCACAGAATGCCACAATTGGCAGTGCCTACACATTCGCATTTCTGGTGATGATTCCGGGGTGCACTAACAGAAAATATTCGTTTGAAGTGATATGTACAAGTTGTGGTAACGAACCTGAAGGGTGCTGTGATTTTACCTTGAATCTGATTTCCAATCCTCCTTCATGTGTCACACCTGGGAAATCGTTTGAAATGACTTTTGAACTGTGCAATTTGTGTTCAAAAAGCATGCAATTTTCGGTTTCCGGGACAGGCGTCAATACGGGTGTGTTGGCCGTAGGGGCAAACACGTGCACCAGATTTAACGTTTTGTTTTATGTTCCACAGAATGTTTCGAATGTCTATACAATCAAGATGAGCGTGTTGATGACGTCTCCAACGGAATGCGTAGGGAAAGGCAAACAGATTGAACTGCCGTTGAAGGTTTGCAATTGAAAATATTTTCGCCAATTTTGCGCCAATGTTTGTAAATTGTAAACAATAATAATAGGAAATTGCAAATTAATATGAATAAATATGATTTATTAACTGTATAAAATAATGAATAAATTGAAAAATAAATCATCTTTTCTTAAAAATAAAAGATGATTGGATTATCATGTTTTTGAGAAAAGTTGAATAGGGAGCTGAATAATTCAGGAATATCAATGGTTATCAAATCATAAATATTATTTTGTGTAGTACTGTTGTTTTTGGCTGAAGAATAATTCTATTATCTTTAATTATCGGTTCCAAACATCGCTTCAATGCAATAAAATCTTATCGAATTTCTTTGGAGGTGATGCATGAGGCGATTATTTATCAAAATTGCGCTGGTGGCCATGATTGTTGGATTGTTTGCCCCAATCATGCCGCAAGTTATGGCTGCTCCGTCAACAATCACGTTGACAGCAACCCCTGGCTGCGGATATGTGTTGCTCAAATGGACAGACACCGATAGGGCTTATCAATTCGAACCACAACTTGTGCTTGATGACGGTTCGACATATCCAATTGAGGATTTTCCACTTGTCGGGAAATATGAATACAAACACGAAGGTTTGACTGAAGGCAAGGAATATTGCTATGTAGTCGTCAGTCGAGACAAGGATGCCAACAAGATTGCCGAGAGCAACAAAGCATGCGCAACACCGGTGTGCAAGGAAGATTGCACCTGGAAATGCGGATGCTTCAAAGAATTGGTTGCAACCGCTGCAAACGTTGTAAAATTCTCTGAAGGCTGCAATGACAGCGTTACACCATCGTTGCTTAGTTTTCCACCGACCCTTGTTGACCAGCTTCATAGTTGGACTATCGAGCAGTACCTCAAGATTTGCAAGGAAAAGGGCGTCAACCCATGCGTTCGGGTGTGCGTTGGCCCAAACAACAACATTGTTGCCTGGAAAGCTGACATCGAGGGCAACGATTGCTGCAAGCCGCAGACTCCAACGCCTGTCATTGAATGCTTCTGCATAAAACTCACTGAAATCGATTGTAACCAGGTCTTTGCTCGTGGTGTGGCAAGTGACGGCGCCCCATGGTGCATAGTTGGGTTAACCACCGCCCAGTGCAAGGATTTGAAAGTCGGACTGTGCTACAAGGTTTGTGGCGAAGAAATCATTCCTGGTCCAACTGAAAAGTGGTCATGCAGAAGGATAAAAATCGGCACGATAACACAGGCGCAATGCGATTGCAAATGCCTGTGCGTGAAAGTGTCAAAAATCCAGTGTCAGACTGCAGCAACCAATAACCCATTCCCGATTTTCTATGGCACTGATGAAAACGGCAACGCCGTGACAGCTGTCATCCAGGACGCCACAATCACTGATCTTTCCGGCAATGTTGTAAAGTGTGAAGACATCAAACCAGAAACCTGCTGGAACCTTTGTGGGTTCTGGAGAGAAGCAGCTACTGGCGCTGCGCCTGTGTTTGTGGTGTTGCAGGCAGAGCAGGTTGATTGCGCCAAGTGCGTCAAGCAGTGCTGCGAATTCAGGATCAAACCAAAAGTAAACCTGCCTGAATGCGTAAACCCTGGGCAACAGTTCTCTTTCTATTTTGATCTGGAAAGCTATTGTGACTCAAGAATAACTTTCGACATGGTAATAGTGAACAACACGCCTGGCCTGACTGCTACCGTGTCTCCGACATCTGTCACTACTCCTGCTTATGTACCGCCAAATCCTGGAGTGGCCGGAGTGTATGTGACCGGAACAGTGCCAACCGCATGTGAAAAGTTGGAGTTGATTTTGCAGGCATGGCCAAAAGACAGCAAGTGCAATATGGTTGAGTACAAGATTTCCATACCATGCTGCAACACCTGCTGCAAGTATGATGTTAAACTAAAAGGCACGTTGCCTGAATGTGTCAAGCCAGGCGAAAAATATGTTCTTACATATGAAATATACAACTATTGCGCAAATCCGATAAACTTCAGCATGGCTTACACCATCCAATCAGGTGGTGTGTCACCGATTGTTGACCCGATGATGCTGACAGTCCCAGCAGGAACGCTTGCCCCAGGCGTTGCAACCTTTACAGCCACAGTCACGGCTCCAACCAATTGCACTGGAGAGATAGCCTTTACGCTCATTGTTAACCCCAACAACATGCCAAACTGTCCAAAGAAGGAGATACCTGTAAAGCTCAAATGCTGTGGCACATGTTGCCAGTTTGAGATAAAAAAACTTACAGAAATTCCAACCTGTCTGGATGCTGGAAAAAAAGTAACAGTAAGATACAGGCTATATAACACCTGCAATCCTTGCACGCCAATACCTTATATCATCGTGCCAAGCACAAACGTTACGGTTAATTCGGCAACCAGTGGCACCATCCCATGCGGCAACACAAACTATGTTGATATCAGCGTGACTTTCACCATGCCAAAGCCCTGCAAGGAAACAACATTCATGTTTGTCATCTCTGCCTGTGGAAAACGTACTCCTGTTCAGGTCAAGATTCCTTGCTGCAATCCTTGCTGCAAGCTTGAAGTCAAACGCATGACCGACTTGCCAAAGTGTCTTGATGCTGGCCAGAAGACAACTATCCGTTACAGAATCTACAACCTCTGCGATCCTTGCAAACCAATTCCAATCAAGATTTATCCGGGAACTGGAGTAACCATAAATACCCCTTCAGGTGGGGCAGGAACGGTTCCATGCAAACCGAATTACCTTGACGTAAGCGTTACTTTCACAATGCCAAAGCCTTGTAAGGACACCGTCTTCCAGTTCAAGGTTGTTGCATGTGACAAAACCACTCTTGTTGAAGCCAAAATCCCTTGCTGCACAGTGACGTGCTGCGACTACACGGTCAAGATGACGTCGAATTTGCCAGAGTGTCTCAAACTTGGCCAAAAGTACGATCTGAAATTCGAAATCTGTAATAAATGTTCGACAGCGACAACTCTTGCCTTGAGCAGATGCCCTGGAACAACAGGGCTGACTGTTTCCCCGGCAACGCTCAACCTTGGCCCGTCTGGATCGAAATCAGCATGCATGACTGTGACAGTTACCATCTGGGCTGACGAAAACACATGCAAACAAAACAATGGTGTTATTGAGTTCTGTCTGATGACCAAGGTTGTAACTCCAAAAGATTGTGGTGATGGCAGCATAAAATATACAAAGTTCAGAGCAATGTGCTGCGACTATGAAAGGAAGAACTGCTGCCAGTTTGAAATCACGCCACTCAACTCGCCACCGTCAGAGCTTGCGCCAGGTGAGACATTCATGGTCAAATATCAGGTGTCAAACAAGGGAGACAGGGCCACATGTGCTCCGCTGAACATGTTCATAAAAAATATTCAACCAGTAGATGCCATCGTTATTTCACCGATGACTTTCACTATTGCAGCTGGCGGGATGGTCAACCTTGATGCGAAGATAATCATGCCTGATTGTACGTCTGATACAGTTACGTTTAGTTTCGAGATATGGTTTGAAGGGTGCGAGAAACCTGCCATTGTCAAATTTGATGTTGCCTGTACACAAGGATGCAAGCTCAACCTGATGTACAAGATAAACGTCAAGCAGTATTGGAAAAACGGTGAGTTTGTCGAGGACATGCCAGTTACGCCTGTAATCAGGTCTGACATGAATGACAGATCGTTCCTGGTTATCAGATATGTTACAAAACATGTGGGTGCCACACTTAGTTATGATTCAGCTCAAAAAATGGTCACCATTGTCACCAAGTTTGGTAAAAAGATTGTGCTCTGGATTGGCAACAGCAAGGCTCAGGTCGATGGAAAGGAAGTGGATATCGACCCGACAGACACCAAGAAGACCGTCAAACCATTTATCAGTGGTCAGGGTTACACCATGCTTCCGCTGAGATTTGTTTCGACCCATCTTGGGGCGCTTCAGGTCAAGTGGCATGGCGATACCCAGATAGCAGAGCTGATTTTTGACTGTAACACAGCAACTGACACGGCCGTACCAGCAACAAGACCAGGAAATGCTGTTAACAGATGGGATTGTGTAGCCCAATAAGTCAAAACGTAACTCAACAAAAAACCGCACCTTTACGGTGCGGTTTTTTTGATGTCGATGCAGAGTTATTTGATCTTTTGGCAGCTTGGGCAGAAGTAACAATTCCCGCCAAGCCAGGCGATCCGCTCAATCGGCGTACCGCAGTTTGGGCATGGAGCGCCAAGGTTTTTTGCGTTCATGATGGCGTTGTAGCCACCAGGATTGCCGAAGATGTCGGTTTCGGTGTCTCTGCCGCCAAGCTCGCACGCGCAGGAGACCACTTTTGCTGTCGCCTTGTGAAGGTTTGAAATATCCTCGGCACTCATGCTTTTGATTTTTGTTTTTGAGTGGAGCTTGGCTTCAAAAAGGATTTCCTGACACATACCGTTACCGACACCGGAGATTCCAGGTTCTGAAACCAGAAAGTACTTTATGCTTGGGTTTTTTGGTTCAGCTTCAAACAAGGCTTTAAAATTTTCAAGCGTGAAATCCTTTACCAGCGGATCGAGTCGTTTCCTTGAGAGAAAGGCGTTTTTTTCAATCTCTTCTTTTGCGTAAAGTGACACAAAACCCCAGCCTGATATTGAAACCGACAGGAAACGCCCATCGTCAAAACCGAGCAGGAGCTGGTGTTTTTTTGGAATTGTGCTTTTATCGTTGTGGAGCAGGATTTTCTCCCCACCTTCACCAAGCACGAATATCAATCCATTGTCCAACTGGGTAAATATCAGGCAATGATGGTTGTAAGTTTTTTGGAATGTTGCGCCTGTAAACTGTTTTTCAAACTCCCCGGGCTCGCGGTTGTACATGGCAAACTTGTGCGGTGAGTTGCCTCGAGTGCACGAAGCAACTTTCTTTCCTGACAGTTCCTTGTCTATTTGCCTGGCAATCGTGAAAGCCTCGGGGTATTCGATCATTATTCAGAAATCTCACAGTCAGCGATGCCGGCAGCTGTCGTCAGGAATCCGGCAATCCAGAGTACCTGGATTGGATGGAAAATGGAGATGCTTTCTACAAAAGGCATCCAGACGTAGTATTCGTAGACTGCAATGAAAAAACCACCGATGGCAATCATTCTGAACGGTCTGCCCATCCTGCCGGTACTAAACAGGAACACAAGCCTGATTGTGGCAACAAAAATCAGCAGTATCATTACGTCATAGACTGCGCATGTGATAATCTCTGCAGTAGAAAGTTTTGATGGTAAGAGCAGGAAAATCAGGATTGTAGCAATAACTAATGCTGCAATTATGGCAAGATACCAGATGAGACCTGATTTGGACATCTTTGCGCCAAGTTTGTTTGGGAATGTTAGCAATGCCAGTGCGACCAACACTGCACCCAAAGCAAAGAAAACAGATGCTATTGAAAAAGTGCTTGCGTCATTGCCCTGCATTCTCATCAGAAGTTCAAGCGTTGCTCCAACTGTCAGCAGAAGGCAGCCAAAACTGATAAGGATAACAGGGGTTTTAACTGATTTTAAAATGTTGCCAAAGAAACCATACCATGCTCCAACAATAAAGGCCAAGAACGTTGCAAGAACCTTAAGTCCTTCAGCCCAGGGAGCCCAAAGCAAATTTGTGTTCCACGGGGCTTGATAGACGCCAGGCGGGTTTGGGATCATAAATAAAACTAGGCAAATCAGTGACACAGCAATAATCAATATCGTCGACCATTTCAATCTATCCATTGTTACCCTCTTTTCAACTCGATGATAAATATAACAGTGGAATTTAAGAAAATCAATCGTCTGTGAACATTGATTTCGCTTTTTGTGTACTGGATTTGATTTAATATCAGCGTTAACAGAAATTAATATTGGCTAATGATTCTTTTAACCGAAAATACATAATCATTTATTTTGAACACAACATACATTTTATCAAGATAAAGTATGGTGCAGTCAGCATCATTCCAGAAAACAGTCTTCAAGCCAGTGTCATGGTTGATCAGTTCATTTTCGCCGATTTTTGGATTTGAGCAAAGGATGCCGAAAGCTCCAAACTTTTCTATGTCCCAACCCTTGCGATTCCATAAGGATTTGCCGTCGAAAAACTGTGTTGAATCCTTAACAAAAATTCCATCCGGGAAGTTTATGTCACCTTGCCCTTCGAGGGCAAGCTCCTGAGCGGTTTCAGTTGCACCACTTTGCAAGTCTATTATTTGGGAAACTTTGTTTTCAAGTTCAAAATAAATTCTACCGTCAGAATACTTATGGCAGCTTGCGTTTGATGGGATTGAGGCCTTAACACTCCACTTTGTTTTTCCACTTGCAACCAGTTTTTCACCATCAAGCTTGAGAAACCAACCATCGACCGACCATTGCCAGCCAGTCATGGAGTTGGCAGGTTTCATATCCATGGTGAAGGCTTTTTTGCCGGTTACGAGAAAGTCACCGGATTTAGTGATTGGTTTGTTTGTTGAGATCGAGGTTTTCTTATTTGTTCCGTCAAAATCCGCAATGTTGATGAAACCTTGGCTGTCAACCCAGTAGACTTTTTTGTTTGATGTGAAAGCTCTAAGGCTAGAGTTGATGTCTGGCGCATTAGCCGATATTTCGTTGTTACCGTCTTTGAAATACAGCTTTGTATTATCAGCAACAATGCTGGTTTTACCATCGAAATCTATAAAGTTACCTTTGTGGAACCATATAGAATTGCCAACTGCTTGCGCAACTGTGTGGATGGTGTTTGCCCCCTTTGAAACTGTTTGTGTCCCCAAAAAAATGTGAATCAGACCGCTTGATTGCATCTGGCTAACGTAGGCGCCATCAATTCTTGCTTCAGCCTTGCCCTGCTTAAGTTTGATGCTCATCGGGAGTCTGCCTGTCGCCAATTCTTCACCATTTTGAACAATAGTTACCGGCAAGCCTCTTGGACCGTCGATGAAAGTGTCGTTCTCCAAACTAATGTTGTTGATCTTGCCTGGCTCGATTGCCACCGGCATTGGGTCTGTGCCTGGTTTTGCCACGCTCCAGGACTTGTGGGGTTCGATTTTGGTGATAAAAACACCTGGCAAACTACCCCTAATGCCAGATGGGTCTGACAGTTTGTAGCCCTGACCATCGATGAACACAACTGTGAATGTTTCGTCTTTTTCCGGCAGGATGAGTTTCCCGTTGGCGTCTATCTTTAAAACCAGAGCGCAGACCTGCTCTGACTTGTCCTTGATGGTGACATCGTAGATTGCTTCAAAACTGTCGCTTTTTATTTTGCTGGCTTTGACAAAACCCGGAATGGAATTGAATTCCTCAGGTATGCTTCTGGATCCTGTAAAGATGATGATTGCAACAACTGAAACAACAACGGCGATGGAAGCGATGAGCCAAATGAGCCTTGTCTTTTTTGTCATGTGGAAATTATATACTTTTCAACAACCGATTAAACTGCTATATTTTAACCCATGCCAGAATTAGGTCAGATGATAGGTCAGGGAACATCGGGACAGGTTTATCGCTACGGTGAGGACACAGTGCTAAAGCTTTTCTATCCTGAGATTCCGCCGGAAAACATTGGCTTTGAAGCCAGAATCACCAGCTATGTCAATCAAGCCGGACTCCCTGCAGCCAAGGTTTATGACATCATCGAACATCAGGGGCGAACAGGCATTGTCTACCAGAATCTTGAGGGCAAGGCGCTTCTTAGAATTCTTGGTCATCAGGTGCATAGAATGTTTTATTGGTCAAAGGTGCTGGCAAAGCTTCATATCCAGATGCACAGATGCCCACCGCCAAAAGACCTTGGTCACCAGAAACCGCTGTTTGCTGACTGGATAGTGGCTGCAAGCGGACTTGACACAAAAACAAAAGACAAGGTCTTAAAATATCTGGACTTAATGCCATCCGGAACCCAGCTGTGCCACAACGATCTTCAGCCTGACAATATCGTGTTGACCCCTGCCGGGCTGGTGGTAATAGATTGGACGTACACCCGTGTTGGTGATGCTTTGGCCGACGCAGCCTACACCATGCTCATGCTCCAGATAGGCGAATTACCGGAGGGAACTGGCGGTCAAAATGGTATTGCCCTGGGACGTATGCTGTTTTCTAGATTGTATGCCAGGGATTATTTGAGAGAGTCTGGAACAGGAACGTTGCCGGAAATGCTCAAGTGGAGAATGCCACTTGCAGCCGCAAGGCTCATCTATAAATTCCCGAAAGAGAAGCAACCCTGCATAAACATTGTTCATAGTGAGATAAAGAAGATGGAGAAGCGGGGAGTTATCTAGTTTCTACTTTTTAAAAAAACAAAAACCGCAGCCTTCAAAAGCTGCGGTTTTTGTTTTCTATGAGAAAATCAGATGTAGGCTACTTCGCCGTGTTCTGAGTCGTCGAGACCAATGTCCTGTTCGTTTTCGTTTGTCCTGACCCTTGTGAATTTGTTAATAACCCACAGACAGGCATAGGTGAAGATGAATGACCAGACGAGAGCGATCATCACTGAGCCAATCATCTTTCCAAGGAAGATCATCGATCCGCCGAATAACAAACCGGTTTGTTCCGCTGTAACGATTGGGTTTGCAAGTGGGGTTGCAAACAAAGCTGTCATGATGACGCCTGTGAAACCACCCATGCCATGAACTCCCCATACGTCGAGAGCGTCGTCCCAACCAAGCTTGTTCTTGAGGTTGACGCAAAGGTAACAGACGATTGATGCTACAGCGCCGATAATGACCGATGCCCATAAAGGCACGTAACCAGCCGCAGGCGTGATGGCAACCAAACCGGCCACAGCGCCTGTGAGCAAGCCAACGAATTTCGGCTTCTTCTCAAAGATCCACGCTATGATGAGCCAGACAACGGCAGCAACAGATGCTGCAATGTCGGTGTTGAGGAATGCAAGGCCAGTGATAGAGTTGACTGCGAGTTCCGAGCCAGCATTGAAACCATACCAGCCAAACCAGAGGAGTCCTGTTCCGAGGGCAACAAGAGGGATGCTGTGTGGTTTGTGGTCAATCTTTTTGCGTTTACCAACAAAGAATACGGATGCAAGAGCACCAAAGCCGGCTGTTGCGTGGACAACTGTTCCACCTGCAAAGTCGAGAACGCCCCACTGTGAGAACAATCCGCCGCCCCAAACCATGTGGCAAATTGGGAAATAAACAAAGAACAGCCAGAAGGTGAGGAATGTAAGGTACGGGCCAAATCTGATTCTGTTGGCAAAAGCTCCAGTGATCAGTGCCGGTGTGATGATGGCAAACATCATCTGGTAGGCAACGAAAATAATCAGTGGAAGCTGTGGATTTGCCGGTGTGGCTGCCGTCAGTGTGATTCCGTTGAAGAACGACATCCTCAGATTCCGCCGATGTCACCTGAGAAACAAAGTGAGTAACCGACAAGGAACCAGATGAGTGTAGTCCAGCCCATCGAAATGAAGCTCTGTGTCATGATGGCAAGAACGTTCTTTCTGCTGACTAGTCCACCGTAGAAAAAGGCCAGTCCTGGTGTCATGAGCATTACCAGACTGGTGCAGATGAGCATGAATGCAATTGTACCAGTATCAAAACCTGCTGCTATTGGCATTTGTCAAAAATCTCCTTCGTTTGGATTTGAAATATTAGTTGCATTTTAGTCCAAAAAGTTACAAACGCAAATTTTTAGCTATTACTAATTTTTGTATCAGTAATTATTAGCAAATAAACGTTTGTTTGTTGACTATAATATCAATCCAGCCCGAATTTCCTGACAAACCAGGTTTTGACCACCTGGGTCAAAAGCACATAGAGTATCATCATGCCAAGAACTAGAGGCCAGTACAGCCACGGCAGGGCGGTAAATCCAAGCGGAGCTGCAAGAGGCGTAAACGGAAGAATGACGCCAAACATTACGACTATTACTGACGTCAGTGAGAGTTGGAGGCTTGCAACTGACTGGACAAAAGGCATTTTGTTCGTCCTGATGACGTGGATGATCATCGTCTGGGTCAGGAGCGATTCGACAAACCAGCCTGTGTGGAACAGCACCGGATTATTCCAGCAACCGAACACGTAGAGCATTATAAAGAAGGTCATGTAGTCAAAAATCGAGCTGATTGGACCGATATAAACAATAAATCTCCTGATGTTTGTCACCGACCATTTCCTTGGTTTGGTAAGCCATTCTTCATCGACGTTGTCGCTGGGGATGCCTGTCTGCGAAAAGTCGTAGAGCAGGTTGTTGACAAGCACCTGAATCGGGAGCATTGGTAAGAACGGCAGAAAAGCGCTAGCGCCAAGGACAGAGAACATATTGCCAAAATTGCTTGATGCTGCCATCTTGATATATTTTATGATGTTGCCAAAAACCTTGCGCCCTTCAACGACACCTCTGGCAAGAACCAGAAGTGAGTTTTCAAGCAGGATTATGTCGCTGGATTCCTTGGCGATGTCGACGGCAGTGTCTACTGAGATACCGACGTCAGCACGTTTGAGAGCTGCTGCGTCGTTGATGCCGTCACCCATGAACCCGACAACATGCCCTCTGGCTTGTAGCGCTTTGATTATTCTTTCTTTATGTGCTGGCGCAAGCTTGGCAAAAATTGTGACATTCTGAGCCTTTTCGGCCAGTTCGATATCGTCGATGTTTTCAAGCTCACCACCAAGTATGATGTTGTCAGTTGCAAGACCAACTTCTTTGCAGACTTTCCTGGCTACGATCTCGTTGTCGCCTGTTAAAATCTTGACCGACACTTCCATGCGGATGAGGTCGGAGATGGCTTCAGAAGCGGTTTCTTTTGGTGGGTCAAGGAACGCCAGAAACCCAAGCAGCACAAGCTGGCTTTCATCGCTGACAGAATAAGCCTTCTTGTTGTCATCAAAACGTCGGTACGCAATGGCAAGAACCCTGAAACCGTCTTCATTCATTGAGGTGACAAGCTCTCGTGCTGAGGCAAAATGCTCATCATCGAGTTGGTCAACCGTGCCTTGTTCGTCAATATGCGTGCAAACGGCAAGCGTCTCTTCGACTGCGCCTTTGCAAATTAGCATGTGGCCGCAGTCTTTTTCAGACACTACAACGCTCATTCTGCGTCTGACAAAATCGAACGGTATCTCGTCGACCTTTGTGAAATATTCGCGAACGTGAATGTCCTCTTCAACCTCTTTGTGTTCAAGAATCGCAAAATCGAGCATGTTTCGCAGTCCGGTTTGGTAGTAGGAGTTGAGGTAACCGAAGTTGAGCACCTCTTCAGAATCTTCGCCGTAGACGTCGAGATGCTGCTCTAAAACTACTTTTCCCTGGGTGATGGTGCCTGTTTTATCAGTACAAAGGATGTCCATGGCTCCAAAGTTTTGGATGGAGCTTAGGTTTTTGACAATGACCTTTTGCCTTGAAAGGGTTATGGCGCCTTTGGAAAGGTTGACTGTGACTATCATTGGGAGCATTTCAGGTGTAAGTCCGACGGCAACCGAGAGGGCAAACAGCATTGCTTCAAGGAAATTCCCTTTTGTAAGCCAGTTGATGCCAAACACAAGCGGGACAAGAACTGCCATGAAACCCATCATCAGATAGGTGACCTGGTTGATGCCCTTGTCAAAGCTGGTGACAACGTTTTGCCTGGTGACACTCTGGGAAAGCGAGCCAAAGAATGTGTCCTTACCTGTCAAGATTATGACTGCCATACCTGTGCCGGAGACTACGTTTGTGCCAAGGAAGCAGATATTGTTGAGTTCAAGAGGGTTTGTGCCTGGATTGTCAATTCTAGCTGCGAATTTTTCAACAGGCAGAGCCTCGCCGGTTAACGCCGTCTGGTTGAGGAACAGGTCTTTTGCCTGAACAATCCTGACATCACCAGGGACAACGTCGCCAGCAGAAAGTTTGATAAGATCGCCAGGGACAAGATCCTCAAGCGGGAGCTCGATTTGTTCGCCTTCGCGGAAAACTGTTGCTGTAGTTGAAACCATGGCTCGCAGTTTTTCGGCCGCGTTGTCCGCTTTCAACTCCTGAACGTACTTGATGACCACGCCAAGAAACACCATGGTGAGCATGATGGTGGCAGCCTTGTAGTCTGGCTCTGGCATGGCAAGCGACACGGTTGCAAGACCGATAAGCAATATTACAAGAGGGTTGCCGAATGTTTTGATGAGCTTGACTATCGGATGCTCTTTTTTGACCGAAACAGAAATGTTTCTGCCAAACTTCTTCTGTCGGAAGTCTGCTTCGAAGTTGTGGAGTCCTGCTGTGGACAGTTCATATGATTCGAAAATCGAGTCAATATCAGCGCATGCCGCTTCTGTCAAATATTTAGAAAGATGCGACTGTGTGCCTCTGCCAACATCAGACCTTGTCCTGACGCTGGGCATCTTGAGCCTGTATGCCATGCTACACCTCCGCTGTCAGCGATTGACAGCTGATTTCACCAAAGGAAATTTACCGAGAAAAAAGTCTAGTTTTCCAGCGGTTTTGTGAAAATGGATTCAACAACCTGTGGAATCATCGACGGCATCTGCGATGGGTCGATAAAATGGGCGTTGGCGCTTTCCAAATTCACTTCCTGGTCTCCAACGAAAATCACCGGGATGTTTTTCGTGGAGCTGATGTAGCGGAGAGCCTGGTAAACCGCAAGCCCCTGGGATGGATTAATCGACATGTCGATAATCACCATATCAGGTGCAAATGTGCGGATAGACCTGTAGGCTTCAGATGGGTTTCGCGATTCCAGCCTGACGGAAAACCCGAGTGTCTGAAGGTCACGGGCAAGCTTTGCGCCTGTCCTGGCGTCCCAATGGATGAGAACGACGCTGCGTTTTCCATTGAGAGAAGCCTGGTGTTTTTTTCCAAAGAATGGAAAAACTGATGACCTTGGCGGTTGAGTGTTGCCCAGGACTGATATCCTCTGAGCAAGCAGATTTGGCTGGTTGAGGGTTGATTTGTTTTTGAACATGTTTCACCTCCTGTTGTGGCCACAGACCTCGCAGGATGTGAAAACTATGTCACATCAGACGAGACCTATGGTCGGTACTTGGCAATGGTTTGCTTTCTTTACTGTCGTAACCGTCCATATTTTTAAAGTCTCCTTCTGCCCATTTGGGCGCTACTATAGTATTGCTGTCAACCAATATGTCAACCCCTTATCGGATTAGTTTTATCATCAGTTGTTAATAATGACAAACCTTTTCCAATTCTATATAAAATCAAGTTCGTCCCCTGGCTTTTGAGAGTACCTCTTAACTTATTTGAAGTTTTTGGGTGTCTGTTATGAGTATAGAATGTTTTCCCGAAATACTATTTATGTAGGAGATGAAATGAAGTACTTCAAGTACGTTGCTGTCGTCGTTGTCTATGTCGCTCTAATGCTATGCACAATCCTTGTTCCACAGATGAAATCCCCAACGCTTGCAAGTGAAATTATCTATGATGTTGCCATGATTGGTGTAGCGGTTGCCATAGGCATCACCATGTCCAAGTTTGAACCAAATTCAAACAATCGTGTTTTCTGGAGAGATATTTTTGTTGCTATCGTCATTTTTGTTGGACTGAGACTTGGGAAAGTTTATGTTGCCGGTTTATTGTTTGGAGTTAATCAAGCCTACCTTCAGCTTTTCAACCTTGGCTACCTGGTCTCAGGAGTTATTCTTTGTGTTGCGCTGTACAAGTCGATACGACTCTACACACTCAAGCTCAAACCGATCCACGTTGTTGCCATTGTTGTTTCAGGTCTTGCCGCGCTTGGCTCAATGTCTGCACTTCTCCTTTCAGGAATGCTTGGCAACAATGAAGCGTCAATTGTGACAGTTATTTCTTCGTCAGCGCTGTCGCTTGTCAGTGTCATCATGATAATTTTGTCAGTCATGCTCATTATCAAGACAATGGGTGGAATGATTCAGAATGTCTTGATAATGATCGCTGTTGGATTTGTTTTTCTTATTGCACACCAGACATTTTACATCCTGGATAAACTTCATGGACTTGCCAACGCCACCATCACACCAACGACAGCCATCCCCTACTACCTATTCTGTATCTGCTGCATTATCAGCTGCCTGATGAGAATCGACATTGCCAACAAGGAAAACGAAGCTGTAAAAGCAATTCTCGAAGCTTAATCATCTCAGGATCATCTTGATGAACTGGCACTCGTCGACGCACAAGCCACAGCCGTAGCAGCGTTCCTTGTCAACGACGAGTTGTCCGTCCACCATTTTTCGGGCTTTGAAGTAGCATATATCGACACATCCTCCGCAATGGACGCATTCCACTGATGTTTCCTCTACCATTGTACCCTTGTCGCAAGGTTCGTTTTCGTCTTGAAAGTATCCGCAGCAATCGTCGCAGCAAAAGCAGATGCCCTCGTCCTTCGATTTGGTTTCATAATCTCTGAAAGGTCTTGCCACAAGCTTGCTTTTCTTGGCCATCTCAAAAAGCTCGTTTAGGCTCTTGCTGTCCAGAACTCTTCTACCTTCGCCTGTGGAACCGTAACCATCTTCAGAAAACGTCAGGCAAACGTCAACTGGCGACCTCTTGCAACCTTCAGGGTTGCCTTTCCTGCAACCACAGTCTGTAACGCTCCACTTGCCAAACTTGTGGGCAAGTTCCCTGGCTTGCTGGTGTGTTGTAACATAGTGCATGTTTCTTTCTTCTGTCATGTTGCACTCCTTTTGCATTATTCTATCCAATTTCCTTTTCTAATTCCAGTTTCCGTTGCATGAATCCAGATAATTTGGTAAAATTGCAGATGAAGCTAGAATCGCTTTGGAGGCGAGAGTATGGAATGTACTGATCAGGATCGCAAGTGTGTGATTTGTGGCAAGCAGTTCGATTGCCAGGAGCTGGTGCCTGGGGAGTCGGTAAGGGAAGCTATCGTCAAGGAGATAAGGAAAGACTACCCTGACTGGAATCAGGATTGCTACATCTGTCAGCCCGATCTGGCCACATACAGGGCAAAATATGTCCACAACCTGTTGGTGTCTGAAAAAGGTGAGTTGTCAACTCTTGAACAGGATGTTCTGACCAGCATTCGAGACCATGAAATACTCTCAAAAAACGTTGATTCTGATCTTGACCAGAAATGGACTTTTGGCGAAAAACTGGCAGACAAGCTGGCTTCTTTTGGCGGAAGCTGGACTTTCCTCATCTGCTTTGGTTTGTTTCTTGTATTCTGGATAATCCTCAACACGGTCATCCTTTTGGTTAGGCCTCCAGACCCATACCCCTTTATCTTGCTCAACCTGGTTTTGTCGTGCCTTGCTGCCATCCAGGCACCGGTTATCATGATGAGCCAAAACAGGCAGGAATCAAAGGACAGGCTAAGATCCCAGCATGACTATCAGATAAACCTGAAAGCTGAGCTTGAGATAAGGCATCTCCATGAGAAAATCGACCACCTTCTGTCGCACCAATGGGAGAGGCTTGCCCAAATCCAGGAGATTCAACTCGACCTTCTTGCAGAGTTGGAAAAGAAAAATAAATAACCCCGATTTTTGGTACATCAATGGTAATGTCTGGATAAAACCGGCTCTGGTTTTTTTATTTTTTTGATGTAGAAAACTTATGTTTTACAAACATTTATAAATTATTGTATGTGTATGAGAGGTGAAAATGAATAAACAGAAGCAATTTATTATGACAGTGGCTTTGTTGGCCGTCTTCTTTCTAGTCGTTCCTTTTTTTGTGAACCTTACGACCAGAAAGGTTGAAACAAAAGGAAATGTTGCAAAGAACGTAATAGTTTTGATGATGGACGGTTGTGGTTCGACCCATACGACCCTAACACGTTGGTATAAAGGTACACCGTTGGCGCTGGATTCCATGGTTGTGGGAACGGTCAAGACATACAACGCCGAATCGATTATCACTGACTCAGCGCCTGCTGCGACTGCTTTTGCCTGTGGCGTAAAAACGTCAGACAAATTCATTGGCATTTTGCCGGACAAAGTGGTAACGCCAGGTGTAAACGTACCAAAGGAAGAGGACAAGTGCAAACCTGCAGCATCGGTGCTAGAAGGCGCAAAGCTGGTGGGCAAGGCCACGGGTCTTGTTGCTACGAGCAATATTCAACATGCAAGTCCAGCTTGTTTTAGCAGCCACTGGCCTGACAGGAACAATTACAACGAGATAGCCCAGCAACAGGTTTACGAAGGCATCGATGTTGTGTTTGGCGCAGGCAGCCAATACTTGCTCCCGAAAGGTCAGAAGGGGACAAGAACAGATGGCGAGGACATGACCCAGGCGCTTGCAGACATGGGTTATGACTTCATTGACAACAAGCAGCAATTGGCCGACTACAATGGCAACAAGGTCTGGGGACTTTTTTCTGAAACCACGCTTTCATACGAGTTCGACAGGAGGAAGCTCAACCCCAGCCAGCCTTCGCTTGCCCAGATGACTTCAAAGGCAATCGATATCCTATCCAAAGACGAAGATGGATTCTTCCTTTTTGTTGAAGGTTCCAAAATCGACTGGGCATCACATGCCAATGATCCGGTGGGAGTTATCTCTGATGTCCTGGCTTTTGACGATGCGGTCAATGTAGCTCTGGAGTATGCAAGAAAAGACGGGGACACGCTGGTTATGGCCTTTGCTGACCACGGCAATGGCGGGATGACAATTGGAAACAGCACGACAAACTCAACATATTCAAAGCTTTCACTCGACCAAGCGCTTGGCCCGATAAGGAAAGCCACTCTAACCGGTGAAGGTCTCCAGAGAGTTCTTTCAGGTTCCAAAGATGAAGCAAAGATAAAAGAAGTGCTCTCAAAATATTATGGAATCAACGATCTCAAGGACACAGAGTTGGAAGACATCAAAAAGGGCATCGAAAACAAATATGACCTCAGCTATATCTTCGGACCAATGATCTCTTCAAGGTCGGCAGTGGGCTGGACAACAACCGGTCACAGCGGCGAAGATCTCACGCTCTACGCCTATGGGCCATGCAAACCTGCAGGACTGATTGAAAACACTGACATAGCAAAAACCGTGGCATCGGCTTTTGGATTTGACCTCAACTACATAAACGGCAGGCTCTATCAGCGTGCAGATCTGTTGCTTGAGCCCAAAGGAATGACTGTGACAATCGACAAAACTGACCCTGAAAACCTTGCTCTTGAAGTCAAGTCTGGAGACAAAACCGCAATCCTGACAGTTTCAAAGAATATTTGCAAAATTGGTGCAACCGAACACAAACTCGAAGGGCTTGTCATTTATGTCTCTAAAACAGACAAGGTGTTTGTTCCGATGCAAACGCTGGAATTGCTTACAGAAGAAGGCTTTTAGGTCAATTACAGCAAATCCCAACCCTGCCTGAGACCGGGCAGGGTTTTTGTTTTATTAGCAGTTGTCAAGCTCCGGACATGGGAATTTGATTGTTTTTGAAAAATGGCTATCATAGGCTCAAAGTTCAAAAACGTCTGGAGTTATTTATGAGAATTGAGATTAAGGAAGTTTCGACAAGAGGTGACCTCGAAAAATTTATCAGGTTGCCGTGGAAGTTGCACAGGGATCACAAAAACTGGGCACCGCCTTTATTGATGGATGAGTGGGGGTATTTCTCACCAAAGAAAAACAGGAACTTTGGCCACTCGGATACGATTTTACTACTTGCATACAAAGGGAACGAGCTTGTTGGCAGAGTCATTGGCATAATCAACAAGAGGTTCAACCTTGAATCAGGCGAGGACAACGCAAGGTTTGGTTTTTTGGAAACCGACGAGGACATCGAAACAGCAAAGGCTTTGCTGACAAAGGTCGAAGTCTGGGCAAAAGAGAAAGGCATGAAGAAGTTGGTAGGGCCAATGGGCTTTACGGATCAGGATCCTGAAGGTTTTATTGTCGAGGGTTTCAAAGGCGAGCCGACCATTGCCACGTATTACAATTTCGAATACATGCCAAAATTCTTGGACAAGCTGGGGTACAAAAAAGAGGTTGACTATTTTTCGTATCAAATTGACATAACCAAGCCGTATCCTCCAATTTATGACAAAGTTATTGCTAGAACCTCAAAAAATAACTATGAGCTTATCGAGCCAAAATCCACAAAAGAAATAAAACCGCTCATCATTCCACTGCTAACGCTTATGAATGAAACGTTTGCGCCGCATATTTACGGATATGTAAGCCTTACCGAACAGGAGATGCAGGAATTTGCAGCAAGATACCTGCCGGTTCTTGACCCTAGGTTTGTCAAGGTCGTAAAAAAGGGTGATGATTTCGTTGGTTTTATCGTAGGCATTCCAAATATGGATCCAGGATTCAGAAAAGCAAATGGCAAACTCTTCCCGTTTGGCTTGTTCCATCTTATGTCGGCATCAAAAAAATCCAAGCAACTCGATCTCATGCTTGGAGCCATCAAAAGCACTGAGCGCTCAAAAGGCGTTGACGCCATCATGGGCAAAGCCATGCATGACAGCGCAAGAAACGCTGGTATGACCGTCATCGACAGCCATGTTGAGCTTGAGAGCAACGTCAAAGTCAGAGCCGAGATGGAGCGAGCAGGCGGAAAAGTTTTTAGAAGATATAGAATTTTCCAGAAACATTTATGAAGTTCGAGTTCAAGGACAAATTCAACCCCCAGGTATTGGCTGGGGGTTTGAAGCGGTACAATGTGGATTCCAGTCAGGCCAAAGAGCTTGGCGCTTACGAAAACATTGTCTGGGAAGCAAACGACGTGATATACAGGTTTGTGCATCATTCCCACAGAAACAGGGAACTGATTGAAGCTGAGCTTGAGTTCATGGATTATCTGTTTGGGCATGGCGCCAGATGTGTCCAGCCTGTCAGGGATGTTGATGGAGGATTTGTTACCGATCTTGGTGAATTCTATATCACAGCCTTCAAGAAAGCCAAAGGCTCAAGACCAAGCAAAGACAACTGGGTACCGCAGATGTGGAAAAGCTGGGGCAGACAGATTGGCGTTATGCACAGACTGGCAAAGGATTTCAACCCTGTACACAAAAGATATGTCTGGCACGAGGACACTTATTACACCAACCCGGTAACCGACTTTCCCGAGTGCCCTCCGGTGCTGCCGCTGCTGAATAAAACCATTGAGGAAATTAAAAACCTGCTTCAAAACCGTGACAACTGGGGTCTGGTTCATTCTGATGTTCACCACGGCAACTTCTTTGTGGATGAGAACTTTGACGTTGAGGTGTTCGATTTTGACGACTCGATGTACATGCACTATGCCCAGGACATCGCCATGGTGATGTTTTATGGCCTGATGGTGCCTGCCCAGAACCGTACGGAGTACGCAAAGAATCTCTACAACGCCGTAATGGATGGCTACACAAAAGAAAACACGCTGGCAAAAGAAGATTTGAAGACAATCCCTCTGTTTATTGACCTTCGCAGGCTCGTGGACATTTTCGTTGTGCTGGCGCCAAAACCAAGAAATCTTGAAGACCGTAACGTTCAGTTCGGGTTGAAGTTCGTGGACGACGTCCAAAGGGGAGAACCGTACATAGACATTGATTTTGTCTAGTTGTTGCAAGCTATTGTTAAAACCCTCATAATCAACTTTGATGGAGGTTGAAAGATGAAAGGTTTGACAAGACAGATTTCAGTATTCATTGCAACGATTGCAACACTTGCAGTCAATTATGCAGCGGTTTTGTTTCGTATTGGTGGACTATCAACCGGTCAAGTGGCTGACCTTTACAAAATAAAGTTCTATCCAGCAGGATACGCCTTTTCAATCTGGGGTGTCATCTACCTGGCTTTAGCAATCTACACAGTCTGGCAGATGCTTCCAGCCCAAAGAAACAACGAAAAACTCGACAGAGTTGGTGTGTATTACATCTACACAAGCATCGGAAACATCACCTGGATATTCCTCTGGCAGTACCAGTATCCGGTTCTTTCCATCATCCCAATCGTGTTCATGCTTATAACCCTTCTTGCAGCCTACAGGGACATCAACACTGACACAAAACCAAACGAAAAGTGGGTTCTTGGAGTTCCGTTCAGTTTGTACGTTGGCTGGATCTCGGTTGCCACCATTGCCTGCATCAGCGCTGGTTTGTATTCACTCGGCTGGAACGGCTTTGGAATAACTGATAACATCTGGGCGATGATAATGATGATTGTTGCATTGCTCATTGGCGGCGTTGGCTGGATCTCAGTTGCAACCATTGCTTATACCAGTGCTGGTTTGTATTCGCTTGGCTGGAACGGCTTTGGAATAACTGATAACATTTGGGCGATGATAATGATGATTGTTGCTTTTGTCATTGTTGGTTTCACCGTGTGGAAGTTTCGCGACTGGGTCTGGGCGCTTGTCTATATCTGGGCAATTGTGGCAATCGCTGTCCGCTTTGCCGACATCCCAATAATTTACATCACAGCTTATGTTTGTGCCGGTTTGATGGCTGTCGATGCTCTGCTTGCGTTGCTAGTTTTAAAACCTACGAAAAGCTGACACCAGCAAATCTTTTGACAGCTGTTATTTGCAACTAATTATATTTCCTAACGATATTTGACTGGCTTGTTAGCTGATGTTAGAATCTTGCCGGTAGGTAAAAAGATGAATCAAACAGTGTCGATAGATTTCTACAGAATGTTCACCGAGCTTTTTGGTGGACTGGCTTTGTTTATCTGGGGCATGCAGATGATGGGCGACGGCCTGCAAAAAGGCGCAGGCGACCGACTTAGGGTAGTTCTTGAAAAACTGACAAAAACACCTTTTACAGGCGCGCTTGTTGGAACCGGTGTTACCGCAGTCATACAATCCTCTTCGGCTGTTACGGTAATGCTTGTTGGTTTTGTTAATGCAAATCTAATGACTCTTGCACAGGCTATCGGTGTCATCTTTGGTGCCAATATCGGAACGACAATAACCGCACAACTTGTTGCTTTCAACATCTACTGGATAATCTTCCCATGCATTTTCTTTGGAGTTCTGCTCAAGCTGTTTGCTACAAAGAAAAACTGGCGAGTTATAGGAGAGGTTTTACTTGGTTTTGGAATCCTCTTCCTTGGAATGAAGATTCTTTCCGAGTCGGTTGTTGCACTTAAGACCCTTGACTCAGTCAGAAATGTCATGGCATCGTTCTCAACAAATATATTCCTGGGCGTGCTTGCTGGTGCTGTTTTTACGGGCGTAATCCAGTCTTCATCAGCAACATCAGGTCTTGTACTTGCTCTTGCAAGCCAGGGACTGATTCAGTTGCCAGGAGCAATGGCTCTTATAATGGGAGCAAACATTGGTACATGTGTAACGGCTCTGATTGCATCAATTGGTGGCAATGTTAGTGCCCGAAGAGTTGCTGTAGCGCATATCCTCTTCAATATCATAGGAGTTATCGTATTCATCCCGTTGACAAATATCGCGGTGATACCTTTTGTTGAATGGCTAACCAATCTCATGCATGGCGACCTTCAACGCGAAGTTGCAAATTTCCATACAGTTTTCAATGTCACCATGACAATTCTTATGCTGCCTATTACAGCTTACTATGTCAAATTCATCAAGTGGCTTGTGCCTGGTGAGGAAAAGGTTGTTGATCATGGAACAAAGTTTATCAGTCCAAAAATCCTTTCTACGCCGTCAATAGCTTTGGAGCAGGCAACTCAAGAAATTGTCAGAATGTATGGCATCGCTAGAGAAATGGTCAGCATGACCAAGGACTTGGTCTTCAAGCGTGACAAAAGAGTCATTAAAAATATTTTTGACAGCGAATCCAACGTAGATTCATTGCAAATATCAATAACAAAGTACTTGACGACACTGACACAGAAATCGTTGTCAGAAGACCAGGCAATCAGAGCGGTTGTTCTCCTGAATGCTGTTCACGATGTTGAGAGAATCGGCGACCATGCAACAAACATTTCTGAGCTTGGTGAGGGTGCGCTTGACGATAATGTTGTTTTCTCTAAGGATGCATCTGACAAGCTTCTTGAGATTTTTGAAACAGTGGAAAAAGCCTGCTCGCTAGTAATGACAGCTTTGCAGGAATATGACGTTGAGAAAGCTCATCAGATGAAAGAAATTGAAAATGAGATTGACTTCATGGCAGATTCAGCAAGGGATGAGCACTTTGCGCGTCTGAAATCTGAACAGTGCAAGGCTGAACATGGCATATTCTACCTCGACATCGTCTCAAACCTTGAGCGTATTGGCGATCATTGCTACAACATTTCCAGGGCGGTATCCGACAGGAGCAAGAGAAATCAGGCAATAGAAGTCGACTGATTCTGGACATACTTTACAAAAAACGCCTGGCGTAAAACCAGGCGTTTTTTATTGCCAATGTCTTTTTATAAGCTCTTAGATATGTCTTTCAGCATTTCGATCATCTTCTCTTCGACAGTTTTTGCTGTTTCGAGCGCATTTTTGGCAAGTGCCACACGTTCTTGCTCGTGTTTGTGATGCTCATCCTGACCGACAAATGGGAATTGTGTTGCCACCATTTTTAGGCACTCGGCAACAACAATTGAACATTCAATGGCCTCGGTCATTACTGAGCCTGAAATGTTGAGTATTTGTTTTGCCTGTCGGAGGTAATCCACCAGATTCATTCGACATTCTGCCCAAACCTGGGCGTTGTAGGCCAATCCAAAACCGTTGAGTTTCGGATTGTCAAAGGAATCAATCCAGGCCTGATATCCAGCCTTGCCGCCACGATACTGGGGATGACAGATTGCGTCACTGCCGTTCCAACAATCGATGGCAAAATTGACTGAATCGATAAATGTCTGTTTTGGGTCAACTGGCTTTCCGGCAGAGATTGACACCGCCTCTATGATGCCTGATGGAGTCAGTTCAGTCCATTTCTTGAATGGTGTTTTTTCGGAGTTGGCGCCGCTGATGTAGACGCCATCGTCGTTGTAACCTCGAACAATGTAGTATTCCGGCTCAATCGCCCAGAAAACCATTGCAGGACTGCCTTCATCTATAGATTTTCTGACAACTTGAGTGGCCTCAAGGTATTTCTGAGGATAGTCAGGCTGATTGTTGAAACTGTAGACTCTTTTGATGGAGAATCCTGAATTCTCAAGCATCTTGTACGTTCTCTCCATCTTCCAGGCTGTTGGGCCGGAAGGGCAAAGACCAGAGTCGATGTTGAGAAGGAAAGCAAGGCCGGATGAGCCATAAAGCCACGAATCAGTATTTCCCAATCCAAGGTATTTCGAGCTTGCGTACAGACAACCCACAAAGCTTGTCCATCTTGGAACCCACGAAAGCGCTGGCAAAATCTTTTCCATATTCCACCTCTTGGTGAAAACATTGTACAACAATTTGCTCCACAGCGATACGTTGCCTAAATAATCGTGAATTGCTATTATGTCAATCATGAAGATATCTTGGCTTGGATGGGTGATGGTTGTTCTGGCAGTTCTGGCATTGGCACTTTGGGCGATACCGGCAACAAAATTTGTCGGAGAATGGGCGTTCAGGCTGGTACCGGTCATAACGTCTGTATGGATGACTGTGAGCGCGTTCAAACTGTGGAGTGTGCTTGATAAAAGGCATTCAGACGAAGCCAGGGTTTGGAGTCTTTATGCTTTGGGGTCAATCTCTATTGTAATCGGGACAATTCTGTTTGTTGTGTCCGATCTGGCGGAGAGAACCAAAGAATTCCCGATGTTTACGATCATTGGTCAATTATTTATGATGGTTTTCCTCATACTTTTTATGATCTCGATGTGGCGTGTAACCAACCTTGTGGAATGGAAAAACAGAAAATTCAAGCTCTGGATTCCATTAACGGTTATTGCCGTCGGTTTTGTCGTTTCAACAGTTTTAACAATTATTCTGCGTAATCCTGGTTCATTTGTAGTTTTGCCGGTTAACTTCTTTTTGTTGTTGGACGCTGCCGTGTTTTTCATCATGTGGGTAGTGGTCGGTAGAACATGGGGCGGGAGACTGTCAGTTCCGTATATAATGATGGCTGTTGCATGCTTGTTCATCTCAACATTTTTTGTAATGATTTCTATGAGAATTCCAGCAATCTCCTTCACGATGACCGAATACCCCCAGGTTTTCTTTATCATTGCAAACACCATTCAGGCACTAAGTGTTGATACTAGACTACAAATAGAACTAAAACTACATGAGTAGCATCAAAAGTAAAATTATATCATATAATATGCTATAATATCAATTTAATGTTGCTTATGGTATGCATAGGCATTTAGAAATGAGCTATAGGTATATACAATGATATATAGATAGGTTTGAGAACTATTGATTTTAATTCCATTGTGACTAGTATTGTTGCCGTGAAGAGAACTCTATTATTCATATCAGTGATGGTTATTGCTACATTAATACCTGTTTCCAACGCTGCTCCACCGTACTACATCGGAAATAGGCAAGTCCCAGGCCCGCTCCCTCCAAACTTTTGGACAATGCCAGCTTTGGACACCCAGATAGGCGTTATCTATGGCAGGGCTGGAACAGTCAACCTGCTTCTTGATTTTGCAAAACCTCAGCTTTGCAGGACTCAAAAAGTCCCTCTGGTTGTCTATGTTCATGGTGGATGGTGGGTTGGAGGTTCGAGGACAGGCGCAATAAGTGGCGGTATAGCCAGAGCATTTTATCAGTGCGGCATCGCTTTTGCCTCGATAGACTACAGACTCACTCCAGCTTACAAATACAAGGATATTATTGGTGACTGCAAGCTTGCCATCAGATTTTTGCGTGCAAATGCGGATACTTTTGGTATCGACCCTGAAAAAATTGCCATCTGGGGCGGTTCAGCCGGTGGACACCTCGTCTCATTGATGGGAACGGCAGGCGACAACGATGGTTTGGAAGGGCCTGGTTACCCCGGGGTTTCGAGCAGACCGTCAGCTGTTGCAAACGATTGCGGCATCCAAGACTTGACATCGCCATGGGGCACAACATCAAACACTATCATCGGCTGGTTTCTGGGCTGTCCACCTGCAACATGCCCCGACAAGGCCAAAGAAGCTTCTCCTGCCTGGCAGGCTTCGTCAGACGACCCTCCAATCCTGACACTTCATGGCGACCATGACCCGACGGTTGCATACTCGCAGGCACTGGCATTGAACAAATCACTTAAAAATGTTGGCAACAAAGGCGCTTTTGTCTGTGTGGTTAACGGTAACCACGGTTTTGGGCCATACACAGCCGGCGTAACCGTCACTCCAAACGGCACCAGACAGGCTTACCTGAGGTTTTACCACTTGATTCGCTATATCGAACCTGGCGTTTTTTGCGATCTCAATGTCGACGGTCAGATAAACGCAACCGATTCGAATGAATTGAATAATCTGCTTGGCATTTATGGCATAAATGACGGAGGCGCGCCAACCACTCCACTGTGGAACAGCCAGGCAGACACATATTCCGATGGTCGCATAGACTACAAGGATTGGCAGACATTTTCCAAGAAAAGCTATCTTCCGCCGAAATTCACCATCGAAATCATCCCGGAAAGCACTGTGATAGGCTCAAAGGATTCGACCTGGTTCAAGGTAGAAATAAAAAATCTCGGTCAGCTGGACATCCGAAACTATACCGTCACGTTTAACTACCCAAACGGTCTTATCTTTAAAAATGCAAGCGAGAACGTCACAGTTGCTGGGCAATCCATTATCTTTTCTGATGCATTATTGCCTGCATACCAGTCAAAAACGTTGAGTTTGTACTTCAAACTTTCAGACGCTCAGAAAATTCCTGAAACCGGCATAACTTTTGATGTCAAAACCACACTAACCTCGCTTATTGACACGCTGCCAATCGACAATTCGGCTGCTATTGGCGTTCCTTCATTAAAAATGAATCTCTCTGCCTCCATGATGAAAGCGCAGACAGGCGACAAACCGGTGCTAAATATTGTTGTATTGAATAAAAGTCCATATCCGGTGACAAATGCAAAAGTTTGGGTGGATTTACCTCGAGGATTTGAGTTTGTCAGCAGCCAGCCACAGGGAACAAAAACCGGAAACAAAATTGTTTTTGACATTGGCAAAATAAACCCTGGAAACAGCGAATTCTTCAAGATTATAGCAACTGTTGCCAAAGGTGCACAACCGGGCAACTATATTGTCAATTCCGGTTTGTCATCGGATCAAACTTATGGAATTGTCGACTCATCGGTTCTGACAGTCTGGCAAAACATCCCAGGCACTGTTCCACAGATCAACGCTTCGTGGTCAGGGATAGACACAAAAACATCACAGGGCAAAGTCAATGAACAAATCAAGGTTACGGTGTCTGTCACCGAAGGGACATCACCTTACCAGGTCTGGATTGACTGGGGGAACGGAACAAAAACCAGCGCTAACCTTGACGGCAACGAGACAGTTGCCTTTGATAATGCTTATCAGTCCACTGGAAGCTATGAAGTGACGATAAAATGTCTTGACTCAGCTTCAAGATCGAAAATAACCAGAAGAACAATAAAAGTGGAGTAAACTAACTATTAGTAATTAAATATCAATTTATAATACATTATGGCTATATAAACACAATATAGATATTTATTATATATATTTCAGTATTATAATATATTTTATAGATTGTATACTATTAATTTAATTATAATATTTATATATATCTTATAAAAATCATAATTAAATACTATAAATATTGTATAGTTAATATGTATCCATGTTAAATGTTTTAATCTGAACACAACCTTATCCAAAAAATAGGGTATTGACAGATACGACTAAGTGTAGTAGAATACCGACAATTGAAAAGGAGGCATAACAAATGATGATTGGAACGATGTTTATCGGACTCATTCTAGTACTTTGCCTTGCATATTTCATCTTTGTCAAGGCTTGGAAACAGGAAATTGTTGCATTCAAGATCATTGGTTTTGTACTTGTAGGCTTGCTTGTTCTAACTGTTCTTTGCGCACCGGTTTGCATGATGATGGGCAAAGGTAGAAACGTTGGCGATGGATGCTGCAGTGTCGGTGTAGGTTTTGGTTGCGGACAAGGAAATGGAAGAAAAGTCACAATCCGCTCAGGACAAGAATCAGGTTGCTGCGGCGGCTTTGGTGGCCCAAACATGATGTGGTTCAACGGAAACGTCCCCCAGGCAGGCGGATGCCCAGCGTTGAACAACGGTAGAACTGATATTACCATTGGCAATCCCAATTCCAATAACACCAAGGTGCCCACTTCACCATCAACGACCGTAAAGCCAGGCGAAAGCACAACGAATACCTTCGAAATGCCGATTTGGCAGAGAACCGTCGAATTTCTGAAGGGTAATGATGCAAACATCAAGACTTTTGTCGACAAAGTAAAAACAGACCCCGACCTTCTCAAAAAGCTAAAGGATGCCCTGAGCAAGTAAGCTAGTTTACGAAAAAGAATTCCTCTCTTCTCCATGGCAGGCTTCCGAAAGGAAGCCTGTTTTTATTCAAAAAAGCCGGCCAAGACTTCTATTCTGCCTTTTTGTCAGAGACAATGAAGCAATTACCGAATTGCGTGGATTATATTGACTGGTAATGCATAAAATCTATACTTAACATCAGGTTAATTACAAAGAGGTGCGTATGACATTCAGATACACTGTCAGGATTTTACTCTCCATAGTTATGGTTGGGTCGATAGTGATCCTGCCAACGCAGGATCAGAAAGCCGCCAACGCAGGGATCAAGGCGAACTATACAATCACAGAGTACAACATGAAGATAAACCCCAATCTTGGAGATCAGACGGTAAAAATTGACGCTGAAATTGCTTTTAAGGCAAATGCAGATCTGACCAGTGTTAATTTGTATTATGACCCTGTTTTCAAAATCGAAAACGTTGAAGGCATTACGGATTTTAAACAGAACAGAGATCAGCTGACAATACCTGTCAATGCAAAGGCTGGCAAGAGTTTTGTTCTAAGATTGCATTATTATGCTCTTCTCAGAGGCATTGAATATCCGGGGAGACAGTGGAACTATGTCGGTCCAGAAGGTATCTATTTCTTCCAGTGGTGGTATCCTGTTACCCAAACCACAATCACCCAGGGATATTCTGAAGTTGTGACCATGAAGATCGAAATGACAATACCTGCTGAGTGGTCATTTGCCAGCTATGATGTTGTCAAGAAGACTCCGGCCGCCGACAAGAAGTACGCAATCCACCAGTTTGAAATAAGAGACCCTGCTTTTTACTATCATATCGTCGCTGGCCCATACACAACCTTCGAAGTGAAAGACGACGAGACAAAGATCAAGGCATCCTATTTTGGTTCCAAGGAAAACGAAGAGATAGGCAGAAAAATAGCTGACGAAGTGTTCAACGAACTCAAGTATTTTGAATCAGTTTTTGGCACCCCCGCTCCTCAATCCTATATCATCGCTCAGATGCCGGACAAATTTAGGCAGGCCGCTGGAGAAAAAGGCATGCTCTTTGTCCCTGGCAATATGTTTGCAGAAATCTATAAAAAAGAGAAGCAAGCCGACAAACTCAAAGAGGACAGCGATGAGATCAATATTTATGATGCCGAGTTCCTCGCAGAGAGAGTTGCAGCGTCGTGGTGGGGAGGCACTGTCTACGGAGTTGGTGCAGAGGCAGATTTTCTTAATATTGCACTGGCCAAGTACTCGAGCATGATGTATCTTGAGAAAAGAGATGGAGAGGAAAAGCTTATTGATCAACTCAGGGAAGCCAGAGAACTTTTCTTCGACAAAGTAAAACCTGAAGAAGAAGTGCCTCTGTCAACCTTCATCAAAGAAGAACTCCTCGATGTATATTATAAAGGTAAAGGCCCGCTTGTTTACCACATGCTTAGACAGGTCGTTGGAAACAACGCCTTCGCAACGGCTCTGAAAAACTACGCTGGAAGATTTGCAGGCAAATTTGCATCTCTTACCGATCTAGACAACGAAATGACCAAAGCATCCGGAAAAAAGGTGACATGGTTTTTTGACCAGTGGGTAAAACAGACCGGCAGAATGACGTACGACATTGATTTTACACTGCTCCCTGGAGAGAAACCATACAAATATAAGATCAGACTTGAAAACAAAGGCTCAATCAGGATGCCATTCAAGATCGAAGTAATATTCTCCGATCTTTCAAAAGAAATATTTGAGTGGACAACTGACACAATCGAATATGAAAAGATCAGAACCTCGGACAAGCTTCCAGTTGGTGCAAGAATCAACAGCCCCGAAGGCTACATGCTCAATGATACCTCCAGAGTCAACTCGTTGCTTGCTGGTCCAATCAAAAACTTCTTCTATCTGAATGGTAATTTCCTTATCGTTGAGGGCACCCTCCAGGGCAATGAAAAGCTCGAAAAGGCCGTCAAAGACAGAACGAAACTCTATAAAAGCATCTTTAAGGAAGAGTTCAAGCTGGACGTCAAAGCCGTAAGGGACGATGAGGTAAGTCAGGACGATCTACAAAATTACAACATGGTTCTCATCGGTTGCACCGGTTGCAACAGAGTTGCAGCGTTCTTCGATAGCAAGACCCCAATTTCCTATTGCAGCTATATGATGGGAGCAAAAGAACCTTTTGTTCATGGAGACACAAGAGAAGGAACCTATGTCAGTCCGAATCCTTCGAATCCATGGAGAGGGCTTTTGGTGGATGAATATTTTGAAAGCACTGACAACTATGATCCACACAAACTTCCATACGACTATTATGTCAGAAATCTAAAAATAGGTGAGCATGCAAAGGGATTCTTCCACAAGTACAACACAAACGCATGGAGACCACCTGTTATCCCAATGATTAACTGGGAAATTCCTGAAAAAACCAACACTTGCGAAATGTTTGAAAACGTTTGTACCCTGAAGGGTACGTCTAACGTTGATTTTGAGGTCAGCTATAATCCAAAGAACTACACAGTCTTTGGAACATCATCTCAGAAAGATTTCATCCAGAAGGGCGAGTTTGAAAAGAATCTGCAAATATTACGCGGTAATCAGTTCCTGTCCGACACAATCATCATTGAAGCCCAAACGGAAATGGCAACATACAAACGAATACTCAAATATGATTTCAGAGGCGAACTTGAGCCACCAACCATGGCAATCAAGAATGCTCCCAAAACGGTCACCTTCGGTAATGATGTCATAATCGACTGGGAAGGCCGAGATAACGAAACGTATGTGGCTGACATTATGTATGCATGGATGGTTGACGGCGGAGAACTGACCAAGTTTACAAGAACCAATCGAGCAAACATTAAAGATTTGAAGGTTGGCAGACACAACATACGGTTCTTCTGCAAGGACAAACGAGGTAACTTGAATTACTCAATCCCAACAGTAATTGTTGACGTTGCCAAATGAGAACTGCAGTCGATATTGCCAGGTTTACTGTCATTGGAGCCTTGGCACTTGCTAGCCTTGTGTTGATTGTTATTTTGGCTTTAAAGAAAAAGAAATAGATACAATCGACTAGACAAATTGATGTATTTTTAAGCCCAACCCTGAAAGGTTGGGCTTTTTTATTTGTTTGTGGTGTGTATGGTGTACCACTCATTCGAGAAAGAGAGTAAGTAGTATAATCCACGGTATATTATGTGTGTGTGATGTGTGTTTATGCTTGCCTTGATATGTTGAATCAAAAGGGTTGAACTTGAGTTATGCCAATTAAAAAAGCCTGGGTCAAAGCCCAGGCTTTTTTAATTTTAACTGGATGTGAAACTATTTGAACTGTTCAGTTTTCCAAAGAAGCTGACCAGAAGCGTTTACGCATACAACCTTCTGACCAAAGATACCTGATGCTTCGCGGACACAGAATACCAGTTTGTCTTCAGAGACTGCTGGTACGCAGCTTGGTGAACCTGTGACTGCAGTTTTCCAGACTTCACCAAGTGACTGGCTGACGCAATAGATGTTGCCATTGTCACAACCAAAGATGATGTTGTTGCCGACAAGCACTGGTGTTCCGCCAACGTAGTCGCTGGTTTTGTAGTAACCCATGACTGCACCGGTTGAAGCGTTTATCTGGTAGAGTCCTGAGAACTTGTTGTCAGATACGGCCTGAGCGCCCAAAAACATGTTGTCGCCAATAAGAAGTGGTGATGATCTACCAAAACGGATGTTCATTGCGACTCTTGCGTTGTCTTTGGTGTTGTCCTTTGCATCTCTGGTGTCTTCGAACTTCCAGACTCTCTGCCCGTCCTTGGCGTTGAGGCAGTATGCAAAACCGTCCATGCAACCAAACCAAATCTTGCCGTCTTTGACAATGATGTCATTTTCAATTGGGCCACCAGCCTGGAAAATCTGGCCGTTTGGCGCCCAGAAATCGTTTGTGCCTGAGCCATTGGTCTGGAAGACTGTGTTCTTCCAGAGGAGTGGCTTTGCTTTGCCGGTCTTGGCATCGATTGGGGTGATCTGGCTGTTGTGTGAACCGATGAAAAGCCATGGCTTGCCATCGATGACTTCGTATCCTGGAAGTCCATAAACCCAGCCATCAAGAATTTGAGTGGATGAGATTGAATCAAATGTCCACTTGAAGTTGAGGTCGAGGTCGTAGCATTCGATTGAGCCTCTACCCTGGGAGATACCCGTTGTGCCGATGTAGATGAGACCGTCTCTGATAAGTGGCCTGTTGTAGGTCGCCTTTTCAAACGGTACTTCCTTGATCATCTCGCCTGTTTTTGCGTTTAGGCAGGTGAGGTATCTGTAGGGGTATTTGTTGTGTGGAAGAACGACGTAGGCTTTGTCGCCTTCAATAGAAACCGATGAGAAGATTCTGTCTGGAACTTCATGCTTCCATTCAACGTTTCCATTTTCAATGTTAATGCCGCAGACTGCAGATTTGTGTGTTCCTTCCGGAGCAGACATGGTTATTGGAGCAATTATAAGGTTGTCCCAAATTGCCGGGTGTGACGCCTGCCAACCTCCGCCAGCGGTGGTGTTGTCGATTTTCGCAATGCCGATAGAGCCAATGGCAATGACCATAGCAACAAGAATTCCTAGCTTTTTCATTAGTCTAAGCCTCCAATTCAGGTTAAAGGACATTTTAATAAGTAGGCTGCTCCATTCAAATTAAAACAGGTAAACCATCAGGCTAAAAATTAGAAAATCTAGTTAAATATTTTTCTTATGTGCCAGGAGCATGTTCACAGGCTGGTTAAATCTGGTACAATCACGCCGTAATTGAAAGTTTGCTTTATCAATGCTCCTGCTCAGATACTCTATCTCAGGCGGAACTATAACCTTGGCTGTCTTGAAAGCATATTTTGTTTAGATAGCATTATTTCCTTTTCGTAAAACAAAGGAGAAAGATAATGGCTATTGCTGATTTGATATTCTTCCTGCTTTTTACAGGCGTTCTTTTTTTCTGCGCCTGGTTTGTGGGCGGGTACCTGGGCAACGTTTTTGGCGGTGGCAAGATTGGCCTCCTCAGTTTCCTTGCTCCTGTGGAGAAAGCTCTTTACAGGTTCTTTGGCGTAAAACCTGATGCAGAGACCGACTGGAAATCCTACGCGAAATCCTTTGTCGTTTTCACGCTTTTTGGTGTAGGACTGCTGTTTGCAATCCAGCTGTGCCAGGGATTCCTGCCTTTCAATCCGCAAGGCTTTGGCGCGGTAAGGTGGGATTCAGCTCTCAACACGGCAGTATCTTTTGCTACAAACACCAACTGGCAGCCGCTTGCCGGTGAAGCCTCGATGAGCCATTTCACCCAGATGGTAGGCATGACCGTCCAAAATTTCCTCTCAGCAGCAGCTGGCATTGCGGTTTGTGCAGCGCTCATGAGGGCTTTCAAAAGAAAATCAACCGAATTTATCGGCAACTTCTGGGTTGACCTGACAAGGGCAGTCCTTTACGTCCTGTTGCCACTTTCAATACTGTTTTCAATCATCTTTGCCGGCCTGGGAGTTGTTCAGACGCTTGCTGGTGCAGTTCCGGTTGGCAACCTTCAGGGTGGCAGCCAGGTTCTGCCTCTGGGACCTGTTGCATCCCAGCTTGCAATCAAACTCATAGGTTCAAATGGTGGAGGGTTCTTCGGAGCCAACTCTGCCCACCCGTTTGAAAACCCGCGCCTTGCCACAAACATCATCTCGCTGTTACTGATCCTGCTTATCCCGGCGTCGTTGCCCTTTGCCTTTGGAAAGATACTTGGCGACAAGAAAAAAGGTGTTGCCATATTTTTGGTGATGCTCATCATGTTTGCTGTTGGATTGGGCATTGTCTACACTTCCGAGACTTCAACCTCTCAAAAGCTGCATATGGCAAGTAACGCTTCCATGTATGGCAAGGAAGTGAGGTTTGGCACTGGCACATCTGCGCTTTGGTCGCAGGCAACGACGGCCACATCAAACGGCTCGGTCAACTCCATGCACGATATGATGAATCCATTCTCAAACCTTGTACAAATCTTCAACATGGTCATTGGCGAGGTCATCTTCGGCGGAGTCGGTGTGGGTTTGATAGGCATGATTCTTTACATGGTTCTGACGATGTTTATCGCAGGACTGATGATCGGTCGAACACCTGAACTGATAGGCAAGAAACTCCAGGTCACCGAGATGTGGATGGCGGTCATCGCCCTGATGGGGCCTGCCGTTGTCACGCTTTTGATGGCTGGAGTTTTTTTACTGGCAAAAGCAAATATCGGCTCTCCAAACCCTGACGGCTCAAGGGCAATCACCGAGATTTTATACGCCAACGCTTCTTTGGTTGGCAACAATGGGTCAGCTTGTGGAGGATTTGCGGCAAATACAATGTTTGTCAACCTCTCAGGTTCATTTGGCATGTTGCTTGGCAGGCTTGCAACCATCATTCCGGCAATCGCCCTTGCCGGTTCGCTTGCCAAAAAGAAGATATCACCAAAATCTGTTGCCACAATCGACATTGCCTCACCGGCTTTCATGTTCATGCTCATATTCATCATCGTCATTGTTGGCGCTTTGACATTCTTCCCTGCTCTGCTTTTAGGCCCTGTGCTTGAAGGCATGAGACTTGGAATGTGAGGGAGGAGGCCAACATGTCAAGGAAAAACCAATCAATTTTCTCAGCAAAACTCGTTGTTCCAGCCATTGGTTCGGCTTTAAAAAAACTTTCGCCAGTATCGCTGTGGCGCAACCCTGTTATGCTGCTTTGTGAGATCTCTGCTGTTGCCGTGCTTGCAAAGTCGATTTATTCAATAACTACCGGGAAACCTTTTGGTACAGAATTGCAGATTGCGCTTTGGCTAACTTTCACGGTCATCTTTGCCAACTTTGCAGAAAGTCTTGCTGAAGGTAGGGGCAAAGCCCAGGCTGAATCGTTGAGGCAGTCACGCTCAGAGGCTTACGCCAACCTTCTTCAATCCGATGGAACCACAAAAAAGATAGCAGCCACCAACCTTAAAAAAGGTGACATCGTAATAGTAAATCCAACAGAAAACATCCCATCAGACGGCGACATCATCGACGGTGTCTGCCTTGTGGATGAATCGGCAATCACAGGCGAATCTGCGCCGGTCGTGCGCGAATCAGGCGGCGACAGGTCAGGCGTAACAGGCGGAACCAAGGTCTTGACAGGCATTATGAAGGTCAAGATTACGACCAATCCTGGCGAAACCTTCATCGACCAGATGATTTCGATGGTTGAGAGCGCAAAAAGACAGAAGACTCCAAACGAAATTGCCCTGGAAGTTCTTTTGCTCTCTTTAACCGTTGTTTTTATTGCTGTAACAGTCACACTTGTTCCGCTTTCGTCATTTTTGGGCGTGAGTTCTGATTTTGTTGTGTTGGTTTCGTTACTGGTTTGTCTGATTCCTACAACCATCTGTGGACTCCTGCCAGCCATCGGTATTGCCGGTATGGACAGGCTCATTTCCAAAAACGTCATAGCACTCTCCGGACGTGCAGTCGAAGCCTCAGGCGATGTTGACGTGGTTTTGCTGGACAAGACTGGCACCATCACCCTTGGCAACCGCTTGGCAACAGAGCTGATTCCAGCACAGGACGTAAACCTTCGCGATCTTGCCAGAGGAGCTTTATTGTCCTCTCTTGCCGACTCAACGCCTGAAGGCAGGTCGATACTCAATCTTTCAAAAGAAATTCTCGGTGTTAAGGGCAGAGACATAAAAACACCTGCCGATGCAGTGTTTGTACCGTTCTCAGCCGAAACCCGCATGAGTGGTATTGACGTTGAAGGCAGGCAAATTCGAAAAGGCGCGCCAGATACCCTAAAAGCATTGGTCGAATCAGCTGGTGGTGTTTATCCGGAAGAGATATCCCACCATGTTGATGACGTGGCAAAAAACGGCGGAACGCCGCTGGTTGTTGTCGAAGATGGCAAGGTGCTTGGTGTTGTCAGGCTCAAAGATGTTCTAAAAGACAACATAAAAGCCAGACTCCAGCAGCTTCGTCAGCTCGGAATCAGGTCAGTCATGATAACAGGCGACAATCCACTGACAGCAGCGTCGATTGCAGCCGAAGCTGGAATTGACGATTTTGTTGCCCAGGCAAGACCTGAAAACAAGCTCGAACTGATAAGAGATTATCAGGCAAAAGGTCATCTTGTGGCCATGATTGGCGACGGAACCAACGACGCTCCGGCGCTTGCCCAGTCAGATGTTGGTGTGGCCATGAACGCAGGCACCCAGGCAGCCAGGGAAGCAGCCAACATGGTTGATCTTGATTCTAACCCTTCAAAACTGCTCGACATTGTTGAGATTGGCAAACAAATACTGATAACCAGAGGCGCTTTGACCACTTTCTCTGTGGCAAACGACCTTGCAAAATACTTTGCTATTCTGCCGTCGATTTTTGTCACAGCATTCCCGGAGCTTGGCGTATTGAACATCATGAGGCTCAACCCGGCAACAGCCGTCCTTTCAGCCGTCATCTTCAACGCCTTGATAATCCCAGCCCTTATACCGCTGTCACTCAAAGGTGTTTCCTACAAGCCGGTTTCTGCAGGAAAACTTCTGCGTCATAACCTGCTGGTTTATGGCCTGGGCGGTGTGATACTGCCGTTTATTGGAATCAAGATTATCGATTTGATCCTTGGTCTGTTTGGAATGGGGGTTTGACATGAAAAATGTTTGGACTTCGCTGCTTGTGCTGCTTGTTTTCACGGTTATCTGTGGATTTGTCTACCCAATGCTCATAACCGGCATTGCCCAGGTTTGCTTCCCAAAGCAAGCCAACGGATCGCTGGTTGAAAAAGATGGCAAGATCATTGGCTCAAGGCTCATTGGTCAGGAATTTGCCGGGGAAGAGTATTTTCACGGCAGGCCTTCAAACTCAAACTATACGCAAGGAACTTCGTCAAACATAGCCCTTTCCAACCCTGAGCTGCTTGTCAGGCTTGAGGAACAATACACTCATGCAAGGGTCAGTTATGGTGTTGAAAAAGACGCAGACATTCCAGCAGACCTTGTGACCGAGAGTGCGTCAGGGCTTGACCCGGACATCACGCTTGAAGCGGCACTAGTTCAGGTAAAGACTGTAGCCAAAGTCAGAGGACTTGACCCTGTAAAGCTTGAAGCGTTGGTGAACTCGCTTGCAAAGCAAGGGATTGGCTATAAATTTGTAAACGTTTTGGAACTCAACATGGCGCTTGAGGAGATGAGCAAATGACAGACGACAAAAGACCGGATCCAGATGATATCCTGAAGATGATCCTTTCAAAAGAAGAAGAGAAAAACGAGGAATCTTCGGGGAGAGGGAAGCTCAAGATTTTTCTGGGTTTGGCAGCAGGTGTCGGCAAAACCTTTAGAATGCTCACAAGAGCTCATGCGGCAAAAGAACAGGGAATTGACGTTGTTGTCGGTGTACTCGAAACGCATGGAAGGGCTGAAACCCAGCAGCTGCTCGAAGGTCTTGAAGTCATTCCAAGAAAGAGCATTGACTATCAGGGGATAAAACTTGATGAAATGGACATCGATGCAATACTGGCCAGAAAACCTGGGTTAGTTCTGGTTGACGAACTTGCTCACACCAATGTTCCAACCTCGAGGCATGAGAAACGCTACCAGGATGTTATTGAACTTCTGGATGCAGGCATCGACGTTTGGACAACACTCAACGTCCAGCACATCGAAAGTTTCAATGACATGGTTGTGCAAATCACGGGAATCAAAGTAAAAGAAACCGTGCCTGATTCAGTACTTGAAGAAGCTCATCACCCTCAAGGTATTGAGGTTGTCGACCTTCCTCCTGATGAGCTGCTTGAGCGGCTTAAAGAAGGAAAGGTTTATATTCCTGAGAAATCTATCCAGGCTATGCAACAGTTTTTCAGAAAAGGCAATCTTATGGCTCTGCGTGAGATGGCCTTGCGTTATGTTGCCAGAACTGTTGATGGAGACATCAGAACATATATGGAACGCCATAATATACAGGGTCCATGGAGTACAAGTCCAAGGCTTCTTGTATGTATTTCTCCGAATTCGAGTTCCGAGAAGCTTATCAGGCTGGCAAAGCAGCTTGCGCCTGGGATAGACGCCGAATGGTTTGCAGTTCATGTCGAAACACCTTTTCAGGGAGTGCCATCAGGTGAGCAAGCAAAACAACTTCAAAAAAATATAGATCTGGTAAATCATCTTGGTGGTAAAATGGTCATCCTCTCTGGACCTGACCCGGCCCAGGAAATATTGGAATATTCAAGAAAAAACAATATCATAATCATACTCGTCGGCACACGCCCGAGCAGGAGAACGTCCATCGGTTCACAGTTTGCTGAAGCAATTATTGCTGGCGCAGGTTCTATTCATGTGCTTGTTGTCAACGAAAGTGGCCAGGGTAAGAAAAGAGTCAGATTTGGCAATCCTCTTACTTGGGATTTCAAAAATATTGTTGTATCGATTGGCATGTTAATTGCGATGGCTGTATTGTGTTGGTTTTTTAAGCCGCAGCTTGGCTATGAAAACATAGTCATCCTCATGCTGCTGCCTGTTCTGGTCTCGGGTATTCTTGGTGGCAGAATTCCTGGAATCATCAACTCTTCCCTGGGCGTTATCGTGCTGGATTTCTTTTTTGTTAATCCTGTCATGTCGTTTACCGTTGACGACTTGAGATTATTGCCAGGTTTTGTCGCTTTCCTGTTGATTGGCATCGCAACAAGTTTTGTTGCTGAGATTGTACGTTTTCAGGGCAAGAGGGCAAGGCTGAGAGAGAAGTTTGTAATGTCGCTTTATGATTTTACAAAAAATCTGCTAAAGGCTGGCAATGCCGATGAGGTGTGTGCCATGGCCGAGCAGAAGATTACCAGCATCTTTGAAACTGAACCGGTGATTATGATAGCTCACAATGATGCTCTTGTGCCGGCTGGATCATGCCTGCTGCTTTTGACTCAAAACGACAAAGCCACAGCCATGTGGACTCTCGAAAACGAACAGCCTGCGGGAAGGCATACGGATACGCTTGCCTCTGCGACTGAATACACATTTTATCCGCTCATCTCATCATCAAACATCGAAGGAGTGATGGGGTTAAAGCTCAAGGAACCGCTTGGCTCGGATCAAGCAAAGCTGTTGATTAGTTTTACAAACATCATTGCGCTTGATCTTTCCAAATTCCGAAACTCAAAACCTTGATTTGCGATATTCTTGATTGAATTAACGCAAAAAGGGAACAAACTTTCAAACCATGAGTCTTCAGGGATACAAAGGCAAAGCATTGCAGGTTCTCGAGTCAATGAACGCCCGTGTTTGGGCTGACGTCGAGGTTGACACGAACAAGGGCATGTTCCGCGGAATCATTCTTCCACGAGCTGAACAGGCCGACGAGTTCCATGTCGTTATAAAAGTGAACACAGGCTACAACATCGGCATCGCTGTTGAAAATATCACAGCCATCCGAGAAATGGGCTACAAAGAAGCAAAGTACAAAATTCCAGAACAGGAATTCCCGTTCGACCCGGTCAAGCCAAACGTCACACTCCTTGGCACAGGCGGAACCATTGCCTCAAGGCTCGACTACAGGACTGGAGCCGTTATTCCGGCATTCACCCCTGGCGAACTCTACGGCGCAGTGCCTGAACTTGCCGACATTTGCAACCTCAAGACAATCAAACTCTTTGGCGTGTTCTCGGAGAACATGGCCTGGGAACAGTACAAGATTTTAGCCGAGGCAATCGGTCAGGAAATCAGCAACGGCGCAGCCGGAATCGTCATCGGTCACGGCACAGACACCATGCACCACACCGCAGCAGCTCTATCTTTTATGGTTCAGGATTCACCGGTTCCGATAGTTATGGTCGGTTCCCAAAGGTCATCGGACAGGCCGTCGTCAGATGCCGCCTTTAACCTTCGTTGTTCCTGCAACACTGCTGCACACGGCAACATCGCCGAGGTCATGGTCTGCATGTTTGGACCGACATCCGATTCGTACAACCTTCTCCACAGGGGCACAAGAGTTAGGAAAATGCACAGCTCCTACCGCTCAACCTTCAGAACCCTCTCCGACATCCCTGTTGCCACCTGCACTCCCGAGACTGTAACGCCTCTCAAAAACGACTACAGACCAAGACGCAAGGATCACAACGTCAAAGTTGACGCAGTATATGACGACCGCGTCGCAATCGTCTACTATTATACAGGCATGAAGCCTGACATGATCGACTCACTGGTTGAGCGTGGATATAAAGGCATCATCATCGCCGGCACCGGCCTTGGCCATGTCAACAAGCCTCTGTATGAGCCGCTTCGCCGTGCCGTCCAGGCTGGAGTCCAGGTCTACATGACCGTCCAGACCATGTGGGGCTTTGCCCAGATGTACGTCTACGACACCGGTCGCGACCTGATGGAGCTTGGCGTCATCCCGGCAGCAAACATGCTCCCCGAAGTCGCCTACATCAAACTCGGCTGGGCTTTGGGTCACAGCCACGACCGCGAAGAGGTCAAAAAGCTCATGCTCACCCGCGTTGTCGACGAAATCACCGAACGCGAGCCACCAGACGGCTACCTTGTTTTCCAGGGCGGACTTCCAGAGATTGAGGATTTCCTAGGGAAGCATATTAGGTAGAATTAGCAATTTAATAAACCGAAGTAATATTTCCAAGAATTAAAGTTCATTATTGAATCATAAGAAGTATTTTTTTCTAGTATTTCGATTATCCTAGTTATAATTATATCATCTCTTTCAGATCCTACTAAGAATAAATAGTCAAGTTTATATTTATTAGTTTTTGTTGTAGTCGTATTGCTTTCCTTTGTGACAGCCACTCTCTGTAATTGATTAGAAATTGTGCCTAGTGATCTTGGGTCTGGAACATGTTCTGTCTTTGTTTCAGTTTTAGATTCGCCAGGTTCGAATTTATCTTGATTATGAATAAATGATAACCTGTTAGTGTTTAGACTATGCATAAATGGCCATTCTCTTTCTTTCATTTTATCAAACATTCTAGGGTAATATATTCTTAACAAGCATAATAACAAATAATCAACCATGTTAACTTGATTAGTTACAATCTTTAATAAATTAATTAGATTTAGAGCTTCTCTAGGTGTTTTTACGATTACTTCCAATAACTCATTTAAATTAGCAATGTTTAATTCCCTATCATCCATCTCTCTTGAAATCTGATTGTAGATATCTGTTTCTTTATAGTGAATAAAAATTCTTGAAATCATATCAGTACTTTTCCAATATGAAACATACCAAGGTATCGATACCATCTTTCTAATATATTCCCGTCCATGACTCCCACAATTTTTGTCGATTGTTGCTGAAAGTGTCTCCTCGTCGTATCCTATTACAAAGTTAACGCCGAACTCGGTGACAAGCCTGATGACCTTGAGCATGGTCAAGGCTTCATCCACCTGAAGCCTGTCCAGGTCGTCGATGATGATGACAATCCTTTTCCTTGTTTTCTTTTTTATGTCATCTTCATCATCAACGTATGTGAATTCATTGGTTTTCAGCCTTTCACAAATCTTACGCTTGATGTCAGAAAAATCCATTATGCTGCCGTCATCGCCAGACATACGGTTTATGAGGTTTCTTCCGAAATTGATAATCTTGAGAGCGTCGCCAACAACAGGCAGACTGGATGATTCAGGCAGGTCAGGGCTTCCAACCATTACAACGGCAAGCTTTAGGAAAAGCTTTGACAGCTCCCTGTCCTCATCGACAAGTTCCTTGGCGATTCTGTAGAAAAACGCCTTGATAACCGTTTCCTCCGACCCAAAAAACCATGGGTCAAACCAGATGACTTTGTTTTCATCTGTTATAAAATCCTCAAGCTCAATATTTTCCTGTTCTAATTTCATGAAGAATGCCCAAAGATAAATTATTCTTTGATCAATTTCCGATCTTCGAGCTTCACTCATGTGACAATATGTTCTTGAGAATAATATCTTTTCTAATTTTTCTTTCTCATCATTATGCTGTTTATACTTCAAGAATTCTCTTACCATATTCAAAAGCGACGTTTTCCCCGAACCCCACGACCCGGAAACGCCAACCGACAAATGATTTTGCGAATCCTTGCCCCCGACAAGCTTTGCAATCATCGATGCTTGGAAGGAAAATCCAAAGAGATCGTTTATAACACTGTTTATCGGCTCATCGTTTCTTATTTGTGGCATTTTTTGCCCCCTTATAGGGAAATATATTCGATAACCGTCCGGTTGTCAAAGAGGATACGTTCAATAAGTTTGTGGAAAGACCGAAACTTTGACCGATATACCTATTTACACTTTAAGGGAAGGTTAACGGATAATTTAAATCTTATGCTGGATTGTTCAAATATGATCTGATAACAATTATTGGAAATAAAAGAAATCATTGAGAAACCAGAGTTATATAAGAAAGTTAAGAGATATTGAAAAAACATTATTCGTAGATTAAAATATCTCCACTCAATATGGATAGACAGATGACAGTCAATGTATTGCGAAACGAAGCACTAAACTGCTTTATTATGATTTTTAAGGGTAGTCCAGGTTCGTTTGTCGAAGTTAAAGAAATTATCGAAAAGCTTGGGCTTATTACCAGATCAATTGGAGAACGAAGGTATCTGATTCTCAATTTTAGTTCGATGGATCTTGGTTCCGAGTATCTTAAATTTTTCTTTGAGAATATTAAATGTCACATTGATAAAAATGTCATCGATTGGTGTACGGTCTCGGAGAAGCCGTCAGAAGATTATATCAGCAAGGTCTTTCATTATTCGATGAAGCGGGTAAGGCCAGTGTTTCGCTCTGTTGAGCAAGCTCAAACATGGGTGAAACGGCAGATTGCTGAAGTTAAGAAATCGGACAGGCGCACAAGGAAAACTGGAAAATCAGGTGAGGATCAATGAATGACTACCGAACGTTGAAAACCAAGGATGCCGAACGCTTGTGTTTGCTGATCAGGCATGACAACAGAAGGTCTGGAGCTGTTTTTGGCATGTTCAAGTGTTGGCTGTGCATGTCGTTTTCAAAAGGGCAACCCTACAAAATGTTTGGCAAAAGGATAAACTGTTCATCGGTAGTAAAACGTTTCAACCGTGAGCAGAGGCTGAAAACTCACACAGTTCGAATCCGCTGACAAAAGAGCCTGACAATTTCCAAAAATACTCCGTAATGATTTCAAAGGAGTCGCAGATGAAGAAACTGGTTCTTTTGATGGTTGTTGTGCTTGCGGCGCAGATTGTTCCGTCCTCTGGCAGGGCTGAAGAAAAGAGTTGGAAACTTGGTGACAGGGTTGTCCCTGGGCCGCTCCCGCCTGATTATAAAACAAAAGTCGAAGTCGACTCACAAATCGACATTGTGTACGGCAAAGCTGGCGATGAGGAGCTGAAGCTTGACTTTGCAAAACCTGTGCTTTGCAAAAATCAGAAGGTTCCTCTTGCAATCTACATTCATGGTGGCGCCTGGACTTCTGGGGATAAATCTGCTGGAGTTTCATCAGGAATAAAATCGCAAGAGGCAAACATGCTCTACCAGCTTGGCTTTGCAGTGGCAGCAATCAACTACCGTCTTTGTCCAAAATACATTTTCCCGGCTCAGGTTGAGGATTGCAAGCTGGCCGTCAGATATTTGAGAGCCAACGCTTCAAAGCTTGGGTTTGATCCTGACAGGATCGGCATCTGGGGCGGCTCAGCCGGTGGTCATCTGGTATCGATGCTTGGCACAGCTGACAAATCAGCAGGACTCGAAGGACCTGGTCTTGAGAATGTTTCAAGCAGGGTTCAGGTTGTGGTTGACTATTTTGGGCCAACAGATTTTAAAACTCTGATGGATAACAACAGCAAAAAGAATAATCCAGGCATACAGACCCTGACAAATTTCCTGGGGTGCAACCCTTATGATTGTCCGGAAACAGCGATAAAAGCTTCACCAACAACATACATCTCCAAAGACGATCCGCCAATTCTGATGATTCATGGAGACAAGGATGTTGTTGTGCCCTACAGCCAGTCGACAGTGTTTGCAAAGAAGCTTGTTGTTGCCGGCAATCCATGCGCACTGATAAAGGTTGATAATGCTGGTCATGGGCTTGTTCCAACGCCAAAAACGGCAAAAACCTTGCCTGGGATACAAGACATTAAAACTCTGACGGTCATGCAGATGGCAAGATACCTTGAGCCAGCCCTGTTTGGTGATGCAAACATGGACGGTTCCATTGACTATCAAGACGCCTTTGAGCTGGCAATAAGGTTTGGCGACAGAGGAACCGACAAAGACGGCAACCCGGCGCCAGATACCTGGAACCCTTTGTGTGACCTTGTTCCGGACGGCAAAATTGATGATACCGACTGGAAGGCGTTTCTGGAGCTTTGGTTGGAATAGCCTATCTATTGCTGCAATTCCAGCTTTGCTATTCCGTACTGGTTCTTTAGATAGACGTAACCGTTGACTACATCGCAGCTGTCAAAGAGGATATCTGTCGAATAAAGCTCATCGAAGGTGTAAAGGTCATAGATGGCAAGTTTCTTTGACGCCTGGACAAAAACATAGCCATCTTTGACAGCAGGAAGCAGTTCGTCTTTTTCATTTGAAGAAGGTTGAATTGGAGCTTCTTTTTTTCCAAGCATTTTTTCACTGAGTATGCCTCGCTTTTGATTTGGATAAAGCATATCGCCCAGTGTTTCTGCTTTGTCTTGCTGAATCTTTGTGCTACCCAGCTTTGCCCTGTCGAACCCGTATTTGGCAAGGACTGAGCCGTCAGAAAGCGAATATTTCATCATTCCTTCGTGCGTGACAAAGAAAAGCTGATTATCTTTGACACTCATCCAATCCATCTGGCTGTTATATGGGTTGTCGATTTTCCAGACTGTTTTCCCGGTTTCAAGCTCTACCAGTTCTTTTGACCTGTTGTTGTCAACATAAGTGGATAAAATCACATGCTTTTTTATCAGTTTTTTACCGCTGGATTTGTCAAACGATTCAATCTCAATTGGGTTCAGTTGGTCATTGCCTGTAACTTCAAACTGGAATCCATCTTTTTCCCAGACAGTCTTGCCTGTGAAGGCGTTTGCGGCAATAGTTTTGTACTCTGTCGTTTCATCCTTGCCGGCAATGGTTGTTTTTTCGAAACTTAAAAGGATTTTATCATCAATATATTCTATATCAGTCAATTTGCCATAGTCCAGTTTTGACTTCCAAAGTATCTTTCCAGACGCCTTGTCCACCATTGTCAGTTCTTCCATCAATTCATTATTTTTGTCAGTGTCTTGTGTAACTTTTGCGTTCTCACCTGCTGGTTTGTTTGAATCGGTTTTTGCGCCAGGATCTTCAAAAACTACTTCAATATCGGAAGTTTTTTCAATATCAACCTTGCCGTTTATAAGGAGGATCATTTCTGGACGTTTGGCATAGTAGTATGCCTTGGTTGCTTTTATTTTATCATCCCAAATTGTTTTCCCTGAATAAATGTCGATAAGCCGAACATTGGTTCCCCCGGCCACCAAAACATATTGTTTATCTATCAGTTTTACCAATGATCCTTCGATATCGTCTACTGAAATGGTTTTTTCGATTTTACCGGTTTTGTAGTCCAATGTTACGATATCAAACAGGTTGATTTTTTTCCCAGTTTCGTCGATATCAAATTGCCAAGTTATGTTGAAGTCATCATGAAATGATGTTTTATTCCAAAAACCATCTTTTGTATTTAACACAATGTTGGGGTAGTATGAGCTTTCAAGAGATAAATAAAACGTAGTGTTATTGAAATAATCATTGTCACTGGCAAGAATTGTCATTTTTTCATTTTCATCCAAGTTAACAGGATAGAAATAACCACTGTTATTATCCTTGAACTCCAGTGACCACAAAACAATACCGTTCAAATTTGTCTTGATCAGGTTTTTGCCAAGATTTACGTAACTTCTCTTTGAGCTATCGCTGATGTCATTTTCAAAAAGCAGACTTTTTTTGTCGATCTGTTCCTGGCAGAGTTCTCCTTCAATTTGTAAGCATGATACTTCGCTTGAAAGATCGTAGATTGAAGATTGATTATTGCTGTAATCCAGCGTAATCAATCTTCTATTAACAACGCAAGCCTCATCGTATTTTGTAGTGTGAACAAATTCTTTTCTGGGGTTATAATAAGCAATAACTTCCTGGAGAACACCTCTATTTTCTTCTTTGACAAACACACTCCCATCATCATTGATAAGGAAACCATTCAATCCCATTGCATAATTATCCCAGACCCAAACTGGAACAAGTTTCTTGCTGCCATTATTTCCACAACCAGCAACCAAAAAAACCAAAACCGCCACCATCACCAAGCTCATTATTTTTCTTCCCATGAAAATGGATTATACTCTTTGCATTAGTGTCGACAACCCAATAAAAACAGAAATAATGAAAGGATGGTCTATGAGTTGCTATCTAAGGCATGTAAAGCCGATGTATCCTGAACTTGGCGTTGACGGTGAGGACAAAGCACAAAAGAAAATTCTCGATAACGCAATCAGAGAAGAACTGGACATGACAGGATTCAGCTGTCCCGAGGTTTGGGCAACGCTCAAACTGAAAATGGATGACTCACAGTTTTGGGACAGAGTTAAAGCAAAAATCCAAAATTAATGCTTTCTATGAAGGATCTTTGGAGTATAAGCTGTGAACAATATGCAAGCAAAAGCATTTTTTTACACATCATAATTATTGGAATAACAAATTAATAGCCAAAGTATCATTTGGATACATATGATTACATTTTGTAATATGAAGCTAGTAATAGGCGCATAAGACTGTTTCGATCATTTCTTCAATTTTTTCGTGTTTTCCTCGAATCTGAATTTCACTATTCTGGTTATTAATTCAAGCGGAAGCGGTTTGTCCAGCGGCAACTGGATGGTGCCTTTCGAGGTTTTGTAATCTCTGAGCTCATCCTTGAATGCCTCAACGCCTGAAGACGTCGGGAAGAAACTCAGATGATCCTTGAACGCCGCAAAATAGCACAGTACCCCGTGGAATTCGAAGGCCGGCATGCTGTAGCTGATCGTCTCCTTTGCCTCGGGTGCTGCTTTGGCAATAGTCTGTCTTAAAATTTCAAGCTTTCCAGCCACTTCTGGCGGGAACCACGATATATATTCATCAACACTTTTTGGTTTTATCATGGCGAGTAGGTTATCGTCACGGTTTTGGTTTGCTGATCCCAGCCAACTTCGGCCTTGAAAGCCTCGGCGATGAACCTGATAGGTACAAACGTCCTGCCATTTTTAATCTCGGATGGTGTGTCGAAGGTGTTGGTCGGTTCAACCTTGCCTGAGACCCGTTTTGTCATGGTTGCCGTGCCGATGCAGTGGTTGATTACGGTGTTGCCAAGGACAATGTCGACCCTGTCGCCGCCGTTGCAGCCGCCTTTGATATAATTTACTTTTGGACCAAAAGATTCCGATATGGCGCGAAGCGGAACCATTGTCCGGTTGTTTTTCAGATATGGACCAACATCGAGTGGGACATCCCATTTTTCGGCTCCCCTGCTCATTTTCATGGTCTTGTTGCCAAGCACAAGTTTTGCAACGAATGGTTGCGGAACTATGGTGAAGCCAACGATGACTTTGTAGATGGCGCTGGCAGTTCGTATTGATATTGTGCCTTGATACCGACCTTCCTTAAACCCCTGACTGTCGAGTTTTACGGTGAAGGTGACGGTTTGACCAGGGCTAATTGAAACAGAGGCTGGGGTGACTGTCAAAAAATCATTTTCGCTGTTACAGACAATAACTGCGTCGCCAGGTGAGTTTGTCGGGTTGGTCATCGAGAATATGCCTTCAGCAGACTCTCCTGTAGGAATGTAGCCCAGGTCAATACTTGATGGCTTTGGGTTCAAATCCCAGAATTGGAAGAAACTGAGTGAATTGCCGGATGAAACCAGGATTCCACCATCAACAATGCAGATCGGATTTGCAACTTTGCCGGCAGCCTGTACATTCCAAAGAGCCACACCTTTGTAGTCGTAGCCTGTTATTTGACCACCGGAAGTTCCGGTGACGATGACCTCGTTGTTGGCGCTCAGGGCAGTGATGTCCTGTGCTGATTCAACCTTCCAGATGATTTTGTCGCCATCAATCATCATCAGACCTTGCTTTGTGCCAACAAGGATTCTGCCGGTTGTCAATGCCAACTGGCAGGTCGGATCCCAGGGGAGATTTATTGTGATTGGCGTTTCATCCATAATACGAACAAGTGTTCGGCCCGATATGAAATTTATCAGGTTTTCCCTTGCACATGGCTGGATGCCTGTGTCCTGGGGCAGAACTTTAATCTGTGAAGCGATTGCGCCTGTTTGGTTGTTTATCGTGAATACATCGCCATCCTGTGTGGTTTGGATCACACCTGTAGAATGTATGAGTGGTGAAACTGAAAGGGTTGACAAAAGGTCAATTTTAAACAAATCTTTAAGATTCGGGGTTAGTCTTGTTACAATTCCTGAAGTTGCTGAAATATAGAAGCTTCCATCATAGGCAACCGGAGGAGCGGCAATCCTTGCACCTAAAGAAAGCCTGTCTTCAACTGATCCGCTGTCCATGTCAACGCTGATGACCGAACCAGTGATGTCACCAAATATGATTCTGCCTGACATTTGTGCCGGTGGAGCAACAATCTGTCCAGGCATCTCTGCCATCCAAACCTTGGTTCCGTCTGATAAATTGTAGCATACGCCTACATTTGACGTTCCAACAAAAACCTTGTTGCCGGCAACGCATGGAGCAGTCGCTGTTTTCCCCAGTGCCACGCTCCAGGCAACCTGAGGAGAACCAGGCGAGAGCTTGTTTGTTGTGAAGGCGTTGCCTTGACCGTCAGGCCAGGCGCATGGCCAACCAAGAGAGATTGATATTATCAGTGCCAAAAATTTCATAGACCTGATTGTAACAGATGATTTTTTGTTGACAACCGAATGGGATTTTATATTTGACAAATTGGGATAAAGAGTTATAAAAGAATTGTTGAGCAAAAAAGGAAATAGTTGTTATGTTTGTAGTATACAATTGTAGTGGTATTTGAGAGTGAGTGTTCAATTGTTGTAGGTGGTATTGTTATTTGGAGGGCAAATGAAGATTGTTTTTCGGGTTGGGATTATTTTGTTTATCATCACATCTATGATGGCAGGAAACAGTTTGGTGTCATCAAGCTCATTTCAAAAAATAAACCAATCATCCTCATTCTCGTCCGTTGCTGGCAACAGCATAACTGACGAAAAAGAAACAAGAATAAACAGATCTCTTGCCGGCTTTGATGGTACTTTTGATTATTCAAAATCTGTTGACGCTGACATGGATGGCGTTTTTGATGACGAAAACACGACCGTCGATGCTAACGACATTTTAACCTACAAAATCAACTGGAAATTCAATCAGGGACTGGATCTACTTGATGATGCCTACGTATATGACATCATCCCGGAAGGAACAACCTATATCGGCGGCACAGCGTTTCCAACAGGAAATCTGTCATACTCGCTTAATAATGGAACAACCTGGATTCCTGGAGAACCGCCACATGCTTCGCCTGCCGGTACGAGACTTCGCTGGGGAGAGATTTTACCTTACTGGTCAAACATTCAAGGAGAGGTTTTCACTCCATCGCCTGACAATGCAATCGTGAGCCCGAAGGCCGTCCAGCCATCACTTGTCATAGACAAATACGATAGACCGCATGTTTCATGCGCAGACTATGCAAAATCTGATGTTGAATTCGATATTATTGAAACCAGATGGGATGGCTCAAAGTGGATTGGTGAGAATGGCCTGCCGTACAGCCCTGCCACGGCCACAAATGTTGGTGTCTCTGTTCTTTCAACGGACAGCGATGGCCCTTCTCTTGCTGTGGATTCCAACGGTTATCCGGCTGTTGCCTGGGGAGAAAAGGTAAACCCTAACAGAGTTGACAGCTGGGAACTGTTTTTTGCCAAATGGAATGGTTCAAACTGGGTGAATGTCCAGGGAGACGTGCTCAGTGGTTTCAACGCAAACATCAGCAATACTTACAGCACATCGTATGGCGCCTCGCTGGCTCTTGATTCCAACGACATGCCTCATGTTGTCTGGTATGAATACATGGGGGCGTCAGGTAGTTTTGAGATTTTTTATGTCAGATGGAATGGAACCAACTGGGTCAACGTTTCCGACGTTGTTTACAACGGCACAAATTCCAACGTCAGCAACACAATAAACAGTTCCGAATTCCCATGCCTCAAGCTTGATGGCAACGACAGACCATGTATCACCTGGTCTGAAGGTTCTTTCGGTGGTTATGATGAGTTGTTCATCCGATGGAATGGCGCACAGTGGGTTGGAGCCAATGGTCTTCCATACAATCCTGCAACTGGCGCCAATGCAAACGTCAGCCAAAACACTGGATACTCCAGCTACCCCAACCTTGACCTGGATTCATTGGGCAATCCATGCATCTCATGGCATGACTACACTTATGGTGGCACCAGCATCATGTGCGTTGCATGGGACGGGACACAGTGGATTGGTGGCAATGGTTTGCCATACAACAATGTTACAGGCGCAAACGGTATCGTTGCCAATGGTGTCTACATTCCAAACGGGACAACTGCTAGCAAACTCGCTGCAAAGTTAACCTCGGTGGAAGTAGATTCAACCGGAGCAATAAACCTTGCATTCTGGGCAAACATTGCTGGTAATAAAGGAGTTTACTATATCAAATCCGATGGCTCGGGCTGGTTTGGTCCAAACAATCTGGCTTTCGACTCAGCAACGGGTGCCAACGGTTACACTCAAGCAGGCTGGGATTCAGTCTATACCAATTACGCAACCGCTCTCGAGCTGGCGTTGAACAGTCAGGGCATACCCTACATCGTCTGGTATATGGAAACAGTGGACAGGGTAACCTCGTCGCTAATAAAATATGTGCCCATAACCCAGGAAAGAACCTTCTCCTTTTCAACAAGAGTTGACAGAAACATTGAACATTCAACCCTCACAACAATCTCAAACCAGGCTTTTTTCAGTCACGCTCAGGATTCCGGCGTGCAGATTGAATCAAACAATGTTGATGTTATCCTCAAAGTCCCTACACCATCGACAAACCTTGTTGTAACCAAAACTTCAAAAACCTTTGAATACAATGTCAGTGACATCATGGAGTTCACTATTGTTGTAAAAAACTCTGGCAGCCTTGATGCCGAATCAGTGACTCTTGCAGACGCTTTCCCGAAGGAACTTGTATTCATCTCGGCAGTTCCTTCCGGAACAGTTGGCACGTCGCGGGTTTTGTTCAATATCGGAAAACTCATCCCGGGAGCGTCTGAGATTTTCAAACTTAAATTCAAGCTTTCATCAAAAGTATCTATCGATGATTGTGCAACAATAACCAATCAAGCCATTGCGTCAAGTTCAGCGCAGACGGTCAGGGACGCGGCAGTTTTCAAAGTTTGCACCAAGAAAGCGCCAGATCCGCTTTCACTGAAGATTGTCTGGAACGGTATTGATGTGAAAACAAACATTGGCAGGATCAATTCGCCAGTCTACCTGATCATGACACCAAAAGGTGGTTCAGCTCCCTATGATGTGACCATCGATTGGGGTAACGGAGACAAAACGGTGTTGTCAAGCAGGAATGAAGAAAAAAATATACCAGTGACAATCTATGAGTATAAAGAAGCTGGTTTTTACACCATCATTATCACCTGCTCCGATACCTATGGTTCAACCAGGATTATCAAGCGAAAGATTGAAATAATCTAAAGTAGGTTACTAATCAGTACCTGGTCATTTCAGTGTTTTTTGCTCTCCTTGCAATTAATATTGCCAGGAAAATTGAAGGCACAAGCAACAGTCCGTTCATGCCAAGAATGGCTGCTGGAATGGCCAGTATTGTTGAGGCAAAACCCGTAAGAATGTTGCCAAATGGGAGCATACCGGCAAAACTGGTCGTGAACAAACCTATCGAGCGACCGATGTATTCCGGGTCTGTGATCATTGGCATTATGTTCATGGCCATGGTGTTGACGTAAACTATGCTGATACCAAAGCAAACAAACAAAAATCCAAGCAGCCAGATATTTTTTATCAGTACCGTCAAACCGATAAGCAACCCTATCAACGGAAACACAATAATAGCCATAGAGAACAATTTAAGGCCATTTTTGAAGCTTTTTCTCATCGACAGCGTTGTTGCCCCAATAAGTGCGCCAATGCCCACTGTTGAGCTCAAAATGCCATATCCGATGCCTTTCATGTCGATATGAAAGACTTTGTCACAGATTGGAGCAATCAGAATGCTGCCACTGTAACCCAGTATTGCCGTAAAGGAGACTGCCATCATCACCAGCAGTGGAATCCGTTTTTGCCAGACGTGGATTGCGCCTGCCTTGAACTGGGCAACCAGTGAACCGCTATGGATTTTTGAGGATGTTACAACCTTCAGTGTTGGCAAAACAACAAGTTCAGGAATTGAAAAAACTCCAGCGGCCGCAAAACACCAGCCCCATGAAACCTGGTACAGGAAACCGCCAATCAGCGGTCCAAGAATTCTGGCAAAATTGAACGCTGTCTGGGTTAAAGAGTTGGCGTTCATGATGTGATCTGCACCGACCATGTCGAGTGTGAAACTGAATATTGAAGGGTTGAGGAGTGACCAGAGGGTGCCGTTGACTATGGCGTAGATGATCAGCAGCTGGTAGGTCAGGTTACCTGTCAGGGTGATTATTGCAAAGGCAGCAGCTGTTACGGTCAAGAAAAATTGAGCCCAAAAAACGATTTTCTGCTTGTGGACAGAGTCGGCAAGTGGGCCGACAAATGGTGCAAAGATGAGGTTCGGTAGGGCATGGATGCCCATCAGCAGCGTCAGAAGAAACGGTGACCCAGTCAGGTCGTAGGCCAGCCACCCTTCGGCAAACGAGATCAGCCAGTCACCAATCATCATGATCGTATGAACGGTGATGAATTTCTTGTACTCCCTGATGCCCAGGGCGGGAATAATCATTTGCGCCGATTCTAGCAAATATTTTTTCCAGCTCCATCAAACGTTTGTTGGATGGTTTTTAAAGTTGCGCAAGTCGAGCGGATGAGTATTATTGGTTTTAAAAAATGACATTTGGGAGCGACAATGGAAGAAAAAGTTGAGAATGTTCTAAAACAAGAATGGCTGAAAAACACCGCCAATTTCAAGCATTACTTATCGATAACCTTTAGCAGCGCAATCCTACTTCTTTTAATCAATTTGGTGTTTCCAAAGATCTTTACACCCGGAACACTGTTGTTTTATTTTTTCGTGTTTGAATTATTCAATCTTTGGTTTGAGGGTTCCGTTTGGACATACTTTGCAAAATTCTCATTTGATAAAGAGGGTTTGCTCATGAAAATTGCAGGTTCTAAAATCAGCTCAAAAAACATCCGTTATGAAAAGATTATTTACGCGTCAAAGCACAGATCAGGCGATTCCTACAGTCTGACTCTGGAGGTTTGGTTTGGGAGGAAACCGGTTGTTTTCTCCGAGATTTTGCCAAGTGTAGAAGGCAGAGCCGAAGAAGTTTACCATGGCGAAGGTATGGAAGCTCACTATTGGACTAAAAAACCAGGCAAAATCGATGAACTGGCAAGATTCATCGACATGTACAACGCCCAGGCAAAGGTTGATTAACAAACTACTTGGGTAAAGGGGTGTATAAGTAGTTATGAAGAAAATAACTGGAAATTTCTATAATAGGAAGCCATGCTTCTGGCTTGCGCAATGGGGTTCGGTGATCCTTGTAATTGCTGGGCTTGTTGTTTTCTCGACGACATTTTTTTACCGGATTAGAATGGAGAAAACCATTTCAGGTTATGATGACGAAAAAATTGGTACTTTTTCCTATTCAATACCGATTTATAAAGATGCCCTACCATTGTCATTTGGTGAAATAATGCTATTTTTTGTGCTACCGATTTCATCTTTTGCAATACCGTTGGTCATGTTGAGTTTCGCAATTGCAAAATATTACCAAATCTACTCGATTAGCTTTCAGTATGAAAATAAAGCGCTGATTTATACGCTATTTGATAATAAACCCTCAAAAAGAGAAAGTTATACAGTCCTTGACTTCTCTTACTGCCAAAGAAATGCCCTAACGAATTCGCGATATCCCAAAGTCAGAAACCTGCTTGAGCTGAGATTGAATCTTAATGATAGAGAAATTGTTTTGACTGAATTGATACAAGAAGGTGTAAACCCTGGTTTACCCATTTATTCAGGAGATGTTTTTTATGTTGAGGATTTCCTGTCAAGAGATCAAGGCACACTAATGAAAGCAATAAATATGATTGCGAATACAAATGATAATGATGGATGTGATGATTGTCAGTTTATAAGTAATAATCATCGAATATAAACCACAATCATGTCATGGAAGATTGATTCTCACCTATCAATGAATGTCACAATCATCTTTGATATTCTCGAGGCAAGTAACGCTATCGGCACCAGGATGATACCGTGGAAACCGATAACAGTCAGTGATATCGGGAGGATGGACGAATTCATAAAATCAAGCGTGTTATTCGAATAACGCAACTTATGACTGCTAAAACTAGAATAGCCGAAAGTTGGTAGATCCAAGGCGTATCGTTTGAAAACTAACCGAAAACAAAATTTGTCTGGGGGTGTATAAATAGTTATGGAAAGAGTAGAGGGTTATTTCGAGAATCCAAGAAGAACAAACATGTCCATTAGAGCGTTTCTTTTGGTCTTGTCAGGCATTGTGTTACTGATAATGGCGTTGCTGCTCAAAAGTGCAGTGTTTCTTTTACTTCTATTTATGTTTGCATTGGCAGTTATGGCTATTATAGGTTTATCAAATAAACCAGGCAAAACAAACGCCAAATTGGCAACAAAGCTTTTTTTGATCAAGATTGGTGAATGTTTCAGATTGGAGCAAGCAAAAGATAATAAAACTGAAACATTATTCGATAACCTCAAATGGAGAGAGTTGATAATCGTTGAGTATGTTATCCCAAGAGCTAATACAAGGCATGCCCCTTATTATGGTTATTATGATGTAGAACCAATTATTATTCGGCAGCTCCAGCTGAGAATCTGGAATGAAAAAGAGCAAATCGTTTTAATAGAGAAGTTGGACAAGCAGTCAGTTGACGGAATCAAAGTGTTCAAAATGAAAGAGCTGCACAAGGCAGACTTTATTAGCCTAACACCTGGTACTTTGCAAAAAATGAATGCTTTGATGAATGTTTCAGAATCAATTTGGGAGTGAAAAATGCAAACAAAGATAACAGGTAAGTTCTATGAAAGAAGAAAATGTTACATTGCTGGTATATGGATATATGTTACAGTAATAATAGGAGCAATATCGGTATATTTCCTACCTGGTAATATTTCTGGTATTTTTAATACGCTAAATGATCTGGTGTGTCTTTTGGTGTTGTTTTCTTGTTTAATTCTATTCCTTGTAGGCTATGCCTCTTTTCTATTCTTTAGATCGATAAATGTGTCGTTTGCGATCGAGGACCAAAAGCTGAAGATAATCATGCTAAAAGGCAATAATAGGATTCGGGTATTTGATGCAGAAAGATTCGAATTTATTATTCTGGCAACGACATCGGCAAAAACATTTGGCACAAGGCTCATTTTGGAATTAAGAGTGTATTATGAGCATAAACAAATTTCTTTCGCTGAAGACTTAATAAATAACAATCTGGGTATCAATATAAAAACTGGTGATGTTTTTTATCTTGAACATTATTTTTGCAGAACTCCGGGTACTTTGAATGAGTTGTATAACAAACTCAAAATGGAGAATGCATCAACTTCAGTCTAATCTTGGGCTGGCTTCACTCTCCTCAGCCTTGCCATCAAAAAAACCATCGGCACCAGGATGATGCCGTGGAAACCGATAACAGTCAGTGATATCGGGAGGATGGACGAAACCAAACCACTGAGGAAATCGCCAAACGGCAGGATGCCCATCAACGCTACGTTGTAGAGCCCGAGGCTGCGACCGACGTACTCTTTGTCAACAAGGTTTGGCATCAGGTTTGAGCCCATGACGTTTGTTGTGACCATGGCTGCACCAAAAAACATGTAGAATATTGCAAGAAGAATCGGTTGCTTTAACCAAACAGAAATCCCGATGAGAATGCCAAGCACCGGAAATGTCAATGCAGAGGAGCGGAACAGCTTGAGACCGTTTCTGGAGTTGGCAAAAAGCGACATTGAGAGTGCACCGGCAAATGCACCTATGCCGATCATTGCGCTCATGATGCCTTTGATGTCCTTGTTGCCAAGAATTTTCTCACAAATCGGTGCAACCAGCAGATTGCCGGCATAACCAAAAAGCGCTGCCAGAGCGATTGCTCCAAGCACCATCAGCGGTGTTTTCTTTCCAACAATATGTCGAAATCCTGGAACAAAATTAGCCCAGACCGAGCCTTCTCTTTTTACTGACGGGCACTCGACCTTGATGCTCCTGAGCATGAAAAGCTCTGGAACCATCAGGAGTCCTGACACAAGAAAACAATAGCCCCAGCCGTTGGTCATCTCAAACAGGAACCCGCCAATGATTGGTCCAACAATCCTTGCCGCACTGAAGGCGGTTCGGGTTAGGGAGTTAGCGTTCATGTAGCATTCCTTGCCAACAATGTCGAGTGTGAAGCCATAAAGGGATGGACTCATGAAAGCCCACATCGTGCCGTAGAGCGTTGCAAACAACGCCACAAGGATGTAGTTCATTCCAAACAGAAACGACATTGCCGCGTAAGAAAGCAGCAAAACAACTATGATCAGCTGTCCCCAAAAAACCACAAGTCTTCGGTTTGACGTGTCGGCAAGAGGGCCGACCCAGGGAGCAAAAATCAGGTGAGGTAAGGATGACAGCGAAGAAACAATGCCCATCAGGAGCGGATTGTTTGTAAGCCGAAACGCCATCCAGATTATAGCAAGGCTGATAAGCCAGTCGCCAATCATCATCAATCCGTGGGTTGACAGGAACAACCTGAAGTTTCTTTCCTTAAGCGCTGGCAGGTACATAAGGTAGAATCTAGCATAAATGCCAGTCCGTTCAAGGATTTCCGGTAATTTCGGAACTCTTTTGCTTGTAATCCTTGACAAAAATAATCCCAGAGTATGTTTCTTACTAATCGGCAAAACCCTTAACCAAAGCTAAGCCTACCCACTTGACAAATTAAAAATGTCAACTATATTCATACTCGTGAATTGAAAAAAATGTCAACCCCAAAAGAGGTTGAATAAATAAGGAGGAAATGAGTATGGCAATTATAAGATGGAGACCAGTTGACAGTAACATGCGCGAGGTTATGAACAGGATGTTCGAGGAAGCAACCGCCTGGCCAAGAAACATGTTTCGAAATGTAGAAAGCATGGAAACAATTCCACTCGATGTTTATGAAGACGGCGCAAACCTTGTGGTCAAGGCAACCCTCCCTGGCATGAAGGTTGAAGATATCAACGTTTCAGTCCAGGACAACGTCCTGACCATCACAGGTGAAACCAAACTCGAAGAAGAGCGCAAGGAAAAGCAGCACCACATCAGGGAACAGTACTATGGCAAGTTCGAGCGCTCAATGATGCTCCCCTACCCGATCCAGATCGAAAAAGCCGACAGCAACTACAAAGACGGCATCCTCACCCTCAATCTTCCAAAGTCCGAAGAGGCTCGGGCAAAGCGCATCGAAGTCAAACAGCAGTAACCCTTTCCAAAAGTTTCTTTTGCAACCTTCTGGTTAGAAAAGCCCCGGTTCACCCCACCGGGGCTTTTGTGTTTGATTATTGATAGAAATCAATCTCCTCCAGCATAAGAGATAAACACAAGGTTGTATGTTTCCCCATTGCAAACTATTTTTGCTGATTCATTAGGTTTTATTTCAACCACTTTCCTTTGATTAGGCTTAAGATCGATTGTAATCTTGTCTTTATTCGAATTGGAATCGTTATATTTTAACTCTACTTGTATTGGCTTGTCGCCTGTCCAAAGCAATGACGTTTTTAGTAGTTTGAGTGCTGATGGGTCACCACTGCTGTAAACATACTTATATTTCATTGGGTTGATATACAATTTTCCTGGTTCTTGTTGTCCGAAACATTCGCCTTGGGATGAATGAATTCTGTTCTTGCTTTCATCAAGAAAGAAACCAACCTCATTGCTATATGATCCATTTTCAATTTTATTTTTATCATACTCGAATGTTGTTGCTGACTCTGGGTTGGCTGGGTTGATGAAATAAATCTTGTTCCCATCAGCAATAACAATGTTTCCTTGTCCTAGACTTGAGAACAGTTTTGCTTCCTTCGAAAATTTCATCTTCCACACAGGCTCAATCGAGTCAAAGTTTATTGCAGTCAAAACCCCATCTCCAAAAGCATAAAAATTGTCATCAAAAAACCTTGCAATAGCCCACCCTTTTTGTTTGAACAGCATGGAATGTTTTTCCAGATAAACGACACAATCGTTTGTCACAAGCTTTGATCCACAAAAACCAAAAGATTTCAAATAAAAATATGCCTCTTCCTCTGGTAGCTTAATCTTCAACTCAGTTGCTGTTCCGGTATGCTTATCTATTGACACAAGAACCGTATATTCGCCTTTTTGAGCATACGTTGCATTATTCATTGTGCATACAACGTACTTGTCTGACTGCACAAAACTAACATCCATTGAATCCCTCGAAAAACTTGAATTTGATAACTCATAAATCGTCTTTGGTTTTCTGGTTTTATCTATAGTTGTTATTCTTAGCATTTTGCTATTGGCACTGTCGACACTTTCTGGTTCCATTAAAAGCGAAGAAACATAGAAGCAATCGTTTTCCGAATCATATATCTTGTATGGCATGAACAACGGATACCAACTGTTCTCTGTATTTTCAAAAGGAAGCTCAAGAAATTTTACTTTTTTAATTATTAATTTTGATTTCAGATCATAAGCCAGCATTTCTGTATCTGTAAACAAATAACATAAACCGTCTTCTGTCAGTGGACCAATAGATTTTATCTCGTCATCAACTGATACCGGGTAAGCTTCCTGGTTTTGGTTTTTCAAGTTGATACTTGCCAATTCTTTTTCAGATTTTATGTATACGATATTGCTATCTTTTATTGAGTAAAACTGATCGAAAAAATCGATTTGTTCAAAATTAAGTCTTGAATGTGATTCTACTTGAAAAATCCTGCTTCCACTTTCATTTTCAAAAATCAGGTCATGGCCGCTAGACACGACACTTCGAATATACCGATGTTTTTTAATCAGTAGATTGTCTAGAGCTGATAAATTCGAGCACTCATTGCTTTGATACAACAATTCACCATTGAATGCTGTGGCTATTGGGACAATACTTTTGCACGAATCAAGTTTTTTAGTAAATTCAGAATTTTTAGAACTATCCTCAGCCAAAAACGATTCTGTAAATACTTGTTGCTTGTAGCTTTGATGTTCTTCAACGATTTGGCTTTTTTCTGCAACTGTCGTTTTCTGTGTTTCGACCACTTTTTGATCTGGCCTTCTTGTTTGAATGGTTCTATTGATTGCGTTTTCTGGCTTCCTTACCTCACCGCCACACGATGAAAGCATGACGACAATGATTGCGACAAAAAAGACTTTTTTCATTTTCTCCCCGTGTTCCTTTTGTATTTTTTCCATGACTTATTTGTTAATTATATTATGAACCTTCCGAAAAAGCCAGCATTAATTGTCAAAAACATGTAACATCAGATATATCTGTTGTTGCTCAAATAATACCTGTTGGTATAATGGTATTCATGTTCTTACCGCAAATACCTGGAATCTACCGAAACACAATATCTCAGGCTCAAAAACACCTGGACAGCCTGACCAAACCGCTTGGCAGCCTGGGCAGGCTCGAGGAGCTGGCAGCAAGGCTTGCCGGCATGACCGGCAGAGTCATCCCTGATTTTTCCAGGAAAACCGTTGTGGTGATGGCAGCCGATCACGGCGTGGCTAGTGAAGGCGTGAGTGCCTATCCACCTGACGTCACCTTTCAGATGGTACTCAATTTCCTTTCCGGTGGTGCTGCCATCAACGTTCTTGCCAGGCACGCAAAAGCCGAGGTAAAAGTCGTGGATATGGGCGTGCGGGGCGAGTTCCCTGCCAACCCGAACCTGATAAACAAAAAAATAGCTTGCGGGACGGCCAACTTTTTGAAAGGCCCTGCAATGACCTTGGCTCAGGCCCAGACTGCCGTTGAGTCCGGAATTCAGGTTGCAAAGGACTTGGCCGGACAGGGTTGCCAAATGGTGGCAACCGGCGACATGGGAATCGGCAACACAACGGCATCGTCTGCAATCGTGTCGGTGTTGACTGGATTGCCGGTTGAGGCTGTGACTGGTCGAGGAACAGGCGTCGACGATGCCGGCCTGAAGCGAAAAATACAAGTTATTGAACAGGCAATAGAAATTAATAAACCTAATCCCAAAGATGCCATCAATGTGCTTTCAAAAGTTGGAGGATTCGAGATTGCCGGGCTTTGTGGTCTTGCAATCGGCTGCGCGTCTTTGAGAATTCCGGTTATCATCGACGGTTTCATCTCAGGGGCAGCAGCACTGGTGGCTGCCAGGCTAGTGCCTGATGTGGAAAGCTATCTTATAGCCTCACACAAATCGGTGGAGTGCGGTCATGCGGCAGTTTTTGAAGAACTGGGCTTAAAACCATTGCTAGACCTTGACCTTCGCCTTGGCGAGGGGACAGGCGCTGTGCTTGCTTTCAACCTTGTGGACGCCAGCCTTGCAATCATGCGCGAAATGGCGACTTTTGAGTCGGCCAATGTGAGTGGCAAGCTTTGAAAAGCTTGATTTGTGCGTTGTCATTTCTGACGCCAATCCCTGTTTCAACCCAGAAACTTGAAAAAACCGAGTTTTCAAAGTCGCTTGCCTGGTTTTCGCTTGTCGGGGCTTTGCAAGGCGGTTTGGTTTGTGCCGTGTTTTTTGGTTTGTCAAAAGTGATTGGCAATATGGTTGTTTCTGTTTTGACCGTAGCTTTCTGGGCATTTGTGACAAGCGGAATGCACCTTGACGGGCTTGCTGACTGCTTTGACGGTTTTTTTGCTGTTGCTCAGCGCGAAAAACGTCTTGAAATTATGAAAGACCCAAGGATTGGAACTTTTGGTTTTCTGGGTTTGATTTTTGTCATTCTGATTAAAATATCTTTGGTCAATTCGATTGTCTTTGAAAATATCTGGTCACTGACGCCAATACTTCTTACCATGGTTTTTGCCAGAAGTGCTTCTTTGGTGCTGGTTTTCTTCAAAAATGCGAGGAATCAGGGGTTAGGGTTTGGAATAGCCGATAAAAAATCCTGGATTTATTCTTTAATAAATTTTCTGATACCTGTTGGGTTGTGCTGTTTTTTCGGGTGGAATGCCGTGATAGCTCTTGGTGCATCGTTTGTAATTTCCTTGCTTGTTGGTTGGCTGTCAATGTCAAAGATTAGCGGTGTGACAGGCGATGTGTTCGGCATGTCAATCGAAGTGTCAGAGATTGTGGTTTTGCTGGTCTTTGCTTTGAAACTGGGAGCGTAAGATGAAAAAAATGTGGTTTGTTCTCGGAGGGGCAAGATCAGGCAAAAGTACGTTTGCATTGAACCTTGCCAAAAAAAATGCTGGGAAGGTGCTTTTTGTGGCTACCGCCACACCCAGCGACGAGTTTATGGAAGAGCGGATAAGAAGGCACAGGCAGGAGCGTCCAGTTGACTGGACAACGCTTGAAGTTACAAGGGATGTTGGCAAGGCAATCAAAAGTTTGCCTCAAAAATACGACGTCATCATCATCGATTGCCTGACCGTGCTTGCTGGAAGCAGGATCATAGAATTACCTGAAAATGTTGGTGAAACACAAGCCTGGGAGGCTTTAAGACCTGAGGTTGAAGGCATCATCGATGCTTGGGAAAATCTGGAATCAACGTTTATTATTGTCGGCAATGAAGTGGGTCTTGGAGTTGTACCGGCAACAAATATAGGCTGCACCTATCGCGATGCCCTTGGCAGGGCAAACTGTGAACTTGCCAGAAACGCAACAGACGTTGTGGTGATGGTTGCCGGTTTGCCGATGATACTTAAACACAGCAACTAACTATTTCTTATTGTTCAGTCCAGACCGTCACAGAGACAGCCACTTGATTTGTGGCACTGATCGGTGTTCCATCAAACATTGGCCTGCCAACCTCATCGTGACGTTCTAGCTGGGATTTTGAGACATCCAAAAGACCGTCGCCCACAACTACGATGCCAAAGCAGGGAGTCTCGTCAACAACATTCTCAATGTTGAGATTTGCTGGAATCCTAAACCTTATCTTGTAGGATTGGCCATACTGGAGGTTTTTTATCTGGGCAATCTCGGAAAGTTTTGTCATTATGGGTGTTTTGCCATAGTCACCCCAGCTGCAGACGTAAACAGTGCCGTTAAATCCTGATGTTTTTCCGTCGCCCCTGGTTGAAGTTATTACAAACTCGTTTTTATAGCTTCTTCTTATAGAATAGGAGGTGGCAGGCATCCATTTTGTCATGTAGCTGTCGTTGCCGCAGCCCCTGCCATTTGCACAACCAAAGCTGTCCATCATATAAGCGCTGCCGGAAACAATATTTTGACACGAAAGGTTGGTCAGGCCTGTTTGAATTATTGTAGTGTCGCTTCCTATGATCATGCCGTTGGAGAAGAAATCAGCTCCAAGTTTTGCGATACTTGAAGAACCAGTTCGACCTGGCATTGCCGACCACACAGTTTTTTGATATGAGGTGTCAACGTCCAGACCAACCATTTTTTCTTTGCCAGAAGAATCTTTTTGGATGTATGTCAGGTAGCCGTTTTTGAAGTCGACCGGCCTGCCGTCAATAAACTGAGACGAACCGTCAAGTTTGTAGACCATTGTGTAGCTGTCAAATGCGATGACCACTTTATCCCACCACACCCAGATGTTTTGTGAAGAATTTCCACCCATCGGTCTTATGTCCGCATCAGCCTTCAGGTTTTTCCATTTGTCAAAAACAAACATCCTTTTGTCTTGGGAAATGAACGCTGTCATCATGTCTGTTATCTGTATTTGTGGGCGATTGATCAATTCCTTGCAGTATTTGAAATAAAGTTCATCGACAAAAAATGATTGGCTCTTGAGTGTAGTGAGGTTGATTGAGTAGTAATCGGCTATACCTGTGGGAATGTACAACACGTCATTAAAAACATTGCCACAAAGGCCGGAAGTTATCTGGTAGAGAGATTTGAATTTGTAATGACTGATTTTTTTTGGTGAAGATTCGCCGATATAGCTGAATCCTACTGAGAGACCTACAGTGTACTGGTTAATTTTCTTGATGGAGTCGTAGAAAGGGTCATACGTTTGCCAGATTGAGATGATCTTCTTTTCAAAGGCAAGGTAGTTTGGGGCTTTGGGCAGTATGGTTCTTGTTGATTCTATCGGCTTGAGGTTCTCGTCAAGCAGGTAGCCTGCTACGGAATTTTCCTGGTCACATGGGAAACCTATTGCAAAGAATCCCCTCTCAGTATTAAGAATAGACGTTTGCGATGGGAAGAACCGGTTTTCCACTTTCATATTTTCCAAGTCAACCACCCAGGCGCCGTCCGGGTTTGGAATAAATATTTTTGTTCCAAATAGTCTGACTTTTTGGGCAAGCAAAGCAAAACTTTGGCAGGGAAGAAAGAGTTTGTCTTTAAAATTTTTATAATCGTAGACGTGCCAGCCACATCCAGAACTTTTTTCGAGGCTGTCATAGTAGACCAGATAATCGCCAAACCACAGTTTCCATTCAAAATTTCCGGAATTGTCCGGTTTCTCAACCTCGAGTTCCTCGAGGAGATCCCATTTGTAATCGAACCTCCATGCATGTGATTTCTGGCTGGCAGGATCCCTGGAATCATTGATGCTCAGAATTTCAACGCAGTTGTTTTTGAAATTGTATAGTTTCTGTCCAGGAAACCCGTAGATCTCAATTGGGACAAAATCCATCCTGGCAAACTCAAATAGTTTCCCATCGACTATCGCAAAGCGGTTTTGGGGGTCATTACAGATTTCGATGTTTTTGCTTTCAATAATTGTTCTGCCGGATTTGTCCAAGATGTTGCTTTTTGTGCCACGTTCGAGATAGAAGAACTGACTGCTGACAGGATGGAATATTGGTATCTTGGAATCATCGAAGTTTATTGTGAAAATGTCTTTGTAGTCAAGGTTCATCACTCTGATTGTATAATTTATCAGTCCATCGGTTTTGGCCGACTCCTGTTTGAGCCAAACAATGTAGTTCTGGTCTGGAAAAACCGCAATGTTACAGTTTGGGTTTATGATGTATTTGGGTTTGTCAGGGGTGTCGGAAAAATAATGGATTTTTTGGATTTGACTGGGTTTGCCCCAGCTTGGGTTTGCTTCAATCTGCCAGAGGTTCGCGTATGGGTTTGTACCAATGTTGTTCAGGTTCAGACATGCTTTCCCTCCAGACAGATCAAAATTTGGTATATATGTTGGTTTGCCTGGCATGTACTCATCTATTTCCCCGCCTAATATGACAGATTTTGAAGGCAGTATTGGGTAAGCCGGTCTTTGGCTGGAAAAATCGAAAGACAATTGTCCTGGATCTATGGCAAAAATCTGACTTGGAATCAGTATCATCGCCATGACAACCACTGTCAGTCTTTTCATGCCACCTCCTTGGTTAAACATAGATTATTGTCAAAAAAAATTTAATTGCAATACCCCAAATAACTTGCAACTGGCAAATATTGATCAATTTTTTCACATTTAACTTTTATGTCCTGATATTTGAGAAATAAAGGAAAAGATTGAGTTTTTATGGGAGAACTTGACAGATGAGTAGAAAAAAATATAATGAGCATATGCTCAATGAGCAGGTGACCAATGGCTGAGGGCAATCGAAAAGAACAGAAGGAGCGGACGAGGAAACTCATTGTGGAAACGGCGATGGCAGAGTTTTCCACAAAGGGTTTTGCAGCAACCAACACCAGGGACATTGCCGCAACGGCAGGTATATCGCACGGGTCGGTGTTTGTGCACTTTCCAACGCGTGAGAACCTGATAATGGCTGTGGTCTCTGAGTTTGGACAGCGAGTTCAACGGCAGATGGGTCAACTTGTGGATAATCAAGATACCATAAGGAGTGTTTTGGTGTCACATCTGTCAATTATTGGCCAACACGAACTTTTCTATACCAGACTTGTGACCGAGGGGACGCTGCTTCCTGACTGCGCAAGATCAGAACTGGCACGAATACAAACCATCATTTCGTCAAGATTGCTGCAGGCTGTGCACAGCCAATCAGAGGAAGGTTCAGTCAAGGACCTGCCGTTCCCAATGCTTTTCAACTCCTGGCTGGCTTTGATTAACCATTACCTGGCAAACAAGGATTGGTTCTGTCCTGGAAAGCCTGTGATTGAGACGCTCGGAAACCAGTTGATAGATTATTTTTTGAAAACGATTCAGAAATAATGGAGGGAAAATGAGCGCAAACTGCAAATCTTGCGGTCGCATAATGACAAAACCTGAGGATTACTCAGGCGGAAACCTGGAAAACCAATACTGCTCAAGCTGCACAAACGCTGATGGTTCCATGAAAAGTCTCGATGAGATAACACTTCACATCGCCAATCAACTTATCATGAGCCAGGGCATCGACCGCGAAGCTGCCACAAAAGCCGCCAGGTCGATTCTTTCTGTTCAACCTCAGTGGCGGAAGCAGACTCAAAAAAAAAGATAGCAGAGCTAGGAATAAACTGATTGTTGTCCTTGTTGCAATTATTTTTCTTCTTTCGTCGGTCACGACCTATTTGTTGCTGAACCAACGAAAAAATGAGAATGACAATGCCTTTTACTTCACAGAAAATTATGAGGAATTAGGCATGGATTGTTATGTAAAAATGATAAATGATACATCTCAAACAGTAATAAAAGATGGAGTCAAAATAAATCATGTCCCACTCGGTCTTGATCAAACAAACTTGAAGTTCAAAAGTAATGGTTTTCTAGAGTTTGTAATAGATGATAAAAGGGATGTTCAATATATGTGCGATTTGTATCCCCCAAAAGAAATACAGTTTTGTCAAGATAAATCTGGAAAGCCAATTGGTTTTTACTCAGTGCCATTAAGTTACGACCCAGAATCGAAAGACAAATATTTGGGTTGTATTACAAACGGCAACATTCTTGATGATAAGAAGAATAAAACTTACTGGCTTGTTGACAAACCGGAATTGGGTAGGCAGGTTATCAAAGAAATATCAGATGATCCAAGTAGAGCAAGGACAATAGGTTCTCCCTTTGATGGCGAGGCATATTTTTGTGGTGACTTTGTTATCTGGCTGGAGAAGAATACGGCAAATCCAGTTATGACCTCTGTTATGGGCTATAATTCAATGACTAAAAAAGTTTTTCCTATTGATGTGTCCTTGACCTGGAAGAGTGCAATTCAAGCCGGGTCAACCTGCGTCTATTGGGTAGATTCTGGCAACCCGAACGAAAATGAATACACAGTCAAAGGTTTTGATCTTGCCAGTATGAAACCAATCGAAACAGGCATATCGCTCAAATACAACTTCCCTTACAAATACAATTCTTCAAATTCTTTAAACGGCAAATTTGAAAGAGATAATCCCATATATTCCATGTGGTGCATTTCCGGGGACGACGTTGTTTATGAAGATGTTGGCAACAACAATTCTTTGATGATGTTTTCGAAAATGACCAACAAAACTGTTGGATTTTCAAAATCAAAATATACTCCTTTCTATCCAAAGATTATTTGGTGGACATGGAAAGACGAAAACGATCCAAACAGCAAATCATATTATCGATACACCGCAAATCATTCCTTTTTTACGGATACAAACTCGAAAAGGATTGACCCTTTCTGCGTGTGGGCGTCAAAACAATTGGATGAAACATACACTTTTTCATATCTGAAGAAATCACAACTTCAGGGTAAGCCTGGGCTAATTGAGAACGTCAAACCTTTAAGGTTAGTTGGTGTTACAGGGGATTGGTTTTTGTGGATCGAACAAGATACGACAAATCAAAAAAATGCAATTATTAAAGCATACAATTTTGTGACAAAACAAACAAAAAATCTTGGTATTTACGAACTTAACATACAATACTATCCTGATATAACCTGCTTTGATAACACAATAGCCTGGTCTGCATATAGTGAAGGAACAGGTTATGACATTTTCTACACAAGGTTGCCATAGGAGGCAAAATGAGCGTAAACTGCAAATCATGCGGACGAGTAATGACAAAACCTGAAGATTTTTATGGAGGAGACTTAGACAGTCAATACTGCTCAAGTTGCACAAACGCTGACGGTTCCTTGAAAAATCTCGATGAGATCACACTTCACATCGCCAATCAACTTATCATGAGCCAGGGCATCGACCGTGAAGCTGCCACAAAAGCCGCCCGGTCGATTCTTTCCGTCCAACCTGAGTGGAGAGATAAACTGAGAACTCAGGAAGGCAGAAAAACCTGGAAAACAAAGTTTCTTTTGACCAGTCTGTCGGTTTTGCTTGTTGTCACACTGGGTGTGGTTTGGTTGGTATGGCCAAGGGAAAGAACCATCTATTGGGATGTGCCGACACCAACAGATAAAGTTCTGGGTTTGGATGTCAAACCTGAATATATCAAGTCAAACCATGACGGTGTTGAAGTCACACAGGTGTCTATCCCTGAAGATCAATACAACACAAGAATCGACAAAAATGATGGTTCTGTATACTTTTGTGATTATGTTCACAGCCAGACTGGTTACAGACTGGAGTTTGACAACAAACCTTTTGAAAAAACTGTGGCAATTGACAGAGTTGCTGCCGGTCAACAATCCAATTTCCTTTATGTTGGCAGCATCGCCAAGGATTTTTCTACAGACAATTTAAGGATTTTCTGGGTCACAAGTGATGAAAAAAACAACTGGGTTCTGATGGAAGGCTTGAGGAAATCAGATCAATATGAACAGATTGCAGAAAATGTAGATCCTTTCAGCGTTGTTGTGTGTGGAAAATCAGTTGTTTGGTTACAAAAGGATGACTCTAATAATAGCTCAGTAAAGGTTTTCAATGTTGAAACCAGCAAGGTTTACGAGGTGGAAGCGCCAAATGGTTTCAAGTCTGACTTAAAAGCTGGTGATAATGTTGTTTTCTGGTCGGATTATGGTGATGCGTCCAAGCAGGGGTTTGAGGTTGTCGGTTACGACTTTGACAGAAAAACTCTCATCAAAACTGGGTTGCAAAGTGTATTTCCTGGTGAAAAGTCAAAAGATTCAAGATTTGTAGGGAAACTGGAGAGCAAGCTAAGGGCTTACGAGACTAACATACCTGATAACTGGTTTGTGACAGGTGATTGCGTTTTCATGAGCAATTATAATGATCAGTCGAAAATAATGTCATTCAACTATAAAATCAATGTCCTAGAAAATATCGATTGTGGCTGGAACACTTCAAACTGGAAATCCAGGAGGATGTGGTCGTCCTGGGACAATTGTTTTTATTTGACAGACGTGGCCTCGGACGAGTTGTTGGGCGGTGATTTCTCCGAAGGGAAAGATAATCAGAGGATTGCCTGGCTGAATGCAAAAGGATCGTTACCATTTAAGCAAAACTACAGAATATCGACATTCAAGCTTGAACCAAAAGGACAATCGACAATAAAGACAATCAAGATGAATGGTTTTGACTCGACTTATATTGATTTTTTCAAGATCACAGGAGATTGGCTCATCTGGCTAACGCAAACCGAGCAGCTCAATGATCAGGATGCGCCAAAGTGACAACTGTTAAAAATTATGTGCACCAATCTCGAGTCTGGCAAGCAAATTGACCTTGGCGCCTACAATTTTCAAACAGCTAACATTGACCTAGAAGCTTTCAAGGGCTTGGTGACATGGAAAGCCTGGAGCAAAGAAACTCAGAACGATATTTATTTTGCCAAACTTCCGTGAGCCTTGATTGATAATAAAAAAGGCAGGGACGATATCCCTGCCTTTTTAGATTGTGTTCCGTGGCGCTATTTATTTACTTTAATATTATGTGCTTTATTTGTTCCATTGAATATATCGAATGTTATGTAATCTGGTTTTGTGTCGCCGGTGAACTTTATGTTTATAATCTTGGACTTTCCAGGAGGGATGCTCGCACTGGCAGCACTGAACTCAACTCCTGCGATGTTGGCTGGTTTTACAATGACAGTGTTTTTAAGCTTGTTTGTCATGGTTATTGATCCAGAATCTGTGATTGATTCGGGGTTAAATTCAACGCCAGAGCTTACAATTGCCTTGATTGGGATGTCGAAGCTTGCAATATCGCTTGAAACGGTAAGCGTGCTTGGGTAAACCCCGCCGGCAAAGTGCGAAGCTGTCATTTTGACCCAGATCAAGTTTGATCCCTGTGCAGGAACATCGACAATATCCGGGTAGGTTTGAATCCAGAAGGCTGAAGATTTGACATTGAAAGACATGTTGGTTTTAGAAGGATTATTAATGACAATAATTCTCACAAGTCCTGGCTTGATGTCAATTGATCTTGGTGTGGCTGTTGGTTTGTCTGATTCAGGCAGTACATGGATTGTCACCGGTAGAGAGATTTCCTCAAGCGCATCTTTGTCGCTTGCGGTTTTGATCTGAATTTCAGTTTGATGTTCGCCTGGTTCAAGTTTTGAGGCGTCAACATTAATCTTGATGGTTGGAGAAGTGGTTTTGTTGATCAAAAAAGTTTTGGGTTGGCAGGAAATCCAGTCTGGAAGACTGTCAATGCTGAGTTCCTTTTCAAATCCCCTTGTTGAGATGACATTGAAACTCGTTGTAGTTTTGTTTTTTTCGTACAATGTCAATTCAATTATTCCTGGTTCTGCTACAAACGTTGCCGCCCAGACAGATGCAGATGCCATTACAATTGCTGCGACCAAAAAAAGCATTTTCTTCATATTCATATTAAACAATATGCCGTTCGAACTCTCAAGGTTCAAAATGACAAAAAATATTATTTAGCTCGCATAGGTTATTCTATACACAATCGATTTGATTTATGGACAAGAATGTTGTACCATAAACACAGTTAATATTTGTCATCAAGGAGAGCAGGATGAAAAGATTGGGTATTTTGCTGTGTGTGGTGTTATTGTTTGCTCAAGTCGGGGTTATATCGCTTCAACCGGTCAGATATTTTAAAGCAGTTGCGCATGCTGGTTGCGGGAATATTCTACTTACCTGGAACGCAGAAAGTGGCGCTGAGGGGTATGATATTTACAGGCAAGATGATGGGCAATCCAGTTTTGAAAGGATTGTTCAGCTAAACGCAGAAAGAACATATTACAAGGATTCCAAAAATATCATAGCTGGAAAATCAAACAAATATTACATCAACGCCCTGGATAATAACTCCAATGTTATTTCCAAATCTCCTGAAATGATGGCTGTTTCTCAATGCTATGATGAAGATGAGTGCTCGACAAAGCTTAAGTTTCAGGTTGGCAACTACATGTTCTGGACCAATGATAAAATGGATGGCCCAATGAACGCTGCTCCAGAGCAGACAAATGGTAGGGTTTTCCTGGTCATCAAGTATATCACCTCGAATATTGGCGCAAGCCTGGATTGGCTTGCTTCTGAAAAGAAAGCAACAATTAAAACTAAAGAGAAAACTATTGAATTGTGGATTGGCAAAAATCAGGCAAGAATTAACGGCAACATGGTTAAAATCGATTCCTCAAACGATAAAGTGGCACCATACATAAGCAATGGAAGAACGATGCTTCCAATGAGATTTGTCGGCGACAACCTTGGGGCAACTGAAATCAAATGGGATGCTGACTCAAAAACTGCAACCATCGTCATACCTAAAAACTGTTCAGAACCTGATTGCAACACGCTTGTGGTGGAAAGTTACAAAAACAACATAATCACTGGCACAAACAGCGCCGGTTTCAAGATAATGTTTGATAAATCCATGCTTGCGGATAAGACAATAGAAATTGGAGATCTTGTAACAGTTTGTGGCTCCTTCGAATTACGAGATGACGGGGTGTTTATTGTTGCTAGAAAACAGAAAAAACTTGAAAATGCAAATGGCAAGTGGGTTAATGGCACCGTGGTTTCTGTTGATACAAAAAAACTTTCTTTGACTGTCAAGCTTTGCGATGGTACCGAAAAGACATACACCTATTCGCAGGACTCACAAGCAAGCATTCTGCCAAAGTCATTTCCAATGAGTCTTTTTGTTGTAGACAGCAAGGTTATTAATTGGAAATACATTGAACGTGAAAAAATCTGTCAGAACGATCAGGTACTGTCGGTCGATCTATCTCTGACCGAAATTAATTGTGATAAAATGTGGATAAAAGGCGAGATTATTGGTTCAAAGCCACTTGAGCTGATGACCATAATGATGCCTTCGAACCAATGGTGTGAGCTCAAGAGCGGCGCATGTGTAAAAGTTGAATACTTCTTTGACGGTTTGGGCAACCCTGTTGGTTCGAAGTATGCCGAAACTGATTGTCCGTGCGATTTCGAAATTGTCACAACCTCAAATGAGATCAGGACAACGACAGGTTCAAACTTCAAGATGGAGTTCAAGGTTAAAAACACCGGCAAATATGATGGAAAGTTTGAACCATACATTGAAGCGGAAAACTTCCCTGGAAAATATTCCATCAGCCCGACCGATGACACGATACCTCCAGGGAAAGATAGCTTTTTCAAGATTGAGGGATCGATCAACGACGATTTTGAAGGTTCCACAGATTTCAAGATAAAGGTGAAATGCAGAAATGTTACAAATGAAAAACTCATAACCGTTATAGCAAATTCACCAATTTTCCAGGTTAGTACAGCTTCCGGTGTATCAGAAGTTCCAACTGATGAGAACGTCAGTCTCAGTTTCGATGTGACCAATTATGGTGATGGCTTAATAACAGTGGTAGCAATGATTGAAAAAACCGATTTCCCCGGGAAACTGACCATTGAACCTATATCAAAGGAAATTCCCAACAAAAATTCTCGATCATTTACGATTACCGGTGTTTGGAACCCAAAAGTCAAACCCGGGACAACCTACTCAATCACCTATTCTGCAGTTTGTGGCAAGGTATCCAAATCGGAAAGCACAAAAGTGACTGCCGGTGTGCCTGGCCCAATCATTATTCTTGTGGATGGCAAGGGCGACGCAAAAGGGTTGACTGTCGTAGATGGTTCAATCAATTGGAAACATTACACAAAATCAAGAGTAGAAATTGATTGGGGTGATGGTAAAAAAGAAGATGTAAAGGACATCCCGTACTTCCACACATACAAGAGTAAAGGTGAGTTCAAGGTAAAGGTCACAGCTTACACAAAGGAAGGAGTCAACAGCTCGGCTAACTGCCTGTGCGTCTGGGAAGGTCCAAGACCGATTGTCAATAGAGCTGGTGGAAAGTGGAATGATCCAGTTTACACCATCGAAGGAAGCATTGACTGGAACACGCTCAAGCCAGGCAAGATTAAAGTTGACTGGGATGATGGCACAATCGAGAACAAGAGCGGTTTCCCAATGTCTCATTCATTCAAGGACATTGGTTTCTATTTGATAAAAGTTACGGCAACAGCATCAACAGGTGAAGAAGGGGAAGGTTTCTGGCCTTTGATCCTTATCCCTGGCCTGTGCAACCCCAGCCGTATCAACAATGTCGGAAGACCGGAGTGTGTTCTCTATCGCTGAGTGGAAATGAAGACCCAAAGGCCGTTGCCTTTGGTTGATTTGAAAGAATTGTCGGGGACGACCAGATAGTCGTTCCCGACAGCTATCTCAATGGCAATCTGATGTGATACCTGAACCGTTGAGATCTGTTTCCCGCTATCCGTGTTTAAAATGTATACCTTGCCATCTTTGCATGGGATGACGAGGCAGTTTTGAGCCTTTGCCAATTGAGCCCAAACCAATGCAGGTGTGCCACCTGGGTTTGATTTCCAGATTTGTTCGCCGTTCCAGGCATTGCAACAATATATCCCATCGGTTGACGGAAAGTATATTTTTCCATTGTCGAATGTTACGGGTGTTACCGATACCGTGTCTTTGACCCATATCTCGGAACCAGAAAAAACTGAAAAAGCCTTTAGTTTATTCCCCAGTGTCGAGATGAATACCAGTCCCGAACCAATAACTGGTGTTCCTGTGAAGATTTCTCTGGCATTTGTCGATAACTCCCACACTTTTTTCCCGGTAAATAAATTCAAACATGAAAGCTTGCTCTGATGGTTGATTATAACGTATGAGCCATAGATTGACACGGGCTGGGGGGTGTCTTCTGTCTGGAAGTGCCATTTTCTAAGATTGGATTTGACATTCATGCACACAACCTGGTTTTTCCCGCCAAAGACGGCAAAATTGCCAGAAATTGCTACATCGGTTGCCCCGTCAGCATTGATTTTGTTGTCCATAAGGATTTTGCCTTTGTATGCATCAATTTTTACCAGATTGCCTTCAGCTGTCTGGATAAAAATGATTTTTCCGGATATTGCAGGGACACCGATTGGTTTTGATTTGAGGGTGGTTGTCCAGAGATACTGCCTGTTTTTTGTGTATGAACCTATTTCGTTGTTCTGGAGATTAACAATTATCTGGTCACCCCAAGTGGCCACACCTTCAATAACGCCATCAAGGATCACTGGGCTTGAGCCGTTGAGAGTTGGTCCAAGAGTCCATTGGCACGACCCGGTATGGGAAGAGTTGCAGCCTCTCTGAGTCCAGTTCATGTCTTCAAGCTTGACGCCTGCGTTGACTGGAGCGATGAAAGAAATAACGACCAAGAGCAATGTCAATTTGTGCATATGGACATTTTAGGTGTGAGAGGGTTGGTTAACAAGATCACTGGCAAAGCGGGAAAGAGAGTATGAAGTCGGTTCCTTCGCTCAGGCGGCTCTCTACCTCGATAGTGCCGTTGTGCGCCTGAACGTGCATTTTCACGTTTGCAAGGCCTAATCCGAGACCATCATTCTCATACCCTGGCGGGTTGATCTGGTAGAATGGCTTGAAAATATATGGAATATTCTTTTTTTCAATGCCTATGCCCTTGTCGCTGATTTTTATGATGAGCCTGCCGTTTTCGGATTTTGCTGATAGAAACAGGGCTATTCGGTTTGGAGGGCTGTATTTGACCGCATTTGAGGCAAGATTTTCTATGATTTCCGAAAATCTGTTTGTATCAACAGAAATTCTTTTTTCTTTAAGCTCAGGATGAACGAAGAAACCGAAGGAAGTTTTGTTTGTTCCGTGTTTTTGCTTTGCAATCTTTGGGACAAGCATCCAAAGTTTTGTATAGATGTTGTTTAGCAGTTTCCAGGTGTTGATGGTTTCAAAATTGTAGTCAATAACCGTTTTGTCCAGGTCGAAAAACTCGTTGAGTCTCTTTTTCTCGCTCTCAGCAGCATCGTAGATAATGGATGCCATGTCGTGAAGATTTTTATTGTTTACTGTTGAACTCATCAGAAGCTCTGAATATCCAAGCACGAGTGTCAGAGGATTGCGTAACTCATGGGCAACAGACTTGAGGAAGTTTTTCTTGGCTTTCTCATGATTTTTTCGCTCAGAAATGTCTCTTGCCATGCCAATGATGTTTGAACCATCGATGGTGAGCTTCACTTCCATGTCGCATTCCAGACCACATTTGTTTTTGAAATGAGTCTCAAAGGATTTTTGACCGTCTTCTTCAAAGGATGTTTGGATGTCAAAAGAGAATAACGATGTAATGTTTTTGCCGAAAAGTTCCTCGGGTTCAAATCCATAGGTCCGAATGGCTGGTGAAACATAGATAATTTTTTCATCATCAAGCTGGAAGATGATGTCAGAAATCGTTTCCGAAATCTTTGTCAGCCTGTTTTCCAGCTGTTCCAGTTTTCTTTTTGCTATGATCTCTTCTGTGATGTTGTGGGCAATGCCTATGGTTCCAATCATTTTGCCCTGGTTGTCAAAGAATGGGAAGACCTGTATTTCATACTCGGTTGACTGATCCCATTTGGCCAACAGCATGGATCTTGTGAATTTTACCGGTTTCCCTGTGTCGATGACCTGCTGCCTGTATTTTTCAACAATCTCAATATCTTTGAATTCTGGAGTGAGTTCGGACAGTGTGTGACCGATATAGTTATCAAATTTCATTCCTGCCTGTTCTTCTTTTGGCCATCTGAAGTATATGAATCTGCCCTGCAGGTCTTTGATATATATCACATCATGGACTGTTGAAACGATTGTCTCTACCATGGTGCTGCTTTGTAGAGCCTTTTCCTTGGCGACAACCAGATCTGTTACATCGCTGAATGAAACGATAAACGAATCCTGACCATCAAGCTTGTCTCTTGTGATCCAGTATTTGACTACCTTTTCTTTCCCGTCTTTTGTGATAATCTTTACAGTTTCAAGAGGGGTGATGTCTTCTTGTGTTTGTCTCTTTTGGTAGTTATCGATGGCTTCCTGTCTAGAATCCGGGTGAAAGAAATCAAAAAATGGACGTTTGAGAAGCTCTTCTGAGCCATATCCAGTTATCTCGGTACACGCACGGTTGAAATAGACAACGTTTTCACCCTGAAGTGCAAGGATTCCGTTCTGGACAGTCTCGGCGAGAGTTTCGTATCTTTGCAGTGATTCTCTGAGCTTGTTCAGGTTGTCAAATATTGCAGAAAGCGAGGCACCAAAAGACTCGCAAAGTTTTATCTCCCATTCTTTCCAATCCCTGTCCTGTTTGCAGCTTGCCAACGAAAGTGCTCCCCAAAGCGATCTTTGGGCCTTGACCGGTATCAAGAGAATGGTTTTTACGTTGGTGACAGTTTGCCCGTTAGAAACATGAAGGTTTTTGTTGTTGACATGTTTGAGGAGGTATCTATTGTTTTCAATCGAATTCCTGATCTCCTCAAATAATGTTTTGGGAATTTTGTATGGAAGTTTGAGTTTATACTGCTGGTCAGATGCCCACATGCTTATAGTGTTGTAGCTGCCGTCCATGTTGGGTAGGCTGACTAAGCTCACCCTGTCCAGTCCAAGTTGAGTGCCTAATCTTCCAAGCTGCTCAGACAGCAAATCTTTGTTATATCGACCTGTGGCAAGTTTGAAGGTGATGTCAGAAACAAGTTTTATTGTTTCAAGCTTTTCGTGCTCTTCGAGCTCGTTTTCATATTCCGTTGTGCAGTCCATGGCAAGACAGTGAATTGCTTGTGTGCCATGCCAGTCAGCTTTTTTGTATCTTAATCTGAGAGCTCTTTTCTGGCCAGATTTTGTTGTGATTTTTCGAGTGATTTCAACAATATTTTCACCCGGCTGAGTCCAAAGACTACCCCAGTCCTGTTCGTTGAAAACCTGGAGAAATGTTGAAATTTCCATACCGACCAACTCGTCGTTGTCGTACCCTGTCAACTGCGAAATGATATTGTTGGCAAAGATTATTTTTGCTTCTTTGTCGATTGCGCAGAACCCACAACTCATGCTTGCAAGATCTGGCTCAAGGTTTTTGTTGTGGTATGTGGTGAAAAGCGTGAATTTTTTCCCATCCAAAACAAGCGGTGTCGGAGTCCAATCCAGGTCAATTGCATTTCCGTCGGAGGAGGTCCATTCTGTGTGAAGCAACCCGGATTTATTATCAACCACATAGCTTGAGGAGAATGGAAGGCTTTCCATGCTTACGCCTATAATCTCTGACTCTTGGCAACCCGAAAGGCATAGAGTTTTTTTATTGATATGGGCAATCAAACCAGACTGGTCTACGAGTATTGAGAGACCAGGCATGGCATCAATAATTGATGAATAATCGTGAAAATTACCAGCATTCATGGTTGTTTGCCTCATGCGTCAGGTTTGTGAATCATACATTCATGATACACAAACAATATACAAAAAGTTTACTTTTGAGTCTAATCCAGAAAGTGCCCATAAAATGGGCACTTTTCTAAAATAGGTTAAAATTAGATTAATTGATCAACAATATTTGATATGAATTGATCATTTCGATTTTACTCTGAATATATGGGTTGAGTTTTGAATCAAGCATGTACTTAACTTTCATCAACATTGTGTGAATTTCGAGTATTGCCAATAAAGCCAATCCACCTGACAATTACTGTATTCAAGGGAATATTGCCAAATTAAGTCTTTAATGATTATTGCACATTTTTATCAAGATTATGCCAATATTATATTATTATTGATAAAATATGAATGACAATTATCTATTTCGGTTTTGATTCGTGCTTTAGTATTTTTGAGTAAAGAAGTATAATAAAGCAATGACTGATAATAATATTGAAAACGAAAACGTAGTGGAGATGATTTTCAACCTGGAAGCGAGGCGGAAAAGGTCTTTTGCTGCAGTCATTCTTCCATGCGCAGTCCTTGCTTTACTGGCAATGTTTGTTGCGATTCCTCTGTTTGAAAAAGCAGGATATGGCACAATGCCAGTTTATCTACTCGTATTCATCGTTCCCTTTGCTGCATTGCTTATATTTGGAGCGGTGCAGGGCAGACTCTTTTATCACAGGAAGGTGACGTTTCAAAAAACTGACAATGGGTTTGATATTACAGTCGGGAAGAGACTGTTCAGAAAGTTTGACAAAAGCTGCACTCTAACGGTTGGCAATGGGGTTGAAGTTGTCAACAGCTACACCAAGAAAATGGCAAAAAGACTCGTGATTGCCTGCAACAATCGTGAGACTTACATCTCCGAGATTATCGATTCGCCTACCAAAATTGGTTTAAGAAACGTGGTCATCTCAGATCTTGTTGCAACTGAACCTGGTACAATTGATAGGCTGGAAATTGTTCTAAACAAGTATTTGAAATCAAGCCACAACACGGGCGAATCATCTTCAATATTTGAAAATCCTATTCCTTGACCCATATTTTATTGAGCTTAACTTACCAGACTCTTAAACTGTCCTGCTTAGGTGGTGAAACATGAACTACGATGATGCAAATTATTACGAAAAAATGGGTTTCAAGTCAGGACTGGAGATACATCAGCAGCTGAACACAAAGAAAAAGCTGTTTTGCAATTGTCCAGTAGGCATTCGTCATATCGAACCTGATGCACGCATCGTTAGACATATGAGGCCAACGCTCTCGGAGATGGGAACGTATGACGGAACGGCTCTCATGGAGTTCAAGACCCACAAGGAAGTACAATATCTTCTGTATCGCGACTACGTTTGCACATACGAAATGGACGACACGCCACCATTCCCAATCAACCAGGAAGCGCTTGATTTTGCAATCGAGATTGCTCTCATGCTCAATTGCCAGCTGGTTGACGAAGTTCACATCACAAGAAAACAATATCTGGACGGCTCAATCCCGACCGGTTTCCAAAGAACAGCCATCATCGGTGTCAATGGTTGGGTTCCATACCGTGGAAGAAAAATAAGAATCCAGCAGCTTGCCCTTGAAGAAGATTCCTGCCGTGAGGTCAGCGACAACGGTCACACAATAACCTTCAAAACAGACAGGCTCTCAACGCCATTGATCGAAATCGTAACGCTCCCAGACATGAACACTCCTTTTGAATGCGCCGAAGTTGACGAGTTGCTTGGAAGACTCCTGCGCGCCTCGGGTTTGGTTCGAAGAGGCATCGGCTCAGTCAGACAAGACGTCAATTCATCAGTTACCGGTTCAACAAGAATAGAAATCAAAGGCGTCCCGAAAACATGGTACATCCCAAGGATGCTCCATGTTGAAGCGCACAGGCAGCAAAAGCTCATCGAGATAAAAGACCAGCTTGTTTCCTGGGGGTTGACACCCAACTCAAAACTCGACTCATCGCTTCGCGAACAGGACAGGCAGAAAGAGCTTGAAAGAATCAGAAAAGAGCAGGTTGCCGACGTCACAAAGGAACTTTATGGCTCATCATCACCACTGATTAAAGGCGCTTTCCTTCGTGGAGAGAAGATTTGGGCTGTCAAGCTCCCGATGTTTCATGACGTTTTGAGCACAGAAATCGAGCCCAGCTGGGGTTTTGGTGACGAATTCGGTGGCAGGATCAGAGTCATTGCCTGTATCGACAAGGTTCCAAACCTTGCCTGGAGATCGTCAAGAACGCTCTACCCAGGCGACTGGGAACCGGTTGCTGTAAAACTTAATGCCTACCCAACCGACGAGATGGTGATCGTCTGGGGGCCGGAAGCCGACCTTTTAACAGCCGTCAATGAAATAATCCTCCGTGCCGATGAAGCAGTCAGAGGCGTCCCGCAGGAAACCAGACAGCACATGCAGGATGGATTCAGAACCGATTTCGAGCGTGTTCTTCCAGGCCCAGACAGAATGTACCCAGATACGGACTCTCCACCGGTAAGACTTTTCCCGGAGCGTATTGAAAAAATCAGAGCCAACATGGCACAGCGCCCATGGGAACGCGAAGAAAAATACGCAAAGCTTGGCATTCATAAATCAGTGGCATGGAAACTTGCCATCAGCCCTCGCGCAAGGCTGTTTGACCAGCTCGTTGAGGCAGGAGTAAGCCCCGTTCTTGCAGCAGAGCTGCTCGTAAACTGGATGAAGCATTTCAGAAGACAGAAACTTCCAACTCACAAGCTTACAAACGAAACCCTGCTTGAGATGATGGTTGAAGCAAAAAAGAAGAACTCGCCAAAAGAGGCAATCAAGGCCGAAATTAGATCCGAACTTATGAACTCTGGCTACAAGTGGAAGTTTGTCGATACAGAGAAACCGGAAAATGTTGAGTTTGTGGCTCAGGATGTCATCAAACGTTCGGAAACACACAGCTTTTCTTCAAAAGATGCGCAGTTCCGTTGGTGCTGCGGTCAGGTTATGAGAGCGCTCTATGGCAGAGTGGAAGGCAAGAAGGTTTTCACATTGGTATCAGAGCTGTTGAACAAATAGCAAAAATCTGGGTTAGCATACACATTGATAATTTGTGTATTGCTCAAAAATACTCATTCTTTGTTATGAATCTTATGACAATCAAGGCTTCTGTTTGAGATAATGCTCAAATACATCCCTGTTCTGGTTTTGGCGATTGTTTTCATCCTGACGGCTGTCAGGAGAGTTGGCCCATACAAACTTAAAATCTGGCAAGTGATGTTTTTTGGCGCCCTGGCTGTGCTTCTGACTGGCGGGATCGCTCCTTTGGACGCTGCCAAGTCGATAAACCTCGATGTGATAATATTTCTTTTTGGCATGTTTGTCATTGGCAGGGCGCTTGAAGACAGCGGTTTTTTGGAACATCTGCTTGGCAGATTCTTTTGTAACACAAAAACAGCTGATAGCTTTGTGCTAATGGTCATGCTGGTGTTTGGGCTGTTTTCTGCGCTGGTGATGAACGACACTATGGCAATTGTGGGTACACCTGCTGTGCTCATGCTTTCAAGACAAAAAGGTGTCAATGCCAAAATGCTAATGCTGGCGCTTGCTTTTTCTGTGACGATTGGCAGTGTCGCAAGCCCGATTGGCAATCCACAGAATTTGCTCATTGCCATGAGCGCAAACATGGGCAACCCATTTTTTGTGTTTGGTGCAAAGCTTATCGTTCCAACGCTTATAAACCTAGTTCTGGCTTTCTTTATGCTCAAACTTTTTTTTAAACCCCAGGTTTCAAAACAGGAAGAATTGGAAGTGGTGAAATCTACTACGCCAAGAAACCCTCAGTTGGAAACCCTGTCAAAAATTTCGTTACTGC
>JAGNLA010000027.1 GCA_017999835.1 Caldisericia bacterium
GTAATACCCGCAACTGGCTTTGGCACATCAGGCATTGTCCATTCATCGGGGAAAACAATCGTAATCCGGCCATGAATTTCCACTGTTTGATTGATGTCTACATCAATTTTGTATGTTGAGGTAACACCAACCTGAGGAGGCTTAAAATAAACCACCTTAACAGATGTAAGTTTTGCTTGTGCATCCTGTCCAATCGGAAATCCGATGAGAGCGACAACCAATATAAAGGATAAAGCCACCTGTACGAACTTCTTCATAAAAATACCCCTTTCGCTGTTATTATAGATAATGATAATCGAATACAAAATCACAAGTGCCGCCTCGTTAAGATTGAAACAAAAACCTAAAGCCCAAATGATGCGGCATTAAATCAGGTTAAGAAGCGTGAAATAAGAAAACCGGATCCATCGTAATGAATCCGGTTTTCTGTAATCAAAGGATCACTGTTTTGGTGGGTAATAGATCATTATTGTTTTGGTTGAGCCTATCCAATCAACTGAAGCTCCAAGCGCTTCACCGATAAACCTAAGCGGAACCAGGGTTTTACCCGAAACAATAACAGGTGCTGCACTCATTGCCATGCTTGAACCATTAACAAGTGCTTCTTTTTTGCCTATCCAGACCACAACAATTTGTTTGCCAAGTTTGTAGATAACTTTTTTTTCATTCGCATCCCAGTCCACAGTTGCTCCGAGAACCTCGCCAATGAATCTGAGTGGAACCATCGTGCTGCCACCAACAAGCATAGGCGCAACCTGAAGCTTGGTTTCGGTGCCATCAACATAAGCCTTGGTCGAATCTATCTGAAGTTTTACAATCTTGCCAGGTTTGCTTGCACCTATTGTTATTTTGACCATTCCGCCGTTGCTGTTTATGACAATTTCGGCAACTTTCTCGTTCCAGTAAGGTACTTTATCGGCGTGGAGCCTTATCTCAAGTTTCACTGAATTGCCCGTAAAAGTTTTCTTCGGGAGTTCAACCCAATTGCTATCACAGACTGCTGAGCCTTCAAGCATGCCAGTGCCTGTATTTTTTATTGTAATGGTCTCAGTTTTCACGCCATCGTAAACCTTTCCAAAGTCAATGGATTGCTTGTCTATCGATATCTTTGGCGCAACTTTTTCTTTCCTAAGAACCTGTATCCTGAGGTTTCCTTTGTCCAAAACATACACGGATTCGCCATTTACAACTATTCTTCCAGGTTTGATGAACGTCCCAAGATTGGTAAAGTAATCGCCTTTTTGTGTTTTTGCCATTGGAGGAGTGGTCGAGCCAATCGCATAGGCGTATGAGCCGTCAAAGTTGAAAACGACCAACCTGTCGTTTCCTGAATCGGCAACCATTATTTCTCCTGATGGAAGAAGCGCCATATCTGTTGGGTTTGAGAGTCCGGTTTTATCGGCAGGCATCGATATTTGCCTGACAAATGTGTTTTTGCCATCGAATACTTTGATTGACCCAGCTTTGTCCAATACATAAAAATTCTTGTCTGGGCCGAAGAAAGCATCAACTGGGTCTCTAAATTGGCTTCCGCTTGAACCTGATGAACCAACATAACCAATGAAGAAACCGTCTTTGCTGATCCTGCAAACTGTTCCAAATGTCTCTGAAACGCCTATGAGTTCATCTCCTGAACCCCTAGAAATTTTTGAAAGCGCTCCAATCTGCTGTTCAAATTCATAACTCTGCAGTTGCTTGCCATCACAAGAGAAAGCCTTGGCGGATCTGTTTGAATTGTTATAGGTGCAAGCTCTATTCGACGCGTCGGTAAAAAGGACTATGTCTGGAGCCTGGTCATACTCCTTGATTCCAGAAAATCCTTGCTGGGAGAAGAATTGAATGTCTTGCCTGCTTTTATCATAAACTGCGATGCCATTACCACAAACAGCAATCTGATCCAAACTTCCAAACTTCATCGATTCTTTGTCAAACTTTGCCAGCACGTTCATGGCTCCGTCTTTTGAGATGGAAACAAACTCCGTTTCCGTGAAAGAATAGTATTTATCTTTTACCGGACAGAAAGTTTTTATCGGAAGTATTGCGCCTTTCAAAGTTTCCGACAAAACATTGCCGTTAACATCAAATGTAATGAATCCAGAAGCATCTGTTGACATCATGACAATTGATGAATCGCCCAGCCAGTTGATTTGACCATGAAGCGGTGAATATGTTTCGTCAGTCTTGACCTTGAATGTGTTTTTGAACTTGAAGGAACTATCAAAAACCGTTATCTGTACGACAGAGTTGATGTTTGGCTCTGGGGCGCCTTCTTCATTTTTTGGTTCTTCCAGTATCATCGACAAGACCACACATTCATTTTTTGGTGAAATGTCGAAGGAAAGTATGTTTGGTATCGACGGAAGATTGCCAGGAACAACAACCTGTCCGACAAAATTCCCATCTTTATCAAACTTGAGGATTCCATTGGCTTTATCAAGCACCAGCAGTGAATAATCATCCAGGAGCTTAACTTTCAATGATTCAGTGATTAGCTTTGTTCCAATGCCAAATACTGTCGCGACATCTCCTGAGCTTGATGCAAGATGAACCACTCTACCGTCAGGATAAGCCACCATGCCCATGTATACGGAAATATTCTGACAAAGATTTTCGACTTGAACGCTTTCAGGTATGGCAATGCTCTTGAAGTATGTGCCGTTACTCTGGAAAACTAGCCCTTTCCTTGAGGCAGCGTCGATAACATATATTCTGCCGTTTTCATCGGTGCCCATGGCTTTTGGAGAAGTCAACTCCCCTTCAAGCGGTCCGAAACCGATGGATGAGTATACCGAATATTGCTGGTCTGCAGCCATTGCGTGGGTTGGCAGCACTGTCATGACCAGGCACATTGCCGTCAATAAAAACTTTTTCATAATGCCTCCTACAAACAAAAAAACATTTTAAGGCATTTATGGTTCAAAAGCTAGTCGAACATCCTAGAAGCGCCACGAAAGCGATTCAGTCAGGAAGCCTCCAAGATGATGAATTTGGTTTAAGTTTTCAAGTACATACGTCCCATGATCAAAAACCACCTGACTCATTGAGCAGTTGTCCATGCCAATAAACCCGTAGTAGTTGTCAATCTTTACGTTGAGCGCAACAGGGACTGCCACCCAGAGCCATCCGCCATGAGTCACCAGCACGACATTTTCATCTTTATGCTTTTCAACAATTATTTTTAAAAAACCTTTTGCTCTTTCATATATCTGACCGATGGTCTCGCCACCATCAACATTAATGTGGGGTTTGCTCATAAAATTATCCCACATTGGATGAGACAAAACCTCTGCTACAGGCTTACCATCAAAAATTCCACATGATCTCTCACGCAACCTTGTGTCGACCTCAACATCCATGCCAACTTCTTTTGCGATGATATTGGCCGTTTCCAAAGCTCTTTTCAGATCAGAGGAGTAAATCTTGTCGATTTTTTTACCAACGAGGTGTTTACCTGTAAGCTTTGCCTGATGTCTACCTGCATCAGTGAGCGGAGTATCAAAATGGCCACAAATGATTTTGTTGATGTTGCCTTCGCTTTGCCCGTGTCTGATTATGGTTATTCTTGTCATATGTTACAATTTACCAGCACTATGTGAGTTTTTGATTAAATAGGGTATAATATTATCTATAAACACAAAATTATCGCGGCAGAAAGGAAAGGCAATGAAACCATCTGTTTTTGCCAGACAGTTCTTTGAGGAATGCGCCAAGCCAATTCTGGAGAAATCACTACCAAACTCTCTCCGGAACATCTGTGTGGGTTATTTTGTCCAAGAGACTCAGATTTCAGCCAAGCAAAACGACATGTCGCCTGATGATCCCGTTCCTACAATTCAAATCATCCTTTTCGAACAAAACACAGAACTGACCAATAAAATTGCCTCAACGATGCAGACATGCCTCCCGGACTTGTTTGAGCAGAGACGATTGGACAAAGTTGGTTCCGACAACGACAAGAAAGCTGTTGAAATCTATTTTTGGCAAGACCTCCTTGACGAGATGATTTCCCTCAAGCGCAGGCCAACTGACCCAATAGGTTATTCAAAGGTTTCAGAATCTCAATTTTTCGCGTTTCTATCAGGGAGAATCTTCTGGGATCCCGAACTGGAACTATCCAGGGCGCAGGGTCAATGGGATCATATGCCTCAGGAAGTATGGTACTGGAGACATCACTGGGTTTGGAGAAACATTCTTCCCAGAAAAGAGCTTGCAACCAGGCTCGAAAGCGACACCTCAGGCATGGCAAAGCTGTCTGTGCTCAAAAGAGTTGAATGGACAATCAGGCTTGCCTTCATGACGGCAAGAAAGTACTCTCCACCACAACCAATGCTCCTCAATGTCTTAAGGACTATTAACGACTATGGCGGCATCGCTGAAAAGCTTTCATGGTGCCTAAGTACAAACGACAACTTCGAATCCCTAGACCTTTGCGACGAAGTCCTAGTCGAGCTGAGAAACAGACTGGCTCAAAAGCAGATAATTCCATCTGACCTGGGAAATTACGATTCAAGCAATGCTATCGATACAATGAGGATTTCAGATTATTTCCTCAAACTTGTCCCATCAAATTTTAGAAATCAAGCCGGGAGAGTTTGCCCACTGGATCTTTTAGGATCACTTGCCCAAAGCGCGAAGTTTGCGCCTTGATTTCAAATGATAACTTTATAATATTGATAATAATTATCATTAGATGGAGGAACGATGATAGAAATTGGAAAAAAGGCACCGATTTTTGTTCTTAAGGACCATAACGGAAAAGAGCTAAAACTGTCAGATTTTATTGGCAAGAAGGTTCTTCTTTCATTCCACCCACTGGCATGGACCGGTGTGTGCTCACAACAGATGAAGTCCCTGGAAGATAATTTTGAGTCATTTGCAAAACTGAACGCCATTCCGCTTGGGTTTTCCATTGACACGGTTCCAAGCAAAAAAGCCTGGGCAAAGAGTTTAGAGATTGAGAAAACGAGCCTTGTTAGTGATTTCTGGCCACACGGGGGATACGCAAAGGAACTTGGCATTTTCAGGGATGGTGATGGATTCACCGAACGCGCCAACCTGATAGTCGACGAGAATGGCATCGTGGTCTGGACAAAGATTTATCCGATCCCAGAACTCCCGGACATCAGGGAAGTGCTTGAAGCTTTAAAGTAGACCACTTTTTCGTTTTACTTTTTTGCTGGGTGGTCTTTTCAAACCCTCCCTGTATAACGCTGAACAGAATCTTTGTTGTTTCTATATTTGTATCGTGTAACAAATATCTGGAACAAAAAGGATGGTGCGTCATACATGAAAAAGGTTGGGATTATTGTTGCTGCGATACTTGTCGCAACTCTTTCAAACCATTCCACACTCGGAATCGCAGGTTATCGCACGATTGTTCATAAAATTGGCACAAACATTGCAACAATAGAGGGAAGCTCAACAAAACTCATCCTTCAGACCGAGATAAAAAATAACACCACCTTTATATGCGCTCCTGACCTTGGCATAATTCTTAACATCAAATTCCCATGGTCGCCAAACAACAAAATGGCAGGTGGAATTGACCCCGTCACCAACACAGCTCTTATGTTTACAGAAGGCATGGCTCAAGCAACAATTGACGGTGACAGCTACAAAATTGCCGTAAAGCCGTACATCAAGACTGTGAACAAGAAACAATATTTGATGATCCCTCTCAAATACGCCTGTGAAGTTATGGGTTGCTCTGTCAGTTTTGACGAAAAGAAAAACCTTGTCATTAAAAAACCGCTTGCCCTCTCAAAAGTCACCTGGACAACCGAAGGCAGAAACGAGAGCCGGAAATACACTGTACCCAATGGAACAGCGCCCAAGGGTGAAAACCTCGTCCAGGACTGGGTCATAGACAATGGCGATGAAGAAACCTCCTCATTGTTTTTCGATGGCAAAATTCTGTTCAATGACCAGATGGGTTGGACATGCTATGATGCCAGCACAAAGACCAAACTTTGGCGAATAGACAACAAAGCCGACAGCATTGGCAAATTTGCGCTGCTCCAGCAGATGTCCTACTCGAATGGACTGGTTTTTTCAGGGATTGGGCCAACAGCATATGACGCAAAAACTGGCAAGGTTTCGTGGCAGAAAAATGAAACAAATACCGATGATTGCTTTGCTTTTGGCGACTACCTGCTTGCCTGCAAGACAACTCAAGCAAGTGAAAACACTTACAAATACACGATAAATTGCTACAAATCAAAAGATGGCACAGCACTCTGGAATATTGAAAACTTTGGGTCAACACTCAGAAATGTTTGGGTTGCTTCAAACGGCAGCAAGATGATAATCAAGGATCAATGTTATGATCTTAAGACCGGCAAGAAACTCTTTGCAATGCAGGGTTTGCCAAAAGAAATACCTTACCCTGGACTCAAATCTTTCTTTGATGACAGCGGAAACATTGTGGCGTACACAAAATCTTGTATCTATCTACTCGATGGCAAAACCGGAAAAGTTCTTAAAACCAGAGAGATCAACCTTGGGCTCAATGTTGTCCTGTCCAGGTCAAAACTGTTTTGCATCAGCACAGGTGCATCCCGATTACTCTGTCTTGACCCCAAAACACTGGCAAACACATGGGAAGCTCCGTTGGAGTCTGATTACAATGGTTGCATCATCCCCTCTGGCTACAATCTGGTTGTCATAAACGACAAGTTCGTCGCAGGGTTTGGCACTGGCACTGGCAAACGCCTGTGGACAAAAAACAACGACAAGCTTTACAACATCGCCAAATCTTATGAGTATGCAATCGTGGACAAATACATTTACGTCACCTCATTGCAGTTCAACTTCCTTAAACTCACCTATCGAATTGCGATCAAGCCCTAACTCTTACATCCATCCACGTTTTTTCATCCAGTATATCATGCCGATTGGTGTGGCAACAATTATTATAAAAGCTATACCAAAACCGATTATATCAGTCCAAAAATCCAGATGCCCGGACGGTGAGAAAAAGTTCATACCGAAGAACCCTGTCAAAAACGAGATTGGCATGAATATGGTTGCAATGGTTGTCAAGGTTTTCATGATGTCGTTCATGCGGTTGTTGACCACTGAAAGATAGATGTCAAGAGCCCCGGAAACGATGTCTCTCATGCTTTCTGTGATGTCATACAACCTAACGAGATGATCATAGAGGTCACGGAAGTACATTCTGTCACGTTCATCAACCTGGGAGTGAGGCTCTCTGGAGAGTTTGTCAAAAACCTCGCGCTGATGGGTAATGTATCTTCTTAATCCAAGCAAAGTTCTTTTGTAACCAAAGATTTTTGGCAAAACTTCCTTTGACGGGTTGTCGATTATGAGAGATTCGAGATTTTCAACGTTTTCGTCCAACTCTTCGACAAGTGATAGATAATTTTCGATTATTTCATCACTTATTAAATAAAGAAGATAGTCAGCTCCACGCTTGAGCATCTTTGGATCTCTGTAAGCATTGATTCTTACCTTGTCAATGGCTTCCATTTTCTGTTCATGCATGGTCACTACATAATTGTTGCCAAGAAAAATGTCCAATTCCTTGTTGATTATCTCGTCTTTATCTCTTCCATATTCTAAGGTGTGTAGGACAATGTAAAGATATGAGGTCCAGTCATCGATTTTTGGAAGGTGACATTGTTCGAGCGCGTCTTCGATTGATAAAGGATGGAATCCAAATTCCTCAATAAGTATGGCAGTCGGTGTACCATCAGGTTCAGATTCGAAATCAACCCAAACCAAACCCTTTTCATCCTGAAGAAGCTGCTTTATTTCTTCAACTTGCGCGTCCCTGATAACCCCATCACGAGAAAGATAAGCAATTCTAATCATAGAAGCATGTATAACAAAAATAGCTTTTTTTTCAATCACAAAAAACGACTTCCAATTGCTGGCAACTATTGTAGAATGTGGTTCATGGATGAAAAAAGAAGGGTAATTCTCACCCTCAGCCACCAACTTAGACCATATTACTCCTGTTAATCAACATTTTCAACAACAATCTCACTTGATACGATGTAGGTTCTTTTCTGTGATTGTACTTCCAGACATAATCAG
>JAGNLA010000015.1 GCA_017999835.1 Caldisericia bacterium
TTGCTGATTATGTCTGGAAGTACAATCACAGAAAAGAACCTACATCGTATCAAGTGAGATTGTTGTTGAAAATGTTGATTAACAGGAGTAATATGGTCTAAGTTGGTGGCTGAGGGTGGGAATTACCCATTTAAGCTTTGCAAAATAACCTCATTATCATATAATTTCTTCCATGAAAAAATGGGTGCACGGGATAATTATTGCAATGTTGGTTTTTACGCAGTTTGGAACATATGCTTCTTCTGCTCAGAAGTGTAGCTGGATGTGCTATGGCGGAGATGCTGCAGGGACAAACGCCGCTCCTGATGGATGTGCTCCAGTTGGACCAAATCTAGGTGTGCAATGGAACATTAACATTGATGCACCGATACTATCGCAACCGGCGATTGATGACGGAAAGATCTACTTTGGAACATTCAAAAACGTTTTTTTCTGTCTTGATCTTTCAACAGGAAAAGTCGTGTGGAGTCCGACTATTGGCGGTTCAGTCTACTCAACTCCATGCGTTGACGGGAGCAGCGTCTATATCTGTTCATGGGATAGAAAAGCTTATTGTTTCGACAAATATACAGGCTCGAAAAAATGGTCTTTTGGAACTGAGCTTTATATCTTCAACTCGCCAATGCTTTTTAATAGCTGGATGTTCATTGGCTCAAGAGATGAAAAGCTTTACTGTGTGAACCCCCAGACAGGCATGAAGCTTTGGGACATAAAGGTTGGCCCTGTCACATCAACACCAATTGTTGGAAATAACATGATCTACATAGGCGAACACGAAGGATCGGTCTTTTGTGTCGACCCATTCAAACAATCTGTAGCCTGGGAATATAAAACCGACGGAATAATTGAATCGTCGATTGCATACTCAAAAGGAAAAATTTTCCTTGGGTATACAGGCGAGTCAAACAGTTATTTTACCTGTATTGATGCCAAGCAAGGCAGACCTGAATGGGTTTTTAAGTGTGAACCTGGCCTTTGGTCAGACCCATGTGTTGGTGACGGCAAATGCTATGTCTCGGTTGAGAACAACCTCTATGCACTTGATGAAAAAAACGGAACTTTGCTTTGGACAGACAAACTTGAAGCTGGTAGATACTCGCAGGCGCTTTATTGCAAGAACAGGGTTTATGTAGGCACAACAAAAAACGGTTTTATTGTAAAAAACTCGGATACAGGAGAAACCGTCTACAACCTTCCTGCCAAGTCTGCGGTCAGGACACCGGCTATTGCCGAAAAGAAGATATTTTTTGGCTGTGAAGATGGTTCGGTTTACTGCCTTGGTGGTGAAGAGGAAAAAATTGTTTCATTGTCAATTTCTCCAGAATCCATAACCATTGTGCCAAATGCGAGTACCAGTTTTGCCCTTTCGGGGTTGATGAACACAGGGACAACTGTTGATATCACAAAAGAAGCGCTTTGGACTGTTAAAGACGCCAAGGTTGGCAAGGTAGACAATAATGGCAATTTCACAGCCATAGCTCCTGGCACGACCCAAATTACTGCGACACACAAGGGAATGAGCGCAGAAGCAAAAGTGACTGTTCGGCATTCAATCAGAGTTTCACCAAACCCTCTGGTTTTCAAAAACATTCCGTTCGGTTCAAAAGCCAAAGCCGAACTTAATATTGAGAATCTTGTCGACAAGCAACTTTCTTGTAAGTTCACGGCAAGTGACCCGGCAAGATTGACTTTTGACAGTGTCAATCTCACGGTTCCAACAGATGGGGCAAGAATGCCATTATCATTTGATTCCACGGGGCTTGAGCCAGGCAGTAAAAACAACTACACGATCAAAATCGAATACGATGGTGGCTGGATGGAATTGCCTGTTGAGGTTACCGTCTCGACCGACCAGGTGCAATGCGTAAAGTTCGAGCCGTATATGCTCGATTTTGGGTACCTTTCACGTGGTTCAACAAAAACCCTTGAGTTCCTGATTCACTACAGCGACATCAACGTAAAAGGCAAGCTCAAACCAATGCAAAACTGGATTGAGGTGTCACCTGAAACATTCAGCTCCGAAACTCCTGAACAGGTTTTCAAGGTTACAATTTCGGCTTCGGCTTTGCCATCAGGAGACACTTTCGGCGGAAGCATTAGGCTTGAATCCGAGGAGCCGATGTGCCAGCAGGCCTCAATCAATGTCATGATCAAAACTGACAAGGGCATTGTCATAAAGCTAGAAATTGAAAACAAGAATGCGATGATAAATGATCAGAAAGCGACATTGGATGTTCCGGCAAAACTAATCAATGGCAGAACGATGGTTCCAATCAGATTCATCTCCGAATCGTTCGGCTGCAAGGTCAACTGGGATGCCAAGGCAAAAGAAATAACCATCATCAGGCACGACATGAGTTTTAAACTCTGGCTCGGAAAAAACTACGCCATGGTTGGTGACAAGAAACAACCGCTTGATTCTCCTCCTGTCATCGTAGAAGGAAGAACGCTTGTTCCGCTCAGATTCATTTCTGAACCATTCGGAGCTGTTGTCAACTGGGACGCAAAAACAAAGAAAATTACCGTTGTTTGGGATCCAAACTGATCGATTAATTGTATTTGACACATAAAAACCACCGATTGAAATCGGTGGTTTTTTGTTTTGTCTCATTAAATCCGGGATGGGTAATGTTTTTGAGTTAATTTAACCATAAGTGTGTAATTATCAATTTTATATGAGAAAAAGTTAATAATTATAATATGTTATCAAATGTTATTGATACAATCATTATCAAATCAATATAATCAAAATTTAATATTACTATGTATTTTTAACACCGATATTTGGTATAGTGTTTTGACATAGTACCATATTTAAATAGGAGATAACGATATGGCCGAAATATTGAGCGATTTCATTCTTATGATGGACAGCCTTGTGCAGGAAGCATACAAGGACTATTGCAGGCAAGCCAGTGGACTTGACTTTTCAAAACTTGCCAAGGGAACCTGGGTGGATCAGGATGTTTTCAACAAATACATGACAGCCGTAAAAGAAAAAGGATCAATTCAGGGCGCCAGACTTGTTGGAACAAAAGTCGTCCCAAAACTTCAGGAACTGTTCAAAATCTTTGACGGCATGCCCAACCTTGAAAGCACCAGAGAAAGCTTTGCAAAATCCTACTCAAACTCAAACAGGGGTTCTGACGCTGGATACTATGAGGTGTCTGAAGTCGATGAACACGGCGCAACTGTTATCACCACGTCAAAACTCGACCCAGACTTCCACATCGGTGTTTTTGAGGGTGGAGCAAGGCTGTTCAAAAAATGGGTCACAAAATCAGAAATCGTTGAAACATTGGAAAAAAACGGCAGATACGTTTTCAAGTACACATTCTAAAAATAACTACTACCTCCCCCTCCTGAATAACCCACCAGGAGGGGGATTCATATTTATTAAGGTTTTGGCTGAAATTTGTCGCCATAGCACAAAGTCTCACCTTGCCATGGTCGCCCGATAAAAACTTTCTTTGCTACGATAATCGTTGTTGGCATCTTTTCAATCTTGGGGATTTCAAAGCTTTTGCGTTAAGAAGAATAAGGGTATAATCATTCCCATGACAGAACCGCTTGCGTACAGGATGAGACCGCAGACTCTGGCTGAGTTTGTCGGCCAGGGAAAGCTCATGGGCAACACTGTGATAAAAAATGCCCTTGCCGGAAAGGTCTCTTCGATGATTCTTTGGGGGCCGCCAGGCACAGGCAAAACCACACTTGCTCACCTTATAGCCGGCAACGCCTCGCGACCCATACTCAACATAAACGCCGTTTCAACCGGCATTCCAGCCCTTCGGCAGCTGCTTGTTGGTGTTGAAAAGCCAATACTTTTCATCGACGAAATACACCGATGGAGCAAATCCCAGCAGGATTTTCTGCTGCCAAAGGTCGAGTCCGGCGAGGTGACAGTCATTGGTTCGACAACGGAAAACCCTTACTTTGAGGTGGTTGGGCCATTGCTTTCCAGAGTCAGGGTGCTCAGACTTGAGGCATTGACTGACGATGACGTCAAAACCATCATCAAGAGAGCTTTGAGTGATTCAAAAGGCTTTGGCGACAAAAATCTTGAAATGCCCCAAGAGGTAGAGGATTTCATCGTGGCAAATGCTGGTGGTGACGCACGTTCTGCCCTCAACCTCCTTGAAGATATAGTTGTTGTCAGTGGTCAAAAATTGGAGATTCCATCTGGAGAGCGACCAAAGAGGTTGCCCTACGACAAGACCGGTGATGAACACTATCAGGTAATATCAGCTTTCATCAAGAGCGTCAGGGGTTCTGATCCTGACGCTGCTGTCTACTGGCTGTCGCGCATGCTCCAGTCAGGCGAGGACATACTTTTCATAGCCAGAAGGCTGGTAATCTTGGCTGCAGAAGACATCGGGCTTGCTGACCCCTGGGGCTTGCTTGTTGCAAATTCTGGGTTTCAGGCTTGTCATCAGGTTGGCATGCCTGAGGCTGGGCTTATTTTGTCAGAGGTGACCGTTTATCTTGCCCAGGCTCCAAAGAGCAACTCGGCAGCAAAAGCCTTGTGGGCGGCAAACAGGGCAGTTGAAATATCTTGTCCACCTGTGCCCTACCACCTGCGAAACGCAAGCTTTCGAGGTGCAAAAGAGCTTGGCTATGGCGTGGATTACAAGTATCCCCACGATTTCCAGGCAGGATTTACCGGTCAGGAATATCTGCCACAGGAGCTAAAAGGCGTAAAATTTTATGAGCCTTCAGGTTACGGTTTCGAAGCCCGAGTCCGCGAGAGGATGGAGGGCAGAAAACAAATGCCAAAAGTTGATGAAGAAAATAAAAAACCGGAAGTATAAACCTCCGGTTTTTGATGATTTCTAAAGTTTCTACTTAACGGTTATCGAATTGATCAGGTCAAACTCGTCTTTTGCGAAAATATCATCCACTTCAACAATTATGCTCTTTCCATCTGATACTGTCACAAGGGTGGTTTTGTCAGACCCATCCGATTTTTTTGTCACAAACTGTTTGAAAATATTCTGCCCAAAAGCCACATCTTCAATAGTTGCTCCATTGGCGATGCCAGAGATGATGTCGTTTGCTGTCGACGTTTCATCGGTCTTGTAGGTTATCTTGACAATGTTTCCATTTGAGGTCTTTCTGTCAAAAACAACCGTAACACCGTCATCTGTAGCCTTCCATCCTTCTGGTAAGTCTGCTGTAAAAACCTTGTTTTCAAACATTCCGCTCTCCGTTGTTATTGTTTCTTGTGGTGTCGTGTCATTAACATTATCGCTGGTGTTGTTGCCGCATGCTGACATAGACAATAAACACACAAAAACAACTACTATGGCAATAATTCTCTTCATCCCAGGAGTCCTCCTTTTCTGTTGATCAGTCCTGTTTTACTTGTTTCTTTGAAAAACCTGAACAATGTCATCACTTAATTTTCAATGTCTGGAGCATTGCTTGCTCTTCTTCACCTTCAAGGTTAGAAAGCTGAATGACCATGCCAATGGAATCCTTGGTTGTGACAAGGACGTACATGGACACTTCTTTTTTTGTTGTTGGGTCGGCATCGGTGCCAACTATCTTTTTAAATGTATAATCACCAAATTTGACTTCTGTAATCTCAGAAAGTTTCGCATTTGGGTTTTGCTGCTTTACCTGTTCAGAAATATTTTTTGCGATAGCATCAACGCTTTCGGTATTGTTGTCTGCGGCCATGATAACCATGCCTTCGGCATCACTCTTTTTTATAATAACTGGACCATCTTTTTCCTCAGAACCTTCCCAATCTTTTGCCAGAGTGATCGTGAAAAGTCCGTGCTCGAAAGGCTTTCCCATCTCAACAGATTTTTTTGTGTCATTGCCATCCCCGCACGAGGCAGTCATGGCAATTATGGTGACAAGTGATAGTATCGACATTAACTTCTTCATTTGATTTCTCTTTCTACAAAAAGGATATGCAAAATTGTATAACCCGTTGGAGTAAATAGCAAACAAAAAAGCCGGAGAGTTCTCTCCGGCTTTTTATAAACAGATGTATTTCTTACTTAAGAATGATTGAATTGAGGATTGCCTGTTCGTCTGTACCGGCAAAGTTCTGGACTGTGATGTTGAATGCTTTTGTGCCATTGACTGCAATGAGGTTTGTCACTTCATTGTCCTGAATTTTGGCTGTGATCTTCTTGAAGGTGTTTGCACCGATTGTTGCATCTTCGACTGTTCCCTGCATCTGCTTTGCTGTTTCTTCTGCAAGCTGTTCGAGTGGTGCTGGTGTATTCTCAAGAACCATAACCATAACCATTGACATCATGTCGCCTTCTTTTGCTACTGTGACGATGCCGGCTTCTTCTGTTGCCTTCCAGCCTGTTGGGACTGCGAATGTGATGTTTGCATTGTCAAATGTGCCTTCGGCTGCTGGTGTTGTCGTGTCGGTTGTTGTATCCTCAGTGGTGGTTGTGTTGTCTGTGGTTGTGGTTTCTGTTGTTGTTTCTGTGGTGGTTGTATCGTTGGTTGTTGGTTCTTCTGTCTTTTCACCGCAAGCGACAAACATTGTCACTGCAACGCAGAGAACGAGCATCATTGCAAAAATTTTCTTCATGTTCATTATATATGAACTCCTTTCGGTTTGTTTTGCCGGAGCAACTTTAGCAATCATTTACTAACATTCAAGGATAAAATTATTATCCTTTAACAATCCAAACAAACGTTGTTTGATACGTAGTTTATCACTTGAATTGAATGTTTGAAAGCAATTCCTGGGTTGTCTGCTGGTCATAAATTGGGGTTGATAGATAGTAGGCTTTCGTTCCGACAACACAAATAAGGAAATCCCATACAATGTCTTCTTGCGTGGTTGGATCTTTTTGCATGGTTTTGATTCGCTTATATGAATTGTTGCCAAACTTTACATCTTCCACGGTACCGTTAAATTGTGTTGCGACGCCTTCCGCTCTTACCTGTACGCTATCCTTGTTGTTCTCAACGGTCTGGACGGCTATGCCGGCATTTTGCTTGGAATCCAGGATAATTGTTGCATACCCCTGAGTTGGGTCTTCTTTTGCGACCCAGTTTTCCGGCAGTTTGCACTTGAAGTAATGCCCGTCAAACTCGCCTTCTGAGTAAAGTTTTTCTTCATCGTTATTGGTTGGGGCTTCTTCGGTTTTTGTTTCCGGACTTGTTTGTTCTTGTGTTTGAACGTTTTCTTCGGATTTTTGTTCTTCCTGCGGTTTCTGTTGAGTTTCTTCAGCTGGTTGTTCAGCTTGCTGCTGCTGGCTCTGGGTTGTGTCATTGTTCCCAACAGTTTCTGGCTTTGTTTCAGTTGATCCACAACCGGACAGAACCAGAACCAACATCATGGCCACCAGCATGGATATTGTCGTCTTCTTCACTTTTACACTCCTGACTATATTGATGAGTGGACTTTACGCCTCCACTTCAAAGTGTCAAGGACTGACTGCAAGATTTGCTACTTTTTCTTTGGTCTCCAGACACACCTGAATCCAACTTCGCACTCGATGTGTTCCGGGTTCTGGTTGTAGCCCATGGCAACAGAATAAATGCCGGCCATAGCGTCGCCATGCATGTAGCTTGTCCCCCTCATGGCCAACCCTGCATCATCGTTTCTGCTAGTGGGGTGAAATCTGCCAAGGCAGTTCTGGTTTGTGTATTGGTCAATTACCACTCCAAACTTGTCTTCGCCTTTAGGGTAGTAGTTCTTGCCGGTGTATCTGGTGACATCAGCAATGTCAGGATTGAGGCTTTGTATGTGCTCAGGTTTCATCTTGTCAGAAAAGGTGTTGCACGCGTTCACTTCAAGGTAACACTCATCGACATGTCCATCGATTCTTGCCCTGTCCTTGGCTTTGGGGACAAAGAAATCCGTCCAGCTCCAGACATTGCCACCAAAATCCCAAAGCACGCTTCCGTTTGTAAGATAAAAAGTTCTCCTGTAGAGGTTCCAACCGTTTGAGTCTAGTTCAGGCCTGACAACCTTGCCCCATTTGCCTGTGTCATAGGATTTGTATCCAAAACAACCCAAAGAATCGTCCGACGATGCCTCCAGCGCGCCTTCACCGTAATATTTTTCGTTCTTGCTCTTGTCTATCCTGCCGCCGTTGCCTCGTGGTCCATACCTGCAGACATTGCCAATGTTGAGTTTTGCTTTGGATTGTCCCGTTAGGTGGGTTTTACCGTCACTCCAGTTCTTTGCAACCGATTCGATGTCTCTGGCAATTGCCATCCATTCAGAGTTTGTTATCAGAGAATAGCCTTGCCCAAGCGTTTCACATTCGGCTTTTGCCTGCAACATGGTCATACCAATCCATGGTGTTCCATCAGGTCTGGATTCAGCCTCATAAGAAGAGCTATATTTTACGTTTCCATCCTTTTGTCCCTTTATCTTCATCTCGTACTTGGAAACGTAGAATGGTTCGTTTATGCCAAGCTTTGGGCAGGCGGAAACAAGCACAAATCCTTTTGGAGGAACAATATCCTCAATGGAAGTATCGCCTGTGCAATCCGGATCATCAAATTTTATTGTTGCTGTCGAAGTTCCAGAATCCCATGCAATATCATTGTCATCTGCGCCAAGTGACTGAGCTGTAAACCTGAGTGGGCAATAAACCCTGCCTGACGAAACAAATGGAGAAATTTTTTCAGTTTCGGAGCCTACCTGAGTGACAACTCCACCAACCTTTGCCGTTGGTGTGCCAACAGTCATGGTTATCTCGACATTGTCACTGCGAACAATGGTCACGGTTTTTGTGTTGCCGTCCCACGAAACTTTTGCCCCAGCAGCTTCAGCGACATACCTGACAAGAAGGTACAGCCTCCCTTTTTTTATTTGTGGCGCTGCGTCCATCTCTTTTTGAGGACTGCCGTTTACATAATAAAGCTTCGAGTTTGCAACAAATTTCAGCTCTTTTTTGCATTCGCCGGTAATGCCCAAAGACGAATTCATCGAAAAAATAAAGGTGACCAGAAGCAAAACAGCATTCAATCTTTTTGAAATAGGCATGCATTCACCACCAATCAGGAGACTGGCTTGATTCTACTGCTTGACGCTGCAGGTGTCAAAATCAATCGTCTATCAGCTTGCCGATATGGTGAGTGTTAATTATTTTGATGAAAACCTGGCAAGCCTGCCCGGTTTTGTCTATGACGTTGCATGTGTACCAAACGCTGTGGTGCATGGGGATGTTTTCGGAAATATCAAACGTGAAATAGTTATCCACTGATGAAACCATCGCCAATCCAAAATCTCTTTGGAGTATATAAGCAATATGTGAAGCCCTGATTTGAGTGCCGTCTTCTTTTGGCCCTTCAGGATAATCAAACTCTATTTCGTAGTTTTCTAGAGCCTGCGGATCGCCTCTGTGAAGAGCAAACCTTAACGCACAACCTGAAAAAAACGTATTTACCTTTTATTTCCATTCATTCATGGTACAAAAAAAATCAAACAAAAAAAGCCCCAAACGCTTGGGGGCTTTTTTTTGATGAGATAAATTCAGATCATTCCTGGCCTGAGAACGGAGGATACTTGTCGGTGAGCATTCCCATGTAGGCGTTGACTCTCCACTGCCATCTGTACATGCCGACCACGAACTTGAACATGTTTTCGGGGTACTTGCCGGTAAAAAGGATGATCCAGAAAGCGATGAAGTTGATGAAGCTTGCTGCAATTCCGTAGAACATAAGGCAGAACATGTGCGGGATCATGACATAGATGAAACCGAAGAACATCCTCAGAAGAAGGATTCCCCTTGACCATTCGCCCTGATATTCGCAGTTCAACGTTGCCGGATGCTTTTCTATAAAATAAATACCTCCTAGGTTTTTGATGACATTTTTATACCATTTTTAATATATGTTGTCAAATGACAAATATGAAGAAGCCACCAGCGAATTATCAGATAGTTGACAATTATTTTAGATATTTTTACTAAATAATATCTTTCTAAAGGATAGTAATGAAATAAATGCTTTTCATATAAAAAGAGACATTAATAATAATACTGATATCATCCATAATCATCCATAAGCTGGCATCTCATTCCAAGTTCGATTCAATAAAACTCTCCCAGCTCTTTTCTTATTCACGCCACCCCATTGCTTAAAAAAGAAGGGCACATTATATTCAATGCATGCATTACGAACATCTAAAACCCATTCTTCCTTCATGGGTCTTGCTTTTGGACCAGATTCTCCACCAACAATAACCCAATCAATATTGGCAAGATCTATCTTTTTTATATGACCGATCAGTGGCTCAATGGAAAGAAATTTAATATGAGCATTTGTTTTTCGAAGAAAATCAATGCGATATGCAACATTTTCATCTTCAACGCTTACGCCCATCCACAGGTTGTCTGGCCAATCAAGTTCTGAAGATAATTCTAGCAAGCGTTCAGCTCGTTTTGTCAGCACCTGGAATTGATGCCAGCTAGCCTTTCTTATTACGTCAAAAACCATCTTTATGTATTCAAGTTCAACTTCATCATGGAACAAATCACTCATCGAATTTACGAATATTCTTTGAGGCGTTTTCCATTTTAGAGGATGTTGTAGCATTGATGGTTGAGTTGTCACCTTGAAGCCATGTTTGTAATTTGGGTTTCCCATTGCCTGTAGCCGTTTTGCCATTCGCTCTGCATAGCAATTCTGACACCCAGGACTGATTTTTGTGCAACCAGTCACCGGGTTCCATGTTGAACATGTCCATTCGATTGATGATTTAGCCATTATTCTTAGAGTACTTTTTAACAAACCAATTTGCAATATCTAAACCTTTAGGATGGTGTGAAGCAAATATTATATAGAATAATGAAGCATTTGTAGAATTTTGAAATCTTATTCCATTAGATGCATAACCAAATTCTTTTTGTAACTTCTCTTTGTATAAGTTGACTAACTCTATTTCAAATCTCGGATTTTTTTCATCTGCTTCTGCATCAAACAAACTTGGTTTTGATATCCTTGTTAAACTGTACCAATCATGTCCTCCAAAAAAATCATCTATTCTGCTAACCTGTGCTGGATCAAGTGAAAATTTATTTACATGACCTGCGTTCCTTTGAATATCGAAAATCGAAAAATTAACAATTAGGTCAAATCTATGCTTTGCAATTTGCTTTATTACATCCCATTTAATGTGAGCTCCGTATGGATCGAGCAAACACAATCCACACAATTCATATTTGTTACACTTATGCACAATATTGGGTAATACTTCTTGAATAATCTTTTTGTTGGCATCGCCTTCATATGTTATTACCTTGCTTATTTTATCTGGATACATTTCTGAAATGTTTCTTTTTAATATGTTTACTTTTTCATCATCGATATCTATTAAATGAAACTCTGTAAAAGCATTAAAATCCAATACTCTTAGCGCTGATCCTTTTATCATTTCTCCAGATTTTGATAAGACTTGCCCTATATTTACAAACCCATCAATATAAGGAATAATTTTAAACTTTGATGAGGCGATTATTGAGAAGATTCTTGCATATTCACCAATAATTTCAAGTTTTATCTCTGTCCATGGCCCAACTACGTCAACTATCTCTCCCGATTGTCTTTTAGTCATAATCAAATATTATCTATACCTAGATAAATTGCAACACCCGAGGTGGCACATGGAAACACTTGTAGACATCAACTATATGACCGATTTTTTGGTTCGTCTTTGCAACACGCCAAGCCCGACTGGCTTCACCCATCAGGGAATTGACCTGTGCGAGGCTGAAGCGCACAAACTTGGCTATTCTACAAGAAAAAACAACAAAGGCGGGCTCATCATAGAAATTCCTGGTGAGGACGATTCATACTCGCGAATTGTCTGTGGTCATGTCGACACCCTGGGCGCCATGGTTCGTTCAATCGACGGCAACGGCTGGCTCAAAATAACGCCAATCGGTGGCTACATGATGCAGACCGTTGAAGGCGAATACTGCATCATCCACACCAGAGCCGGCAAAACCTTCACAGGGACATGCCTTTCTGAGCAGCCGTCAGTGCATGTGTTTGCCGATGCCAGGACGCTTGAGCGCAAACCTGAAAACATGGTCATCCGCCTGGACGAAAAGGTCAAAGAGAAGAAGGACACCGAGCAGCTCGGAATCGCCCCTGGGGACTTCATTTCCTGGGACGCAAGAACCATGGTCACCGATTCGGGTTTCATCAAAACCCGTCACCTGGACGACAAGGCTGGCGTGGCCGTCATCTTTGGCGCACTCGAAGGTCTAAAGAGGCACAACATGGTCGCCAAACACCCGGTTTTCATTCTGATAGCCAACTACGAAGAGGTTGGCCACGGCTCAAGCGCTGTGCCAAAAGCCAACGAAATCCTGGCCGTGGACATGGGCGCAATCGGCGCAGACCTTGGCACGGACGAGTATTGCGTGTCGATATGCGCAAAAGATTCTAGCGGACCCTACGATTTTGATCTGACGACGCAACTGATTCAGCTGGCAAAGCAGCTTGAAATCAAGCACGCAGTGGACATCTACCCGTTCTACGGTTCGGACGCCTCTGCTGCGCTCCACGGTGGCAACGACATGCGTGCAGGCCTCATGGGGCCAGGCGTGCAGGCCAGCCACTCGATGGAGAGGACGCACAAGGACGCCGTCACCGGCGCCGCCCAACTGCTGCTGGCTTATTTGAGGTCATGCCGGGGGTAGAGATGACAGAAATTGAAAATGGAATAGTTGCTGTAGTAGATTTATTGGGTACAAAAGGAATTTGGAGATATTCAGATCCACAAAAGCATATAGAAAACATCAAAGATTTCGAAAATGGAATTAATGAAAAGGTCAAACCTGTCTTTAATGGGTTAGGCAAACCTAATGGTAAAAATCACATGATTTCAAGAGAAGGTATTTTTGATATGACAACTTTTTCTGATACAATAATCTTCACATACTTTTTCCCAAAGTACAGTTTTCACGTACCAGAATATGAAAGTATACATCGAATATTGAATATGTTCATGGTTTTTTCAGCTGAGTTTGTATCCTATGCAATCAGAAGAGGTTTATTTTATAGGGGTTCTATATCATATGGGCCAATTTATAAAGATGGAACAGATATCATTGGGCAAGCAATTGATGACGCCGCACAGTTCGCAGATAAAGCAAATTGGATTGGCATTTCATGTACTCCTTCAACTTCGTATCTTTATGAAGGATCGATTGGTCAAATGAATAAGAACCAGGATACGATAAAATATAACGTCCCACATAAAAACACTTCTATGGATTTAGTTTGCCCTAATTGGCCAATGTTATTCAAAAAGCAATCAAAACAAGATACGAATCCAAGAGATGATTTATTGCTATCATTCGCAAAGAATTACATATCTGAAGAGGCTCAGATAAAATATAAAAATACAATCGATTTCTACGATTATTGTATAAATAATAATGCATCATGAAATTATATTAGCTTTCCTCATTCAAGATAAAAAAATTGGGAAAGAGAAATTGAGAATACTTAGTCAGGAAGTTTTAAATAACATATTTCATAATTAAACAAATAATTGAATATTATTAAGGAAGGTAGAACTGGAGCCGGCGAACCGATTCGGACGGTCGACCTGCTGATTACAAATCTTGATATGAGAGGTCACAATATTCGTACTCCTGCAAAAGCAGAATAAAAGGGTGATCATTTTCAGGCAGTAACTAAGATCCCATCACTTAGCCCATCTTCTGTGGTTTGGGGCAAGAAAAAACCAATCAAGTCAGTTTTGTGATTGGTCAATGAAGGAAGAGTTTTCCGACAAAGTCGTTTTTGTAAAAAAACCTGCGAAAGCATGGCATAAATTAAAAAACGCCAGAGGGTCGCTCTGGCGTTTATTCGTAATGCTTTCAAAACTCAGACGTTGTCTGTTGACGTTGGGGGCTGGCTGTCGGTTTTTTCTGCCGGTGGGGTGTCAATGCCGGTTGTGATCGCGATTTTAACAGGATTGGCCATTTCTGGTCTTTCAAACTTTGCGTTTGTTGTCACGATGTTTTCAAAATCCTGCTTTGGAATTGCTTGTGAATATTTTTTGATTTCGATGAAACCACCATTGCAAAGCTCGAGTTCGGCAACAATGTCTGATGAAGCTTTGTTTTTGGCTACTATAACCTTTTCGCCGTTGATGGTGTAAATGTCGCATTCAAGCGGGAAACCGAAATGGTCACGCAGCGATCCCATCGAACCCTTGATAAGGAGCAGGTCTGTCTTGCACTGGTCGCATCTGGTCGGTTCTGTCCAACCGTTTGCTTTGCACTTGAGCTGGGTGACAGACGAAATCTTGAATGGCTGGCCACAAAGCACGCACTTTTCAGTCTTGTCAGGGTGTTCGTCAATGCAGGCTTTGCAGTATTGGCTTGGGTTGTTCCAGTCGGTGTTTATCTTGAATGGGCTGCCGCAGATGGCGCACTTGGCTTCGACCCATTTTGCCTTATTTTTTTCATTACACTCGTTGCAAAGCTTCGGGATTTTCTCCCATTCAGTGTTGTATTTGAATTCTTTGCCGCATTCCTGGCATGTGGTGGCAACCCACTTTTCATCGCGCTTTTCCTTGCATGCAGGGCAAAGTGACGGCGGTTTGACCCAGTCTTCGTGAACTTTGACGTCGCAGCCGCAGTCGGCGCACTGGATGACGTGCCACTTTTTGTCGCGCTTTTCCTTGCATGATGGGCATAGCGTTGGTGGCTTTTCCCAGTCGACATGAATTTTAATGTCGCATCCACAATCCTGGCACTTTATGACGCGCCACTGTTCGTCCCTTTTCTGTTTACACGCAGGGCAAAGTGATGGTGGTTTGACCCAGTCCTCGTGAATTTTAATGTCACATCCGCAGTCCTGGCACTTTGCAATGTGCCACTTCTCGTCGCTCTTTTGCTTGCAGTCCGGGCAGTATTGCGGTGGTTTTTCCCAGTCATCGTGGACTTTGATGTCGCAACCGCAACCTTTGCATTTTACAACTTTCCACTTTGAGTTCTTTTTCTCACGGCAATCCTTGCAGATTGTCGGTGGGTGGTCCCAGTCCTCGTGCACCTTGATGTCGCATCCGCAGATCTGACATTTGACAACGCTCCATTTTGCCTTCTTGCTCTCCTTGCAGTCCGGGCAAATGGTTGGCGGGTTTTCCCACTCTTCGTTGATAACAAATTCTTTGCCGCATTCTTCGCAGTTTTTCGTAATCCATTTCGTCATTGTGTCTTGTACCTCTTCATTGCCCTAACAGGATAAAGTTGAGGTTTCTTTTTTCAACAAATTTAAATGAATCTTGAACTATCTAAGAATTAAAAAGGAAATTTTGCGATATGTATTTTAGTTTTATATAAAATGAAAAACTCCTCGGATTTACTCCGAGGAGTTTAGGAAAACATTTCTAGGTAAATTATCGGCGGAGCCGCGCTTTAGCCGAGTTTATACTGCACTCCAAATCCGCCGCGGGGGAACTCCCACTTGATGTTGTGGTATGGGCAGCCGATCCTGCAGGAGCCGCACTCAAGGCAGCCCTCATAAACCACCCTCATGTGACCTTCGTCCCAGACGTAGACTGCTGCCGGGCAAAAGATCGTGCAGGGCTGGCCATGGGTTTCAATGCACTTTTGGCACACCTTCTCGTCGATGATGGTCAGGTGGCTGGTGTGGTCGACTTTGAACCTGGTTGCGTAGAGTTTGTCTTCTATCTTGCTCATTGCCCCTCCTACCTGACCGAGTTGATGCCGCGGAGACCAAGCTTAAACAGCTTCCACAGCCCAACTTTCCTTCTGATGTTTGTCATTATTATCTTTTGTTTCTGCTTTTTGGGTACGCCGTCAACCTTGAGCATCTCCTCGATGGTTTCGCCGATGACATCTGGAAGGGTGGTAAATATCATTGGGTTTTTGTAAAGGAGGTGCGGGAATTTGCGATATTTTTTCATGTCGCGCCCAACAAAACTCTGCTTGACAAGGGTTGCGTACTTTGAAAGGAATTTCTCTGAGCAGTCGCCGGCTTTGATGGCTTCGACAGCGATTTCGCCAGCCATTCTACCGGTTGCCTGGGCAAGGTTTGTGCCTTCCCTGTGAAGTGCGTTAAACAACATTGATGTGTCGCCGGCAAGCAGATAGCCAGGGCCGTACATCTTTGGCATGGAGTCGTATCCGCCCTCAGGAAGCCAGTGGGCAACGTATTCCTTTGTTATTCCGCCGTTGATGTATGGCTTTATAAAAGGGTGTTCCTTGAGTTTGTCAATCATCTCATAAGGGGTAATCTTTGACTTCTGCCACTGGGCAAGGTTAGCGCCGATGCCAAGCGAAACGGTGTCCTTGTTTGTGTACATTATCGCAACGCCGTCCATCTTGTCGGCAAGCGAGCCAAGGATTTCAAAAGTCACACCTTCGCCAGGCTTGCTGCCGAAACGCTTTGTCACTTCTTCTTCGGTCAGCTGGATGGATTCCTTGACTGAGAGGGCAACGTGCTCCGGGTCAACCTCAGGTCTTATACCTTCGTTTACCAAAAGTGGTGACTGAACGCCGTCACAGAAAATGACCATTTTTGCATAGATATCGCCGTCTGGCCTTGTGCAGCGGACGCCGACAACTTCTTTTTTGTCGTTTCTGATGACTGAGCCGACAACGGTGTTTGGAACTATCAGAGCGCCAAGATCCTGGGCTTTTTTGGCAAACCATCTGTCCCACTTTGCTCTGTGGACGGTGACAACGTTTGGTTTGTCTGCAAAATTCTGGGTTTTATATCCAACTTGCAAGGCTCCGTGATCGTTTGCGTACACAATCCTTGAATCGGTGATTATTCTTTCTATTGGTGCCTTGGGATCTGTCACAAAACCCGGTATGAGCTTGTCAATTTCGTTTACGTAGACGACCCCACCAAAAACGTTCTTCGATCCGGGGAATTCACCGCGTTCGATGACGATGGTCTTGACGCCAGCCTTGGCAGCAACAATGGCTGCACTGATGCCTGCCGGGCCTGCGCCAACGATGATAAGGTCAAATCTTTCTTCCATCCTACCTCCCGGTTCGTTTTTTTAGCTCTTCGATGAGAGCTGGAAGCACCGCTTGCCATGAACCGACGATAGAGACAGTCGCAACCTTGAATATCGGTGCGTCTGGGTTTGAGTTGATGGCAATGATGACGTTTGAGTTCTGCATTCCAACAAGGTGCTGGATGGCGCCTGAAATTCCGACTGCAAAATAGACTCTTGGGACAACGGTTTTGCCTGTTTGACCAACCTGTCGTGAAACATCAATGAAACCATTCTCAACCAACGGCCTTGAGCCACAAAGCTCGCCGCCGACAACCTTTGCCAATTCTTTTAGTTTTTCGATACCTGCAGGAGTGGCGCATCCCCTGCCACCTGCAACCAAAACCTTTGCGTGTTCGATTTCAATTTCATCTCTTGAAGCGTCTGAGATAAATTCGAGAATTTTGACGGTCAGGTCTTTTGGGTCTACCGGGATGGTTTCTTTTACGATTTTACCTGTTCTTGTTGGATCTGGGTCAGGTTTTGCCATGACTTTGGGTCTGACGGTTGACATCTGTGGCTTGCCTTTTTGGCAAAATATTGTTGCCATGATGTTGCCGCCAAAGGTTGGACGGGTTGAAAGGAGTTTAGATGTTTTGTCGTCAATGTCCAAACCAGTGCAGTCAGCAGTTAAACCAGCCTTGAGGATGGTTGCCACTGCGCCGGAAAGGTCTCTGCCAAGAGGAGTTGCGCCGATGAGGACAATGTCTGGATGGTGTTTTTCTACAACTGCGACAACGGCTTTTGTGTAGGTTTTTGTAAGGTAATCCTTGTAGCCTGGGTCGTCAACGATGTAAACAGCGTCTGCGCCGTGAGCGATGCAGTCTTTGGCGTGTTTTTCCACGTCATGACCGACAATCAGGGCTGAGACGTTCTGATTGAGCTTTGTGGCAAGCTTTCTTGCTTCGCCAAGCAGCTCATAGCCGACTTTCTGGAGCTTTCCATCGGAGACTTCAATGAACACAAGTACGTCTTTCCATTCTGTGTCGCTCATTTGCCAGCCTCCTCTCCAAAGATTGCTTCCTTAAAGTATATGCTGCTCATCACTAAATCTATAGCCTGGGGTACTGTTTCAGGCCCTTTGAGTTTCGGACCGCCTTCACGTGGTGGTGGGGTGAAAATGCGCTTGACCCATGTTGGTGAACCCTTGAAACCGATCTGTTCCGGGTCGGCTTTGATGTACTCTGCGTTCCATTCATGGATTTTTTCCCGAATGGATCTGATGATACCTGAGACCGAGGCATACCTTGGCTCGTTGATGTCTTTTTCAACAGTAATCAGTGCCGGCAAGTTTGCCTGAACTCTCTGGATACCTTTGGCAAGTCTGCGTCTGGCAATAATGGTTCCAGCTTTCAAATCGATGTTTTCAACTTCAGTGACATAGGTCATCTGATCCATGTTCAGCCTGCAGGCAACGCCTGGGCCTGTCTGGGCGGTGTCACCGTCGACAGCCTGTTTGCCACACAGCACAAGGTCAACCTTGCCAAACTCTGCTGCTACTTTTTCAATGGTTTTGGCCAGTGTGTAAGACGTGGCAAGGGTATCAGCTGCAGCAAAGTTCCTGTCGGTCACCAGCACTGCTCGGGTTGCGCCCATGGCAAGTGTTTCACGAAGCGCTGATTCAGCCTGGGGTGGCCCCATGGTGATGACCGAAACCTCTCCTCCGAACTTTTCAACAAGTTGAAGAGCCATCTCGGTTGCATTCATGTCGAATGGGTTGACTATGGATTCGACACCAGCGCGCACGATTGTGTTCTTTTCAGGATCAATCTTTACTTCCTGAGTGTCAGGTACTTGCTTTATTAGTACTGCAATGTGCATTTTTCCTCCTTTAAAAACCATTAAAAATGAATATTGAACAAGAGTCAACACGCATTTTGGTAAAGAAGTATTAAAATACTTATACCAAGGTTCCTATAAAGGCACTTTACTTTGCCTCAAACCAATTGAGTCCGCTATTGATAAAAAGTTACCGTTAGCATTTAATTGGAAAAATGGTTGCATCGATAAAACAGTGATAACATATATAAATGCTTGGTTGTTAAATGCCGTTGAAAAGAATAATCGTTTGCTGTCAATAAATCTTGATGTCTCTGGCAACCAGCCAGGCAACACTGATAAATGTTAAAACAGATAGAACTATTTGAATCTTGAGCACATTGGTTTTAGCTCTGTCGGCCATGTCGATGTTGGTTTCGTCAAGAATCCTTGGAAACCAGGCATAGAGTCCGAGAGCCATTATGATAAAGAATGGTATTGTAAGCACAAAAGACTTTACAAAAATGAAAATGAGCGAGCCAATGGCAGCGTTCATTGAGGATATGGAGAAGAGTTTGTTGTCGTGAACTTCCAGGAGTCTCTTTTTTTGTTCAAGATCCATGGTTGGCATTGTGTTACAAACCAATCAGGAGTTCAATAAAACTTATAGATGTCAAATGCTAAGTTTTGGATAATGACAGGTTTTATTGTATAATCAACCTCATGGATAATATATTGGGATCGTCTCCGTTTTTAAGAATCATGGTAGAAACGCTTATTGTTGGTGTTAGCGTGGCCGTTGGTTTTGTTATCAAGAGTCGGGGATGGAAAAACTCGATTGTCGGAGTCTCGACCGTAGGGCTTGCCGTTGCGCTTGTTGCTCTCTCAATCGTTGACGACCTGGCCTACTGGGCAAACATTGGCTTCAATTCTCCATTGACACTATTTATCATCTACAATCTGGCAATAATTGGTTTTGTGTTTTCCCTGTTTGGCTTTTTTGAAGACACACACAAAGCCTTGCCAATAACAACGCTATCTGTTAGTTTTGCCATCATCATGCTGCCTGTGCTGGCAACAGTCTTGATTTCCAATATTCCATAGGAGGCCTGAATGGACAACGAATATACATTTTACATGTTCCTGCTGACCTACGTTCTCTTGTTGATGGTGGCTGTACCTCTGGTTGCTGGCTTTCTTTTCAGGAAAACACATCTTTGGAACGGAATAGCAGCGATGATTTCAATGGTTCTGACCATGCCTGCATTGTTGCTGTCGCCAGGTATTCAAATAAACAACTATCTTTACGCATCGATGAAATTTCTCTGGATGGTTTTTGCTTGCTGGACGCTGATATTTTCAATATTTGGTCTGCTTGAGGATAAACACAAGATTGTTTCGGTGATAGCTATTTCTGTACTTTCCGGCATCTTTGCTCTGATTGCGATGTTCGCTTGGTAATAAATCATTATTTGGCAATCATTGGGATGTGTTGCTGACAAAAGGTTTAACCTTGGACAACAATATTTGCATGAATTGTTAAATGGGGTATACTCCAGATCACGGACAAAAAAATTGGATAGGAGTGCTTCAAATGACGATCATCTTGCAGATTATTCTTTTGGCTCTTTTCCTCATTGGGGGATATCTTTTAAGAGTCTATGAGCTCAAACCATTCAGGTTTGGCCTGGTTTCGGGAGTTGTTTCGCTACTTTTGATTCTGTATTTATTCTTATGCGATGTGTTCATAAAAGATCCAATGCAGTATAACATTCTCATGTATGTCTCGTTCCAGTTGGCTCTTGCAGGCTTCATTCTGGCAATGTTTGGGGTAAGACACACCAACAACAAGTCGTTAGAGCAACAGGAAAGACTTTATGCTGTGCTAACAATCCTCGGTTGTCTGATAATAATGTTTTTTATAGCGTTATTGGATATAACGGGGTTCAGGCTTGTTATAACACTTAGCAAGTGCAATATTTACCTTACTCTTTTGGCAATAGCCATCCCTCTTGTGGTTGGTTATGCGCTGAGAGGCTATCAGTTTTGGAATGGATTGTTATCGTTGGTGATTCTTTTTATTATTCTCTTTGCCTCGGTTGTTTTGTTTGTCGACGCTGGTGTCGTGCTTTCGCCAACATTTATCGGCCCGTCAATCATTATGGCCTTCATGCTTTTTATGATAATTCCGACGCTTTTGTCCTTGTTCTCCCAGCTTTATGACGAATACAAAATCTTTTCCATCGTAGCCCTGTCGCTGATTGCGTTTGTTCCGATGGTTATCATCAACTGAAAAATGATTTTCAGGTTGCCTTGGGTAATGGGTTCCATTTTCAGGGCAACCTGCTATAATACTTGCCCATGATTAACTACCTGATTATCGGACTTGTTATTGTGGCAATTATTCTGGTTGCCGTGTTTGTGGCTTTCCTGCTCAAAATCTATAAGCTTAGCCCAGGCATTGTTGGCATCGTTTTTGATTTTGTCGCAATTGTCATGATATTGAGCAACGGGTTTTTCACCCAGTGGACATTCCTTGGATCGCTTTGGGCTAATCCTTTATGGTTGCTGTTCCTTGCCTTTGGTGTGATATTTGGCTTGTTTGCTGTTTCGGAAACAGAGCAGAGGATGTTTGGCTACGTGGCAATATCTATTCCGGCAACCATCACTCTGACAGTTTTGACAATCATGTATCTGGCACCAAAATGATTTTGTCTTAATTAAAAACCTATCTTCTTTTCATCTTCATCGAAGCTTCAGCCAGCTTGTTTTTTATCGATCTGGCTTTGCTTGTACGTTTAGATTCTGTTGGATTATAATCCTGGCCTTTGCCTTTGGTTATCAGTTCACCTTTTAGGATGGCTATTTTGTCACGGATTTTTGCTGCCTGTTCAAATTCAAGCATGGCAGCAGCAAGGTTCATCTCATCTGTTAGCTGCTGGATAAGAGCTTTCAAATCCCTGTCGGTCATGCCAGGTGTGATCTCTGGTAGCTTGGTTTCCTTGCCTGAAGTAAAGCTGAGCATGTCTTTGATTGCTTTTCTGATGGTTTCAGGCTTTATTCCGTGCTCAACGTTGTAGGTTTCCTGGGTCTGGCGTCTTCGGTTTGTCTCGCTGATGGCGTTTTGCATTGACTGGGTGAGTGTGTCGGCGTACATGATGACCTTTCCTGAGACGTTTCTTGCTGCACGGCCAATGGTTTGGACAAGCGAAGTTGTTGAACGCAGGAATCCTTCCTTGTCAGCATCCATGATGGCAATCAGCGAAACCTCTGGCAAATCCAGTCCTTCTCGGAGCAAGTTGACGCCAACAATCACGTCGAACACGCCTTCACGGAGTTTTTTGAGGATGTTGACGCGCTCGATTGTGTCGATGCCTGAGTGGATGTAGTAAACCTTGTAGCCGGCTCCCAGCAGGAAATCGCTGAGGTTTTCAGCCATTTTCTTGGTCAAAACTGTAACAAGGGTTCTCTCTCCCTTTTCAATGCGTGCTGTGATCTCCTTTTTAAGGTCATCAATCTGTCCTGTGATTGGTCTGACCTCGATTTCAGGGTCAAGCAAGCCTGTTGGTCTGATAAGCTGTTCCACAACCTGATCGGAAGCTTCCAGCTCCCAATCGGAAGGAGTGGCCGAAACGAAAATGGTTTGACCCATGAACTGCTGGAATTCGTCCCAGTTTAGGGGTCTGTTTTCCAGGGCCGACGGCAGCCTGAAGCCGTAATCGACCAGCACCTGTTTTCTTGAGCGGTCGCCGGCAAACATGCCGCGAATCTGTGGAACGGTGATGTGACTTTCGTCGATGATCAGAAGATAATCCTCAGGAAGGAAGTTCATCAGTGTGTATGGAGTCATGCCAAAATCGCGGCCGGACAGCCACATGCTGTAGTTTTCGATGCCATTGCAATAACCAATCTCGCGGAGCATCTCCATGTCGTATTTTGTTCGCTCTTCAAGACGCTGCGCCTCCAGGAGCTTTCCGTTGGCTTTGAAGTAATCAAGTCTTTCGTCAAGTTCCTTCATGATGTGAGGAATGTATTGCCCAATTTTTTCCTGTGTGGTGACAAATGCTTTTGCCGGGAAAAACATGAACCCGTCGAGCTCCTGGGTGGTTTGTCCGGTCACAGGGTCAAGCTTTGAAATCTTCATCACTTCGTCAAATTCAAACTCTATCCTTACTGCGTCCTCGGTTTCCGGTGGCCATACGTCGACAGTCGATCCGGAAACCCTAATCGATGAAGGTTCGAAAGCGATGTTGTTTCTCATGTACTGCATGCCAACCAGTCCACGGATCATGTCGTCGCGAAGCATTCGTTGACCACGCTTTACTGTGACAAGTTGTTCCTTGTACCCTTCAGGTGATTCCCAGCCGTAGATGCACGAAACCGAGGCGACAACAATCACATCGCGCCGTTCGAGCAGCGACCTAACCGTTGCGTGGCGAAGCCTCTGGATGTCTTCGTTGATGTCGGTTTCTTTGGCTATGTAGGTGTCAGATTTTGGCACGTAGGCTTCCGGCTGGTAGTAATCGTAGTAGCTGACGAAGTATTCCACGGCGTTGTCAGGGAAGAACTCGGACAACTCAGAGTAAAGCTGGGCAGCAAGGGTTTTGTTGTGAGCAAGCACCAGCACTGGCCGGTTCACCTTCTCGATGACCTTTGCCATGGTATAGGTTTTTCCAGAGCCGGTGACGCCAAGGAGGGTCTGATGGTGCATTCCAAGGTTTATACCTTCAGCGATTTTTTCAATAGCCTGGGGCTGGTCACCGGATGGTTCAAATTCTGATACGACTCTAAACGGATTGTCCATGAGGGAGATTCTATAATTTGCCTATGAATACTTCAACAAATATTCTAAATTTATATAATCACAATTTGGTAGGTGCATTTTTGTTATTGATGTAAGACTTATTAAGTAATAATAAAGTTTGATACAATGTTTCAAATTCTTATCATGACATGAATTGTTTTATAATACTGACATTTCTTGTCTATTGACAGTCCGTTAAAATAGTTCATGGAGGCTTGCATGAAATTGATTCCTGAGCGAGTTGTAATAATAATCTTGACGATACTTCTAGTAATATCGAATGTCTATGCTGTTTCTGTAGGTCAGAAACAAATCATATTGACTCTTGGTAACAACGTAGCATTTATCGATGGCAAACCAACTACTTTAGAAGCTGCACCAGCAACGATTAAGGGTAGAACAATGGTTCCTTTGAGATTTATCGGTGAAGCGTTTGGTGCAAAAGTTGATTGGGATAATGCAACAAAAAGTGCGACATTAACCCTTACAGACAAAGAATGTCCTCCATGTGCAGAATGCCCAAAACCACCGATACATAACAAAGCTAGTATAGGTGTTGAGGGAAAAGAATCGTCTAGCAATGTTAAGAGCACATTGTTTCGTATAGAAAGTGGCATTGTACGCATTACCGGTTGGTATTGGATAGATTTTTCTGAATCAGATGTTTTATATCGAGCATCGGTAATTGTGAGATTGTACAAAGAAGACGGGACTTTAATTAAAACATTCGAGGCTATAGGCGCACCAGAAAGAGCAGAGTATAATGAATGTAAGAAAACAGTTAAGTATTGCCTATCTTTGAATAGTAGTACAAAGATAGAAGCTATAGAAATAGGTAATTATTACATAGAAGTTGACGCATCTGTAGATAGACCAAACAAAGAATTCTGGAGCGTTTCTGTATCTGAACAAAAAAGGACTGATTTGGTAAAGACGGGAGATTTTGATGTTTACGCCAAGGAAAGCCTAATGATACATCTAAGGTTGATGCCTTCAGCGATTTTTTCAATAGCCTGGGGCTGGTCACCGGATGGTTCAAATTCAGATACAACTCTAAACGGATTGTCCATGAAAACGATTCTATTGCAATTTCAGGTTACATCAAGCTAGGACAGGGTTCAACTTTGTGCGAAATTTTCAAAATACCCTTGTAGATTTTTTTGATCGTTTGGGGTTACGAGAAGTGCTTACGAGGTTATTGCAAATTTAATGCAATTGCAATTGCCAACCCATTGACCTGAACCCAAAGACCAGGTATACGTTATCTTACCTAGGAGGCGTTATGAAAAAACTAGTGTTGGCAGTTGCGGCAATATGCCTGGTGTCTATGGTACCGGCCATCAGGGCGTTGGATGTTGCACCAGCAAGACCGCAGGCAGCTATACTCGATATATTTGATTACATCAACAATTTCAGGGTAGAAAACGGTCTTCCAAAACTCATCTGGAATGACGATATCGCAGACATTACAGAAGAACATTCCAGAAAAATGCACGACTCGTCTGAACTCAATCATTTTATCCAGGGGAAGGGGCCTGAAGACAGACTCAACGACGCTGGCATAAAGTGGTCATGCTACGTTGAAAATGTTGCCTACAATAAAGGTCAGTCAGACAAGGCAAAGGCAGCTTTCGAGTCCTGGAAGAAATCCGACGGGCACAGAAAAAACATGCTTGACTCATGCGTAACCGAAGGCGCAATTGGCTACACGGGATGCGAAGTGATGGGTCACTACTTCACTTTCATGGCTTTCAAACCGGCAAGCGAATATGTTGTCAGGCAGGAGCCGTTCAAGGTGGCCATTAAGGTTGGCAGTGTTGTTACGGCAAAGGTTTCAATCAAGAATCCTGGCGATAGTGCCATGACAATCAAAGCCGAAGTCACGTTAAAACCTTCGGGAGTAAGGTTTGGCGTTGGGCCTGCAGAAGCATCAATTGAACCAGGCAAGGCCGCGGATTTCTCAGTGACAATCGGCGCTGAAACCTCCAAAGCCGGACAATATAATGGAGAAATAACCTTTGCTTATAACGGAGGTAAGCTGATTCACCCGTTTGAGATAAACGTGGAGGAACAGAAAGAATCTACGGCAATCCTTTGGATTGGCAAAAATGAATATTATGTAAATGATGTGAAGAAAACAACTTCATCACCTCCGATGATCTACAAGAACTCAACGGTTGTTGGTCTGAGAATGATTTCCGACATTTTCGGCGCAAAGGTTGACTATTATGCACCAACCAAAACCATCACAATAAATCATAAAGGGATTATCATGATAGTTCAGGTCGGCAACTCCACAGCTACAATAAATGGTGTCAAAGTGACAGTGAAGCCAGAACCGATGATTATCAAAGGCAGCACCTATGTGCCATTCAGGTTTATCGTTGAAAACCTTGGCGGAAGAGTAAATTTCAACGCAACAGAGAAGAAAATAACAATAATTTTCTAAGTCACAACGTTCAATGAGAAACGCGCAGCTTTGACTGCGCGTTTTTTGTTTTTGATTTTAGCAGATGTGTTGAATTGACATCAGGACTAGATTTGACTAACATTATTCAAGATGATGGAGAATCTAGACAAGCAAATCCAGTTGACAAGTCAAGCACCTTACAAACTTGCCTTCAAGTCAAGTGTTGCAGGATCGGCTGCTTCTGTCGGAAGACAGGACGACTCGCTGAAGCTTGTCATGGAAGTATTGCTGATAAATCCAGCATTTATTCCTGCAAATGAAGTGCTGGCGGTCAACAGACTCCTTGACGGCGACCTTGAGATGGCCGTTGCTGAATTTGAGAATCTTATCAGGATAGACCCTTCGTCAAAACTTGGCAACTATGGCAAAACAATCCTTCTTTGCGTGACAGGGCATCAGCAGGATGCGCTAAACGGTTTGCTTGAGATGACTGAAGACAGCCAGTTTGAGCAAGCAGGTCACTATCTCCTTCAAAGACTTTTAGGCCTGTCACCTGAATCGTATCTGCATGGTTCATTGTTTAGAAAGTTGTCAAATGCAGTAAAAGAGGGCAAGGCCAAAACAGCTCATGACCTTCTTGCTGACATTTCAAACACCCCCGTAACACCAAGATTACAAATTGTTCTGGCGGATTTCCTTGTCGCAAGAGGCGAAAAAAAATCAGCCAAAAAGATACTTGAACAGCTCTCGGATGCCCATCCGTTCTATCCTTCGATGCTCTACCGCCTTGGGAAACTGGAACTGTCCGAATCAAACAAATCAAAATCAAGCGAATTGTTCCAGTTGCTTTTGGATACCGATCCTATTTTCAATGATTCAGACAATGTTATTTGTAATGAGAAGTCAATTTATTCTGAACCCACCGAACTTAGTGAATTGTCCGATTTGAGACAGTGGTGCCTTGAAGTTATCAAGCGTGTGGCATTGGCGCAAAAACCGATGTTTACGCCTGAGATTGAACAGATTCAGATAAAAATTGGTGAAAACTCTGATAGCGATAGCACAGAAGTGGTTGAAATAGTTGAACCAGAGCAGGTTGAAACGCCTGAAGAGGAATTGCCTCCAATAGAAGACGTACCGATTGTTGAAAGACATCACGAGCTTGCAATGGAACCTCCAAGGCCGCCAGAGAAAACTTCTGAGCCGTTGATCACCAGAATTTCTAATGACGAAGAGCCGGACAAGGCAACCGAGGAGCTTCAGCTCTCAAGAACAAGAAAAATACTCGAACAAGCAAAGATAATTCTTGATCAAACCAGGGTAGAAGTCGATAAACAAAGAGAAGAGCAACTCAAACAGGAATTGATAGCAGAAGCCCATGCTGAGCTTGAAAGACAGCGTCACATTGAAGAAATAAAAGAAGAAGAGTATGATGGCCCAACGCTTTTCGATTTTGACAAACCGGTCTCATCCTACCAAACGCCGACTGAACCACCAGAACAATTAATATCTCTGGAGCAGATGCATCAGGTAGGTGACAGCTTTGGCCTGGAAGGTGCCACTGAATCGATTGTTGACGAGCTGCCTGAATATGAAGAAATCCCAAGACGAATTGTGCTTCCAACCTCAGATGAGGCTCCGCAAAACACCCCCGAAAGAGCCTGGCAGCTGTTAAAGGCTGGCGAAGCTGAAGAGGCGTTCATGATGTTTTCAAAACTATTAAAGAGGTGACGGTTGAGTGCTTGTGATGATGTAGAGAACCTGAAGGGATTTGCAGAACTCCTCATCCTGGACGAAAGTGGAAGGATCGAGTACCGCTCTGCAAAAAGCACCAAACAGGAACAGTCTGTTCTTTCGGGTTATCTGGCATCAGCCTTTACCATTGCCGATTCCACCTGTATTCCCTTTGTTGGCAACACTGCAGAGGTCAGCTTTGATGGTGAAACCGGCTCGGTTCTTGTCATGAAAGGCTCAGGCAGATACTTTTTCCTAGTCCTAGACGGAGCGCCGTCGATGGGTATAGCAAGGCTAAAGCTTCGCGACCTTGTGGATTCCTACGCATGACCGGAACTCTCTATGTTTGCTCTACGCCAATTGGAAACCTTGACGATGCTTCCCCCAGGCTGGTCGATTCTCTTTCAAAGTGTTCAGTAATTTTTGCCGAAGATACCAGAAGAACATTAAAACTTTTGAATCATTTCAATCTAAAAATCCAGCTTCAGACTTACTTTCAGCACAATGAAGAAACAGTGCTGGACAAAGCCATAGCCATTTTGCTCCGTGGCGAAAATGTAGGCCTGGTATCGGATGCCGGCGTACCCACCGTTGCCGATCCTGGGCAAATCCTCATCGAGAAATGCCACAAGCTGGCTATTCCAGTCATCCCAATCCCTGGGCCTTCCGCGGTCATGACCGCCATCAGCGCCTCAGGTTTTTTTGCCCAGACATTCAATTTCCGCAACTTTCTCCCAAGAAAACAGGGAGCATTGGCAAAAACCCTCCAGGCAATTGCAGCCGAGAAGAGAACAACCATAGTTTTTGAATCTCCAAACCGAGTGGTCGAACTCCTGGAAAATATTGGTAGATTCATGCCTGACTGTGAAGTGTGTCTGTGCAGGGAGATGACAAAGGTTTTTGAAACTTACGAGCGGGGCAAGCCTATGGATATCGCCAAGAAACTTGGCGACAGCGAGGTAAAAGGTGAAATCACAATCGTCATAGGATTCCCGGAAGCAAACAATGATCAGGATTTTACATACAGCTGACCTTCACCTTGGCGTTGAAACCTATGGCTACACAGGCGCAAACGGCATAAACTCAAGAATCGCAGACTATCTGTTCATGCTTGACAGCCTGGTTGCTACAGCTGTTTCAACAAAATTCGATGTTTTTCTCATCGCTGGCGACATCTTTGAAAACGAGCGACCATCAAACTACGTCGTAACAGAGTTTTCCAAACGCATAAGGGCATTGCTCGATGGTGGCGTCGCAGTCGTTATTACTCCTGGCAACCACGAAACCTCGTCATCGGCGAGGGTTCCGTCGGTGTTGGAGGTTATAAAGGCTTTAAAACCTTCAAAAGACGACAATCCTGAAATTGCCTGCCATGTAATCGGTTCCCAGCCAGCAAAACCTGGTGACATGGACACTCTAGGCGGTCTCCACATAATCCCCACAAGGTCTGGCAAACTTCAAATCCTTGCAATGCCCTACCCAAGGCGTTCTGAGCTTTTGACAGCCCAGGAGATGAAGGATTCGCCATCTCGAGAAGAGAGCAAAAACCTTGCAGCTGTCAAATACCTTCAAAGAACAATGTCCCTTGCATCCCTTGCCCAGCCTGGCATCCCTTCTATTTTTGTTGGACATTTTGGGGTCAAGGAAGCGCAGATGCAGCCTGGCAGAATGGGCTATCTTGCTGAGGATGTGGTTTTTTCGGCCTACGAGATAATGTCGGCTCTGTCGATGTCTAAAGCTGTGTTTACCTACATTGCTTTGGGTCATTATCACAACCCTCAGATGCCAACACCCAACCTTTCCGAGTCTGTCGAAGTTGAGGATCTGGATGGTCAGACTCAAATCATTTCTGGCATAAACCTTGACGCTGTTTACAAATATTCCAATTTTTCCAACATCGAGCCGCCTGAGGACAACCTGCTTTTGAGCAGGAAACCAGTTAAGTTTATACCTGACGTCTACAGTGGTTCACCGGCCAGACGCGATTTTTCCGATGGCACCATTCCGAGGAAATTTGTCGACATAGAAGTGACAGAAAATGATTGCGTCTTCAGGTTTGAAGACATCGACTCATCACGGTCTCTTCGCCAGCTGACCTTATCAACTCATGAAAACTGGCAGGAGCAACTTGAGGAGAAGTTCACAAAGTCGTCCTTTTGGGGCAGGGCTTTCCAAGCGAGTAAAAAAGGTGAAACGCCAGAAGAGATTGAAAAACTCCTGGGTACGCCTTTGCCAATATTTCGCCTCAAAATTCCGGATAATGCACGGACACTTTGGCCAACCATGAAGAAATGGCTTGAAAGCCTGAACATGTTTGAACAGGTAAGAATGTACTGCCAACCAGTTGCAAAAGAGAGCAAGATGCTGACAATCTCTGTTGCCGAATCACCTGTTGATGCAGTTAAGAGATATGTTTCAACAAACGCCGATGAGTTCTACAAAGTTAACCGAGAAACAATCCTTCAGAGGGCTCAGGAGATTCTCCAGAAGTCGGGAGTCATCTGATGGTTCCGGTAAAGCTTGAAATCACCAACTTTATGTCCTACCAAGGCCATCACGAGCTGGATTTTACTGGTTTCAAGACAGCCTCCATTGTTGGCACCAACGGCTCAGGAAAATCTGCAATTTTGGACGCAATTACCTGGGTACTTTTTGGTAAATCAAGAATAACCAAAGACGCAGAAAGAAAAGACAACGTCAGGGAACGCAACGATGTAATCAATTGCTATTCATCATTTTGTCAGGTCAGCCTTGAGTTTGAACTCGAAGGCAAGCGGTATTTTGTAAACAGACGCATCGACCGAGGCAAGTCTGGTCAGGGTTTGCAGTTCAAGCTACTGACTGATGCAGGAGAAATCGATCTTCACGGCAAAGGTGCCTCAGACGCCGAGATTGAAAAAGAACTTGGGGTGTCGTTCAAGGTTTTCCTGACCTCCAGCTTCATCACCCAGGGCGACAGCTCGCGTTTCATGGAGGCAAGCCCAAGGGAAAGAAGAGAGATTCTTGCCGAAATCCTTGAGTTGGATGTCTATGAGCGCTGCCTGGAACAGGCGTCCGAGATGTCCAAAGAAACCAAGAAAAATAAAGAGATTCTCGAAGACAAACAAAAAATCTTGACCGAAGCAGCGCTTCTTGAACCTGATATAAAAAGAAAACTGGAATTGGCAAATGTTGAGCTGGCCGATGCCACAAGAGTCCTTGAGTCAAAAAAGATTGAACGGGAAAAGCTTGCTGCAGAGTTGGTGACGTTGGAAAACCAAATCGGTACCCTGCTAGATGACGAGAAGAAAAAAATCGATAGGGAAAAAGAGTCAGAGAAACTCGAAAAAGAGATAGCAAAGTGGCAGGAGGAGATTTCAAAAGCTCAGGCTGTGATTGACAAATCCGAAGAAATCGAATCTGGTTACGAACAGTTTGTCCAGTCAAAAAAAGAGCTTGATATGCTCAACGAAAAATCATCAGCCTTTGACAAACTGGAAAAAGAGGCGATTCTGCTTTCTTCACAGATAAAACTCGAAGAGAACAATCTCCAAAACAGCCTGAACCAAAAAAAGATTGAATATGCCGAATCCCTGAACGCAACCCAGATGCTGCCTGAACTCGGTACAAAACTAGATTTGGCAAGAAACGATCAGAATTTGTTCGACCAGGCAAAGTCGGAGTTTGCTGAATTTGAAACAAGCATAATTTCTGTTGAGAAAGATGTGTTGTTGTCGAAAACGAACTTTGACAACATAAGCAAAAAGATAAATACAAAACTGATAAGTGTAGGATTTGGCGATATTGTGGCAGTTGAAAAGGAACTTTCAGATTTTGAAGCGCTCAGCAACCAACTTGCGGGGATGCAAACTGAGTTTGAAACAAACGAGGTCAATCTCGCAAGGATAAAAACTGAGATTGAGCTCGCAAAATCAGAAACTGCCCACCTAGCCGATGAAATAAAGCTGCTTGAGCAAGGCGAAACTGGAAACTGCCCATTGTGTGGTCAAGCTCTTGAAAAATCCAGACAGACTGAGCTCCTGGAAGAAAAAACAAACGGCAAAAAGAGCCTTTTAGACAAAACAATCACACTCGAACAAGAGATGAAGCAACTGAGCGAGAAAGTTGCAACGGATAAAGTAAAAATAACTCAGATAAAAAAACGTATTGACAAGAAACCCGAATTAGAAGCAATCTCACAGCTATCAATGGAACTGAATTCTGAAACTAAACAATTGGATGAAAACAAAAAATACCTCGAAAATCTTGAGCAGAAAAAGAAAGATTTTCTACTTGGCAAAGGTGGAATAATCTCAAGAAAGTCGCAAATTGAAACAAACATCCTGGCGTCCAGCCACAACCTAGAAGATGCAAAAAAGAAAGCTGAAAAAACTGAATCTCTAGGCGTTGAGATTTCATCATTGAAGGAGAAACTCGACACCAGAAATTTTGCAAAGTCCGAGCAGGAGCAGTTGGCAAGCGTTGAAAAAGAAAAGGAAGAGCTGGGTTTTGATGTTAGTTTATTAATCAAAGCAAAAGAACAATATCAGATATTTCTAGTTTTTGAAGACAAGAAGAAACTCCTGGACAGGGCAAAAGATTACGTCACAAGTGCGACGCCGGCTCTGACTCAGGCTACAGACCGAATAAATTCAGTAAAAATAGAGATTGTTCAAATAGATGAAAGAATTACCAATTTGCCATCTTTGAAAACCAGAAAATCAAGCCTGGATGAGCAGTTGAAGACCTGTAAGAGCAACGAACAAATATTAAGCCAGGACAGGGATGCCAGGATGACCCAGAAAAACAATCTGGAGCGTGATCTTGAACAGTCGCAGAAAGCAAAACTCGAGCTTGATGAGGTCTCAACAAAACTGATAAACACTGATAAGGAATTGAAGATCCTTGAAGAATGCAAAAAAATGTTTGGCACAGAAGGCATTCCGTCTCAGATTCTCGAAGGTGTGATACCTGAACTCCAAGAGATGGCAAACTCAATACTTACCGATATTTCTCAAGGACGTATCGGCTCAGAGGGCATGAGATTGCAGATTGAAACAAGCCGAGAAGGCACGACAAAAACCTATAAAACTCTTGGTATTTCCATTACTGATGGACAAATAAGAAGACCGTATGAACTTTTCAGCGGTGGCGAAAGGTTCAGGGCTGACTTTGCCATAAGAATCGCGCTCTCACAGCTGCTTGCCGGTAGGTCGGGCAGGCGTATGCGGACGCTTGTCATAGACGAGGGTTTTGGTACGCAAGATGATGAGGGCATTAGAAGGCTCATCGAAGCGATTCAGGATGTTGCGGAGAGATTTGACAAAGTGCTGGTAATATCACACGTTGATGAGATCAAAAACGCCTTTGAAAAACGCATACTTGTGCGTCGAAACGCTGAATCGTCAAGTTTTGAGTTGGTTTAGTAACCGGTATCTTTCTTGCTGGCCAGGAATTCCCCGAAATCCTTTGCTTTACGTTTTGCCTCCATTTCGTGGGCAACCGACGGACGGGTGAGGCTCCAGCCATAAAAACCAAGCAAAATGGCAAGCAAAGCCTGCAAGGCATAATAAACATAAGCAAAAGTTAAAGGCATTCCAAAAGCTATTTCTATTCTCCCATATTCCACCATGTACAGGCTCGTCATGGTCGTAATGAGATTCAGGATTCCAAGGATAAACCAAAGTACGAGAGCTTTCCTGTTGCCAAGCAATGTTTTGATCAAAATGAATATAATAAAACCACATGCAAAAAGTGAATAAATAAACAAAGCTATTTTTGATCCTTCAATCCAGTTGTTCAGCTGAGAATAAGCCCTGAATCCTTCAAACAAAACCAGCATTGATAGGATGATTGTAGAAACAAATCTTAGCGGTTTTGAAAGCTTGTTTTCTGGGTCAATTTTGCCAGATGCTGTCATACTTGTCTTTTCTATCCTGAATTACTTCTGTTAGGAACTTTCCAAAATCTGCGTCTCTGGGTTTTGATTTAATCTTGGATTCATCACCATAAAGGTGGTCTGTAAAGAAATAAACGACCAACACGACAATTGCGCCCACCTGGAGCAACATATAAAGATAAAAAACAATCTCCGGCATGCCAACCATTTGTGTAAAAGGTACCTTAACATTTTCTATTTTGCTGTACGGGATAATCGTTGTTATCTGCATATTAAGGGCAAGTGCAAAACTAACCAGGAACGGTCCGAGTTTTTTGCCTGCAATTGTGAATATGAGTGTCAGCAGTATCAGAAACATTGAAGCTATGTTGAAAGATAGCCCCATTGTTCCTGTAGATTCGACAATCTCTATTCTTTCAATTATCCTGATTGCTTCAAAAACCAGCAAAACCAGGAAAAACGCAGAAAGACCGAACCGCCATTTTGGACTGATTGTTTGTTTTTCGAAAGCTATAAATCTCATATTTCCTCCTTTGGCAATTATATCTAAATTATGGTTCTATGCAATAATTAGCTACTATATAAAGTTTTTCTGTTAAAGCCTTGCTATTGACTTTGGAGCCTTCATGCATTAAGTTTTTATGGCATTGCGGGATAGAGCAGCCTGGTAGCTCGTCGGGCCCATAACCCGGAGGTCGTTGGTTCAAATCCAACTCCCGCAACCATGTCTATTTGTGCCCACGTAGCTCAGTTGGTAGAGCATGTCCTTGGTAAGGACAAGGTCAGCAGTCCGATTCTGCTCGTGGGCTCCAGTTGCAAGATCTGCATAAACTGGGAAACTCTTTCTCGAAAATTCATGTATGAATTGTTATATTTTTTGAGTTGACTACGGACGAATTCCGATTATATACAGACTGGCAAGAAATAAGTGCAGACAAATTATGCTTTTGCCACCTAGAAAGCAGTGAGTGTCAAGCTTTGCAGCTCAAACCACCATCGCTTTAGGGGGAAAGTAAAGCAATGTAATGGGCACTAAAAGGAGATTTGCAAATGGCAAAAGAAAAATTTGAACGAACGAAACCGCACGTCAACGTCGGAACCATTGGCCACATTGACCATGGCAAGACCACGTTGACCTCGGCAATTACAAAAGTTCTTTCAACCCTTGGCAAAACAA
>JAGNLA010000001.1 GCA_017999835.1 Caldisericia bacterium
ACTTGCAGGAGCTGCACTTGAGCTTCTGTCTTCTTACTTTATACAGTTTTGTGTTGCCACACCTTGGGCATGTTTTCATAGTCACCACCATTGTAATGCATTTGGTGGCTAATTTGGAGAATTACCCACTTATTTTTGTTTTGTTTGCTTCATACCAGAACCTTGAACCGACTCTGTTTTGCATGTCGTAAAGATTCTCAATTACATCATTTCCGCCCCGATCTTTTGTCTTCCAAAAATAATTTCCTGTCTGTCCATCTTGATAGAGATAGCTACCATCATCTTTTTCCAGGATTATTTTGTTTTTCTTTGTCTGCTGCCATCGTTCTAGCTTATCTTTGTAAACTGTTTCTTTGTTTTCAACAGATTCGTCAATTAATTGGTCGCCAGGCTCGACTTCGACAATCTGCTGTTCCCCATTTTTGTAAAAAGTTATAGAGATGTTGTGATTGTCAGTTGTTTTTGAACAACCAGCCAGAAGTGCGACAATAAGAAGCGAAACACCCAATGTTTTTCCCATGAGAAAATGATGATTATTTTTGGGTTAATGTCAAGTGTCAGTTGTTTTGGTATAACACGACTACAGTTACAAGAATTGTACTTCCAAAGCTGCTCTGGAAGACATTAACATCGTGGCTGACTTTAAAGTTTGTTATGTTGTTTTCAGTAATCCAGGTGATGGCTGTTTTCATGACTTTTTCCAATAATTCGTATCCAGTTTCGCTTGAAGTGCCAAAGACATACGCCGTGGCTTCATCCTTGAAGATCATGCAATTCCAGGCTGAGTCGTTGTAAATTTTTTCTTCCATGCTCCCCTTTGACACTAAAAATTATCGTTTGTTTTTTAGATACCAAATTGTGATTTGATTTGGTTGGCGGCTTCGCTTACAACCTGTTGGCACAAATTTTCATCTGAGGCTTCGACCATGACTCTGATTTTTGGTTCGGTGCCTGAAGGTCTGATCAGTATTCTGCCGTGACCGTCGAGTTTTTTGTTTGCCAAAATTGTTAACTCCTCAACGATGCCAGAGTTTAAAACTTCGTTTTTGTCTCTGACCTTTACGTTGATCAGTTGCTGTGGGTAGGTTGGAATTTCTGCTGCTGCCTGCTTGAGTGTTTTGCCAAGACCAAGAAGGGATTTGGCAAGGGTGAGAGCTGTTAGGGTTCCGTCACCTGTTGTGGTGCGGTCACTGATGATAACGTGGCCTGACTGTTCTCCGCCAAGGTTTGCGCCAGTCTCAAGCATCATCTGGTAGACATAACGGTCACCGACCTGGGCTCTGCTCATTTTAATTCCGTGATTGACCAGGTATTCTTCCAGACCCATGTTTGTCATGACTGTTGTTATCATGGTGTTGTTTGGGAGACGTTTGTCTTTGAAATAGGTTGCGATGATGCCCATCATCTTGTCGCCATCGACAAGATTGCCTTCATGATCACAAGCAATGCAGCGATCGCCGTCGCCGTCAAAGGCAAATCCGAGCCACGCGCCGGAGTCTTTGACCATTTGGCACATGGTATCAGGTTCAGTTGAGCCGCAATTGACATTGATCATGTTTCCATCGGGTTTGTCGCCGAAGGTAATAATCTCTGCACCGAGCTTGGTAAAGGCAAATGGGGCAGAATAACACGTCGCACCGAAAGCACAATCGAGAACAATTTTTTTGCCTGTTAGATTGAGCTTAACGTCTCCAACGAGCTCCATGGCATATTTTTTCCACATTTCATCGGTTTGATGCGACCCATGAACCGAGTCGTGACCGTTTGGATCGTTGCGAAGCATCGATTCTATCGAATCCTCTTCTTCGTCCAGCAGTTTTACTCCTTTTGGCCCGAAGAATTTGATGCCGTTGTACTCGATTGGGTTGTGGGAAGCGGAAATGACGGCGCCGTAATTGCCAAATTCGCGGCAGAGCCTGGCAAGGCCGGGTGTTGGAATGACGCCGATGTTGACGACTTTCCAACCGTTTCCAACAAAACCTTTTGCAAGCTGTGCCTCAATCTCGGGACCAGATATGCGGGTGTCCCTGCCGATGAGCAAAACCTTGTCGGCTTTGTCAAAAAAACGTGCCGCTGAATCAGCAATCCTTAAAACGAGATCAGGGGTGAGCTCTGTTCCAGCCACACCCCTGACACCGTCAGTTCCAAAAAGTCTTGGCATTAGTGCTTAAGATTTGCCTTTGCAAGTTCGACATATTTTGCAAATGCTGCGATGTCTTCGATGGCAAGTTTTGCAAGGATTTTTCTGTCGACATCGGCGCCTGCGTTGTTAAGGCCGGCGATGAGCTTGCTGTATGTGAGGCCGTTCATTCTTGCTGCAGCGTTGATTCTTGAGATCCAAAGGCTTCTGAAGTCTCTTCTTCTCTGCCTTCTGTGCACGAACTCGTAACGCATGGCGTGCATTACTTGTTCTTTTGCTACCTTGTATCTCCTGTGGGCTGCACCAAAGAATCCTGATGCTCTCTTTAATATTTTCCTTCTTTTCTTGATAGAGATAACGCCAGTCTTAATTCTCATGCTTGCTCCTCCTTGGTCACTTGCTTACCAATTCTGATCTTTCTGCCTTTGATTCCATTTGGAAGAAGAGCACGAAGCATTGGGACGTTGGTTTTGTCGACTTCTTGAAGTCTCATTTTTTCTTTGAGATAGGACTTTGACTTTCTGCCCCTTATGTGGGAAGCGCCTGCGCCCTGGCTGCGAATCTTGCCGGAACCGGTGATTCTGTATCTCTTTTTAGCTGAGCTCCTTGTTTTCGTCTTTAACTTTGGCATTTCCTGACTCCTTTTGCTTGGTCGGACCGATGATCATGATCATGTTTCGGCCTTCCTGCTTTGGTTGCTGTTCGACTGTTCCGAGGTTTGAAACATCTTGCGCGATTTTCTGCAACAGCTCGTACCCCTGGTCTTTGTGCTGCATTTCACGGCCTCTGAAACGGATGACGACTTTTGCTTTGTCGCCTGCGAGCAAGAATCGTTTTACATGGCCGATTTTTGTTTGATAATCGCCTATGTCAACACTCAGTCGAAACTGCATTTCTTTTAGTTCCGTCTGAGCCTGCTTGCGCTTGTTTTCTTTAGCCTTCTTCTCGATCTCATATTTATATTTACCATAGTCGAGAAGTTTGCAAACCGGTGGATTGCTGTTCGGGGAGATTTCAACGAGGTCGAGACCATCCAAGGCAGCCATTTCGAGGGCTTTTCTGGTGTCTACAATGCCGACCTGCTGTCCGTCGTCGTCAATTAACCTGACTTCGCGGCTGCGAATCTCCTTATTGATTCTCAATTTCTTTTCGATATTTACCTCCAGGGTAATGCGAACCTGCAACAGATTTGACCTGTGGATTTTCACCGACAGGTGGATAGCACTCGCTACCACTTGGTTCTTAGATTAATGCATGGATTCTTGCTTGTCAAGTTAAGAAAACCGTAATTGTATTGATGTCTTGAAAATTTGCTTGCAACGATTGCCCTCTGTGCTAGAATTATTCTGTTTTTAGAAAGGCATTAATGGAAAGAAAACTTGGAAAGTATGACATAGAGTCTCTCCAGGAGCATAAAAAGCATCATGGAAAGATTGAAATTGCGGTTAAAGCTGATCTCAGGTCGAGACATGCGCTCTCGGTTTGGTACACACCTGGTGTTGCCCAACCCTGTAGAGAGATTTCCAGCGATCCTGGGAAGGTTTATGATTACACGATTAAAGGCAATACAATTGCCGTTGCAACCGATGGCAGCCGTGTACTTGGCTTGGGAAATATTGGCGCAGCAGCGTCCATTCCTGTGATGGAGGGCAAGTGTGCATTGTTTCGAGAATATGGTGGAGTCGACGCCTTTCCGCTATGTCTTAACGTAAGATCAAATGAAGAGTTTGTGAAAACAATTAAAGCCGTCGAGCCAATCCTTGGCGGAATAAATCTTGAAGACATACAGATTCCAAATTGTTTTGAAATTGAGTCGAAACTCAAAGATGAATTGCAAATTCCAGTTTTCCATGATGACCAGCATGGCACTGCCGTTGTGGTGTTGGCAGCTCTCGAAAATGCGCTCAAGCTTCAGAACAAGAAGATTCAAAACCTGAAAATAGTGATTTCCGGTGCCGGTGCAGCCGGTTCAGCCATCGGAAAGCTTCTTGTGGCTGCTGGCGCTGAAAACATCGTCATGTGTGACAGGGGCGGAGCTGTCTATGAGGGTAGAGGAACTCACTGGATGCCTTACATGGATGAGCTTGTCAAGATAACCAATAAGGACAATTTCAAAGGTACACTCAAGGAAGCCCTTGTCGGTGCTGACGTTTTCATCGGTGCTGCCTGCCCGGGTCTCATTGATAGGGATGATATTTCAAAGATGAACAAAAATCCGATCTGCTTCCCTCTCTCCAACCCTGATCCTGATATTGAGCCTGCTGAAGCAATTGCTGGTGGAGCAGCAATTGTTGGTACAGGCAGGTCAGACTTGCCCAACCAAATAAATAATTTGCTGGCTTTTCCGGGCATCATGAGAGGCGCTTTGGACTCCAGAGCGCGTCACATAAATGAAGAAATGAAGACAGCAGCAGCAAAAGCCATTGCAAGTCTTCTGCCAGAAAATGAGCTAAATCCTGGCAACATAATAGTAGAACCGTTCAGGGATGGCGTGGCAACCACTGTTGCAAAGGCTGTTGCAAAAGCTGCTTTTGATTCCAAAGTCGCAAGGATAAACCTGACTTTAGATGAGGTTTATAAAATCATAGACGAGAGGCTCCAGGGCAAATGAGCTGCTACGAGCTTCAAGCAAAATCAGGCAGAGCCAGAGCTGGAATACTGACGACTGCTCATGGAAAAATTGAGACGCCAGTGTTCATGCCTGTTGGCACTCAGGCAACAGTTAAAGCTCTGACGCCTGAGCAGGTCTCCGATATTGGTTTTAAATTGATTCTTGGCAACACATATCATCTGATGCTTCAGCCAGGTGACGATATCGTCCAGGAAGCTGGTGGACTGCACAAGTTCATGAACTGGCCAGGCGCAATCCTCACCGATTCAGGCGGTTTTCAGGTCATGAGCCAGTCGTCGCTGCGCGAGATCACAGAGGAAGGCGTCGAGTTCAAATCTTATCTTGACGGTTCAAAGCATTTTCTGAGCCCTGAACTTGCCATCGAAACCCAACAAAAACTTGGAGCAGACATCATCATGGTTTTGGATATTTGCACAAAATATCCGATGGATCAGAAAAGAACGAGACATTTTACAGAGATAACACACAGGTGGGCAAAGCGCTCGCTTGACGCAAAAACAAGACAAGATCAGCTGATGTTTGCCATTGTTCAGGGCGGATTCGACCTTCCTGACCGTGCGTGGTCAGCTGATGTCCTTACATCGATGGACTTTGATGGATTTGCGGTCGGTTCCTTGTCCGTTGGCGAACCCCTCGAAGTAGCAGGCGAAATCCTTGATGTGGTTGTTCCCAGGTTGCCTCAAGACAAGCCAAGATACCTCATGGGCGTAGGCGACCCGGCTGGAATAATTCAAGGGATTTCTGAAGGCATCGATATGTTTGATTGTGTGCTGCCAACAAGGCTTGGACGTAATGGTGCTGTCATGGTTGAGGAAGGTGCAGTCAACATCACCCGCTCAAAATGGGCGAGGGACTTTTCTCCAATTGACCCAAACTGCACCTGCTACACATGCCGAAATTATTCTAAAGCATATCTCAGGCATCTTTTCAAATCTCATGAAATGTTGGCTGCAACGCTTGCCACCATCCACAACATTCATTTCCTCAAAACTGTTGTCGATGGAGCAAGAAAAGCAATTTTTGACGGTAATTTCAACGAGTACAAAAATCGCTGGATGGAATGGAGGATCGGTCAAAATGGTGACTCTGGAGAAACTGATCAATGACCCTTATATAACCGAACTTCTGAAAGAATCTGATGCAACAGCAGAGAAACTTGGCATAACAGAGCACGGCCAAAAGCACGCCACGATAACGGCGCAATACGCCAGAAAAATCTGTGAAGGTTTGCAGCTTGACCAATCGGAAACCATGATGGCCATTGTTGCTTCATATATCCATGATGTTGGAAACCTGACCGGCAGAGAAATTCATGGACAGATTGGTTCAGCGATTTTGGTGCCAATTTTGATGAAATATAACGTCGACCCGCTGGAGATGGCAAGGATTATCTCGGCTGTTGCCCATCATGATGATGAAGAACCTAGGATTACAAATGCAACAACAGCAATTGTCATCATGGCTGACAAATCAGATGTCAGACGTTCGCGCGTGAGAAACCCTTTCGAAGTTGAAAAAGACATCCACGACAGGGTCAATTTTGCAGTTACGGAAAGTAACATTATAGTTAAAGGCACAAATGTCACCCTCAGCCTGACGCTGGATGAGACAATCGCCTGTACGGCTGATTATCTCGAGATTTTTTCAGGCAGGATGATTGCAATGCGAACAGCCGCAAAATTTTTGGGCTGCCAGTATGAGTTGGTAATCAACGGTAACAGGATTTTGTAAAAGGAGGAAATCAATGAAAGTCAGTATCGGTGAAAAGTCAGTGGTTGTTGAGGAAGGAATCAATGTTTTCCAGGCGTTCAAGGCGCTAGAGATCCCAACAAAAGACATTGTTGCTGTGAAAGTAGGTGGCAGACAATGTGATATGTCAACCAGACTGACAACCGATACTACTATTGAGCCTATACCGGCTGATACACCTGAAGGACATGAGATTATTCTCCACTCATCATCACATCTTCTGGCATTTGCAATTATGAGGTTATATCCAGGCACAAAATTTGCCATTGGCCCTGCAATCAAGGACGGTTTCTACTATGACCTGGCTCTTCCCGCTCCAATCATTGACGAGGATCTGCCAAAAATCGAAGCCGAGATGAAAAAAATCGTCAAGGAAGATGTAAAATTTGTCAGGAAAGAATGGAACAGAATTGAAGCAATTTCTTATTTCAGAGAACGAGGCGACCTGTTCAAGGTTGAAATCCTTGAAGAGATAAAGGATGATATGGTCTCGTTCTATGAACTTGGCGATTTCATAGACCTTTGCAGAGGGCCTCACGTTCCGTCAACAAAATATCTTGGTAATTTCAAACTCATGAGCATTGCTGGTGCTTACTGGCGCGGCGATGAAAAACGCCAGATGCTTACAAGAATCTATGGCACATCATTTAACACAAAGGAAGCCCTTGAAGCACACCTTAAAAAGCTTGAAGAGCTTGCCAAACGCGATCACAGGGTTCTGGGCAAAGAGCTCGAGCTGTTTACAATCGAAGACACAATTGGTGGTGGGCTGGCCATCTGGATGCCTAACGGCTCAATGATTCGTGGAATAATTGAAGATTTTTGGAGATCAGAACACAGAAAACGTGGTTATAAAATCATCTACACCCCACATATCGGCAAAGCCCAGCTCTGGCAGACATCAGGTCACCTCGATTTCTACAAAGACGGCATGTATCCAAAAATGGAACTTGAAAACGTTGACTACTATGTCCGTCCTATGAATTGCCCGTTCCACATGATGAACTATAAGACAAGAGTCCGTTCATATCGCGATTTGCCATACAGAACAGCTGAACTTGGCACTGTCTATCGTTTCGAACGATCAGGCGCATTGCATGGACTTTTAAGAGTTAGGGGATTCACCCAGGATGACGCTCACATATTCTGCACTCCGGAACAGCTACAAAGTGAAGTAACCGGTGTTGTCGAATTTGCAATTTTCCTTCTCAAGACTTTTGGTTTCAAGAAATTTGATGTCTATCTTTCAACAAAACCAGCAGAGAAATTTGTTGGTGATCCAGAAAAGTGGGCTGTTGCAGAGGAAACTCTTGCAAAAGCACTCAAAGAGATGGGGCTTGAATACAAAATCGATGAAGGCGGCGGAGCATTCTACGGACCAAAGATCGACATCAAAATCGTCGATGCCTTCGACCGTTCCTGGCAGTGCACTACATGTCAGTTCGACTTCAACCTTCCGGCAAGGTTTGGTCTTGTCTACACCGGTGAAGATGGCAAAGAGCATGAACCGTACGTTGTCCACAGAGCGTTGCTTGGCTCGCTTGAAAGGTTCATGGGCTGCCTTATCGAAAACTATGGTGGAGCGTTCCCGCTCTGGCTTGCCCCTCAACAGGCGACAATCATCCCTATTGTTGATGCAGTCTATGATTATTGTTATCAGATAAAAAAAGAATTTGAAGAAAATGGCATCCGCGTCGAGGTTGATTCTGGTTCCGACCGTATGAACGCAAAAATCCGCAACTCTGAACTTAAAAAGATTCCATACGCTTTGGTGGTCGGAGCAAAGGAAGCTGAGACAGGAACCGTTTCGGTAAGAAGGCACGGCAAGGGCGACCTTGGCGTTATGGACAAAAGTGTTCTGCTTGAAAAGCTTTGCAAGGAAATAGGTGAAAAGTCGGTTGAATAGACTTGTCCTGGCCTGGCTGCTGCTTGGCGTTATGGGTGCGGTTTTTGGTGCATTGGTAGCGTTCTCAATGACCTTATTCATGAAAACCGTCGTTGACGCTTGGATTATCGGTGGCTTTGCCTTTCTCGGGTTTGTGCCTGGACTTTTGGGCGCTTGTGGCCAAAGATTTGCTGGTCTTGCCGGCTTCTTTGGCCTTATTGTTGGTTTCCTGTGGGGCATCATAGAGTCAATTGTTAGAAAAGGAATCATCTGGCCGGTGTTTGTTTATCTTTGTTTCTTGCAGGCTTTTTTGTTTGCCATTGCTATTGGCTTAATTGTTCAGATATTTATCAAACCCAGGCCATTGCCAGCAAACAAACCTATCAAGAAGAAACCGAAACTGGCGGTTGCTGCAACCAGACAAAAACCTATCCATAGAATTGCTTCTCGGAGTTCTGTTGCTAAACAAAAAAAAGAGGATAATCGGATATATGAGGTTTGACAAGGCTTTGCTGTTGTTTTGGAGTGCAACAAAGTGAACAAGATAGCTGCTTCTCATCATCAAACACTTGATTTGATTGGTCAGATAAGTTATTCAATTGAATCCGGTGTAAGTCCTTTAAAACGTTTTATTATGTTGGAAGTCGAAAACAGACTTGCAGACCTTATTCTTTCAGGTAAGCTTGTTTCTGGCGATTGTGTATCTTTAGACGAGAAGGACGGGCAGCTTGCCGTCTTGAAAGGGTGAATCTGATGGCGATTCTTGACGAAAAAGGCAGACTTTTCGGTAAAGTAAACTTAATTGATCTTCTGCTTATAATAGTGTTGGTTTGCGGTTTGGCCTTCGGTGGGTACAAGATTCTGTCAAGATATTTCATCACAGTTGAATACGACAATTACAAAGTAGTCCTTAAAGCTGAAGATGTGCACCCCGAGATGGTTGACGCCATTCGTATCGGTGATAAGCTTATCGAACGCTCTGGAGCTGTAATTGGCACAGTAGTCGAACCCAGGCCATACCTGCTTCCAGCAGAAGTCTATGTCCAAAACAGGGAAGGCAGAATAGAGACCTCTATCCAGCCAAAACTTAAGGATCTGGTGATCACTGTGATAGTGAAGGTTCCAAAGGGACAGAGGATAAAATACAACACCAACAACCTCCTTATCGGCTCTAGGCTTGAATATGAGTTTGCAACTGAAGGCTCATTCAAGGTTATCAGGTATAGCTCGATTAAAGCTGTCGAAGCAAAGCCATCAATTGTTGAAAGCGATAAAATCCCGAATTGTCTTAATCTATCGGTCATCGACAGCATTCCAAATCTCAAGAAATACTACGCTGTGGATGGGTCAGGGAAAATATGGACAATTGCTCCTTCTTCGCAGGAAGAATCGGAACTCCTGGATAAACTTGTTGCCGAGGACGGACAGGACAAAAAAGAAACAACAAATACAACGAACCCGACTGATCCATCCAAACCGGAGATCATCAATTTGCCTGTCTCACAATTCAAAACCGGTGACACGGTTGAAATATGTGGAACTGTTGAAGACGGAGAGGGTGTCGGTGGTTCACACATGAGAGCTCTCTGCACTTCAATCCTTCGGGTGACCAAGTGAGTACAAAAAAAGTAATCAGGGACATAGGTATTGTTACCGTCATCCTGGCTATTGCCAGGGTGTTCGGCTTTATCAGGGAAATGGTCATAAACAAGTCAGTTGGCCAGGGGATGCTCAATGATGCCTACAAACTGGCCTCAAAAATCCCTCTCACGCTTTCCCTGTTTCTTGTCGGACAGGTTCTGTCTGCAGTTTTCATCCCTGTAATCACAAGGTTCATAGTTGAACACAGAAAAGAAGAGCTGAACAAACTTGTAGGCGTTCTGTTCTTTGCGGTAACTGTCATTTTCCTTTTCATCATCGCCCTTTGTTATATCTTTGCAAAACCAGTTTTAGGTTCCCTGCTCAGTCAGTATGGTTCGCAGGCGCCAACAGTCACTGAATCGGTGAACATGTTCTACATCATGCTTCCATCTCTTATGTTTATGGCATGGTCATCGCTTATTGCCGGCATTCACAACTCTTTCCAAAGATTTACAGTCCCTGCCATTGGAAACCTTATTTTCACGGCTGCACCTGTGATCCTTATTCTTATTTTCCCATCAATCTACTCGATTGCCTGGGGTATAACTCTTGGATCATTAATACAGCTGGTCATCATGATTCCAAAATTGTTTGAGAAAGGTCTCAAGTTCAACATCAATTTTGATTTGCGCAACCCAGAGCTTTTGACTATTGGAAGCATGGCAATTCCGGTTCTTCTCGGTTCAGGTGTCAACTACATCGCACCGTTTATTGAAAGATATTTTGCCTCAGGCACTGGAGCTGGCTCTCTTGCTGCCATTGACAACGCATGGCAGGTAAGCCAGCTTCCGCTTTCAATTTTTGTCCTAGCAATTTCGTCTGTAATATTCCCATTGTTTGCCGAATCGGCAGCAAAAAATCGGCCAGAGGCCTTGAAATATAATATTCTTTGGTCAATGCGATTGTTCAGTTTCATACTTATTCCAGCATCGATAGGCATGCTGGTTTTGGCTGAGCCGATAATCATCTTGTTGTTCCAGAGAGGTGAATTTACTCTGCTGGACACGACAAGAACCGTTGCCCCCCTAGCATTCTATAGCATTGCCATGCTCCCGTGGGCTTACGAAACGATTCTTGTCAAGGTGTTCTATTCGCTTGGAGACACCAAGACTCCGGTCTGGATTCCGATAGTTCATGTCGCTTTACTGACAGTCTTTGACCTTTATCTTGTCAGATTTAAATTGCCTGGGTTGGCTTTGGGTGCTGCCGCTTCGGCATTTGTTTCGATGTCGCTGATGCTGTTTATGATAAGACGAAAGATAGGGGGGTTTGGCATAACCAGCCTTCTTGTCTCAATTCTCAAATCAACGATTGCTTCAGTGATCATGGGTGCAATTGCTTACTATACGTCGCTTCGGCTCAATTTTCTTGTCGACAGGTCATCAAACCTTGGCAGAATAGTCCAGGTTGGGTTTGCCATTGTTCTTGGAATTATTGTCTACTTTATTGTCATGTGGATAATCGATCGCTCGGAAATGAAAGAATTCATGGCGGTCATCCGTCGAAGAGGTGACGCGTGAGGGTAAAAAGCAAAGGACACAGCACAGGCAGAACCGTTGCCCTGTTGGTCATTGCCATTGTTTGCGTCGTTTCTTTTGTAGGTTTAACTATTATCCATGCCGCGCTATCTGACATTTATCAGTTAAAATTTCCTGGATCAAACATAAAACCGCAGCAACTCGATTTCTCAAAAAAAATCAATATGCTAATAATTGGTGTGGATGCCCCCTACCTTGAAGATCACGCCAGATCAGACACCATGATGATCATTTCCTTTGACCCCGACACAAAAAAAGTATATCTGATGTCAATTGCTAGGGACACCTGGGTTTCACCACCGTGGCTAGGGTTTCCGACAAAAATCAACGCCATAAACAACCCTGACTTCTGCTCGGATTGCGGAACAGAGAGACTTATAGAAACCATTGAATGGTTGACTGAAATCAAGATTCACTGTTACATGAAAACTAATTTCAGGGGGTTTGCCCAGATCGTTGATGTGTTTGGAGGAGTCGATATCAATGTTGAAAAAGACATGGATTATGATGACATCGATGGCACCCACATCCATCTCAAGCAGGGTTTTCAGCATCTCAATGGCCAGAAATCGCTCGAATACGTAAGGTTCAGGCATACCGATGCCGACTGGCAGATCGACCTTGAAGGCAAACCTGCAGGCAGGGTTGCCAGACAGGCAAACTTCATAAAAGCAATCTTTAAAGAGCTTTTGCAATTTAAAAATGTTGGCAAATTTGGCCAAATAATTCAGATCATCAAGAAAAATATTGAAACAAACCTTGATGTCCAAAATGGTTTGAGCCTGCTTTTCAAACTCCAGGGGTTAATGAAAGAGACAAAAGATACAAATATTGTTGTTCTCACCTGGTGGGGCGAGGATGGAGAAATTGAAACTGGCGAGAAAGAAATACCTTATTTGAGCATCGTCAAACCAAATATTGAAAAAATACGTGAACAATGCAAGGAGTACATGTCGGATGAACCTCCAACAATCAAGCAAAATCCTTGAGTTTTGCTCAAGAACAGGTACTTCATGGGAAAACAGCGGGACTAGGCGTGTAGCTGACTCGGTCTTGCGGTTTTGGGATAGATTGGTTTCCGGCTCAACCATAATAAAATGGGTTACTGGTGATGAAGTTCAACGCGGAAAGACCCACAAACCAAGCTATTTCGGTTTAAAAATTCAGGAATGCTGGACAGCAACTATCAAATGGTTAAACTCCAGGATTCACAAAAACCAACAACTAAAAGATTCAAAGTCGGTTCATGCGATAAATTCTGTCAGCAAATTTTTTCAAAATGACTTTCTGGCTGCACTTGGCTGGGTTGGCTGCGCGTTCTTCCCGGCATATGGAATTCTTAGGTTGAACGTTGTAGGACTGTCAATGACGACACTGATAATCATCATTGCTGGCTTCCTTCTCTCAGTGTTTTTTGTTTTTGCAAAGGTAAACCTTCTTGAAATGATCAAATCGAGCAAGCTGCTCAAGGTGCTAGATGACATCGACGAATAAAAACTGGATGCCACTTGTGCTTGTGTTTGCTGGCATTGCTCTGGCATTGCTGGCCGTCTTTGCAAAGACACTCTGGATTGTCGCGTTGTTTGGTGTTGTTGCTGTTATCGTCATAGTCGTTTCAAAGATTGAAGTCGGCATCAGCATTCTTTGTTTTTCTGCTGTCATCGATGGCCTCCTCAGATCTCAGGGAGCAATTGGTTCACTCTGGGACGACGCTTTGTACGCTCTGATTGTCTTTGCGCTTATCTGGAAGCTTTCAAAAGAAAACAACGATAAGTTCAAAACAACCCTAGTCTGGTGGGCTGGCATTGCTTTCTTCGTTGTTGCCTGCATTTCAGGTTTGCTTGGTGGTCTCCCTTATGGACATATTGTAACGGCCATCAGGTCAATACTCCAGGGGTCGATAATATTTTTTGTAATCGTCAACTCAGGTTTTGACAGAAAAAAACTAACCCATCTTGCGGCTTTGCTGGTGATTTGTGCAACGGTTGTTGCTGGATACGCTGTAATCCAGCGATCAGCAGGTGTCTTTACTCCTAGAGGCTGGCTGGATGCTGCAAGTGAAATCAACTACACCAGATCCACCAGTTTCCTTGGCAGCCCCAACGCCACGGCCGGTTTGCTTGCGCTTTTGCTGCCAGCGTCCATCGGAATGACTGTCAAAGTCAACGGTTTATGGAAAAAGGTTTTCTGGGTATTCTGTTTTGTGATCATTGCTTACGGGCTCTATGCCACTCTCAACAGGGCAGCCTGGGTAGGTTTGTCAGTCGGTTTGGTGGTTTTTGCCGTGTCGTGCGGTAAACGCTGGTGGGTCATGCTCCTGATAGGCGCGGTGGCTGCAGCCATCCTTATTCTGCCAGACCTTCGAATGCGCTTCGAATCGATTTTTTCTGAGGACTACGCCTGGAGAGACTCGATATATGGCAGGTCTTTCCGTTGGGGAACCGCAATAAACATCTTTGAAAGATATCCAATCTTTGGCATCGGTGCCGGAGGTTTTGGCGGAGCTGTGGCTTACGGCATTCAGGCTTTTGGTGGATTGTACGTTGACAACAACTATCTTTTGATTTTATCAAACTACGGTTTTGTTGGAATAATCAGCTTTGCCTTCATTCTTTTAAGTTCCATCAGGGAATCATTCAAGGGGCTGAGGGCAGCCATGGAAAAAGACAGGTATCTGATTGCAGGTTTGATTGGCGGAATGGTTGCGTTCATCATCCATCTCTGCTTTGAAAACCTCTGGGATATCACACCGCTCAACATCACATTCTGGATTTCGTGTGGCATTTGCGCCGGATTTGCCGGTGCAGAAAGGAAGCAGCGTGAAAATCAGCGAAGTGATGAACGATGAGGTAATCTTCATCGCAAACAACGGCACCATTGCCCAGGCAGTGGATTTGATGATAAAGCGAAGGATTAACGGACTTCCGGTAGTCGATGCAAGCAGAAGGGTTGTAGGCATCATAACCGAAAACGACATCATCAAGAAAACCGACTTTTTCAATCCTGAGCACGACCCTGCTGACATCCTCCAAAAAAATGTCGCAGATGTCATGACAATCAATCCGATCACACTCAACCCGGAGGCACAACTTATTCAGGCACAGGCAATATTTGCAGCAACAAACATCAAACAAATACCAATCATCAGCAATGGTGAGTTGGTAGGAATCATCGGTCGAAAGGATATTATCAAGGGATTTTTGAAATGAACATTCAAGACGCAATTTTTGCTCTAAAAGATTATTACAGGAAACAGGACTGCCTGATAGGCGAACCTCTGGACATGGAAGTTGGCGCTGGAACCATGCACCCTTACACTTTTTTTGCTGTGTTGGGTTCAAAACCCTGGAGAGCCGCATACGTTCAGCCATCCAGAAGACCAGCCGATGGACGTTATGGTGACAGCCCGTACAGGTATTACATTCATCATCAGTTCCAAGTGATAATGAAGCCAGCACCGGCTGACATTCAGGACATCTATCTTGAAAGCCTCAAAGTGCTTGGCATTGATTATGAAAAGCACGACATGCGCTTCATCGAGGACAACTGGGAAAGCCCAACGCTTGGTGCTGCCGGTGTAGGCTGGGAAGTGTGGATGGATGGCCAGGAAGTCAGCCAGTTCACTTATTTCCAGCAATCAGGCGGATTCACGCTCAATCCTCCATCAGTTGAGTTGACTTATGGCATCGAGAGACTGTGCATGTACTCCGAAGGCATAGAAAACGGTTTCAATCTCAAATGGAACAAGGACAACACTTACGGCTCGCTTCGAAAAAGGGCTGAGTATGAGCTTTGCAAGTGGGGCTTTGAAATGGCCGACATAGACGTGCTAAAGCGCATGATGGACGACTATGAACGTGAAAGCAATCGAGCAATAGACGCAAAACTTGCCATTCCTGCCTACGAATATGCACTTAAATGCTCACATACTTTTAACCTTCTGGACGCCAGAGGTGCCTTGTCAGTTTCCGAAAGAGCTGGCATGATAGCAAGAGTGCGCGACCTGACAAGAAAATGTGCTGCCGTTTATCAGGAAGTGGCTAATGAATAAGCTTGCTATTGAGATCGGCTGCGAAGAGATGCCGGCAAAGTTGATTTTGCCAGCAATACAACATTTAAAGACTGGATTGTGCAAGGCTCTGTCCGATTGCGGAATAAAATTTGAAGAGCCCAAAACAATCGCAACAGCCCGTAGGTTAGGTCTATACTTCGACTCGGTTGAAACCGAAGGCCCATCATCAGAAAAACAGGAAAAAGGTCCACCAAAAAACCTTTGCTTCCAAAACGACCAGCCAACGAAAGCTCTTTTGGGGTTTGCCCAAAAGGTAAACATAAAACCAGAAGAAGTCCAGTTTGCAAACATCGGTGGCACTGATTACGCATCGGCAACCGTCAAAATAGAAGGTAGGAAGTTATCTGATATTGTTGCTGTTGACCTCCCAAAAATTGTTCTCTCATTCCCACACCCACACTCGATGAGATGGGATGAAACCGGCGTTTCCTGGGTTAGACCAATCAGATGGATTGTTGCCCTTCAAGACGACAAAATTCTTCCTTGCCAGATTGCGTCTACAGTTTCTGGAAACGCCACCAAGACGCCGCGTTCAAAGAAAACTGCTGATATTGAGATAAAATCAGCTTCAACCTATCTTCAGACACTCAAAGATATTGGTGTTTCTGGCAACTATGAAGAGAGAATGGGTTTTATATTCGACCAAGCCACCTCTCAGGCTCAGTCAGCTGGTTTGAAAGCCGTAAAAAATGACAGTTTGCTAGAGGAATTGGCTGGTATAGTCGAACGTCCTTTGGTCATAACCGGGGAATTCTCCCAGGAATATATAGATTCAACTCCAGATTTGGTTCTGAGGTCGGTTTTGGTTTCCGATCTTCGTTTCATCCCGTTTGAAAAAGATGGCAAACTTTCAAACAAATTCGGTCTGGTTGTCAATGGAACCGAAGATGTTGCTCCTCTTGCAATGGCTGGAGAGTTGAAGGTTCTCATGGGCAGACTCTCTGATGCAAAGTTCTTCTTTGCTGAAGATAGAAAACACTCACTAAACGATTTTGCAGCCAAACTTTCTGGGATCGCTTTCATGAAAAATCTTGGCACGCTTGCCAACAAAACTGACAGAATGGTCAAGATTGCCCAAAGCTTGGACTTCGGTGTCGACAAGACTTCGCTTTCAAAAGCTTTGTCTCTTGCGAAGGCAGATCTTGCCACCTCGGTTGTCCGGGAACATGACGACCTCCAGGGGCAGATTGGTGGCTTGTACGCTAGCCTCGACGGTCAGAATGCTGATGTTTCAAGCGCAATTGCCCAGCAGTACAAGCCAGCCGGCGAATCGGATGAGATTCCATCAACCAGGCTTGGACAGGCTGTTTCGCTTATCGATAAAGCAGACTCGTTTGTGAACCTTGTTTCGTCAGGCAACCTTCCGAAATCGTCAGCCGACCCTCTTGGCGTGAGGCGTTTTGCGTTTGGATTGCTCCGTATTCTCCTTGAAGGTGAGGTTAGTGTTGACCTCTCAAAACTTCTTGAGGTTTGTGAATCATTTACAGTCAAAAGAAATCCAAAAGCTGTTGAGGAAGGTCTCGATTTCCTCAAAGCCAGGCTTGAAAACCTTCTCAAATCAAAAGGTTATAGATACGATGCTGTTCGTGCCTCACTTTCCAGGGGGCTTACCGATCTCAAGGTTACGCTCGAACGCGTCCAGGCGATTCAGGAAAAATATTCAGATGCAAAATTTGCCGGCATTGTTGCCACAACAAAACGTCTCAACAACATCCTAAAGGATTGGAAGACCTGTGAGTTCGACGACAAACTGTTTGTTGAAGATGTCGAAAAGAGATTTGCTGATTTTGCCAAAAACATTTCCGAAGAACTCAAATCAACAAAAACATCCCTTTCTGAGCTTGAGACAATCTCAAAGCTGACAGATCCTGCTGAAGAGTACTTTAATAACATCATGGTCAATGCTGATGATGAGAAAATCCGTACAAACCGTAAAAATTTCCTTTCATGGCTGCTTACCCAAATAAGGGGAGTTGCCGATTTTGTTGAAATTGCGATATAGGGGTTGAAATGGCGAAGAAATTCAAGGTGAAGCTTTTTAGAGAGTATTGCAAATCCTGCCAGCTGTGCCTCAAAGTCTGCCCGAAGTCTGTTTACACAGTCAACGAGCGTGGACAGGTTGTCGTCGATGACGAAAGCAAGTGCATAGGCTGTCAGCAGTGTTACTGGATTTGTCCAGATTTTGCATTGGAGGTGGAAGAAGATGCCAACTGAATCTTATCTTTGGCAGGGAGCTGATGCCATAGCAAACGCGGCTATTGTTGCCGAATGCAATTTCTTTGCAGGGTACCCTATCACTCCTTCCACTGAAATAGCAGAAAAAATGTCATATATGTTGCCGATCAACGGTGGCGTGTATATCCAGATGGAGGATGAAATTTCCTCGATTTGTGCTCTCATCGGTTCCTCGCTTGCTGGTGGAAAAGCCATGACAGCAACGTCAGGTCCTGGATTCTCTCTCATGCAGGAAGGACTTGGTTATGCACAGATGGTCGAAGCTCCACTTGTCATTGTCGATGTAATGCGTGGTGGCCCATCAACCGGTTTGCCGACAAAAACCACTCAGGCTGATGTCTACCAGGCCAGATGGGGAACACATGGCGATCATCCTTCAATTGTAGTCTGTCCTTCATCGGTTAAGGAAACATACTACCTTGCCGTAAAAGCTTTTAACCTCTCTGAAAGATTTAGAACACCGGTAATTTTCCTCACCGATGAAACCATCTGCCACATGAGGGAAAGGGTTGACATCGATATTTCTCAGAACGTTTCTGTTGTCAAAAGAATAGAACCAACCGATCCGATTAACTACAAAACTTACGCCTCTGATGACAAACTTGTTCCTCACCAGGCGAAGTTTGGCTCAGGATTCAGAACGGTTGTCACGGCGCTTTATCATGATGAATCGGGTTTCCAAAACACTTCTGCAGACGTTGCAAATCGTTTCAACAAAAGACTTATCGATAAAATAGAAGGTTATATAGACGAATTCTATGAAATTGACGAATATAACCTTACAAATGCAGAGACAGTGTTTTTCAGCTACGGTTGTTCTCACAGAACGGTTCTTCAGGTTGTCAATGATGCCAAAAATCCCAAGTGGGGCTATCTGAGAGTGGTTACGTTATGGCCGTTCCATGACAAGCTCATCAGGCAAAAACTTGAAAAAGCGAAAAACATCATTGTTCCAGAGCTCAACATGGGAATGATGGTTCATGAGATTCAGAGGCTGTTTGGTCCGACAAAAAACATCATTCCAGTTAACAGATGGGATGGAGAGCTTATTACACCGGAACAGCTTCGCAAAGTGGCGGAGGGTATATGAGAGAAGACATGCTTAGATACATGAAAAGGGACAAGCTCCCCCATGTTTTCTGTCCAGGTTGTGGCAATGGAACGGTAATGCATGGTTTGTTTGCCGCCATTGAAGAGCTCCACTGGGATCCAACGCAGATTTTGATAGTAGGCGGCATTGGGTGTTCTTCGCGAATTTCCACATATACGATTTTTGATTCACTTCACACCCTTCACGGCAGAGCCATTCCGTTTGCTCTTGGCGCAAAACTTGCCAATCCTATGCTCAAAGTTATTGTTGTGACCGGCGATGGAGATGCATCATCTATCGGAGGCAACCATCTTATTCATGCCGCAAGACGCAATCAGGACATACATGTATTCATCGTCAACAACTACACCTATGGCATGACCGGTGGACAGTACAGTCCGACTACCCCGTATGGTTCGGTATCGGCAACCTCTCCATGTGGACATGTTGAGGAACCGTTCAACATTACAAATCTTCTTGTCGGTGCAGGAGCATCGTTTGTTGCCAGGACAGGAACAGCGTTTTTCAAGGAAATGGTTTCGACAATGAAAGAATCTCTTGATCACAAGGGTTTTTCGGCTATCGATATCTTTACCCAATGCCCGACATATTATGGCAGAGTCAACAGATTCAAGACCCCTTATGACCTGATAACACTCCAACAGACACAATTGGTGCCAAAAGCAAAATACGACGAGCTTGATTCCGAGCAAAAAAAGGGCAAGTTTCCAAGGGGTATCATAAAGAAAGAAGATAGGCCGACTTTCCTCGAAAATTACACGTCATGTATCATCGCAACGAAGAAGGAGGCTGGAATATGAAGCCGAACCCGTCATGGAAAGCCCTTCAAGGCAAGATGTTTGGCGGAAGAAAAGCTGAAAATTTTAGGCTTTCAGGATCAGGTGGCCATGGTTTGATTACCGCCTCGGTTATTTTGGCTAAGGCTGGTATTGAAGAAGGTCACAACGCACTCCAGTCACAAGTTTATGGAGCGGAGGCGAGAGGCTCAGCAACGAAAGCCGAAATCGTAATAAGAGATGGAGATATTTTCTACCCAAAACTTGTTGCTCCAGAGTTTCTCCTTGCGCTCACTCCTGATGGAATAACGAAATTCAGCCACGATGTCGTCCCAAACGGCTTGGTGGTCTACGATTCAGTGTTGCTTCCTGATATGGAACCATCAGACAAAGGGCCATATTACTTCGGTATCCCTATGTGGAAAGAAATACTTACAGAACTTGGCTCAGGTATTGCCATTAACATTGTAAGTCTAGGTGTTGTTGTTGCATTGACGGAAGTGGTTGCCAGAAAAACGATTGAAGAAACTGTCCATGATTCTTTCAAGAGACCAGAATTCCGAGCAAGCAACCAAAAGGCTCTGGAACTTGGCTACAGACTCGCAGAGGAGGTAAAACGTGGATAAATTCAAAAACGCTCTCGACTCGATAAAAAACCTTGAATGTGAAATGGTGGATTTCAAGATAGTTGATGCCAATGGCAGACTTCATCATGTCACCATTCCAACCGCAAACCTGACAGAAAAAAAGCTCGAATTTGGTTTTGGTTTTGACGGCTCAAACTTTGGCTTTGCCGAAACAAAAAAGTCAGATTTCATTGCACGTCCGATAATAACCGACCCAGTCCAGCTTGACCCTTGCTATGACGAGCCAACAGCCACGTTTATGTGCGATGTCTGGGAAGCTGGCGTTGAGATTCATCCGTTTGCCGGAGATCCAAGGAATGTTCTCCGTAAGGCTCTTAAGCTCATGCAGGACATGGGCGTTGCCCAGGAAGCGTTGTTTGGCCCAGAGCTTGAGTATTTCATATTTGATGATGTGAAGCTCCGCACTGACCCGCATTCGATGATGTTTGAAATCATCTCGGACGAAGGCTATTGGGGCGACCCGGAAATGGATTATTCCAGCGCCTCAAGAATAGCCTACAAGGCTGGTTATCACGTCGTTCCACCCAAAGACACAACCTACCAGCAGAGAGTGGACGCGGTTCTTGCCCTTCAGGAGCTTGGTTTCAAGGTAAAATATCATCATCACGAAGTTGCAGGCCCAAGCCAGCAGGAAATCGAATTCAACCTCATGCCAGCCCTTCAGGCTGCTGACTCAATCACATGGGGCAAATACATTGTCAGAAACGTTGCTGCAGAATACGGCATGCACGCATCGTTCCTGCCCAAACCAATCTATGGCGAGGCAGGCTCAGGGCTTCACGTCCATCACATGCTTACAGGCGGAAAGACAGAATTCCCGTTCTCAGATCCGTCAGGTTACATGGGGCTTTCAAAAATCGCCCTCTCGTTCCTTGCCGGTATCCTCAAGCACGCCCCGGCTCTTGCGGCCATCACGAACCCATCGACAAACTCCTACAAGAGGCTTGTCAGAGGCCACGAAGCACCGTGCAATGTTTGTTACGGTATGGCAAACAGAAACGCAGCAGTCAGGATTCCAGCGTACGCAACAGAGGCCAGTGAGAAGCGTTTCGAGTACAGGGTCATGGACGCAACAGCAAACCCATACCTGGGCATTGCTGCAATATTGATGGCAGGTCTTGACGGCATAAAGAAAAATCTGAACCCGGAAGGTGAGTACGGCCCACTGGAAAAGATGCCAGAAGGCTGGGAGCCAAAAACCTCAGTGCCGGCATCGCTCAAGGAAGCACTTGATGAACTAAAGAAAGACAAGGATTTCCTGTTTGAGTCCGGTGTTTTCACAGACGAACTGTTCAATCTGTTTATCAAGACAAAAACATCCGATTCAGTAAAAATGGAACGTCAACCTCACCCACTCGAATTCGAGATGTACGACTATCTCTGATAAAATCAAACTTTTCAAAAAGGGATGCCAATGCATCCCTTTTTTATTATCTTAATACTCTTTATAATCTTGACATATAAGATATTCTTATTATCCTTTATAGCATGGCTAAACAAGTTTTTTCAACGTTGATAGAACCGGAAACACTTGAGAAACTCAGGAATCTTGCCTGGTGGAGCAGAAAACCAATCACAAAAATTACTGAACAGGCAATCCTTGAATACATCAAGCGTTATGAAGAAGAGCACGGAGAAATTCCACAAAGAGAGGAAGAACAATGAACTACAAGCACGGATATAAATCAAAAATGTACGTTCTGGCAAGAGATCTTGTCGACTCGGAAGTCATGGAACAGGTTGAAGGCAAGGTTGTAGCTATGATTGATCCAATCGTTTTTGACCCAGAGGTCATGGGTTTGGTTGGCTCATACAAACCTGGCAAGCCTTTAATGAAAGTTGCTCTCCCGTCAGAATTGGTTGACGATGAATCAATCGAGGTTGTCGAAGATTTGATTCCTGTTTGGTGCGATCCAGAGATTGAGTTTAATCCGGCTACGATGGATTTTGTCACCTGGGAGAAGAAGGAATTGAGTAGGTCGATTCATGGAATTAACATTCACATTCCTGATGTCTCAAAGATCATTGAGAACATGCCAACCATCAAAAAATACGGCAATGAAAGTGGTGGATTCCATCGAATTTCCAAGAACAGAACAGTAAATGATCTTTACGTTGGCTGTCTTGTTGAAGAAGGAGTTGAGTTGGTTGTCAAAGGCGACAACTACGGTTCCTTGAAAATGCTCAAGAATTCAAAAGTTAGAATCGATGGTGATTCCTATGGTCCTATTGAAAACGATGGCGGGATTCTTGATATTTGCGGCGACGTATATGCGTCAATTAAAACAACTAACGATGGTACCACCAATATTGGTGAAGAAAGTGACATCTACGCATCGGTTGATTGAAATCCATGAGTAAACGGAAATTATGAAAAACTGTCCAGAAAAGACAGTAAGTCAATGATGTTTTCGGTGTTGGACAAGACTTTGAATTGAGGATTGGCAATCCTGATTCCTTTTGAAAAGTTTTTCAATCCCATGATTTTCTTTTTAAGTGGAGTTATGTGTTTGCTAATTTCATCTTTCGATTCAGTTATTCTTGTCCAACCAACGTTGTTTATAAATTCATCACCATGAAACGACGTTCCGATTTCTAAAGACACACATTTTTCTGATTGTTCAAGCTTTATGATCGCGGACAACCTTGATGGAAGAATGAACCCATGGGCAATACCGACAAATTCTTTTATCATCAAAATCAATTTGTGGGGTTTGCGTAAGTCAAAACAAATTGTTTTATTGTCGGTAAAAACATTTAGCTGTCCGGATTCTTTGACAATAAACTTGTGAATTCTTCTGCTCCATATCCATCCAAAAACAAACAGAAAAATGAGATACAACAAAACCCATATGGGGATAGACAGTTGGAGCAGCAATCCGTCGGCATTTTTCCCGAAAAATACTAATGAAATGATTGGCAAAAAAAGAATTGAAACCAATATTATTTGACCCAGAAAACCAATGTTCTTTCTCAAACGCCATGAACCATTCACATGGTCATTGTAGCAGAAATCGTTTAATGATTCACCTGCAACTATAATGTGGGTACTGGATCCAGTTCACTAACATAATCGGCATACATGTTGATTTTAATGCGGTTTTATTGTAAAGACTGATGTATGAAGAGAGTGTTTCTGGGGTTTGTTTGCCTGATCGTTGTCTTTGGTTGGATGCATCCAGCTCAAGGTTTATTTAAATATAAAAAACTTTGGGAAATAGATTTTGATCGTATATGCCCAAGCTCCAGCATACATTACACTTCTGATACAATTGTTGTGGTCAGTAAACATGGTATCGATGATGACGAGTATTTCTATAACACATACTCATATTGCAGCGGGACTAAGCTCAACAATACTCCTTTTAATTTTCCAAAAAATGTTCTGCCAGAAACAATTGAAGCTTATGAAGGAAAGTTGATATATCTGACCAGAACACCTGAAAGTAAAAAAGAGTTTGTCATCAATTGTACAAACCTGAATTTTGAACAATTATGGAGACATGAGATCATCAATGAATCAGATGTTGAATTCGTCTGGTGTGAAGTTGCCGATGACCTTGTAGTTGTTCATTTGGATAAAGAAATCTGTATTTATAATTTGAAATCTGGCAAGTTTTTATGCAAATTATATGCCGGGTACGTAGAGACAGACAGCATTTGGAACGGTCTTGTTTTAATCAAGCCAGATCAATTGAAGCTAATTGATCCAAATACCCAGAAACCGGTTTGGACGTACGAGATTTCGAAACCAGGTCTGATTTGTCACGGGATTAGAAAAAATATTGTTTTGTTGTCAACAAGAAAACCTCTAGATGATTATCCGCCTATAGTTGTATGTTTGGATGCATTCACCGGTAAAGAAGTTTTTAAAATGGAATACAGTGGCTGTTTTGTAGTCGATATTGGCATATCTGGTGATATTCTTGGTATTGTTTCTACAGATGAGAACAAGGGAAAGTTAATTCTTGATGCATTCAAAATTGATTCTTGGACGTTTATTTGGTCAATTAATGTGAAAAAATTATCAAATTGGATAATATTTTCAAACAATTCAATGTATCTTCTTAACTTCTGTTGCCCTGATCTTTTGACGCTGTCAAAAATTGATTCAAATACTGGAGAACATGATTGTAATTGTGGCTTTACGTTTGTTGACGAAGTGAACTGGATGACATTTATTTCTCCAAGAAATGTTGTTTTTCAAAATAACCGTATCATAACATCGAATGACTACTTTAGTGTTTCATGCCTTGTTGACGAATCGTTTTAAACGATAACCAATTGAGACTGTAGAGTTTCTTAATCTAACCATGAATTTATCTGTGTCCCAAATTGCACTCAGTTCATTATAAGCATATGCTGAAAGGTGATTCTTTCTTTGTTTAGGACTTAATTGTTGAACTGGTTTAAGATATAATTCTTTTATAATAATCTACTAATAATGAATAAAACGTTAAATGAATTGACATTTTAACATGTTGTTGCAATACTGGCTATAAATCACTAAACATGAAAGGAGACAAGTAGTGAAGAAAGTTTTTTACTTTTTAATAGCTATTTTGGTCATGGTTTCGATTATCGGACTCCAACCATCAAATAGCGATCGAAACAGCATGAAAGTGTACGCACTGGAAGATTTTGATTGTGCACCAAACCAATTAATAATTGGTTACAGCACCGATGCTAACATGGAGGCCATATCAGGTACTATCAATTCTACATTTAATCTCACACTTCTTGAAAAATCATATAAGGGTAGTTTCCAGGTCGTGTCGTTTAACGGTGATAAAACAATGGAAGATTTGATAAAAGACATCATTGACGATGGAAGAGTTGATTACGTAGAGCCAAACCAAATTTCTCAGGCATCCTATGTTCCTAATGATCCATATTTTACAACCTACCAGTGGAATTTCTTCTCAAAAGGAAGACTCTTTACCGGTGCAGCCTCAGGCAATGTTCAAACAGCGTCGAACTACGGTATTCAAGTCGAATCAGCCTGGGATTTGTTCAAACCAACAAATACAGCTTCTACAGCGAAATATCCAGGAGAAGGCATCAAAGTAGCGGTTATTGATACGGGAATTGCTTATGCAAATTATATATCAATAGGTGGAACAATCAGTAGCTCAACAGCGTACAAAAAGGCTCCAGATCTTGAAGGCACAATTTTTGACTCAGCCAATGCGAAGAATTTTACCGTATATCCATATACAAATCTTGCAATCGATGATCACTCTCATGGTACGCATGTTTGTGGCACTATTGCTCAGGCAACTAGTACCGTTACGCCTTTGGGATGCGCTGGTGTTGTATATAAAGCAACAATTCTGCCTATAAAAGTTCTTAACAAATATGGTTCAGGAACAAATGCTATGGTCGCAAATGGCATTTACTGGGCTGCTGACAAAGGTGCAAAAATAATCAATCTGAGTCTAGGTTCAAGATACGGTGATAACACAATTTATAACGCCATCAGATATGCTTACAATAAGGGTATTGTGATTGTTTGTGCATCGGGGAACAATGGCTCATCTGTCTCTTATCCAGCTGCATACGCCACTGAATGTATAGCGGTTGGTGCGACAAATTTCTATGGACAAAGATGTAGCTTTTCAAACTTTGGGTCTTCACTGGACATTGTTGCACCAGGGCAGAATGTTGTTCAACAAACTCTAACCAGCAGCTCAAATTTGTCCTTATTTTCTTATTTAAGCTGGGCAGGTACCTCCATGGCCTCTCCTCACGTGGCGGGGGCTGCGGCGTTGGTTTGGTCAAAAAACCCTACATTCACTAGAGATCAGGTAAAGACCGCTTTATTGAATACTGCCAGAGATCTTGGAGCTACAGGATTTGACAATTATTATGGCAAGGGACTCCTGGACGTTAATGCAGCAGTGAGGTGGACACCGTAAACTGTAATAAATAAAACACTTGCTATTGAGCCACACAGTGAAAATGAAATCATTGTGTGGCTTTTTCGTGTCATTTTCTAGATCAATGCAATGTCCGTCTATATGATTATTGATGACCCAGCCACAAAATCTCCAGCATAGAACACGGCAAATTGACCAGGAGTCGGAGCAAACGCCGGTTCGGCAAGCGTCACCTTGTTGTCTTTGATGGCACACGGAATGGCTCTTGAGTGATACCTGATCACAACTGACAAATCCGCCTCATCAATTAATCGCTTGTCGGCTATTTCAAACTCGGTTATCATCACCGAATCTTTGTGACCGATGATAAGCCTGTTGCTGTCAAAATCTTTTCTTACAACATACCAGGGACCGTTGTTGAGCCTTATACCTTCGCGCTGGCCAACGGTGTAGGCGCGAAGACCGTCATGGATACCCAGTTTTTTGCCGTCGGTGTCAAAGATTTCGCCTTTATCTCCAAGTCCAACCATTTTTGAAATCCAGTCAGTGTTTTTGCCTGATACAAAGCACGCATCCTGACTGGGAGGGAGAACCGGTAAACCCTTGCCTTTGTCCTCGGTTTCCTTCCTGACCATGCTGCCTAATGGGAAAACGGTCATTTCAAGAATTTCTTCAGGTACGAGGCATAAAACGTAGCTTTGGTCTTTTTTGGGATCCACACCTTTGACCGGAACGGTGTGACCCTTGAATTGACCGATGTTTGCGTAGTGTCCGGTTGATATGGCGTCAAAACCTTCCGATTTTGCAAACTTCCAAAGTCCAGGGAACTTGACATATTGGTTGCATACAACGCATGGATTTGGGGTTAAATTTTGCATCAGGGACTGTTTTACGTAGCCTATCACACTGTCACCAAACAGTGAACCCGTGTCTATAAAATGGTGTTCGACTCCAAGCTGGGTGCAGATGACCTCAATCGGTTTTGAGATGGCCCTGCCACATATCGGCAGTGTTCCGCCATGAACCTGATAACCTTGCTCACGAAGGAGAAGCACAGCAACAGTGGAGTCGACTCCACCCGACATTCCGACCAATGCTTTTTTCATCAGATCTTTTCCAATGCGCGCGGGATTTCCTCAAGCGAAGTCACCTGAGGGTAAAAATTGTCATGCACACCGATTGCAGGGTCGGCAAAGAGAATTGCCTTCATGCCACAATCGATTGCTGGTAAAATGTCTGTTTCAAGTTTGTCGCCGATCATGACGCATTCGGCAGGGTCAGCGTGAAGTTCGGTTGCCGTTACCATGAAAGCTTCCCGGTGGGGTTTTCTTATTTTGCGTTCATCAGAAAAAAATGCGAAACTGAACCTTCTGAGCACTTCCTGGTACGCTGACATGAGATATTGCCCTGCGGTACGCTCGGTGTTGCTTATCAGTCCAAGCTTGTACCTTCGTGATAACCTCTCAACCAACTGTTGCGCCCCTGGGACAATTGGGCAGACAATGTTGGTGACTGGCCTGTTGTATGCTTCTTCCAGCATGTCCATGTTGACCAGTTGGTTGTCGATTCGGAGAATCTCGAGCATCAGCTTGATCTGTTCTCTGATGGTTATGGCCATGTTTTTTTTGGATTTTTCAATAATTTTTTTGCCAGCTCCATTGTAGGCAAATGCCACCTGGGGGACGGTGGTTTCAATGCCTCCTTGCTGGAGAAGTCTGGTTATTCTTTCACATCTGTCGGCAGCACGCTTCTGTTCGAGTTCTGGAATGTCGTAGACCAGAGTATTCCAGAAATCGAACAACACCGCCTTGATGGGAATTTTTGCTGTTGCCATGCTCTTGATTATCAAATAAAACATTTTTAAGTCAAGTTTTATCGATTACTCTGACATTGCTGGTATTATCCAAAGTAACCGCAGCATTGTCATGCGAATCCGCAACGATGGCAAAGCTGTAGGAAAAAACAGGAGGCAACATGCTTACTAACGACAAAAAGCGGGAACTTATCGAGAAGTTCAAAACACATGAAGGCGACACAGGATCACCAGAAGTCCAGATCGCCCTTTTGACCGAAAGAATCAACTGTCTTTCAAGACACCTGATCATTAACAAACATGATCACATCAGCAGACTTGGTTTGCTCAGACTCGTAGGTCAGCGCCACAGGATGCTGGCATACGTCAGAGAGATCGATGAAAAGAGATACCTCAAGGTCATCGAAGCTCTGGGACTGCGTAAGTAATGAAAATTGAACTAACCAAACAACTAGGGCGCGATTGTCACATCGCAACGGCAATGATTGCCGATGAGGAAATAAAAATCACAGTTGGCAAAGTCGCTGAACAGGCTTCTGGCTCCTGCCTTGTGCAGATGGGCGGAACAGTTGTTTTGGCAACAGCCGTAATCTCAAAGTCTGAAAAACCGGACATCGACTTTTTCCCGTTGACAGTTGACTACTCGGAAAAACTCTATGCAGCAGGCAAGATTCCAGGTGGATTCTTTAAACGTGGCGGCAGACCATCAGAACAAGAGATTCTCCGCTCAAGAATGATTGACAGACCTCTGCGACCGCTCTTCCCCAAACACATGAGAAGAGAAGTCCAGATAATCGTCAACACCCTTTCTTCTGACATGGAACATGCATCGGACATTCTCGGAATCATCGGCGCTTCATGCGCCCTTACGATTTCCGAGGTTCCGTTTGATGGCCCGATTGCAGCAGTCAGGATTGGCTACAAAGATGGTCAGTACATCGTCAACCCGGCAACATCTGAGATCGAAAACCTCGACCTCGAGATAGTCATTGCCGGTACAGACACATCGATAATGATGGTTGAATCAGGTGCAAACGTTGTCACCGAAGAGACAATCATCGGTGCAATGGAGCTTGCCAAAAAATCGATGACAGACGTGCTCGAAGCCCAAAAAGAACTCCAAAAACAACTCGGCAAAGAAAAGATTGCCGTACCAGCAATTGAGATTGACTCTGAACTCAAGCAGTATGTTCATGACGAAGTGTTCTCAAAAGCTGACGATCTCCTCTTCAACCCGAACAAAGCTCAGCGCGAAAACGCAACCGACGACCTGGCCGCAGAGCTCAAGGTTGTTGTTGCCGAAAAATGGCCAGACAAAACCAGTCAGTTTGCAGCATGCTTTGACAAGGAACTCAAAGAATTCATCCGTGACAGGATTGTAGTCAAGGGTTTGAGGCCAGATGGCAGAAAAACAAACCAGATCAGGCCAATCAACATCGAAGTAGGCATACTACCGCAAACACACGGCTCAGGAATCTTCAGCCGTGGACAGACAATGGTTCTGTCGGTTGCCGTTCTTGGTGCAAAGGACGAAGGCCAGCTGGTCGAAGGACTCTACGAGGAAGAAATAAAGCATTACATGCATTATTACAACTTCCCACCGTTCTCGGTCGGCGAATGCAGACCTCTCCGTGGGCCAAGCAGAAGAGACATCGGTCATGGCTTCCTTGCTGAGAGATCGCTCCAGAAGCTCGTTCCGGATGAAAAGGATTTCCCGTATTCAATCCAGGTTTTCTCGGAAGTTCTTGAGAGCAACGGTTCATCATCGATGGCTTCAGTGTGTGGATCATCGCTTGCCCTTATGGATGCAGGCGTGCCAATCAAGGCACCAGCAGCCGGCATTGCGATGGGATTGATCACAAAAGAAGAAAAGTTCACGATTCTGACAGACATCCAGGGCGTTGAAGACGCCATGGGCGACATGGATTTCAAGGTTGCCGGCACAAGAGAAGGCATCACTGGTCTCCAGATGGACATCAAGATCAAGGGTCTCTCTATGGACATCATCCGCCAGGCACTTGCCCAGGCAAAGGAAGCCAGACTTTCGATTCTTGACCAGATGGGTAAAGTCATCGACAGTCCAAGGTCTGAACTCTCACCGAAAGCTCCAAGGGTCATCCAGATTGTCATTGACACTGAAAAAATCAGGGAAATCATTGGACCAGGCGGAAAAGTCATCAAGAAAATCATCGAAGACACCGGCTGCAAAATCGACATCGAGCAGGATGGCAGAGTGTTTATTACTGCCCCGACCATGGAACATGGTAATAAGGCAAGAGAAGCCATTCTCGACATCACTGAAGACGCTCAGGTTGGCAAGATTTATCTTGGCAAAGTCACTGGAATCCGTGAATTCGGCGCTTTTGTCGACATCGGCAAAGGTGGCAAAGAAGGCTTGCTGCACATCTCAGAGATTGCCGACCACAGGGTTGCCAAGGTCGAAGACGAGCTCAAGATTGGACAGGAAGTAATGGTCAAGGTCAAAAAGATCGATGAAACAGGAAGAATCTCACTCACACGCAAGGGTTTAATCGATCAGCAGAGACCATAAAAAGGATAACAAAATAAAGTGAAACTGACTGTAGACACGATACCGGGGTCAAACTCGGTTGCCTGTGGTCTTTTTATCCCCTCCGGGGCAGTGACAGAAACCAGGGATCAATTTGGTTTGTCTCATCTCCTCGAGCACCTTGTTTTCAAGGGTACACCAAAAAGAACAGCGCATGACATCGCCATCGAGATAGACGTTACCGGTGGCGATCTCAATGCGTACACATCGGTCGAATACACCTCGATATTTGCCAAGGTTCTGGCAGATGACGCAAAAACGGCATTGGATCTGATTCTCGACATAGCCTACAACCCTTCACTGGAAACCGATGCTATTGAGCTTGAACGTGGTGTTGTGCTCTCGGAAATTGCCGAATACCTCGATTCTCCAGATGACATTGCCGGTGTGAGATCATTCCAGGCCGCCTGGGGCGATAATCCCCTTGCCAGACCTGTGCTTGGCGAGCAGGATGTCATAAAGACCATTTCAGAGACTCAAATCAGAGAATACCACAAAACTCACTACCAACCAAAAGAATCGGTTTTGTCTGTCAGCGGCAAGGTAACAATCGAACAAATAACCAATATCTTGAATGATTTTGGCCTTGAGATTGAACCTCTGTCTGGTCAGTCAAGAATCTCTCTGCCAAAACCAGAATTCTCGCCCAAGAAAATCTATATGGACAGGGATTCCGAGCAGGTATATTTCACCTATCTGTGGCCAGGACCGTCACTTTTGGATGACACAATCGCAGAATCGTTGGTGCTCAATGTGATTCTTGCCGGTTCAGTCAGTTCAAGGCTTTTCCAAAGACTGAGAGAAAACGAAGGATTGGTGTATAATATCTCCACAATGTCATCAGTCAACACATCAGGTGGGTTAATCGGGGTGTACGGTGCTACCCAGGCTCAGAATTTCTCCAAAAGCCATGACATCATTCTCAAAGAGGTTGAAAATTTGAGGAAAAATGGCGCAACACCTCAAGAGCTTGACAGGGCAAAACGTATGATCAAGGGTTCAACATTGCTTAGCCTTGACAGCACCACTGCCAGAATGGACAGAGGTGGTCGTTTGGGTTTGCTTCTGGGCTATATTCCTGACATGTGGGAAACACTTGAAAGAGTCGAAAAACTTGATCTGGAATCGTTCAATGCCTATCTTGGCAGAGAAATTCCGGAAGATGTTGCAGTTTCTCTAGTTGGAAAGAACATCAAAGGTCTGGAGGGTTACGTCTGTGAGTGACCTGGAGCTGATACTTGATGAGATTTCATCAGAAATCCGCTCCTGCAAAAAGTGTGTTTTATCAGTCACAAGAACCCAAGCCGTGCCTGGAGTCGGTTCACCACATACAGAAATAATGTTTGTCGGTGAAGGGCCTGGCGCAAACGAGGACATAAAAGGCGAACCGTTTGTTGGCGCTGCCGGACAGCTATTGGATAAACTCCTGGCAATGATTGGTTTGGACAGGCAGAAAGTCTTCATTACAAACATTGTCAAATGCAGACCGCCTCAAAACAGAACGCCACAACCAGATGAAATAAAGACGTGCAAACCTTATCTTGACGCCCAGATAGCGATGATAAGGCCAAAGATAATCGTAACACTAGGCAGTCCGTCAACAACAACGCTCCTTGGGCGAACAGTTTCGATGGGTGCTGTGCATGGCAGGATGGAAGTCAAGGATGGCATCAGGTTTTTCCCGACCTACCACCCGGCTGCCTATCTTCACAAGCGTTCTCCGGAATTGCTTGAGCAGATGAAGAATGACTTCAAACAACTTAAAAAAATAATAACTGAAATAGGATAAAAAATATGCGTAAAACTAACGAAATGCCGATAACCATCACCCCACTGGGTGGCTTGGGAGAAATTGGCAAAAACATGACTGTGATCGAATGGGACGACAATGCCGTCATCATCGATGCGGGATTCAAATTTCCGGACTCAGATCTGCCTGGAATTGACAAAGTCATTCCGGATCTGACCTACATCTCTCAGATTGCGCCAAAGATCAAGGCAATCATGCTTACCCACGGACACGCCGACCATATCGGCGGTCTAAGGTACGTGCTTGAAAAGGTAAAAGCTCCGGTTTATGGCTCGGAACTAACAATTGGTATAGCCGATGAGTTTATACCGGGGTCGGTAAGACCAGTCGAATTCAGAAAAATAGAGTTTGGCAAGAGTTTTCATCTGGCTGGTGCCAAGTTTGAGTACATCAGGGTCAACCATTCCATACCCGAAGGTGGAGCAATAGCCATGCACTTCCCGCAAGGCGTGGTTGTGCATTCTGGAGATTTCAAAATAGACTTCAACCCGATTGACGGGTATCCGATGGATTTGCAAAGATTCGGAGAACTTGGACTCAAAGGTGTCCTTTGCCTGCTTTCCGACTCGACAAACGCTGACGAGGAAGGCTATACCGGTTCGGAGTCAAGTGTCGGCAAAACCTTTGAAAAACTCTTCCAGACATCACCTGGAAGGATTATTGTTGCAACGTTTGCCACAAACCTCCACAGACTGCAGCAGATTGCAGATGTGTCTGAGAAATTTGGCAGAAAACTCCTTATCGATGGCAAGAGCATAATCGAGACCATCAGGGTCGCAAAAAGACTTGGATACTTCAAAATCAATGATTCCCTGATGGTGACGCCTGAACAGGCCGACAAGCTGCCACCGGACAAGGTTGCAATTGTAACTACTGGTTCACAAGGCGAGCCAATGTCGGGCATGAGCAAAATTGCCAGCTCCACACACCCCAAAATCAGAATATTGAAAAATGACACGGTCTGCCTGTCTGCTGACCCGATACCAGGTAATGAAACGCTGGTCTCAAGGATCGTTTCAAGCCTTCTCAAATTGGGAGCAAATGTTCTCTACCGAGGCGTTGACAGGGTTCACGTTTCAGGACACGGCTCACAGGAAGAGATGAAGCTGTTGCTAGCTTTGACCAAGCCGAAATACTTCATCCCAGTTCATGGTGAATACAAGCACCTTTGGTTCCACGCGCAGATTGCCAAGGAACTTGGTGTTGCGAAGGAAAATATCTTTGTATGTGAGAATGGTGATCAAATCACCATTACTTCGGCAAAGGGCAAAGTAAGCAAAAAAGTCCCGGCCAGTTCTGTCTACATCGACGGCGCGTCCGTAGGTGACATTGGAACCGCAGTTCTCAAAGAGAGGACAAAGCTTAGCAGGGACGGGTTTATGTCCATAACACTAGGCGTTTCCATGCTCAGCCGTGAAATTGTTGCAGGACCTGAGATTGCAAGTCAAGGATTCATATACATGCGTGATAGTTCGGACATCGTTGACGAACTCAAGCAGGTTATTAAAAACACGACCAAAAACTGGAAAGGCAATAAAGGAACGTCTGATCAGCTTAAAAAAATGGTTCGTGATAAAATCAGCGACTATCTGTTTGACAACAAGCATTCGAATCCGATAATCACTGTAAGTGTTCTGGCGCTATGAAATTTGAAAAGATAAACTCGAAATTGGCCTGGACGGGTAAGGTTTTTGACGTGGTGGTCGACACCTTTAAGATTGAAGACAACATTGTTGAAAGGCAGTACATCACATCTAACTACGAGGCAGTTGTAGTGTTGCCGATTACCCAAGAAAACAAGGTTGTTCTGGTGTCTCAGTTCCGTTCGGCAACCGGCGGCATGCTTGCAGAGTTGCCGGCAGGAAAGACCGAACCTTCCGAGGATTTGCAAGTTGCCGCTATCAGGGAACTTGAAGAAGAAACCGGTTACAAAGCCCAGAAGATGACCTACCTTGGCAACGCCTATGCTTCGCCTGGCATCAGCTCTGAAATGTACCATTTCTATGTCGCAACAGACCTCGTCAAAGGTCAGGCTCATCCGGATGCCGATGAGGACACCGTTGCTGTCGAGATTCCGTTTGATGAGTTTGTCAATTCGGTCAAAAGCGGTAGAATTACAGACACAAAAACAATTGCAGTCACAGGACTGTGGTTGATGAGGAACAAATGATGGACAAAAGTGTATTAAGGATCGCCAGAGGAGCAATAATTGCAGCTGCCTACATCGGATTGGTTGCCATTGCGCCGATGATTTCGTTTGGCATGGTTCAGTTTCGAATTGCCGAAGCGTTGACAATCCTACCTTTTTTCTGGCCTGAAGCCATCGCGGGTGTCACAATCGGTTGTCTGGCGTCAAACCTCATTTTTGGTGGGCTTGGTATCGTTGACATGATTCTTGGGACACTGGCTACTCTTTTGGCTGCCCTTGCAACATGGCAGCTTGGAAAAACCAAAAAAATCTGGCTTGGAGCAATTCCACCGATTGTTTTGAACGCAATCATTGTTGGCTTTTATTTACCGATCCTGCTTGCGCCGAACGCAGTTTTGTACGGTTTTGACGCGTTTGCCAATCTTTTCTCTGGTTTTCTGTTTGTGCCGTTTGCAGCCCAGGCTGGACTTATCGCAATTGGCGAGATTGTTTCGGTTGGCATAATCGGAGTGATTCTTGCATACGCCTTGCACAAGAGAGGTTTGCTTGAGCGCGATTAAAGTTGCAGTTGCCCAAACGGCGTCCGTGTTTGCCAACATAAAGGCAAACATTGAGAAAGCTTTGGATTTTGCATCCAAAGCCAAAACAGAAAATGCCAATCTGGTTGTTTTCCCTGAACTTTCCCTGACAGGCTACACGCTTCAGGATTTGACACTGCCGCTCTCGTTAAGGTTGGACTCACCGGCTTTGGAACCATTGCTCCGGTTGTCGAAAGAAATAGCCATTGTCACATCCTTCCCAAGGATGTGCGATGATGGGATATCCAGAATTTCAAGTATTTTCCTTGATGAAGGCAGAATTGTTTCAGTCTACGACAAAATTTGCCTCCCAACTCATGGCATGTTTGATGAAATGAGATATTTTGGCAGAGGTGAAAAGCTCCAGGCTTTCCAGACAAGGTTTGGCAAGTTTGGTATGCTCATCTGCCGAGATATCTGGCACCCGGAATTGTCTTTTGTCTACAGTGCCGGGGGAGCACAGATGATAATTACTCCATCAGCCATTCCAGCCCGAAACCTCAGCGACAAAGGATTCGGAGTTGCTGCTTCACTTGAAAGAACCGTTGCCAACACAGCATTTTGTAACCAGATGTTTGTTGTTTTGTGCAACAGGGTTGGCATTGAAGATGGTGTGTCATTCCTTGGCAATTCCAGGGTTTGCTCGCCAAATGGCAAAACATTGATGGTAATGCCTGAGCTCGAGGAATCACTCAGATATGCAACCGTCGACTTCTCAGAATTGCCTGTTGCCAGGATGAAAATGTCGCTTGTGCGCGAGCGAAGGCTTGACATTGTAGCGCGAGAGCTTGAAAGGTTGGAGGACACCGATGCTTGAACTTGACCTTGAAAGAACAGAAAAAACAATATCTGGTTTCATCCGTCATGTTGTAGAACTTGCCAATTTCAATGGTGTTGTTCTCGGTTTGTCTGGTGGTTTGGATTCTGCGGTAGTCGCTGCTTTGGCTGCAAAATGTCTCGGCCCAGACAAAGTCCTTGGGTTGATGCTCCCACACAAAATATCCAGCCAGGAATCGCTTGACCACGCAAAGTTGGTGGCTGACAAATTCAGCATCAAAACAAAAAAGATTGAGATAACCGACATGGCCTCAGGTTATCATGAAGAGACTGACAAACTGAGGTTTGGCAACCTTTTGGCAAGGCTTCGCATGTGCGTGGTTTTTGACCAGTCTCAGGTAACCAGATCGATTGTCCTTGGAACCTCAAATAAAACAGAGATGCTCGTTGGCTACACCACCTGGTGGGGCGACATGGCTGCGGGTTGTTATCCTATCGGTGACCTCTACAAAACCCAGGTCAGGGCATTGGCAAGGTATCTTGGAGTTCCAGACGTCATCATCTCGAAACCTCCGACAGCTGATCTTTGGTCAGGACAAACCGACGAAGGCGAAATCGGCATCACTTATGAGAGACTGGATAAAATGCTTGTTTTGATGGTCGAAGGTGAAAGAACCGACCAACAGATAATTGACCAAGGATTTACATCTGATGAGGTTTTGCGAGTCAGGAAAATGGTTCACAAGGCACACTTCAAGCGTGTGATGCCACCTGTTTGCAAGGTTTCTTCAAGAACAATAGGAATAGATTTTAATTATATCAAAGACTGGTCAACGAGCGGTCTGGACAAGATCTGAGATGACCTGTCGCAGGATCATAAGCACATAACCCAGTTTTGCTGTTGATTTTGCGAGCACGGCAAGGGTTCCAAGAGGGGCAACAGAGGAAATAATCACATAGCCGTTGTCGCCTTTGATGTAGACCTGTTCAAGGTTTCCCCTGATCAAATCGTCAATTACCCTTTCGCCTAGGGCATAAAGTGTTGCTGACATAGCTGCAACCGAATCTTCTTCAACGTAATCAGGAATGACTCCGTATATGGGGAGTCCGTCGTCTGATACCAAAGTGCAACCGATGATGTCAGGGTTGCTTCTCGTCATCTGATCGATGATTTGTCTTATTGCTCCAATTGCCGGTTGTGCCATTTGCTAAAGATTTTATCTGACAAAGCCATTTGAGTCAATCGATGTTTGGTGATTATAGAAATTAATACGCCCCGCCTAAAAGACGGGGCGTATGGAGACAGTGTTTGGTTTTATCAGTACCAGAGCCTTATTATCGTTACTTCTTTTGATTCGGAAGCCCATTTGACTTCGCAACCGAATGCTTCGGCAATAGCCCTGAATGGAACAAATGTTCTACCATTTCTGATAGTTGGTGCCGATGTAAGGGTAACCTTTTCGCCTGATACAATCATTTCCTTAACGTTGATCTGCATGATTATCTGTTTTGAATCAAGGTTGATGTCGATTGACCTCGTCTTTGCGTCAAATTCAACTTTTGCGCCCAGTGCTTCAGAAACTGCTCGCAGTGGAACCATGAGGTTTCCACTGATGATGACCGGTTCAACGTCGAGTGCCTTTGGTTGCTCGTCAACCATCATGGTTTTGGAACCAACGGTCATTACAATCGTTCTCTTTCTAAAGTTGATCCACTCAGCCGCAGCTGTTGAGCTGTTGCCTGCTTCATCGGTTGCAGTTGCTGTAATCTTTCCATGACCAAAACCAACCGGGATCTGGAACTCAAAAGTTCCAGCCGTTTTCATTGTTCTGTCCCCAAGAGTAACAGTGCATGGTTCAGAAACTGTCCCTTTGATTGTTGTGCTGGTTGCATTGACCAGGTCGTTTACTTTCTCAAAAGAAATCTGTGGTGGTGTTGAATCAACGGTGATTGAGAAACGCTTGGATGTTGTGTTGCCTGATGAATCGCTGGCAACAACGTTTATCTGGTTTTCGCCTTCAGTGAGGACAACATCTACAGACCAGACACCTTTTTCCGAAACAAACGCCGGTTTGTCATTAACTTTTACCGTTGCGCCCTGCTCTGTTTTGCCGCTAACCCTGACAAGGGTGAACTTTGTAAGCAGTGGTGCGTCGTCGATTGTGAGTGTTGGTGGGACGGTGTCTTTTCTGACCTGAATGTCTTTCTGTTCCTTGCCGTAGCGGGTGCCACCATCGATGGTTACTTTTATTGATCCCTCTTTTTGAGGAACGAAGTTGAAGTATGCCTTGCCATTGGTGTCTGTCTTTTCGTTGAGCAATACTCCTGCGCCTTCGAGAGTTACCTTGGCTTTTTCAATAGGCTTGTTCGTGTCTTTTGTGGACACAGTCACTTCGCAGCTTGCAGGTTTTCCAACTTCCGGGAAATCCGGGCTGATTACGACCTCAGCCTTTATTTCTGAGGCCTGCGATGTGGATGATGATGAAGTTGAGAAGGCAACGAAAGCGTCGAAGTCGAGGAAATAGGTGCCATCGCCTTTGTATCTTTTCCTGACATCCTGAGGGTCTTTCTCACTCATTGGAGCTCTGCCGGCAACGTCTGCTTTGCCGTATGGGTTTATTCCCAGCAGGCAGGTGAGTCCGCACACATCATTGGCGTAGATTTCAAAGTTTGTTTGGCCTTTGTTGTTGAGTTTGAGAGAATCGTGGTAATCAAGTATGCCGTCTTCGTTCATGTCTGGGAAAAGGAAGCAACCGGCGTAAGGAGAGTTGTAGATGCAACCCATGCCCCAGCCTGTTTCCTTGTCTGTGTAGTCGAAGTGGTAGTACTGCACAAACGTGCCGTCGTCAAACATGGTGCAGGTTGTGTTGTAGAAGGTTTTGTAGTTGGTGTTCGCCCATCGTGAACCATCCCAGGCTTTGACAGAGAAACCGCCAATTTCAAACAGTTCCCTGCTGTTTTCTAGGATTTTTCCATCGTTGTTGAGATCTGTACCCATTATAATCCAGTATCTCTGACCCCAGTCGTAGATGTAGGAGATGTTGCTACCAGTAATCCAATCCATATCAACAACAACGGTTGCCGGGTTGAACGAGAAGTTGGCCAACATGGTTGTGGCAACAGTTAGTCTAGTGTCTGTTGTTGAGTTGCATGTCTGGACTCCTGAGGCAATACCCTGAATGAGCTTGCCATCTGATGTTTTAAGGGTAGTTGTGAGATTGTAGATTCTGTTATCAGCTGCTGTCATGATGAAATCGGGGTCGCCTGGTGTGTGGAAGATTCTCTTTTCAGGATCCTCAGTGTTGTAGATGGCGTAATCGATAAGTGGGGCTGAGACCTTGATGGTTACTGTTCCCATCTGTTTTCTGTCTGGTGTGTAGACATTAATGTTGAACTCACCGACATCATTGGCCACAAAACCTTTAAATATGTATTTACCTTCTTTTGCGCCAGAAAAATCGATTGATATTGGATTGGTTAAAGACGGAAACAGCAGTTTGTTGCAGTATTCGGTTCCATCGTCGTTATGAAGGTCAGTTCTAACCCAAAAGTATTGCGGGAGCGTTTCCGGATATGGATCCTTGAAAAGGTTGTTCCAGGCGTCGTAATTTTTTACCGTTCCTCCAAGAGTCAGATCAACCGGATCACCATTTGCGTCCTTGACGATAATCGTGAATGGTGTGGTCGGGTCGACAAGTTCGCTGACAACGCCAGCAGTAAGTGTTGCTGGTTCATTTGAAATCATAAGAGTAGCTCTGGTTGAACTTGTCGATGCATCAACATTGATTTGTTTTGAAGCCATAGGCATAGCCGCCATTATTGCTAGCGTCATTATGATTAAGGTGGTTTTTTTATTCATACTCGAACCTCCTTGGTTTGACACTAATACTATCTGATAATGTTGCAGGTTCAATAATTGATACCTTGTTTGTGGAAGAAAACCGTTTTAAAATCCGTGGTGTGGAAAACATGATCATTCCTAAGTTATCAAACAACATTAAGCAGCTTTACAAAATGATGTCACCATGTATACTCTGCCCGCGGGAATGTGGAGTTGACAGGATAAGAGGCGAAAAAGGTTTCTGTCAGGCAGGGAAGATGGTCAGAATAAGCTCAAATGGCCCTCATCACGGAGAAGAACCGCCAATATCAGGCACAAATGGGTCAGGCACGATCTTTTTCTCATATTGCACCATGGCATGTGTTTTTTGCCAGAATTTCCAGATCTCTCAGCTCCATAATGGGTATGATGTTAATATCGTTGAATTGGCTAAAATTATGTTAAATTTGGAAAAACGTAAATGCCACAACATTAATCTCGTAACGCCTACTCATTTTATCCCTCATATTGCACATGCCATCAGCATTGCCAGGGCAAATGGTCTGTCCATCCCAATGCTTTTTAACGACTCAGGTTACGAAAAAGTTGAGGTTTTAAGATTGTTGGATGGCCTTATCGATATCTATATGCCAGACGCAAAATATGACAATAACGAAAAAGCGAAAGAAAATTCGCATGTAGTAAATTATGTCGAAAATAACAGACTTTCCTTACTTGAAATGTACAAACAGGTTGGCAATCTCCAACTCGAGGATGGAATAGCAAAAAAAGGGCTTCTGATCAGACATTTAGTGCTGCCAGAAAACAGAGCTGGAACGGTCGGTGTTCTTTCATGGATTGCAAAGAACATGAAAAATGTGTATATTTCTCTAATGAGCCAATACTTCCCTGCGCATAAGGCGAGGGGCATTCCTGGCTTAGATAGAAGAATTTACGCCAACGAGTACGATGAAGCTTTATCTGCTCTCGAGGAGGCATGTTTAGAAAATGGTTGGGTGCAACCGCTTGAGGATTAAACTGGTTCTTGCGATTGTCATCTGTACGGTGACTTTTGGCCATGCAATTAATGCTGGCAGCGACTGGTTCACGTTCAAAGGGAACTACATGCGCACATCCTCTACAAATCTCTATGTAGAACCTCCGGTTTTAAAAGTTGCATGGTCAAGGGATTTGAAATCATCGATATCAAGCTCGCCTATTATTTATAATAACGACTGCTTTATATCAACCGAAGGCGATGGCAGGGGTTCTCTTTACTCCATGTCTGCCGGTGATGGGGTAGTCCAGTGGCAGTTCCCCGACCTGCCAAACAACCCTCTTGCAAACTATGAAGAAAATGGCGAGAAACCATGGCCAAACGGTGCAATAGATTTTCCAAAAGCAAAACTCACCTTACCTATTACTGCAGACAGCAATCGGCTTTATGTCCCATGGGGACAAAACCTTCTGGTGCTGATCTCGGATTCTGGAAGACTTGTCCATCGATACAACCTCGCACCTCATAATGCCACGATCACAACGGCTCCTGTCGTTTCAGATTATTACCAAATTGTGGTTGTAGGTGCCAGCAACGGATGGCTCTATGGCTTTGATTTAAAGAATAGGGATCCATATATAAGATGGCGTATGCCTGAATCGGGCACTGATTTTATCAAAAGTACCCCTGCCTTTGTTGGTACTTGTTTGTATTTTGGCTCGAGCTCGAAAATGTTCTATTGTCTGGACATGAAAAAACCACCATATGACAAAACAAAGGGCATCCAGTCAAACGAGAAACCTGTAATAAAATGGTCAATAAAGCTAGACAGTGCTGTCAATTCGTCTCCAGCGGTTTCAGCAGGGAAGGTAATTGTCACAACAGAAGCTGGAGTTGTGTATTCGCTGTCCGACAAAGACGGTACGATATCGTGGAAATATGACATTGGTGACAAAAAAATTGACTCCTCCCCCGCAGTTGGCAAGGGTCACGTTTTGGTTGCTGCCGAAAAAACCTTATATTGTATCTCTGAGTCAACGGGTTCGTACGAGTGGTCAACGTCAAGCAAGAAAAATATCGTTTCCACGCCGTTAATTGGTGGGGATTATGTTTATTACACCACCATGGAAGGCAAAATGAGTATCGTCAGACTCAAGACCGGAGCTACAGTTTCTGTTAAAAGTCTTGATGCGCCAATAAAATCTTCGCCAGCAATCGCAAACAATATGGTCTATTTTGGTTGCGACGATGGCATGTTTTATGCTCTTATGACAGGCGATGCAGACCCGGAACTCGGACTTGAAACAAAAGAAATAACTGTGCCTGCATTACCGATAAATTCGGTAACAACAAAAACTTTTGATATCCAGAACAAAGGTGGAGGCACTCTCGAAGTTCAAATAGCTTCCTCAAGACAGTGGATAACTGTTGAGCCAAACCAGTTCACGCTTAAATCTGGAGAATTCCAGGTTATAACTGTAACTTTTGATGCGCGAAATCAGCAAGCAAACATGTATAAATCAATTATCAGGGTTACCGCCAATGTTGGTAACACTTCTATCGATGTCAGCGTAAACATCATCAGAAACCCTGATAAATACATAACCATGACGGTTGGTAGCAGAACAGCTTACATAAGTGGCGAACCCATTATGCTTGGCGTGGCACCCTGGAAATCACCGGGGCCAACCATTACCACGATGGTACCAGTCCGATTCGTTGAAGATGCTTTTGGGTGTTTGGTTTCCTGGGATGGTAAAGCAAAGAGAACTACTATCGAATACGACAAAAGAAAAGTGAAAATTACTTTCACCATCGGGAAGAACGTTTGTTTGATCCAAATTGCCGAGGGTAAACCGCAAGTTGTGACAATGTACTATCCTGCCACAATAAAAGAAAATAAAACCTGTGTTTCAATCGAGTTTATGGCCTACGCCTTCAACGCAAATATTGATATTGACCCATCAAACACCAACAAAATAAAAGTCATAATACCTGGCGATTAAAGAATAAAAATTTAATATTTCTTGATGCTGTCTAGTCTATCCCAAAGAATCTTTTTGCGTTTCTTGTTGTTTTGTTCGCCGTTTCTTCAGGCAACTCGTCTCGAAGGGTTGACACTTTTATCAACGTGTGTCTGATGTAGGCTGGTTCATTTCTTCTGCCACGTAGAGGGACAGGCGAAAGATAAGGGCAGTCGGTTTCCAGAACAAACAAATCGTCAGGCGTCATTTTGACCACTTCCCAAAGCCATTCGTTTCTCGGGTATGTGACGCTGCCACCGAATGATATCATGTAACCCTGGTCAAACGCCCATTTGGCAACGATGGTGTCCGAGCTGAAACAATGAAAAAGCACTTTTTTTGGGTTATATTTTTTTATGGTTCGCACGACATCGCCTGAGGCGTCTCTGTTATGGATGATGATTGGCATGTCCAGTTCCATTGCCATTAAAATCTGATCCTCAAACGCTTTCATCTGAAGGCTTGGCTCGGAAAGATTCCGGTAGTAGTCGAGTCCTATTTCACCGATGGCAACTACCTTTGGCTGTTTTGCCATTTCTCTTATTTTTTGAGCGAGGTCGTTGTTCCAGTCTTTCGCCTCGTGGGGGTGAATGCCAACGGACGCCCAAATCTTTTCGTTGTTTCTGGCAAGCTCTGTTGAGCGGATTGATGAGTTGAGGTCAAACCCAACGTTTATTAGCCCGCAAACGCTCTGTTCAAATGTACGTTTGATAAGCAGTGGTCGTTCTTCGTTGTAATCTGGAAGGTCAAGGTGGGCGTGGGTGTCGAAAATCTCCATTATTTGACAATTGATCCTGGTTCAACCGGTTTCTCTGGTGAAAGTATGGCAACGTATTCTGAGCCAGTGGCTGCCATGAGCATACCTTCGGACATGATTCCGCGAAGCTTTGCTGGCTTAAGGTTTGCTACAACCACAATCGACTTGCCGATGAGGTCTTCAGGAGCATACCACATGGCGATACCAGCAACGACTGTTCTGGTTTCGGTTCCGATGTCAACGGTGAGTTTTAGGAGCTTGTCGGCATCCTTGACTTTTTCTGCTGTCAAAACTTTGCCAATCCTGAATTTGAACTTCTGGAACTCCTCAATTGGGATCAACTCGTCTGATGCTGTCGGAGTCTGGGCAGAAGCAACTGCCTGAGGGGCAGCTGTTTTCTGTTCTGGTTTTGTCTCCTCTTTGGGCTGTGCTTTTTTCTCAATCCGTGGAAACATCGCCGGTGTCTCGACTGTTTTTGTTTTTGCTGGCAGCATACCACATTTAAGTTCGTCAATTCTTGGCGGATTCTGGTAGCCAACAGCTTTTGCGATCTCTTTTGCTGTGTTTGGCATAAACGGATAAAGGAGCCCAGAGATCAATCCGAGTCCATCGGTTAGTGTGTAGTGAAGGTTAGCGAGTTCTTCCATTTTGCCCTGCTTGAGCAATTCCCAGGGTTTGTGAACTTCGATGCTTGTGTTGAGTGTGTTTATGTATGACCACAAAATCTCCAGTACCTGCGAAAACTGGAATGCCTCGAATTTTTCCTTATATGTGGCAAGGGTTTCGTTGAACTTGGCTTCGATATCCGGAAGGACTTTTCCGGATGGAACCTCGCCTGAAAAGTTTTTCTGGAGCATTTTTTGCGAGCGGTTGAGAAGATTGCCAAGATCGTTGGCCAGGTCGGCGTTGAATCTTGTTTCAAAGTTGCTCTTTGAATAATCGCCATCTTCTCCAAACGGCAGCTCTCTAAACAGGAAATATCTGAAAGAATCCTGGGCAAGCGGCTTGGTTGTGCCTGTCAGCTGCATAATCCGTTCAACTTCAAGGTGTGGTACAACGAAGTTTCCGACTGATTTGCTCATCTTTTTGCCTTCCGATGTCCACCAACCATGTGCAAAAATATGCTCTGGGAGAGGCAAACCAAGAGCCATCAGCATTGCCGGCCAGATGATGCAATGGAATATGATGATGTCTTTGCCAACCAGATGAGTGTTAGCTGGCCAGTATTTTTCAAATGTACCTTTATCGTCAGGATAGCCGATTGCCGTCAGATAGTTTGTCAATGCGTCTGCCCAGACGTAGACAACATGCTCTGGATCGAATGGAACCTTTATGCCCCAATCCATGCCTGACCTTGTGAACGACTTGTCCTTCAGCCCATCTTTGAGGATGGAATAAACTTCATTGTATCTGGCTTTTGGAAGCACAAAGTCTGGATGTTCGTCATAATACTTAAGCAGTTTGTCTCTGTATTTTGAGAGAGCAAAAAAGTAGTTTTCTTCCGATATTTTTTCAACTGGTCTGCCGCAATCAGGGCAGTTGCCTTCCTTGAGATCCTGCTCAAGAAAGTAGGTTTCGCATGGGACACAGTACCAGCCTTCGTATTTTCCCTTATACACGTCACCTTGATCGAAAAGTTGCTTCATGACCGCTTCAACGGCTTTGATGTGCCTTGGCTGGGTGGTTCTGATGAAATCGTCAAATTCGAGGTTAAAATCCTTGAAACAATCTTTCCATTGCTTTGCGAGGTCATCAACGAACTGTTGAGTTGGGATGCCCTTCTGTTTGGCAACCCTGTCGACCTTTGTAGCGTTTTCATCTGTTCCGGTCAGGAACATGACTTCGTATCCGGTGTTCTTGCGATATTTAGTGATAGTGTCAGCCGCCATTGTTACGTAGACATGGCCGATATGTGGTCTATCATTGATATAGAAAATCGGTGTGGTTACGTAGTATTTCTTCATTAAAAAACCTCCGGATATGTAGATTGACAAGAATTTTGCCATAATCCGGAGGTTTTTGCAACCTTGGCTTGATGAAATACTTTACTGCTGTTTTTTAGCTTACTTGCCTGGTGTGCCTGGGCAATCGCAATCTTCCTTGGTGCAGATGGTGAACATCATCCCATAGTAATCTTTTTTTGGGGTCGGGTGGCTCAATTCTGAGCTGTTTCTGTGGACAAAATAGAGGGTGTGGGTTCCTGGAGACATGAGATTTGAAAGATCGATTTTCATGCCCCGGGTTTGCTTGTCAGCCCTACCAACATAATAATATGATGGCTGGTTGTTCCATGGTGTGTTCATGGTAAGAGGGGTTCTGCCCTTCCATTCGATTCTGGTGAACGAGTCCCATCTTTTGGGCTCAGGTCCCATTGGGTCAAGGTAGACGTCAACGATGTCGTTTGTGTAGATGAACAGATTGGCTGTTGATTCGCGGTCGACTGTAAAAGTATGCCTGTAAATGCTGGTGTATCCGATTGGAATGTTTTTCCAACCGGTTTCCTTTGCCCATTTTGGATCATTCGGAATCCTGTGCGGTTCATGAGTGATCCAGCAAGCGCCCCTGCTGTATTGTTTTGTCCAGGGTGTTCCACCGATTGCACTTCCCCAAACTTTGTCAGCCTGGAGGCAGGAGATGACTTTTACCGGTGACCAGCAACCAAACACCCATTCACCACCGAGTGGTGTTCCGGCTGGCGTTGAACCTTTCGGGTATCTCTTGTCGTTTACGTTGTTCCAATCATTGTCAGCTTCAAGGAATTCAGTTGAACCGTTGCTGACCGAGCATTTGCAGTTTCCATCTATTATCTGCCACTGGCAATCGCTAGTCAGGCTTGGTTTTTCAGTCACTTCAAGCCAGAATTTGAGACCGAAGAATTTTGAATGAGGATCTGGCGTGTGGACAAAATACAAACAGTGCATGCCTGGATTTATTTTGAAAATGTTAATCGGTGTCTGGTCGAGGCTGTTGGCTCTGCCAAGGTAACTTTTTTGAATCAGTTCCGGTTTTGACACAAGGGCTGTTCCGACTGGTGGATCCATGTAAACATCGACACTTCCAGAAGCAACGATATACAGTGTTCCCTCTGAGATGTATCTTGTACCAAAGAAATCACGGTAGATGGATGACTTGTGCTGCATCACTGGAGGATTTGGTTTTTTTTCCTGTTTCTCCATGTCGTCATCTTTTGGCGGCTTATCCCATGCAAAAGAATCGTCGCAATCATAAACCCACATTGCATTGGAATTTGGCTGACCACAGCACAGATTGAACTCTATCCGCTCGTTTCGGAAATGCTTTCCGGCTTCGTCTTCCTTGATTTGCCTAACTTTTTTCCAGTTGCCATATGTCCACTGCTGGCTATAAGGAATCCCAGATTTTTGCTCAAGAAGATACTCAGTTTTTGGACTGCTTGATAATGCAACTCTGGTTGAAACAGTGATACTGTTGTTTTGAACTGCCGGAATGTTTTTCCCACCAATAGTGCAGCCTGAAATGCCGATTGTTAGTATGCATAGAACTGAAATCAATCTGATTCTCATTTTGCTTCCCCTTTTTTGATTGTCATGATTAAAATATTGTATTTTACTTTTTCAGTCAAGCAGACCTCAATCTAAAAGCATAAGACAGGCATCGAAGAAATCCAATAATTATGATGATTTGTTGACACATTAGCTTGACTGGATATACTTTGAATCTGTGTCTGAAAACTATATTTCTTTATATCGTAAATGGAGATCACAGGATCTCGAGCAGATCATCGGCCAGGAGTTTGCTGTCCGCACACTTACAAATGCCCTAAAATCCCGCAAGATTGCTCATGCATATCTGTTTTGTGGACCAAGGGGCACAGGCAAAACCTCGTTTGCCAGGATTCTAGCAAAGTCGGTCAACTGTCAGGAAGGCATAACGCCCACTCCATGCCAGGTTTGCAACAGTTGTGTTTCCATCAAGGATGGCACAAGCCTGGATGTAATAGAAATTGACGCTGCTTCAAACCGTGGTGTTGACGACATCCGCGAACTCCGAGAAAAGGTTAAGTTTGCTCCTGTCGTTTCAAGATACAAAGTCTACATCATCGACGAAGTCCACATGCTCACCGATGAGGCTTTCAACGCGCTCCTTAAAACTCTTGAAGAGCCGCCGCCACACGTCATTTTTGTCCTTGCAACTACAGAGCCGCACAAGATTCCTGTCACAATCCTCAGTCGTTGCATGAGGTTCGACCTAAAGCGCATTCCAACCGAGAATCAGGTTCAGTTGCTTAGAAAAATTTCTGATGCCGAAAAAATCGATATTTCTGACGAAGGCCTCAGAATGATAGCAATTGAGAGCAATGGTTCGCTGCGTGATGCCGAATCGATGCTTGACCAGATTGCATCATTTTCTGAAGGGCACATCGACATAGACCAGGTCTCATCCATGCTTGGCATGACAGGTGAAAGACTGATTCACGAACTTGTGATGGCGGTTGCCTCGGGCAACTCTCTTGAAACCATCAATATCGTGCGTTCTGCCTTCAAGGATGGCAGGGAACCGGAGCAGATTTCAAAAGATTTGCTTGCCAGATTTCACATTCTGCTGCTCGCATCTATCGGATATTCAAAGCAGGATTTGGCAGCCGATTACGCCATAAATATGAAGCTAATCGAGGAGGAGACTCAAGCTTTCCAGTTTGAGAGGCTCAGATGGATAGAAAGTCGGCTCAGAGAGCTTGTGTCCCAGATGAGGTATGTGTTCTCAGCTTTGGGTTCACTGGAAATTGCCCTTCTGGATTTGATTTTCAACAACGGCTCCGCTCAGGCGCCAACGTTGCCACCAAAACAAACTTCTCCAACACCAAAAACAGAAGCTAAACCCAAAATGACTGAACCTGAGCAATCAAAACCTCCAGTCGCTCAGCCAAAAACAGAGGCAAAACCAGCAGTCGAGCAACCAGTTGAAAAAAAAGAACCTGCACCGGAAGCAAAACCTGTAGAAGTGGTTGAGCCGACAGCAAAACCTTCAACATCCCAGCCTTCAACTTCAAGTGGCGGTATAGATAGGTTCAAGCAGATAGCGAAAGAATCAGATATCATACTTTACGCCTTCCTTTCACGGCTCATCGGGGTGGAAGTTAATGGTTCGAGTGTGGCTCTCCAGTTCCCGTCTGATGCCGAGTTTGAAAAAGCCAGGCTAACAGAACCAACAAACATTCAAAAACTTACAAAAATTGCTTCGAAGGTTTTTGAAAAAGAAATGACAGTGCAAGTTAAACTCGCCAAAATAGAAGGCGGAAATATTCTAGAAGACGAACAGGTGAAACGCGCTCAAGACCTGTTTGGCGGAAAAACAGAGGTGAATTGAAATGGGGTTTATGGACATGCTCAAGGATGCAAACAAGCTCCGCGCTTCCCAGCAAAAGCTTGAAAGAGAGCTTTCAGCAATGAAATTTGAGAAGGAAGTCAAAAAGGGTGATGCCCTTGTGACAGTCATGTCAAACGGCAAAATGGAAGTTATCGGTATGAAGCTCTCCGATGAGGCAATGAAGATGAAACCGGACGATCTGTCAAAGCTCATTCTCCAAGGCATTTCAGGGGCACAAGCTGACGCACGCAACGAGGCCTCCAGAAAGACGATGGAACTTCTGAATCAATGAACTATCCGATCCGGGCATTTCAGGATCTGGTCGACAATCTGTACAAACTCCCTGGCGTTGGGCCAAAAACTGCTGAAAGACTAGCTCTTTTCATTCTCAACATGGAGCAGTCGCAGGCAAGGGAGATTGGACAAGCGATCCTGGAGCTTCACGACCACGTGAAGCGATGCCCGATCTGCTACAACCTTAGCAATGATGGACCTTGCTGGGTCTGCCAGGATATCAAACGCGACCATTGCGTCATAATGGTTGTTGAAGAAGCAAGAGACGTTCTGGCCATTGAAAAAGCCGGAACCTTCAAGGGTGTTTATCATGTTCTGGGTGGCACGATAAGGCTTGCTCAGGGCATGGGGCCGGAAAAACTTAACATCGCTTCGCTTCTCAAGCGCATAAGGGAAGAGAACGCAAAGGAAGTGATTCTGGCTACAAACCTCACTCATGAAGGCAACCTAACTGCCATGTACATCAGGCGTGAGCTTGAGAATTCAGATTGTTCAGTAACACGAATCGCATCAGGCATACCTATTGGAACAGAAATTGAATTTGCCGACACCATTACACTCTCCGAAGCCATCAAGGGTCGGACATCCATAGACAAGGAGTAGACTATGTGTGGAATTTTTGGCGTTGTGTACGCGGACGACAAGAAGGAAATGGGTCAGGTTCTGACCAATGCAGCCAGAAGCCTTATTTACAGAGGTTATGACTCGGTTGGCGCTGTTGCCATAACAAAAAATGGTGAAGCTGACCTTCGAAAAGATGTTGGCAAGGTCGATGATGTAGCCAAGAAACTCAACTTCCCGGAAATGGTTGGCAATCGTGGCATCACTCAGCTTCGTTGGGCAACTTTTGGTGTTCCAGCCCAAAGAAATGCCCAACCACACTTTGACACCAAGGGCAGAATCGTCGGTGCTCACAATGGCAACATTGTAAACACCATCCAGCTGCGTCGCGATTTGACCGCAAAAGGTCACATCTTCCGTGGTGAAAACGACGGTGAAGTCGTTGTCCACGTGCTTGAAGAACAATTCAACAGACATGGCGATATGGATTTAGCCATCCGTGAAGCAAGACACATCCTCAAGGGCGATTATGCTTACGCAGTTGCTGCACTTGCCGGCAACAAGATGTATTGTTGCAAAATGGGCAGCTCGCTTTACGTCGGTGTTGGCGACAACTTTATCTGCACCTCTTCAGACCTGCCTTCAATCCTTCCGCTCACACAGAAAATCATCCCGCTCAACGATGGCGAATACGTCGAATTTGACGACAACTGCTACGAAATCCGCAGCATCGAGACCGGAAAACGCATCGATCGTGACCCGATCGAAATAGGTATGTCAGCTGAAACCGCGTCCAAAGGCGAGTTCCCGTTCTTCATGGCAAAAGAAATCGACGAACAGCCGGAGAGAGTCCAGGCTCTGCTTGACTATCTCAAAAACTCCGAAGATCTTGTTCCATTTGCCGAAGAGCTTGCTGATGCAAACCATGTCTACCTTGTAGGCTCCGGTTCAAGCTACAACGCTTGCGTGATGGGCTCATATTTTCTCAACAAACTCGCCGGTTGTGCAACTTTCCCTGTCATTGCCGGCTCATTCCTTGAGCATTTTGGCGAGGGCGTAAAGCCTGACGATCTGTTTGTTCTTGTCTCTCAATCAGGCGAAACCAAAGATTTAATCAACGTTTTGAACATGCTAACCGAAAAAGGCATGGCTAACCGTGTTCTCGGAATCGTCAATGTCATCGGCTCAACGCTTATGATGAGATCAAGGCGCTACCTACCGTTGGTCTCAAACCTCGAAATTGCCGTTGCAGCCACAAAAACATTCACAAACCAGGCCGTTTTGTTCCTTGGCATCGCAACCGAAGTTGCAAAGCTCAAGGGCAGGGCTGGAGACCTTCCAGATATTCTAGCAAAACTCCCGCAAGCGATCAGGGACACGATAAAGACTATGGACAGCCAGGCTCACGAGCTTGCAATAAAATACAAAGATAACACCGACTTCTACAGCCTTGGCCATGGCATTACCTTTGCCTCGGCAATCGAAGGCGCGCTCAAGGTCAAGGAAATCTCTTACGCTCACTGCGAAGGCATGGACTCTGTTGAGTTCAAGCATGGCCCGCTTGCCATAGTCACAAAGGACTATCCAGTGTTCTACCTCACTACAATCGAAGACTCGCACATGACCCTCTCGCACATCAACGAAGTAACCTGCAGGCTTGGAACAGCCATCACCATTGCGCCGAAGCATGAAGCTTTACAACAGAATTCAACAATGTTTTTTGAACTCCCATACTCAAACTATGCCATGGTGCCTATCATTGCCACGGTTTTCATGCAGATGTTTGCATACCACCTGTGTGTTGAAAAAGGATATTCTCCGGATTATCCTAGGAACGTTTCAAAGACCATTACGGTTGACTAGGAGGAAACAAACATGGCTGACCCAAAAGCGACAAGGTACGGATATTCTGACGGATTGCTCGAACTGGGTGCAAAAGACCCACGCATAGTCGCACTCGATGGTGACCTTGCCAAGTCCACCTCCTCAAACCGTTTCCAGGAGAAGTATCCTGACAGGTTCTTTGAGATGGGTATTGCCGAACAAAACATGGTCGGAGTTGCAGCAGGTCTTGCTATCGCCGGAAAAATACCATTTGCCTCAAGCTATTCCGTTTTTGTGACCGGCAGAGCCTGGGAACAGATGAGAACAATGGTTGCCTACAGCAATCTAAACGTCAATATCGGCGGTCACGCCGGCATCTCGGTCGGTCCAGACGGCGCAACCCACCAGGCGCTCGAAGACATCGCGATTATGGCATCCATTCCAAACATGACCGTGCTTGTCCCATGCGACCATATTGAAACCAAAAAAGCAACCATGACTGCTGCCTACAGACTTGGCCCAGCCTACATCCGTTTTGGCAGGGCTCCTGTTCCAACAATCACTGACGACTCGACACCTTTTGAGATTGGCAAGGCAAACATCATAAAAGCCGGTAAAGACCTGACAATTGTGACAAACGGGGTCATGGTCTACGAATCAATGAAAGCTTCCCAAGAGTTGGCAAAACTGGGCATCGATTGTGAAATCATCAATATGCACACGGTCAAACCACTTGATACGACAACTCTGGTTGCATCAGCAAAAAAGACAGGCAAGATACTTGTTGCCGAGGAACACCAGATAAATGGTGGTCTTTGTTCGATGGTCGCGATGGCTCTTGGCAAGGAATTCCCTGTTCCAATGGGGTTTGTTGCAATGGCTGACAGATTTGGCGAATCGGGCGAGCCAGAAGAGCTGCTTGCTCACTTCAAGTGCAACTGCGATGAAATAATTTCGGTTGCCAAACAACTGGCAAAAAAATAGTTTTTGTTTTTTGATTTTCCAAAGGCTTCCGCGAAAGCGGGAGCCTTTTTTATTTGTCCCTGAAGCTATTGACCCACCACTTGCCGTCATCAACAGTTATAGCGATTGAGCCATTTCTTGCCGTAGAGATTACCGGAATAGAGTTTGAATCGAATGAGCTCTCGATCCTGCTATCCAAACCCTCTCCCTGGCTTGTGCTGTCTGAGTTGATTGCCAGTCTGGGTTTTACTGTCTCCAACCAACTTGAAAAACTTGGGGAATAACCACCATGATGAGGAATTTTCATTATGTCAGTTTTTATGAGACTTCCTAGCTCAATTTGCCTGAGCATCGCTTCGGTCTGGATGTCGGCGCCAAACATAAATTTGACACCGTCGATGCTAATTATGCAAGCAAGAGAATTGTTGTTTGTTACAGTTGACAAGTCTGAACCAGGGAGTTGTGGATCTGGGACACCCAGAAAAAGTATCTCAGTTTTTGAATCCACTGTTGTTTTTTCAAGACATGATGGTACATGACAGTTTATATGTCTTCCTTTTATCAAATTCTCGAAATCACTTGCCTCGTAGGTGTCACCCTTTACACCTGAGTCAAAGATTTCCCCTATGGGGAAATCACGAATGACCGATGGCAAACCGCCGATGTGATCCTGGTCTCGATGTGTGGCGATAACGTAATCAATCCGGTTTATTCCTTTGTATCGCAGAAATGGTATGACAATCCTTTGACCAGTATCCCCTGATGGCAAATAGGGTGCGCCTCCGCCGCCATCAATAAGTATTGTTTTCCCTGATTCGGTTCTGATAAAAATTGCATCGCCATGCCCAACATCCAGAAATGTCACCTCAGACGAAAATTTTGATGTTGTGGCAATAGCGATGCCAAAAAAGTTTGATGACAGAAATAGTATGGCGACCATAAAGGCAATTTTCGCGTTTCTGGTTTGCGTTACCATGGTTTTGGTTGCTAACGCAAGACCCAAACCACAGGCAAGGTAGTATGGAACCCAGGCATAAAGCTGTAAAGTTCCAGCTGAAAGAAGTGACCACGTTGGACTGGCAAGTATTTCTATGGTCTTGTCCATGATGGCAAGCAACGGCAGAGCCAGATAGCACAAAATCGTTCCAAGAGCTGGGAAAATCAACCCCAGAACTGCAGCAAGAGCGCCTATTGGAGTTAATATCGAGGCGATTGGGATTACTATGAGATTTGTGGCGGGCGCAACAGTCGAGAATGCATGAAATCTGGTTACAAGTATAGGTAAGGTCAGCAATTGGATGGCCATTGTGATTATAAGCATTGAAAGGATTTTGTAATACCAGGGTTTTCGCGTTTCCAGCTTAAAAACAATAGGAGCAACAACAAATAAGCAGAATGTTGATAAAAACGACAATTGAAAACCGGCGTCAGTTATCCAGAGTGGGTTTATCGCAAGCAGAATGATTAACGCTATTGCCAAACCTGATGCTGCATCGTGTTTTCGACTGGTCAGCTGGGATATAATTGAAAGGATTGCCATGACCATGGCTCTTGAAACCGAAGGGGCAAATCCGGCAAGAAAAGCATAAACAATGGTCAAAACAATGGCACATATGAGAGACGATTTCCTGTTGCCTGTTAACCAAAGCATCAAAAAATACGAAGAGAAGGCTATTATGGAAATATTGAATCCAGAGGCGGCAACAACGTGACTGGTCCCCGTCCTTGTAAAATTTCTTGAGATGTCGTCAGGAAGTTCCCGTTTCCCAAAGACCATGCTATCGAGCAAATCGGAGTATCGTTTTGGGAGATTGGCCGCGTAAACGTCATTCATTTTTTGTCTGATGCCCTGAAAAAATGTAGTTATGGACTCGGTAAAACCAATGACTTTTGGTGTTTCATAAGATGACAGCATCAAGCTGACATCGTTTGACTGAAGGTATGCAGCAAAATCGAATTCGCCAGGATTTGATGCAGATGACGGTGTTTTCGAGTAAGCCAGAAACTCCACTTGGCTGCCAATGGCTATTTTTTCGTTTGGTCTGGAGTAGCATCTGGCATGTACTCCCTCAAGTCCTTTAGGCTGCGAGGATGACACATTCATGTCAAAAACGGATCTTCTGGCGCTATTCTCCCTGACACTGACAACAAGACCTGTTACTTTGAATTTTGCTCCAGAGTTTTGCCAGAGTTTTTCGGGTGGGTTGCCCATGGAGAGTGAAACAAGCATGAGACCTGCAAAAAAAGCAAACAAGATGTACTTTGGTTTTTTATCAAATATTGGACTAATCCATAATGACAATGACAACATCAGAAAAGGCAAAATATAAACAGGATTGATTCTGAATACTGCTCCCAAGGCGCAACCAATGGTCATGAATACAGCTGTCAGCTGGATTGGCGTCACTTTCGATTACTTCTTTATGTGGAATAACGATCTCAATTTTTCTAACGTTTTCTCTCCAACATTTTTTATTGAGTCAAGCTCGGAGAATGATTTTATCGGTCCCTTCTGGTGGATGAAATCATAAATATCTTTTGCCGTGGTTGTTGACATCCTTGGCACATCATCAATTTGTTGGAGCGTGGCAGTGTTGATGTCGGTTTCGCCTGTTCCATCGGCGTACATATCGGTGTTTTCAACCTTTATTTGAGTTTTTGGAGCTGGATTATTGATGGCAACAGTTTGATTCGATTTCTCGATTTTAGGTGCCTGGGTGGTGCTGGCGGTTATGAGTGTTGGTTTTTCGACGGCAGCTGTTTTGGGCTGTGGTCTGCCCAGCATGGCGTATGCCTGGGTTAGCGCCATCTCGAGGTTTCGCGCCAGCTTGACGTCATTTTTAGTATCAAAGGCTTTTGAGGCTGCCGTGATCTTATCCAGGCTGTCCCAACCAAGTGTCTGCGCTGAAAGCTTCGATTGCTCGATTGTTGTTTCGTTTTGACCGGGAGTGATTCTTGTTACAGCTATTCCAGCAATTACGCCAATGATGGCACCTGCAATAAGGCCGCTGGTTAACCAGCGGCCGTTTTTGATTATCAATTCAATGTTCGGTTTGTCACTCATTCTTCGGGGTAGGTCAAAACTATCTTTTTCTCGGCTGCAACATACTCAACCTTTGCGCCGAGGGACGTTGCAACGAATCTGAGAGGAAGAAGAGTCTTGCCACCAACAATAATTGGATAGAGCTTGTTCTTGTCATCAATTCTCATTTCAGTATCATTGACAAGGGCAACTTTCTTTCCAATCCACAGTTCGATGATTTTCGATTTGTTCTCATAGATTTGAGTGATAGTCACTTTTTTGTCCTGAGCGTCCCATGAGATTGTTGCGCCGAGAGCTTCTGCGACTTCTCGAATTGGCATGAATGTCGAACCAGCAAATTCCTTTGGCAGTGGTGGGGCAGACGAAGTTGGGGCTGTTCCAAGCTTGAATTCTTTGCCGTCAATGGAGTATTTTGTCTGGTTGAGCCAGAGGTTGATGATTATTTTACTGTCAAGCCATATTGTCAAAGTTATTTCGGCAGTTTTACCAAGCTGGTCAACGGCTTTAAGCGTGATTACATTTTTTCCTTTGACAAGATTGAGAATTTTTTTGAATTCCTTGAATTGATCCTGTTGAACTTCCTCGTCATTGATGGTCAATGTCACTTTTTCATCGACCCATCCTTCGAGTTCAAAGAATGGATTCTTGGTGTGACCGTTGTCCTTGATGTTTGTGACCCCTATCTGTGGCGGGGTACTGTCACGGGTTACTGCAAATGAGTACCCGGTTGAGCCACCTGTCTCGTCGTGAGCGACGAGTACGAACGTGTTCACACCTTCACGAAGTTTTGCTGCATATTCCCATGTGCCATCGGCTTTGACAATTGCAGGTCTACCATTGACGGTCAATGAGACATGGTAGTCAGGATCGGTTGTTTTGCATGTTCCCTTAAGTATCACCACATCCTGATCAAGCACCATTCCGTCTTTTATGTCGCATGTCAGGATTGGTGGAGCAATTTGTGATATGATGTCAACTTTTGTTGCTGTGCAACCTATGTTAGACAATACTACCCTTCCTTCGGCATCTTCCATTTGAACGTCACATACATCGATTTGCGAGCCTGCTTTGCTGACACCTTTCATGCCTCTCATCATCAATGTGCATATAATGCCGTCACCTTTGGAAAGCTTTCCTTTTACGTGGATAGTTACTACCCCTTCGCTTGATCTGTCAATGAAGTCCATTGTTGCGTTGGAACCAAAGAATGCGCCAAGATTTCTGTGGGAAGTAGTCAGGACCGTTGGGTCATACCTGACACTGAACTTGCATTCTGAGACTTCGATGGGTGTGGATAGTTTGATGTCGATATTTGTACTGTGGCATGACTGGTTTTCAGAGCAGCTGATCACCTTTCTCGGATTTGCTTCCAAAACGATGTTTGCGTACATGACGTTGACTGGTATTTCGAGCTTGTGTTCTATCGTTTCGCCTCTCGAAGTGATGCCTGATGCAAGCAGACATACCCTGTAATCACCAAGGTTGAGTTCTTCTCCACCTGTTATTGTGAGTTTTGACTCGAATGGAGGAATGCCTGTTTCTGGCTCGATGGAGACTTTTATCGATGGATTCTCAGTGCAGTTCGTAAGTGTGACTACGCCGTCAAATTCGTTGATCTGCTTTATTGGGACGGTGATGGTTGCTGTTGTGCGTCTTGATAGGTCAATCCTTTGAACTGGTGACTGAAGTGAGAAATCAGGCGGGAGTTTTGGAATGCTGTATAGAGTGACAGCAGTACTTGAGCCAGTGATGTTGGATGTGGAAGCGTGGAGGGTGAAATCAACCTTTATGCCTTCAGGGGTATCAAGAGGTGGCTTAACATTAACCGTTACCGTAGTGCTCTCCATGGACTCCAGTGTGATTACAGACTCACCTTTTGGCAGCTCTTTTGAACCCTGAAGTATTGCCCATTCCCAATCTTGAACTCCGAGATCAGGTTTGAGTGTGATGATTTCGGTCCTTGTTCCAACGTTTGTGATGTTGTATTTGACCGTGGACTCTTTATCTATTTCAACCTGTAGCGATGAGTTTTCTGACTTCACAAGGATATTATTTTTAATTCCCTGGTAGTTAAGTTTGAGGGCACTGGTTTGGAGAACTTCCTTTGAAGTATTTCTCTGCACCCAAACAACCAACCTTGCGTTATTTTCGTTGACGTAGCTTGGAATTTTCAGATGCATTAACTTCTTGAAGGTTGTTCCGGCGACAAGATTTATCGGTTCACCTTTTTCTGATGTGTACATTTCCCTGACAGCAAGATTGTGGAATTCGTCTCCATTGACACCTGGGTCGTAGATGCTGTCTTCAGTGAGCACAACATATAAAAACAGGTTTTTTGAATCTATCTGGACAAGTGGATTGATTGTAAGGTTAAGGTCGATGTATCCATTTTTAATGTTTTGTTCGAAAAAGATGCTGAGAGTTGATGGGTATTGAATCTGACTTTTAACCTCATCATTATACCTGTTGTAGGTGAAGGTTGTCCCTGTGAATCTATCGCATGGTTGCTTATCTTTTGGTGGCTTTTTTCTTTCATCGTCATTGTCTCCGCCCACCAAAGAGTTTTGCCCATCGAAATATGTTGTCGGTAAACCACTCTTACCATACCAGGCATAGCGCTTGTCAGCAGGAATGTAATAAAGGTAAGGCTCGATATTGTCTTCCTTGGCTTCAACGTAGTACATCAGCGGAACCATTCTTATGTCGCCGCGTTCTTCCAGAATTCTTTCAGCCGCCCTGTGGGCATAAGGGCAATTGATACACCATTTTGCGGTAAAAGTTTCCACGAGGATGGTTTTGTTGTCGAACGACCTGTTCTTATTAACAAAAATGGTTATGTCTCTTTTGGTTTCGAATTTGATCAACGGGCTCAAGGCTTTGATTGTTACTTTGTAAATGCCTTTGCCGATGACTTTCGAGGATTTGATCGTGAGAATGGAATCATTTTGTTTGGATAGCACAAGCAATCTACTGCTGAATTGGCCGTAGGTGTTTGGTGGTGGCGTTAATACTTCAAGCGCGACATTTCCAGTGTAATTGTTCTGAGAGACAATCTTTATAGGTATATCAATTCTGTCCGAGCTTTCGGTGTTGATAAAAGAGTCCATTTCGATGTAATACCCCTGATCATCACCAATAATGGCTTTAACGTGAATCGTCGTGCCCTTGTCATCGATATCTTTGTTTGTGATTATCTGGATATCTGTTTCGTAGGTACCCGGAGATGCGTTGGAATTAATAAATAATTCTATAGGAGAGGCATCACCATTGAATGTCAAACTTCTTGACTTGAGCCATTGGGTATCTTTGTCAGGGATTGATATGATTCCGGATAGAACGCCGCCAGAAAGGTTTCTGATTATAATCTTCTGGACTGCATCTTGACCAGCGCCAATCACACCAAAGTCAACATATGTTGGCGAAATCGCAAACGGGGATTCCGAGAAGATCAATTTGTAATCAACGTACTGAATCCTGTGGTTAAATGTGTCTGCAACATAACAGCCGAATTCGTCGATTGCAATACCACTTGGAAAATTGTACCAGCCATACGCGTTTGGATCTTGCTTTTCTTCAGGGCACACGGCAGGAATCATATAATTGATGTTGCCTGGTCCGCCATTTTGACCATACACATAGCTGAAATCAGTTCTCGAGTCGAACACTTGGATCCTGTGGTTGTATGTGTCAGTGATGTATATTTTGCCTGATCCATCAATAGTGCATTTTGTTGGGTAGTACAGTTTGTCTATACCACGGCCTTTTTCGCCATAACTGCGTTGATATGAAAAATCCTTGAGCAAAAATTCCTGCACCCTGCAATTGGCAGAGTCGGCAACGATGAGTCTGGAGCCGTCGGTTGCTATTCCGAGTGGGTTGTTGAACTTTCCTGGGTTTGAGCCAAAACCACCGAACTGACGGGAGAAGTCTCCTGAGAGCGTGAATTCCTGGATAAGGTTGTTGCCTGAATCGGAAACAAACAGTTTGCCAAGTGACGGAATGACGGCCACGTCTGACGGTCTGCTTAGTTTGCCCTGACCGTTGCCGAAGCTGCCGATGGTTTTCTTATATGCTCCATCATAGGCGAAGATCTTGACGCAATTGTTGCCCGTGTCAGCGACATAGATGTTGGAATCGTCGACTGCAACGCCTGACGGTGTGTTGAGATCCTTGTCACCTGAGCCGAACTGGCCGAATTCACTGTCGAATGCGCCTGACTTGTTGTAGATAACGATTTTGTGGCGTGCGCTGTCGGCAACAAATATCTTCTCGCCGTAGTAGGCAACGCCTGTCGGTGCACCAAAGCTGCCCATGGCGTCCTTGGACTCGAGCCCGAAGATGCCAATGTATTTTCCTGTAAGGTCAAAGATGTCGACTCTGTTGTTGTCGTATGATGAGACGTAGATCTTGTCCTCAAGAATGGCAACACCCATTGGTTTGGAGAGCTGTCCTGGTCTTGAACCGGCTTCACCGAAGGAGGAGATCTCTGTCAAATCAGCAGAGTTGTATATCCTGACTTTGTTGTCAATGTAATCAGTTACAACTACCTTATTGTCGTTTCCATATATTGCCCAGCAGTTTTTCGATGGGATCGATGACACTATCTTGCCGTTAAGGTCGTAAACGAATATTTCTCCCAGAGATGGATCGGTTACAAAAACTTTGTCAGATGATACAGCGACATCTGTTGGTTCAGAAATTTTCCTGCCGTTTTCATCTGCGGCATCGAAAACGTCAATGTATTTACCTGTTACATCGCAAATTATTATGTTGCTCGAACCTGTGTTTGCTATATATAACTTGCTTTGATATTGAGCTATGCCTCGTGGTTGGTTAAGAATGCGAGTTTGCTTGGGATCTACAATTTTAAACTCACCCGTGTATTTGCCTTCTTTATCATACATCATTATTTTGTCATTAATATTGTCACAAACATACGAAGTTCCCTTGTAAGTTGTAATTCCAGAAGGAGAACCGATCTGTCCATTGTGTTGTCCATAGACTCCAAACGAAAATTCACTCTTTGGATATATCCCCTGAATTCTTCGAGCCTGTTGTTCGACTATATATAAACGAGCTCCGTCGAAATGGAGGAATGTTGGACCAAGGAATAGACCAAGGGATGGCAATCCACCTATAATATCAGGGGTTGGACCGGATTCGGCCTTGATGTTACCGCCCATTATTGACGTTTGTGATATCAAGATTGTTAAAATCAGCAACACAATTCCAGCTCTCTTCATTGTGTACCCCTTTCTACTGTAAAAAGTATGGCGATTCATATAATAATGGTATTTCTGCCATTATGCAGGTCAATAAAACCTGAACCCCAATAAGGTTATATTTGATAACCTCCCTTTGTGATTACTTGTCTTGTTTTTAATAAAGCCACCATTATATTCTTCATCGAGCTTTATTATATCACAAGAAATGCTTCAAGGAGGATGTATCTTATGAAGAAATTGTTTAGGAATGGCTTCATGATCATGATTGCCATGGCACTCCTGTGCGGTTCATTCAGTTTTGGTTCAATTGGATCAGTAAACGCAGAAGCCGTGGAATTTTTGCCATTTTCAATAATAATGACGGCTGGCATGCGTGGCAACGTTATGCCATTCGAATATCAGGGACAGCCTGATTATGGCGGATATGCCAAAGCTTCAACCAAAGTTGCAGAAATCAGAAAAGAACTTTGGATGGACAGAACATGGTGGAAAAACGGTGGAGAGACAATGACTGTCGACATCGGCAATGCCGTCATGGGTTCACAGACCGGTTGGTTCTTCACAAACAAGAGCCCCAATAATGATGTTCATCCAACAATAAAGGCAATGAACTCAATTGGTGAGATTGCGCTTCCAGCCGGTGATGAATATCCTGGGAAAACCGTCAAAGGTTATGATGTAATGCTTTATGGAGCCAGTGAACTTTCCATTCAACCAAACAGAAGAGATCAGATAAGCGCCAGCGCCACATTCCCGTGGGTTGCATCAAACATTACAGCAGGGAAAGACAGAGTCAAATTTGAAGGCTCCGAAGAATGGGTCATGAAAGTATACAAAATCCCAACCGCAGCCCATCCTCTCCGTTTTGGCGTAGTTGGTCTCACCAATCCTGCAGTTGCAAACTGGGAAGATCCTCAGAACCTCAAATACAAGAGTATGGATCTCAGATTTGAGGATTATGTCGAGAAAGCCAGAGAATGGTCAGAAATTCTGAAGGAAACTGGAGAAAAGGCTGATTTCATACTCGTTATTACTGATGTAGGTCTTGAAAAAAATGCCGATGGCACATGGAATCAGAACAATCTTGTTTACAAGATGATCCAGGAAGTCTCATATATCGACTTCATCATTTCATCCTCCCCAGGAAACCCAATCCAGTCGGAATCGTTTGTTACTCAGCCTGAAGGCGGAAAGAAGCATGAAACCCTCGTTTGCCAGCTTCCAGAAGACGGCATTACAATGGGCAGAATGGATCTCGTTCTCGAAAAGTGCACCTGCCCGGTCAAGCCATACGTATTCAGAATGGAAAACGGCAGAAGAGTAATGAAAGCACGTTTCATCACGCTCGATGGAAATGTTGCAGCAGACCAGAAAATCAGAAACGATTTTAAAGCTTCAGAGTCCCTCATGAATGCTGATTTTGCAAAGAGAGCTGGCGAATCTGCATGTGATATTACATCTTCCAATGCAAGATATGTCGACAATCCAATAGCCGAAGTCGCCTGCAAGGCAATGATGAAAGAAACAGGCTATGAGATTGCCCTTACGGACATCTGGACAACAACATCAAAGATTAAAAAGGGTTCATTCACAACAGGTGAACTTTTCAATATGTTCCCGAAAGATTCAAAAGTTTACAAATTAAAACTTACAGGCAAACAAATCAAGGATGCCCTCATAAGAGCAGCCCAAGTTTATCGTACAACATCTGACAACAATTTCATTATCGCCAAGGGTTTCACTTATTCACTCGACGTAAGACCTGGCGCCACAAATCCAGTTCCAAACATTTCTCTTGACATGGACAAAACTTACAATGTCGTAACAAATTCATATATAGCATTTGGCCAGGGTGGATACGTCTTCCCGAAAACACCAAAACCGGAAACAACAAACAGGAAACTCCTGGACATCGTTACAAAATACATCAAGGATAACGGTGGACGTCTGGAGTGCGCAGCCTCGAAGAATTGGTATGTTGTTCCAGATTATCTTGACCACTGGGCAAAGGACTACATTCAGGTTCTCATGGACAAGAAAATTGTCGCTGGAGACAAGAATGGCAAGTACAATCCTGATGCAAACATGGTCAGAGCAGAAGCAGCAAAAATGGTTTTGACAATTTATGACCATGGTCAGACAAAACCAGCAAAGGGAACTTTCACTGACCTTCCAGCAAACAATTGGGCCTACCCGTTTGTTGAAGGTGGAGCATCAAAAGGTATGTGGTTCTGGCTCAAAGGTAAGTTCGAGCCAAACAAGAACGTCACCAGAGAAGAAGTCTTCGTCAACATGGTCATCTCCATGGGCAAGAAGGCTGAAGCTGAAGCTGTAACCGATGCCGATATCGCAAAGTTTACCTCCACATTCATGGATGCCGGCTCATCGTCTGCATGGGCAAAGAAATATCTCGTCTACGCAACACAAAATGGTCTTGTTGGCGGTTCATTGAAAAATGGACAGCTCTATCTTTCACCGACAGCAAACATCAAGCGTTCAGAAGTAGCCGTCGTATTGTCAAAGGCCAGATTCCCGGTTGTTGCAGCTCTCGGTACTGCAGATTTCAGATCAGAAGTTGATCAGTGGAGAACAAGCTTTGATGACAAACCAATTGGAGGCATTGCCGGTCTTGCTTACACAATTGGAACAATCAGAAGCTCATATGACAATTCAGTTCTTATCGATGCAGGCGGCATGCTCTCTGGCACAGCCTACGCAGAACTTGGCAATGGCAAGCTCGCCACAGGTCTTTATTCAGCACTTGGTTACGATGTAGCAGCTCTTTCAACGAAAGATTTCTATCTTGGCGGCGACAAACTCAAAACCAGAGTTGCCGACATTTCATGCCCGGTAGTCGCATCAAACATCGAAGGACTCGATAAGTCAGTTAAGTCAACAACCCTTACCATCAATGGAATAAAAGTTGGTATCGTTGGTTTGGTTGACCCTCAGGTTGCAGAACTTGTTTGCTCTGATGATCTTGGACAGATAAAGCTTAAAGACACAACCATCGATAAAGTTGCTGCAAACATCAATGCAGAAGCTGCATCGCTCAAGTCAAAAGGCGCAGAAATAGTCATTCTTGCTGGTGGTATCCAGGGTTATATTGAAATGGGTATGATAGCCAAGCAAGGATTCAAGGGGCCAGCAGCACAGCTTGCTTCAAAACTCTCAGGTATCAGCGCAATGTTTGTTTCTGGTTCACCAATGTCATTTGTTGCCCCTGCCTCAAACGGCATTCAGGTTATCGCTCCTGGCGTCGGTGGAACATCAGTAGGTCTTGCAAAAATCAGATTTGACACAAAGACCAGATCAATTGACTCAGTAACAGCAGGTCTTGAGACTGCATATGCAAAACCGCTCACAGTCAAAACAACTGCACAGGATCTCTACAATAAAGTTAACAGCTTTGTTTCCGGTCAGAAGTCCGCAATGAAGTCAGAAATCGAGAAGGTTGTTGGAAGAACAGAAAATGGTCTTGCACATAACCAGAACAACGAAAGTCTCCTGGGCGACTTCATTACTGACTACATCAAAGAAGAAACCAATGCTGACATTGTCGTCTTCCCATCCGAAATTGGCTGGAAGGGTATCGGTAAAGGAAACATCACAGCAAACGACATCTACAATGCCATTCCATATGAATTCTCATGGTATAAGGCTGAATTTAAGGGTTCAAAACTCAGAGATATCGCCGAAAACTCAGTCGATGGCGAGAACAGTGTTCTTCAGATTGCTGGATTCATGTTCATCTTCACGCGCTCTGCAGAAGTCGGGAATCGTGTTGTTGACATCAACCTAGTAGCTGGAGATCAAAAAGTTTCCATCGATGATGAAAAAACCTACACAATTGCCCTTCCTTCACAGGATCTGTTTGCTCTTTCAGTGTATGGTAGAGAACTCTTCAAAACAGTTGCGGCAAACCCAAAGAATGCCTGTATATATGTGAGAGCATCCCTTCTCTCAAGAATCTCCAAGCTCACAGAAGCCGGACAACCAGCAGATGCCAAGTTTGGTAACCCAGTTGATCAAAAAGGCAGATTCGAAGAATAAGCTCAAAATTCTCAAGGACATAACAAAACCCCACTCTTTCGAGTGGGGTTTTTCTTTTTAAAATGCCAATTTACTGCTCAATCAAATTTAAGGCTTGTTTTGCGCTGTTTTGTTCTGCCTCTCTCTTTGACTTGCCAACGCCAATTCCGGCCACTTTTCCGCATATTATGACTTCCACATGGAACGTTGGATTGTGACTTGGGCCTTCAACTTGGGCGATTCTATAGGTTGGGGTACCCAGACCTTTTTGTTGTGCCAAATTTTGAAGTTCAGACTTGTCATCTCTTATCATTGAAGCATTTTTGACAATGTCCAGGCTGTCGAGAAATAAATATGCGCCATCGGAGCCTTTTGTGATAAATATCACAGCAATGATGGCTTCCATGATGTCGGCTAGGATTTTACTCTTGCCTGCGCCGCCTGAGTGAGCCTCACCTTTGCCCAATCTCAAGCATTTATCAATATTGAGTTGTTTGGAGATGATTGTCAAAGATACTTCGGAAACGACAGAGGCTCTGGCTCTTGTGAGTTCTCCCTCTGACCAGTCAGGATGATCCTGGAAAAGCTTGATTGCCGTGTAGGTGTTGAGAACCGCATCGCCAAGAAATTCCAGTCGCTGATAGTTTTTTGTGTTGTTCTCAACGGCAAAGGACGTGTGCGTCAACGATTCCAAAAAAAGAGCCACCGATGAAGGTGGCAGTTTCAGCCTGTCGAACAAACCCTGCTGACTTCGAGTCAGATCAGTTGGTCGCCTGATTAATCTTTTTAACCAATTCATTCTGCACGCACTTTGCAGCCTGGAGAATCGCCGATTTGATGGCGAATCTGTTGGATCTGCCGTGGGAGATTATTGAAATACCATTTACACCAAGCAGTGGAGCACCACCATACTCAGCGTAGTCAAACATTTTTTTTACTTTGTTAAGATTTTTCTTAAGGAACAATCCGCCTATTTTTCCAGAAAGATTTTCTGTGGCAGCGTTTTTGACCAATTTCATAACCGATGTTGAGATTCCCTCAATGGCTTTGAGGATGATGTTGCCGGTAAAGCCGTCTGTGAGATAGACGTCGGCTACTCCTTTAACGATGTCCTTACTCTCAATGTTACCAATAAAATTGAGCTTTTCGTTTTGTAAAAGTTTGTAGGTTGCCTGCGTCAGTTCAGAGCCTTTTTCGGCCTCTTCGCCGATGTTAAGAAGGGCCACTCTTGGCTCTTCAATGCCCATTATGGTTTTTGCGTAGGCGTTTGCCATTTTTGCAAACTGGACAAGATTTATTGGTTTGCTGTCGGGAACGGCTCCAGCATCACAAAGCAGGCTGTAACCACCATAGATGTTTGGTACTATCTGCCCGATTCCTGGGCGCTCTACGCCTTTGAAACGACCCAAAATAAAAATTGCACCAGCCATTTGGGCACCAGTAGAGCCGGCCGAGACGACGGCATCACATCTGCCATCTGCTACGAGCCTGGTTGCAACAAAAATTGATGCATCCTTCTTTTTTCTGAGAACATCCGATGGGTGATCGCCCATCTGGACAACTTCGGTTGTGTGGACAACTGGAAACTTGAATGGAGATTCAAGATCGGCCAGTATTTTGTCGATGACAGCGTTGTCGCCAACCAAAGTGATGTCCAGATCGGTTGTTTTTCTTGCTAGAATGGCTCCTGCGATTACTTCGAGTGGAGCGTGATCTCCGCCCATCGCGTCAAGCGCTATTCTGATCATTCGTTAGTCTTTTTATCCTTTTTGACTTTCTGTGGAACGATGAGTTCGAGGTTGTCACCTGCACCGTAATGTCCGCAGAACGGGCAGACTCTGTGTGAGAGCTTTAGCTTGCCGCAATGCTCGCATGTTACCAGATTCGGCTTATCGATTTTCTGGTGCGCCCTGCGCATCTTTCCGCGCCTTGGCGTCTGTTTCTTTTTTGGGTTTGCCATTTGTTTGCCTCCAATATAAACTATGTCAATACAGAAAAGCTAGTATATTATACCGTTTTGCCGTGTCAACCCTTGACAGGTGAGATTTGAGCGTTAAACTTGCAAACGATTTTGCTTATGGAGGATTAAATGCTTCGACACAAGTCTGCACAGAAGGCAGTAAGGCAGTCGGCAACAAGACGTACAAGAAACGTCTCACAGAAGTCGGCAGCAAAGACAGCAATAAAGAAAGCAATTGAGTCATTCGGAACAACAACTGAAGCCGAATCGTTAAAGCTTGCGATCAAGAAGCTTGACAAGCTCGAGGCACACGGTATCTCGCACAAGAACGCCGTTGCCAGGAGAAAGTCAAGACTGATGAAGAAACTCAACGCTTCAAAAGAAAAAGCTGCAGCCTGATTTTTTAGGAAAGTTCTCAAATTTAAAAAGCCGCCCGAACAAGGCGGCTTTTTTGTTTTCAAAAAAACTCTATTTTGTCTTTAAGACCCAGTCCAGGACAGGATCGTTGCCCTGGAAGTAATCAAAAGATCTCAAATCGATTGGGATTGATGGGCTGAATGTGTTCAGGTTGACGTTCTGTTCGAAGTTATAGGATTGTGTTGGTATTTGGATGGTTAAGGATTCGTACTCCATAGTAACTATTTTGGGATTTCCACAGTGGTTTGCCTTTGAGCCAGCGTTTTCGCCAACGATGACCGCTTTGCAAAGGTTTCTTAATATGCATGCGTCATAAACGGCACTGCCTTGAGTGTATCGGTCAATGATGACATAAACAGGCACTCTTGCTGAATTTGCCTTTACGATGATATCCCTGATAAAATCTTCAGCAAGTGCAGTTTCGCCACCACGGTTTCCTCTCAAATCCAGAATTATTTTTCTTGTGTTGTTGGAAAGATATTTCGTTTGGAAGTCTGCCGCAAAAACTGAGAACAGACACGAATCTTGCTCAGTTTTACTGAACCTGACATAAAGGGTGTTGCTCTCAGGAATGAATTCTGTCCAGTAATTGCCAGTTTTCTTACAATACAAAGGTGCAGTATCCGGCTTGTCGTAGGGCGGCACGATCAACAGATCGGCTTGATCATAATCCTCAAGTTTTATCGAAACATCTTCAATACAGCCGTCGCCTCCCTCAAATCCCATGTCGACGGTTTTAAATTCAGTCAGAATGCCTAAATGCTTCAAAATATCAGGGTAGATTGCGAAATCAGCAAAATTTGCAGCCATAGAGTTGAAGTTGTCCGATGGAAACAAGGATCTCATTTTCATCATCATTGCCACGTCAACATTCTTGCCGCCTATGGTTGCCAATCGTTTTCCAAGCAAGTTCTTGTTTTTTTCATTTGCAGAGTGAACAAAAACGCCATCAGGAAGTGATATAAATCTAACCGGAATACCAGGCAAGGATGAAAGGTCGACCCTGAGCATGGGTTGTCCCGAAGAAGCCAATAAACTCTGGATTTCAAGCAGGATCAGCGAGTCTGAAAGAGATGAAATTTTTGTTTTTAATGCGTTAAGCTTCTTTTCAATTTCGGACACGTTTATGTTGATGTAGTTTGCTTCGCCTGATAATTTTTTAATCGCTTCGTCTATATCTTTTTCCCATCGTTTCTCTCTTGGCAATATTGGTTTTGGTTGCTCTTTCTTTTCCGGAATCTTCACCGTACCGTTGACAATGGCATCCATAATTGGATCAATTCCGGAAAAATACTCTTCCGATGTCGTTTCGATGGTGTCGTCGGGGTGAAGTGTGTCAACTTTGTCGTCGTAGAAGATCTTGAAATATTTCGTCGAATAGAAAACGTCCATCTTTGCCTTTTCAAGAGTAAAGTACCTCACCTCGCCATAATGGTTCGGTTTTCCTCCTGTTGGCTCACCAACAAATGTTGCGTTTGTACTTCTTTTGAGCTGTACAGCGTTGATTACGGCTGATGAAAATGTTGACTTGCCTGTTATTACAAACAGTTTGTCTGGTTTATTGACATATGACGAGGTGACCCAGTCGAGCAAAGGCGCCATGACGCTCGAACTGCCACCACCATTTTGCCTTATGTCGATGACAAGTTTGGATGGCGTATTTTGATTGAAGAACTTCTTTATGTCATCAACAAACTCAGTGAAAGAATAGTCTGTGTAGCTCCTACAGCGGTTGTATTGAATATAAACCAGCGAGTATTGAGAAAAGTAGTCTCCCCAATAGTGATAGCGAGGTTGGCTTCTGTAAATGGGCGGATTTGTTCTCATGATATCTTCGTACTTGTCATCCTTGTCCCAAGAAACCGAATCCGATGAGTTGTATGCCATTGCTGATACATCCACTCTTTTGCCGTTTTTGTCCTCAAAGGTGTAAATGGCGTTCTTTGCGTCTTTTATGATACCAAGGCCTGTCAGGACATCTACGTCGATTAGCCAGTAAGTTAGGCTGTCTTGCAACCCATATTCGTTGTCATGGGAAACGCATTCGGAAACCATTTCAATGGCTTTGTTTATCTCAATTCCGCCGATGGCGACAAGCTTTTTGCACAAAGCTTCTTTTTGTGATGATGTCGCTGCTTCGCAGAAAATACCATCCTTGAGCCATATGAAATAAAATGGGAAAAAGCTGACAGCACTCAAATATGTAGATGTATGTCCATCGCCAACAGAGGCAACCGTCTTCATCATCTCGACTCTTATCTGGCTATCTGTGAGTTGATCGATGTTTTCTTTTAATTTGTCAAGTCTGTTGTTCCATTGGTCTTTAGTTATGTTGAAAAAAAGACTTTTATGAAGTTTTGGAAGCTGATCCTGAAGGATGCCAATTTCACTTGTCCACATTTCTTTTCTGTCTGCTGCGTTTACGGGTATGACAAAAACCTGAAACAGAATCGACACACAACAGAGAATGGCTAGAACTTTATCCCTAATAATCATTTCCGCCCCCCCTTATCAAAGATGATGTTGGAATTATATCAAACTAGGATTGTTTTGTCACTTAGGATTGAAAAAGCTTATTTTACCAGCTCAAAAAGCGCACTCTCGATAGCTTCGAGCGGTTTTGCTTTACCGGTTTTGAATGAGATTTCTGCGCTAGTCAAACGGTCAAGATACCTAACTAGATCGTCGTTTGTGAACATGTTTGCTGTCTGTAGGGCTTTTTTTGCGACGAACGGATGGCAGGCCAGTTTCTTGGAAATTTCGGCTTGGGAGAGTTTTGACCCAGCCAGAGATTTTGCCATCATAACCCTGAAGAAGTGATTGTAGAGCATGGCGATCAAACGTTCGGGCGGTTCCCCATTTGCCACTATTTTGTGCACTAGCTTGATGCCTTTTGCCGTCTGCTTTGCCGCCAATTCGTCCAATACCTGAAAGATAATTATTTCAACCCGCTCCTTTGTGGTTTGGGAAACGTCAGCTGGTGTTACGGTTTTAGATTGACCAACAAAAAGTACGATCTTTTCAATTTCCTGGGCAAGCAAGGTCAAATCGCCCAAAGTTCTCTCAACAAGTATCGCCAAGGCTTCGTCACTGACCTGGCAGCCGTAGCCGTCGAATCGTTTTTTTGCCCATCCAAGCACAAGTTTGTTGTTCAGACCGGCTTCGTCGATGACAGTTGCTTTTGAGGACAGGAATTTGCCAAGCGATGTTGCACCTGATATTGAGTCATCCTTGAAAATGACTACGTTTGTCGGGCAGATGTCGCTTAAGGCTTCAACGATCTGTTTGCCCTTCTCGGCTTTAACCTTACCTGCATCGGTCACAACAATCACTTTACCACCGGTCAGAAGCGACCCAGAACTGACGACAAACCTGAAATCATTAGGGTCTGTCTGACTAAGGTCAATTCGCTCAAGCGAGTTTGAGCCAGGATTTATCTTGTCTGAAATTGCCTTGAAAAGCTCGCGTTCGAGATAGTCATTTGAAGCAGTAACCCAGTAAAGCTGTCTGGGATCTTCTTTTTTGACCCTCTTGAGCTCTTCAATGAGCGTTGTCGTCATGGATAGATGTGGTCAAGCAATCTCGGGAATGGAACAGTTTCCCTTACGTGTTCAGCATTTGCAAGCCAACCGGTCATGCGCTCAATGCCCATGCCAAAACCTGAATGGACAAAGGTTCCGTACCTTCGAAGATCAAGATACCACTCGAAGGATTCAGTGCCATAGCCGTGTTCTTTGATTTTTCTGATTAGAATGTCAAGATTGTCTTCTCTTTGGGATGCGCCAATGATTTCACCGACACCTTCAGGGGCGATCATATCATCGCAGAGCACAACCTTTGGGTTCTCCGGATCCTGTTTCATGTAGAATGCTTTAACCTGGGCTGGGTACTTTTCAATCATGACCGGTCTGTCATACATCTCTGATATTATCGTTTCGTCCGGTGCGCCAAAGTCGCTGCCCCAAACGATTTCTGAGCCTTTCTCCTGAAGGACTTTGACAGCTTCGGTGTAGGTGATCCTTGGGAATGGAGTGATGATTTTTTCAAGTTTTGATGTATCGCGTTCGATAGCCTTGAGCTCGGTTGCGCAGTTTTTGAGCACACTCTTGACGATGTACTCTACCATGTTTTCCTGAACCTTCATGTTCTCAATGTGGTCGACAAAAGCTGCCTCGGGTTCCACCTGCCAGAACTCAATGAGATGTCTTCTGGTTTTGCTTTTTTCAGCCCTAAAAACTGGACCGAAGCAATAAACCTTGCCAAAGGCTGCAGCCGCAGCTTCGTTGTAAAGCTGACCGGACTGGGAGAGGAAGGCTGGTTTGCCAAAATAGTCTGTTTCAAAAAGGGTTGTTGTGCCTTCGCATGCCGTTGGTGTAAGGCATGGTGCATCGATGTTGATGTATCCCTGTGATTCAAGGAATTCCCTTGTAGACTTGATAACCTGGGCGCGAACGCGCAACGTTGCCCATTGTTTTGTTGAGCGGAGCCAGAGGTGTCTGTTTGCCATGAGGAAGCCCACACCGTGATCCTTTGGCGATATTGGATAATCTACACTTTCACCAAGAGCTTCAAGTTCTTTGACGTCAAGTTCGTACACACCTGGCTGTTTTGGGTTTTCTTTGACTGTTCCCACAACCGAGAAGCTTGCCTCTTGCGTTAAGGAGTTGGCTTTGGCAAAGATTTCCGGATTGACATTGCCTGAAAAAACAACGCACTGACACAGCCCCGTGCCATCTCTGATGACCAAAAAGACAAGCTTGCCAGATGATCTGGAGTTGTAAAGCCAGCCAGCCAGCTTGACTTCCTTACCCACATGTTTCCCAAGTTCTGCAATCGTAACCATTTGTCATTACCTCCTGAAGTTTATAAGAAAATATAGTATTTGCCTTCCAATTTCAAGGTAAAACTAGAGTTTTAACAAAAGTGCTTGAAAATTGGTTCGACTTCTGCTATAAACCTTCGAGTCGAAACTTTGTATCGGAGGCTATATAAGGAAAGTATGCTTGAAAGAAACATATTCGTAATAATAACGATAATATCAGGTCTTGGGATGGTGTTTGGATTCCTTTTCCAGTCGCCAAGAGCTTCAGGACTTGGAGCAATTTCAGGCACAGCCTCAAGGTTTAAAGTAAGAGCACCAAAGGATAGTTTCCTTGAGAAAATGACAGCCATCTGCGCAATAGTTTTTACTGTATTTGTCATCATCCTTACAGTCATTAACCCAGCAGTTTGGAAGTGACCCTTACCTTCCAGGAGTAACTGTTTTGTAAAATGCCGAGGTGGCGGAATTGGCAGACGCGTGCGTTTAAGGGGCGTATGTGGAGACACGTGCGGGTTCAAGTCCCGCCCTCGGCACCAAAAGCCACAAACAAAACCGGAGATGAAAGTCTCCGGTTTTTTATTTTCTTGCTATCGTTTATAATTTGTCCAGGTGAGGTGGTTGAATGCCAAAGATATCGAATTGCCTGTGGTTTGATTCTAAAGCCCTGGAGGCTGCTGAATTCTACATGACTGTTTTCCCAAATTCATCCATAGGGAGAAAGTCGTATTACCCGGAAGGGTCATTCGGTGAGCCAGGAAGCCTTTTGACAGTCGAGTTTACTATCGATGGCAGCCATTTTATCGGGCTCAACGGTGGCAATTACTACAAAATGACTCCGGCGGTGTCGTTTCTTATTCACTGCAAAGACCAAAAAGAAATAGATTATTACTGGGGTAAACTGACAACTGGAGGAGAAATTCAGGCCTGTGGGTGGCTGGTGGACAAGTTCGGCGTATCGTGGCAGGTGGTTCCCGATCAGCTTGATGAAATGATGGCAGACCCGGACAAAGAAAAGTCTCAAAGAGTGTCTGACGCATTGCTGAAGATGAAAAAGATCGATTTATACGAGCTTGTGAAGATATATGAGAATAGTTAGGCTTAACAAATCAAACCTTCAAGATAGCGTAGATATAATAATTGAAGCGTTTGGCGATCAATACAGGAGATTGTTTGGAGTAAGCCCTGTAAGGCTGAAACACTTTGTCAAACTCAGTCTGGAGACTGGCGAAACCTGGGTTCTGGGAGACTCTGAGGTAAAGGGTGTTCTTGTTTTGAAACACAAGCTTCACGAAGGTACTGGTTATGGAGACATTTTCAAGATATTGGCAAAATCGATACCTTTCTGGTCGATTGTTTATTCGGCAAGGTATGTCCTGGCACCAAAAATAGTGCTGAAAGACAGCGTCCACATCAGTCAGATTGGAGTCAGCAAGGCGTCCAGAAACCAAGGTGTAGGGTTCCAACTTTTAGAATTTGCCCAAACAAGAGCAAAAGAGCTTGGTTTTGGCTCAATAAACCTGAGAGTCAGAGCTGACAACCCTGCCGTAAACCTATACAAAAGGTTCGGATTTACGACTTTTAGGGAGATCAGCTCTGTAGTTTTCAGCTCTACCTCAGGTTGCAAGACAGTTTTTTATATGGTCAAAAACCTTGTTCCTTGATTTGACCATGCAACTTGTTAAAATGTTCCAAGTCCAATACGGGTGGTTAGTTCAGCGGTAGAACGTCTGCCTTACACGCAGAAAGTCACAGGTTCGAATCCTGTATCACCCACCATTTCCTGTCTTTGAAATCCCTAAAAAGACCTTGCTACAACAGGAATTTTTAGCGACCCTGTAAGGTTCTTGTGAGCAGCAAACCACTTGATTGTTGCATTCAAAGTTTCTTCCAGCGGTCTTGTCGTGTAACCCAGTTCCGTGCTGGCTTTTTGGTGAGAGATGTCGCAGTTGCTCTGCAACACTTCGATAGAATATGGAGTAAACCTTGGTTTTGTGTTGGTCAGTTTGTAATAGGCCGGTGCCATGGCTGCGATGGATTTTGCTAAATAAAACGGTACTCTTAAAAATCTTATCTTCCTGTTAGATAAATGCTTTACTGATTGGATAAAATCGATAACCGATGTTTTGTGACCTGAGAGGATGTAGGTTTGACCAGTTCTGCCCTTTTGCCATGCAGAAATCATCCCAGTGGCAACATCCCTGACATCGACAAAGTCGTATGCGCCGTCAATGTAGAGCTGGTTGCTTGATTTAAGGCAATCGACCACGAGCTGACCCATCTCGGAAACCCTGTAATCATATGGTCCAATGACGCCTGTTGGGCAAACTATTATAGCGTCCAAACCTTTAGCGATTGCGTCCTGGACTAGCAACGATGCCTCTGCTTTCGACCTGTCGTAGGCTCCATAAGGGTTGTCTGAGTCAAACGGAAGACTCTCGTCCATCGTTTTGCCGTGTGCAATCCTTTTGAGCGCGTGGATGGAGCTGACATAGACCAATCTCTTGACTGAATGCTTGAAACATTGCTCGACGACGTTTCTGGTACCGTCGACGTTGACTTTTCTGACAGTTTCATTCTTTCCTGGCATGATTGTTATCAGCCCGGCAAGATGGAACACCGACGAAACGTTTTCAAAAGCCTTTTCCAGAGAGTCATTGTCTAAGACATCACCGGAAACGATTTCTACATCCAAACCCCTTATCGGTTCGATGCTTTCCGATGGTAAAACCAACACCCTGGGCTTGATGCCAATCGAATTGAGACCTGCAACGAGAACATTTCCTATGTGTCCTGTTGCGCCTGTCACCAATATCATTTCTTTGCCTCCTTATCATGTCAGATGTTGCTGACTGACGAGTCAGTCATAGCACATAAATGCTTGCAGTCAATTGGTAAATGGTGTTATTTTGTTAAATGTCTGGCAAATAGAAATTTGCAAATGTCACTGCAATGTTGATGGTCATGTGCAACGCGATAGGGTACACAAGAGACTTTTCACGTTCATAAAGCCAGAAAAACATCAAAAGCCGCTATAATTGTCAACACTGATTTGTAATGGAGCAATCCGAATATGGTTGAAGTGACAATTATGCCAACCCAGGGTTTGAAATACCTTCTAAACCATCCAAACAAAATGCCTCTAAAGTATATCTCCTCAATAATGGGACCAATAATTCCTATGACCAATATAAAAGCAAGAAACAAAAAGAAGTTGTTCGAAACAATGATTTCAAGAGTCGAATCTTTACGAAATGTTGGAATGTTTATTTTGGTAAGGTTTAGGATGTAAATTACTAAACCTTCAAATGCAACAAGAGCAACACCAAACAATACTATCTTTCCAACTCTCCTCCAATCGATCTTCAGAGGCTTTAACCCAAACGATTCCCACGAGTACTTTTTATTGCTAAGCCACAGCACAGTCAAAATGAATGTTAAACTTGAAACTGTTAGTGATGCGAGGTGATATATCTGATCCGAAGGTGTTATATGCAAAGGTGCATTGATTTGATAATTTGGATTCAGTAGCAAACCTGTTATGACCATGAATATTTTGCCGCAAAAGGATGAAACCAATATTCCAATGAATGGATACGATACAAGCTCAAAACAATCACCAAGTTTGACTTTTGCTCTTGGTTCCGGCACTCATTGCCTCCCAGGAAAATTCTTACAAATTTGGAAACAAAAACATCAACGTGACCACTATCGAGTTGTTCAGGATATGGAATGTAATGGGAGCAGCAAGGTTTTTTTCGCGTTCGTACATCCATGCCATATAAGCGCCAATTGAGATAGCAAAGATCATTCGGAGCATTGTTTCATAGTGAAGCAGCCCAAAGAACAAAGAAGAGATCAGTGTCCCAACCCACGGTTTGTAGTATCTTCTGAACCAGCCGTATATTGCGCCTCGGAAAAGGATTTCTTCACAAATTGGGCCGATAATGCCAATGGATAGAATGAAAACAAGATATAACCAGATGCTTCTGGATGATGGATTGAGGATGTCGAGATTGCTTTTGCTAAACTCGGGCAGACTGAAGCCCAGTTTTTTTTGAAGGTATTCGATGAGCATCTCCAAACCATTCACACCGATAACGACCAAGACCGATTCAACAATCCACTGCCATTTTATTTTTAGTGGTTTTAATCCAAACAATTCCCACGAAAATTTCTTGAAACCAAAGCCAAAGATGAAAACTGGCAAAATCATTGCGATTTCTGTAACCCCCAATAACGTCAGCATCAACCCTTGAGCGATAACGTCAGTTGATAGACCTTTAAGCAAATCGGTTGATGGCATGTTTGAAAAACTGTTTGAAGAAAGCATTGTTATAAGGAAATACATCAATAAAATGATTACCCCAATAACAAGCGAAAAAATCAAACCAAGGACAGGATATGATATCAGTTCTATCCAATCGCCTGCACGAGGTTTTTTAGGTTTTTCTGTTGCTGCTGAAACAATCCCAGTATCCATGTTGATTTCTTGTGAATCCATATTTTGCTCCTCTAAGCTTTTCTTAGTGCAAATATATGTTTTTCATTTGTAAAATCAATATTATCGTAACGATAATAATTCTTAATAATGTAGCATGAAAGGCAAACGGTGACACGACATACTCAATTCTGGAAGTTACATGAATAGTTTTTTGTTCATCAAAAGTAAAGTATGCAAAGGCTAGATGGTCTGGCTGGCATATACAATAAAATACCGCATAGATGCGACATAAATACCTAAAAAGTTTTTTGTTTAACCTTTTTCCTTGACTGGGAAGGACAGCTAATTATAATCGGTTTCACTTGTGCGGGGTCGTGGTGTAGCGGTCAACACGCTGGCCTGTCACGCCGGAGACCGGGGGTTCGAATCCCCTCGATCCCGCCAATTAATTCCCTTCTGAAATCCCCATTAAATTAAAATCAATTATTTTTCGTCTACTCCTTGCATTTGAAGTCTCTTCCTTTAAGATGATTAAAAACCTTTAGGAGGCTTGATGAGACAGGCGGTTACTCTTGCGTTGTCGATTCTGCTTCTGTCGACTGCCACATTGCCTGTAGCAGCAAAGACACGGGTCGAAGACGAATTAATAAATGTTGTTGTGACCCTCAATGGCGATCCTTCCTGCTCTTTTCTACCTGAGAACTATGTTTCATTTAAATCTCCGACATTGGACAGAACTCTTGAAGCCACGTCCAAAAAAATTGAGCAGAACGCTTTGGATTTTGCCAATAACAATTGCAATGGGATGATCGTGGAACTTCATCATGCCTACGGTTTGCTCTTGAAGGGCTTTTCCTGTTCAATAAGAAAGTCCGATCTTGAGCGTCTTAGATTGATCAATGGCATCAAAAAAGTTACGGTTTCTCCAGAGTACGTACTGTGTGACAATTATGCTGATGCCCCCATGATTACTGGGGCAGTCGATACGTGGAGTCAAAAGGATTCCCGTGGAAGATTTGTTACTGGTATCGGACAGGTGATTGGAATCATAGACACTGGTCTTGACTGGAGACATCCAGCGCTTGGCGGAAAAATGGGTTCAGGCGCAAAGGTGATAAACGGCATCGATTTTTCCTCGGGAAATGGTATAGCTAAAGATCCACAGACTCATGGCACGTCGGTGGCTGGAGCGGCAGCGGGAAATGGTATCTACAAAGGTACAGCGCCTGATGCAAATCTAATAGGATTCAAGGTGTATTCCGACAAAGAAGGCGCAAGCACTGATGTCAGTGGAAATATCATCAAAGCCATGGAGCAGGCAGTTAACCTGAAATGCACAGTTGTAAACCTTTCATTGGGTACGGCAGGCGCAAAATCAGGCGAAGAAGATGGGGTCGATCCTTTCAGAAACGCTGTCAGGGCAGGTTTGGTAGTCTGTGCGTCGGCCGGCAACAATGGCGCCAGATCCGACCAGATTGGTTTTCAGGTTTCTTCTCCAAGTACAATCCCACAACTGATCAGTTGTGCGGCAACGGATGACACGCCTCATCCTGTAATCAAGATTACAAAACCGGATACTGCAGCCGATATGTCAATTACAGGCACGCCATTTGATAACAAAGAGTTGTGGCCAGCAGGAGATTATGAGGTTGCTGATGCTGGCTATGGGTTGAAAACTGATTTTTCTTCGAGTGACTTCAATGGTAAGATCGCTTTGATAATGAGAGGCCCTGTCGGTAAAGAAGCGATAACCTTTCATGAAAAAGCGATAAATGCCAAAAATGCAGGCGCCATTGGTTGTGTAATCTACAACCACAGCTTGTCGTCATATTCAGGATCAATGTATCCCGATGATGCCACACGTAGCATTGAGCTCATACCGGCGATTGCCGTCACTTATTCTCAGGGTTACAAGCTAAAAATGATGACCCCCTATGGATTAAAGTTGAAGGTTGTCCCTGGCGTAACCTTTGGAATGATGTGCGATTTCACGTCCATGGGCCCCTCAACCGATTTCAAATTCAAACCAGAGCTTGCAGCACCAGGACTTGGCGTTATGACGCCAGTCTACATGGGCGAAACGCCTGACTATAAAAATCCACCATACAAACCATTTTCAGGCACGTCCTGCGCTGCTCCGGTGATCTCTGGGGGTTGTGCTCTTGTCAGGCAGATGAATCCAAACGACCCCCCACTGGTGATTAAATCGAAACTCATGTCGACGGCAACACTGCTTTTCAACAACAAAGCCAATGAATACATTCCTCTGATGCTTCAAGGGTCTGGGAGAATGAATGTTTCAAAAGCCATCAAGACCAAACAGTATTTCAACCCTCCTTCGGCTGCGTTGCAGGCCGACATCAAAGGAAAACAAGCTGGGGAAGCCTCCCTGTTTAATGATGCTGACACACCTGTTGAAGTATCTCTTTCGTATTGGTCGGTAGGCAGAAACACAACCTGTGATTTGCCTGAAAAGTTGTCAATTCCAGCAAAAAGTCACGCATCGTTTGATTTCCTCGTTCAAAGCATCGAGGGGAGCGAAGATATTTTGGAAGGGATAATTTTTGCAAAAATCGGTGATGAGACGATTCACCTGCCTTTGATAATGGCCACATCCAAGATAGGCGTTTCCAGGAGAATCTCCGATTTGCGCATCAGCAAGCCTGTTATGGATTTCTCAGACACTTTGCCGCCAACAATAACATATAAGATTAATTACGGCTCTTTTGAAAAGAACTCACCAGGAAGAGATGTTACCAGCAATTTCGCTGCTGGAAAGGTTGAACTGAGCAATATCGATGAGACACTTGGCGTAGTTATCTTCGATGATGACATGCAGGTAGGGTATTACCATAAACAGTGGGATGGCCATGATTTTGAAAACAGATTATTTGCCCCTGATGGTTCGTATATTCTTAAAGGCATAGGTCTGGAAACAATTACTGAAGGCAGATGGTCGGCCATAAACAACCAAAGCGACCCTGCCACTACCTCTGTTCGGATCAAAAATTCTCCGTTGAAACAAGCGCCTTTCTTGAAGCTCAAGACAATACCCTCGCAACCAAGAGTTGGCGAGGAGTTTGAGCTCAGGTTTGTCTGTTCCCAATTTACCGGCGTTAACGAAATTAAATTTGATTTCACCTGGGATCAAAATGTTATGGAAATTGTGAGCGCTTTACCTGAAACCGTTTTTGGCAAGATAACAAGCGATGTCAGCGCTGAAACCAAGATCGATAACACAAACGGAAAGATGACGGTGCCATTGAAATCATCTTTGACAAAAGATTGTTCAGGCAGGGTTATTGCCTTCAAGTGCAAACCAAGGCAAGATGGACAGGTAAAATATACCATTGTCAACAGCGTGATAGACACATTGGGCGGATTGATTGCGCCCAAAGAAGTATACAACTCGTTTAACATTGTTTATGGATATAGTTTTTACGATTTAAACAAAGATGGAATCGTCGATGAACTGGATTCAAATTTGTTGATGAAACTGTATCATGTCTCGTATCAAGACACAAATTATCGGGAAGATTTCGATTTTAACATGGATAGCGTGATTGACCTGATTGACATGATGATTCTTTCAAAAATGTTTGGAGTCAAAATGTCTCCCCCCTAGTTTAATATAAAATATGTGTTATAATCCAATGCAAATTGAGCTATCAAAGGAGTTGCTATGATTAAAAAGCTAGTCATTACAATGGTTTTGTTGATAATGACCTTTTCCGTTTCTGTCCAAACTAAGACACTCACGTCTGACAAATCAAACGACGTTTTTGTTTTATTTGAAAACGGGATGAAGCTTCAAAATAGCGATCCACAGCACATAAGGTCAATCTCAGGATTCAATGGTTTGTACTGCAACTATCTTTCGTCAAGACTCGAGAAGATCGACTCAAGAATAAAAATTATAGAAAAATTCGATGTGATTTCCTTTGGTGTTTTCGCTCAAATCCCAGACTCGCTACTTGGAACCGTCAGAAAACAAGCATTTGTAAAATCAATATCCTCATCAAACGAATATGAACCGACAGGCGACCAGTCAAATGCCGATCTTGTGAACGCGTCATCACTTTACGCTCTTCAGGATGAAAAAAGCCAATCCATTGCAGGCAAGGGAGTCATTGTTGGGGTGATTGATAGTGGTATCGATTACAGACACCCTGACCTTGGCGCCGGGAAATATGGTGATTTGGGTAAAGTTATTGGTGGGATGAATTTTATTTCGAAATCAGATACGCCAATTGATGATGATAATATCGGCCACGGCACCGCAATTGCTGGGATTATAGCCTGCGATACTCGATCACTTTATCCTGGTGTTGCTCCATCCGCCTTGCTAAGGTCGTACAAAGTTTTTAACAACATCAAAAAGAATGTTTCCGAGGATGTTATTGTTTCTGCCCTTAATCAGGCAGTCAAAGACGGCTGCAATGTTATAAACATATCACTTTCTTCACCAGGCACCGGTGATCAATCTGCACTTGCCAAAGCGGCTCAGCAGGCTGTTGATGCTGGTTTTATTGTTGTTGGCTCAGCCGGAGACTATGGTTCATTCAACTCCTCAGCTGCCGGAAGCGGCCCAGTTGGTGGCGCCGGAATAGCTGACAAGGCCATCTGTGTCGGTGCTTCCGATATCAGAAAAGGCTGCCAGATAACAATTGCAGGTAAAGACAAGACAATAACGGCAATGTTATCCAAGCCTCAAACAGATTTCCCTGAACAGCAAATGGAAATCGTTGATGGTGGCTACGGGACACTTGATGAAATTTCATCATTGACACTTAGAAACAAATACATTCTTGTAAAGAGGGGACCGGAAATTGGCGATGCTGTCCCTTATGTCCAGAAGATACTTTCAGCCAAAAGGAAGGGTGCCTCAGGAATAATCATCTGGAATCACTCACCAGGTGAGTTAACTCAAATGGATGTTGGCTACAACAAGGAAACTGGTGAATTGTTAACCGAGAAAGATTTAATTCCATCATGCTTCATGTCATATTCCGACGGACTATTTCTTCAATCGCAAATAAAAACCAGCTCGACACAAATCAAAGTGTCATCAACCAAAATAATGAGCGTATCAAGATTTTCATCCATGGGCCCAACCCAAAACCTGAAGTTCAAGCCTGATCTTTGTGCACCTGGAATTGGCATCAATGCGCCGATGTCAATGAATCCTGCTACTCCAAATGTTGCAAAATACACAACATCTTTTGCCGGAACCTCAGCAAGTACGGCATTGGTTTCCGGAGCATGCTCTCTTCTTAAACAGCTTAAACCATCGTGGTCACCGGTCGAAGTTAAGCTTGCACTCATGAACACTGCAACAGTTTTGATAAACTCCAACTCTGGTGATCCGTCAAGTTTTCTAATTCAAGGTGCGGGTTCAATTGATACTACTGCCGCAGCAAACACCCCAGCATTCATCTCTCCTGGCGGAATCATTTTGACCGGAGACACTAAATCAGTTAAATTATCAATAAAAGGAATAACCTCGACAAGTCTAAATATAAGCACAAAAGTTTATAACGGCATGGGTGAATTTGTAAAACTTAATGCTTCTACCTCATCAATAACCACATCAAAAGACAAAGAAGAATCCGTAACAATAACTGCAGATTATGATCCAGCCAACCTACCCATGAATGCTCAGGGAATGGTTTTCTTTGAGTCCAATGGAGCAAAGCTCCATGTCCCGGTTATCATCTGGAAAGAATACGTTGGAACCCCTCAAAACCCTGTTCTGGTCGCAAACTATAATAACAATAGTTTTGATTACACAAAACCCGACAACAAGATAACATTTAGTTTCTCAATCGGATGTGGAGACAAAAATTATACAAACCCGCTCAAATACCATATTTCCAAAGCGAACAACGATGATTCATCAAAATTCAATAAACTCACAGGTCTCAACATTGACCTTGTTGATGGAAATGGTGACACCTGGATAACAATAAAAAGATTTGAAGATATTGAGTATGGCTCATATTCCTTCACATGGGACGGGCTTGACGCTGAAAAATTGTCCAAAGTTCCAAATGGGCGTTTCCGGATAAAACTTGTTCAAATTGAGACACTTCCAGTGTCTGGTTCGACAAGCAGAACAATCTCCGAGTCCAACTTGTTGATGAAGGGCGCCGTAAAAATCCTAGGTTCCGATATTCCTCAACCACCACAGTTCTTTATGATGGTCAAACCACTGATCCCTTCAGAAAATCAGAAATTTGTCATCGATGTCTACGTCACAAACGCCAAGGACATTGGTCTTGTGAAGGGCGACATTGTCTATCCAGGTGAAGAGGTCAACGTTTTGGAGGTAAAGTCAGGCAATTTCCTTGGGAATGACGGTGCGGTTTTTGAATCTGACATATTCATTCAGGATAAGGTTGACGAAAAAGGAATATCGATTGGAAGAATTTCTTTTAATCAAAAAAGGTCTAACGATAAAGGCGCTGACGGCTGGGGAGTGATTGCCAGAATTATTGCAGAGTGTCCAAAGTCAGGAAATCCCGAAATTACATTCAGAAATCAAAGTTTGTACAACTCCAAGGGCGAATGGGTCAATCATATGGCAAGCCCATTGATTCTGGAAATCTCAACAGATGAACCCCTTATCGGTGACCTGAATTTTGATGGAATTGTAGATATATCCGATATTTTCGTGTTTACACAATCGTATGGTCTTACAAGAAGCGACCCGGATTTTAATATTTTAGCAGATTTCAACAATGATGGCATTGTAGATGGAAAAGATTATGATATATTAAGAAAGAATCTCGGAAAGAGGAACTAAGAAAGAGGTTTTGCTGATGAAAAAGGCTTTATTGGCGTTTTTGACAGTTGTTTTATGCTGTACGATGTTTGCCGCGCCTACGTTAAGGGCTGAAGACAAACCAAAGGTTTCAATCAATATTGAGCAGATTATTGGCGTCATGCCTGATGACTATATTGGTTCAATGCAGCTTAGCGATGTCAACACCAGCGAAGAGGATTATCTGATTGGCAGATATTATCCAGTAGTTGGCATGAGTGTTGGAAATGATAGTCTCTTTATCGGAGACACTGGATATGGCAGAGTTCATATCCTAAGCCAGGATCTTTCTCACAGATCAGTTTTTGGTTCTCTTGGTATGGGCGACAATAAGTACCAGCTGCCATCGGACATTGGTTTCGATAAAGACGGCAACGCCTACATCGCTGACCTCTACAATTGCAACATTACAGTAGTTGACAAGAGAGGCGAATTTGTCAAAAAATTTGGCTCTGAAGGAACAGAAAACGGTCAGTTCCTTGCTCCTGCAGGCGTCTGCGTTGACGGCAATGGCAACATTTACGTCTCAGACGGAATCTCTGCAAGGGTTCAGAAATTCGACAGCAATTTTTCATATGTAACAACATTCGGAAAACCTGGTGACAAAACCCAAATGGTCTCTCCAGGTGCTCTCAGGATTGGGTCAAACGGTAACGTATTGATTGCTGATTATAAGTCAGGCGTCGTTTTTGAGTACACGACAGACGGAAAATACGTAAAACTCGCAGTAAATCCAACTGATGACAAAAAATTCAATGCAATGGGTCCATTCGATTTTGATAAAGATGGCAACATTTGGATCGTTGACAGAGCACCGACTGCAACAGCAGTCAAAATGTTCGGCTCAGATGGTTCATTCAAGAAAGCTGTTGATGTTGGCGATGGCGATGCAATATGCGATGGACTCTGCGTTGGCGCAGACGGAATCTTTGTCCATGTAATTGGAACCCCAACCGAATCTGACAGATACACACCAGATAACCCATTCTTTGTGCCAAGCATTCAGGCTCTCTACAAGCTTGATTTCCAGGGCAAGGTGATCTCATCATTCAAGAGTGATCCTGGGACAAGCGGCAGAGGTGGAGAAGTCACAGGCGTTGCCGTTGATTCAAAAGGAACAATTTACGCTGTTTCAAGAAAAGCTTTTTCTGGAGACAAGATCTCATCAAAAGTGTTTGTTTATGGTCCTGACGGAACTCTTTCAGACACAATCACATCATCAAACCTTGATATCCCATCAAGTGCGGTAATCAAGAATGTTACTATCGACTCATATGATAACGTTTATTTCGTCATACAAGATGCCTCAAATGGTTATGTTGTCAAACTTACAGACACCGACAATGCTTTTGGCAAAGAAGACATCATTGAACCAGCTTCCATCACAACTGACAGAATGGATAACATATACATCGGTGATAACTCAAAAAAACAAGTTCTTGTTTTTACAAATCAAGGCAAAAAACGTGATGAACTCAGAGTCAATTCAAGCATAAGGTCAATTGCAGTTGATCCATACAGAAACATTGCTGTTGCCTCCGATGCATCTATATCCGTCATTGACAAAAAAGGTAAAGATGTCGGTAGCATGGGTGGAGCTGGCAGAAAAAGCGGCGCAATTTATTACCCAACAGGCATTGTTTTCACAGACAAAGGCAGCCTGATCGTAGCCGATACCGAAAATGGAAGACTTCAAATTTACGACAAAACAGAAACTGGCAAATTCAAGATTTCGTATACATCTCCAAGAATGTTCTATTGCGCTGGCGGTCTTGCGTGGGGTAAAGACAACAAGCTTTATCTGACAGACATGCTCCATAATGTAGTGTACAAATTATCAATTCCTGGCTATCTTCCTCCAGGAACGGGTGATTCAGGCCCAAGACCTCCGATGCCACCACAGCCACCAGAACCACAAATAATTCCTTCCGATAGCGAACTTTCATTCAATCCGAAAGACATCAAAGCCACGGCAGGAACAGTTTTCGAATGCACGATCGATGTGAAATATGCCCAGAACTTTTCCGGTGTTGGACTTAAAGTCAAGTTTGACCCAAAATATGCAAAATTCGAGAAGGCAGAGGCGGGATCATTCCTTTCATCAGATGGCAACTTCAACTTTTTCTATGTAATTGATAAAGAAAAGGATAAAGGCATTGTCGAAATAGTTGGCCCGATGAGAACCGGTTCAGTCTCAGGTATGGATGGTCAGGGAACACTTATAAAGCTTCGTTTCACGGCGACAAATCAAGGCGACACAAAACTAGAGATGACTGATGTTGTCGTCAAGGACCCAAACCTTGACAATATTCAGGTAACAACAGTAGGCGCCAAAGTTACAATCGCACCACCTGATTCGACACCACCAGTTCTCAACATCACCTCTTCAAATTGTGCCTTTGAATCAATCACCGTAGTGCAGGGCAAGACTGAAGCAGGTGCAAAGGTTGAATATGACTTTGATGGCAATACAACAACAGCGCAGGTCTTTGCTGATGGTTCATTCAACATCAAACTCAACCTGAAATCTGGTGAAAACAAATTTGTTATTCGTTCCTCTGATGCAGCAGGGAACGTAACTGAAAAGAAACTTACCCTTGTTTTCAAAACAAGAAACGTAATCATAATGTGGATTGACAAGTACGACTACATCGCAAACAGCAAACAGGCCAAGTTCAAAGTTGCACCATTGGTTCAGGGCGGAACCACATATGTTCCGTTTAGGGCTCTTGGAGAACTTCTTAACTGCAAAGTTGATTGGGATCAGAACGAGAAGAAAGCAACATATTCTTACGAAGATTCGTGTTCTGGCAACAAGATTGTTCTTGAAGCCTGGATCGGTAAATCAATTGGTAAGAAAAATGGTGCGATGATTGACTACAAAAAGGCTCCTGTAATTCTTAAAGGCAGCACAATGGTTCCGCTTCGTGCCATTTCAGAAGGTCTCGGCGCACTGGTTGAGTATGATGCAGCTGAGAAGAGAATCACACTCACACATCCAAAACCATGATCAAGGCTTGTAAATAATATCGCATACAAAGCCTCCAGATTTTCTGGAGGCTTTTTTGTTAAGTAACAGATGTTGAATTAGGGTGTCAAATTCATTACCAATTTGCACCAAGCAACAAAAATTCAACCTGTCAAATGGGTGAAATGGAGAAACCAAAATGAAGAAGAAGAGAGTCGAGATAACGCCTGAAAGAAAGGCAGCCATTTTGGAGAGGAGAAAAAACATAAGGAAGGAGTTGGTCAGGGTTCTCCTGATAATACTTGGAGCCTGCATTTCTGCGACAGCTCAGTCATTCTTCCTGCTCCAGGCAAAACTTGCCCCTGGTGGATTGTACGGTATCGCTATGATCATAAATGATAAAGTTCCAATCAATATCGGTTTGGCCTTCTTCCTTATGAATATTCCATTCTTCATCTGGGCGCTGAAAGTGTTAGGTTTGAAATATATCCTGAGAACCGGTTTGGCAATTGCAGTCTCATCTTTGATGGTGGACGTCGGTACAAACATTCTCTATCCAATGGTTAAAAGCCACATATCAATGCCGAACCCCAACGATCTTATTCTGTATTCAATTTTCGGTGGTGCGATACTCGGAATTGGTGTCGGCCTGGTGTTCAGAAACGTTGCCAGTACGGGCGGCACCGATCTGATTTCACAACTGATCTATTATTCAACAGGATTTGAGTATGGTAAGTTGGTTATGATCTTTGATGCGACAATAATTGTTTCTGTCGCAATAAATTTCAAAAATGTCAATCTTGCCATGTACTCAATTGTAACATTGTTCATATACAGCCAGGTTCTAAACATTGTCCAATCCGGAATGACTTCGACACGGATGGCTATGATAATTACCGATGCTTACGACAGAGTCCGAGAGGCGATCATTGAAAAAATGAGACGAGGAGTAACCATACTTGACGCAAAAGGTGGGTACCAGCTCAACGAAAGAAAAGTTTTGATGGTGGCTGTGCCTCAGTCAGAGATTAGCATGATAAAGGAGATTGTGACCGAGGTAGATCCGAAAGCATTTGTAATGATAAGCGAGTTGTCAGAGGTCTGGGGCAAGGGGTTCGAGCGAAAATTACCAGCCTAAAACGAGGCTCATTTTTGAAAGATTTTGAGGCAGGGTATGTGTTTCATGCCCTGTTTTTGTATCATTGGAGGAAAATGGACAACAAAGTTTGGGATTTTGACAGCTGGGCCAAAAGTTATGACGTGTCGGTTCGAGATGGCAACTGGATACATGAAAGCTATGACCAGACGCTTGAGTTGGTTACAAGCAAGGTAGTCGAGAGGGTGAAATGGAGAAACCAATCGATGCTAGACATCGGAGCTGGCACTGGCAACCTGGAGAGTCTGCTTACTGGCTGTCAGGGGTTATCGATAACTGCCATCGAACCATCAGCTTCGATGAGAGAGAAATTTAGTCAAAAACATCCAACTCTAAAAGTCCTTCCTGGTAACATCCCAGATGGCCTTCCGGAGTTTGAAGAAAAGTTTGACATCATAACCTCAACTTATGTTGTTCATCATGTGCCGTTTGACCAACTGGAGAAAATGATAAAGTCGCTGTGTGACATTTTAAACAACGATGGTTTGGTAATAATTATTGACCCAATGTTTGAGTCGGCACAATTTAGGGATGAGCATATCGAACAATTGAAAAGGAATGGCTGCAACGAATTGGCAGAAGAGATAGAGGATGAGTTTTTTCACTCTGTTGCTGAGGTTAGAGCCTGTTTTGAGAAACTCGGCTTTGAAGTCGAAGCCAGCCGGTTGACCTTTTATGTTTGGATGGTTCAGGCAAAAAGACATTAATAGTTTGACAGCTATTCAAAATGCTCTATAATTGTAAACGCTAGACCTAGCGTTTACAAAACAAGGAGCCAGATGATGGACACAAAACCAAAAGCCATAGGCTACATAAGAGTATCCTCTGATGAACAGGCTCGAGAGGGCTTGAGCCTCGAAGCCCAAAAGCGCAAGATAAATGCCTATTGCGAGTTAAAAGACCTTGATTTGGTGACTATCTTCTCCGATGAAGCGATCTCAGGTTTCAAGCCATTTGAAAAACGACCTGGCGGAGCGAAGGCCTATGGGATGTTGGTAACAGGTGAAGCTGATCATTTGGTCGCCATCAAACTGGACCGACTTTTCAGAAACACCGGTGATGCAATAGCAAAAGCCACAGAATTCCAAAAAAAGAATATAAACCTTCACCTTCTCGATGTCTCTGTTGACACGAGCACAGCCACAGGGAAGATGTTTTTTACAGTTCTGGCCATGCTTGCCCAGTTTGAGCGTGACATAACCGGCGAGAGAACAAAAGTTGTTTTAGACATGAAGCGCAAGGACGGCAAGGTTTACAACCATACCCCATTTGGTTTTGACCGCGATGGTGACAGGTTTATCGAAAACCCTCAGGAACAAAAGGCAATCGAGTTGATTGTCAAGATGAGAAACAATGGCGATTCTTTCAGAGACATCGCTTCTGAGCTTGAATTGATGGGCATCAGGCCTAAGAACTCGAATACATGGCAGGCGATGGCTGTCAAAAAAATATGTGACAGATACAGGGTTTTACCAAAGCTTTTTTAGCATCAACCTGTGAATGGTTTTATATCCTTTGCTTTCATAAAGTTTTATGGCGCCAATGTTGAACTCCTGGGCTGTCAGGGTGATGTTCTCAACCCCGTGGCTTCGGCACCAGGCTTCAGCGCTTTCAAGCAACTTTGAACCAATACCTTTGTTTTGCCAATTCTCATCTATCATCAGCTCGAAAATCTCTATATAGGGCGGTTTTACAAACTCGTTCTTCTCTTCCCAGCTGTCGGCAGCCAGCAACCCGATTATCTGTCCGCGTTCATCTCTTGCAACCAACACCAATGATTCTGGGTTATTGAGTGTATCTTCGAATCCATGAATCCTTATTTCGTCCAACTCAAGGTCTACTTCTTCGAGCCCGATTTCTCGATTCAGCCTGCGTCCATATTCTGCCGTCAGGGCTTTGAAGCTCTCAACCAACATTGGGTATTCAAAAGCACGGTTCGGTTCTTCGATTTTGTAGTTCGGTTTCTCGATTTCGTCTGTCATGTCCCAATTGTATCATTTCTCGATTACCGTATCGAGTCACTTCGATTTCAAATCGATTTCTCCATTTCACCCTCACGACACCCCCCGCCAAAACAAAACAGGCCAGCTTTCAAGCCAGCCTGTTGTAGCGTTATCGATGTCTTTTTAAGGTCTTACAACCAAAACAAGCGTAATGGACTTGGTTTCTGCGTTGTAATCAACCTTTGCGCCAAGAGCTTCTGCGATAAACCTGAAAGGAACCATGACCCTGCCACCAATGTTTACAGCTTTTGAGCCGATAGCCTTCACTTCTCCGTTAACTATGGCCGTGTCTTTATCAAGCGTTATCTGTATCGTCTTCTCTCGAAGGACGATTGTTGCTGTTCTGGTGTTGGCGTCCCAGTTAACCGAGGCTCCAAAAGCATCGGCAACAGCACGAAGCGGCACGAGTGTCTTGCCTGCAACTATCGTTGGCGCTGGTTTTATGGATACCTCTTTGTCATTGACATACATCTTTTCCGAACCAATAATGAGGATTACTTTTGAATTTAGAATGTTTATGACCTTTCCAGCGTTTATCTTGGCAGTGTTCTTGTATTTATCTGTTGCCTTAACCTCAACATTTGTTGCGCTTGGTGCAGGAAGAAGGTTGATGGTTGCTTTAAATTTGTCACCTTCGACAGTTGCTGCGATATTATTTACCCAAACAGACGCCCCTGGTTCTACGGCTCCTGAAACCGTGTACTGAAGTTGATTTGATACTTCTGTCAGCTGGTCAACGGTGATATCTGGAGGTGTTGTATCAGGTTTGATGCGCACGATTACAGAAATCATTTGGAAATCGGTCGTTCCCCATGTAATCTTCACTGTCCCATCGTAATTGACGTTTGGTTTGGCTTTACTTTGGTCAATGGAAATCTCGATATCGGCTCGTTTTGCCTTGTCGATTTTTAGCGTTTGCGGGGTGACCACCATCCATTCATCAGAAGGTTCCAGCTTCACATCAGCTTCTATGTCGCCATAATTTGAAAGTTTTACTTTTACAGGCTTAATCTTTTCTGCTTCAATAAGCCCAAAATCTACAGTATCTTTGTCTGGAATTATTTTTGCAACTGGCGTGTATGTAACGGTTAACGGGGCTTTTGGGCCTTCAACCAGCCACGGTGACACAGCTGAAATGCTGTACTTATAAGTTTTGCCAGCTTCAACATTACAATCTTTAAAATATGTTGTTGATGGATCAAGTGTTTTTACAAATACGTCATCTTTATAAAATTTGTAATGGTCGATTTCCATTGTTAACGACGACTTTTGCGGTTTTGCCCATGATATTTTGAGACACCCAATATCGTTCTCAGCTTTTACATCTGTCGGATTTGGTGGCTGGGTGGTGTCGGCAAAATCGACCATTTTGTCTGACCATTCGGTTTCATCACAGTTTTTTGTTTCCTTTGTGTTTACATCTTGAATCATAAGTATGAATTTTATATTCGCGCAAACAAGCTTAGTATTATTTCTTTCTTCTATTGCTTCGATTATTGATCTATCAGAATCTCTGTCGGTTATCTTGATATACCCTATACCACCAGATAATACGCCTGAGAATGAGAAAATATCCTGAAACGTGGTTGAATTACCATTAGAATCAATTACTTCAAGTAGCATTATTACGCCAAGAACATTATCGCCTATTGCTTCAAATCGAGAATGAGTTGTTGCTGATATGGTCAGCTTTCTAATTTGTTTGCCATCCGAATTTCTAGATCTTGATACTTCCAATGTTACAGTTTTTAAATCGTTCGGTCCGCCTTTTAACTCTGCAGGGTCATTTATCTCAATCCTGTTTACACCACCGCAAGAAAGTGTGTCACCGTCATCACAGGTCACCCTGCCCGGCAATGTTGCAAAAATAAGCATCATTGTGGCAAAAACAGCAAGAACTCTTTTCATATCCATCTCCAATATCAGTTATTATCTATATTTTAACTTTATCTCATTTCTGCTGTTTTGCAACACCCTATAAAAAAACCGGAACCAGCAATGGTTCCGGTTTTTGGGGAAGAGGGTAACGTCAGGTTTGCTTATGGTCTTGGTTCGCCTTCTGGTGGTGGATTCTGGCCGTCGTCTTGTGGGTTTGGGTTCTGTGGTCTCTCGATTTTCATTATCGAGATGGCTGTGTTTGCGTTGTTGGCTTCTTGGTATTCAACCCTGATCCACTGGTCAGCCTTAAATTCGTCGATTTTGACTTCTTTCTTGCCTTCGCGTGTCATTGTGTAGTACTTTGTATTGGCGTTGATTGTGAATTCTAGAGTTTTCTTCTCGTCTGTGTTGTCTTTGTTTGGTGCTGTTGGAACCTGGATGATGACCTTTGATGCTGAGATTTCTGTGATTTTACCCATTGCAACCGGGTTCGGGAAAGCATCGATGACCATGACCATAAACACTGTTCCTTCAATCTTTGGCTGTGGCTTGTCTTCGTTTGGCTTTGTCTGACCATCGTTTGGTTTGCCATTGTTTTTTCTATCAACAATTGCACTGACTACAAGCTTGTCGCCTGCCTTGATGTCGCTCTGTTTGATGATTTCTGGTCTCTTGCCTTCTTCGGCCTGTTTTACAAATACGCATTCCGGATCCATTGCAAGAGTAGATGAGGCATCTACCTTGTTCGGCTTGAAGGTTATGCTGTACTGCCCGAAGCTTTCAAGAGTCCCAAAGACTTTTACTTCTCTGTTTGTGCCTGGATTTGGGAAATTCTGCATAACCCTGACAGTCTTGGCATAAAGTGCCCACTCATTGTTGGTTTCCCTCATCTGGACTGTCATGACGAGTTTGTCTTTTTCTCTGATGTCTGCTGGCTTGATTGTTTCAATCTTACTGCCTGTGTTGAGAACAAAGATTGTTGACGAATCATACTTCACTGTGACGGTTTTTTCGGTCTTCTGTTCTGGCGGTTGGGTGTCATCGTTGGCGCCAATGTTATTTCCATTGTCCTTGTTTCCTGGTCTTGGATCATTTCCACCATTGTCATTGCCCTGCCCTGGTCTAGGATCATTTTTATTATCAATCCTGACAGGGGTCACAGTGAGAGTATTGTTTTCTGAAGAGATAACCGTTGCTGCAAGCTGTTCAGTTCTCATTTCAGGGAAGGAATCAAGAATCTTCACAAGAACTGCATACATTTGGACATTATTGCTTGCGTCATCGCTCTTGTCTCCAAGTGGCATGACTGATACTGCAATCTTGGAGCCTGTCTTGATGTCAGAAGCTTTGAGTTGAGTGACATTTTCCATCTTTTCATCAGCTTTAAAAACAATCATGTTGTCATAAAGATTGATTGTCAGAGCTTCTACCTTTTTGTCACTCGGACGTGGGCCGTATGGCATGACAGACATTGTTTTTCCATCAATCTTTTCAACGGTTCCAAGGGTGTCTCTGGCTCTGATACCCATGATGGTGCCTTTGAGGTCGGATCTTGAAACAAGTCTGGCAAATTGTTTGCCCACTTTGCCATCTTCAATTGGTGAACCAAAGATCGAGTTCACAAATATGTAGTCACCCTTTTTTAATGAGTTTGGATCAAGATTTGTTGGCTGTGAGCCGATAACAATGTTCTTGTATTCCGTTAGACCGCTTATAAGCATAACATCTGTTGTTGAGGACTCAGGCATGAAGGTAACCTTCATGGTTGAAACCCAATCATTTTCTTTCTTGATTGAGTCGAAAACTGCAATTCTTCCAAAGTTCGGCATGTCTTTGCCTGGATTCTTTTTATCGTCAACTGGTTTGTCGATTGCGAATGCTGCTGGTAGTGCAAGTGTTACGGCCATTATGGCCACTAATATCGATGTTGCTATCTTTTTCATTACTAACCTCCTAGGTTTTTAAGTTGATGTCACATCTACTACTATGGATAGTAATACGATCTAACTTTATGTTTGTCAGGAAAGATTTGGTTAAACAAAAAAAGGTGGCCTTGCGACCACCTTTTTTTGAATCTAATGTTTATTTTCTCAAACTGCAGCCTGAGGAGGAATATCAGAGATAAGCGTGAGTTCATCAGCTTTCTCAGGTTCCACATTGACGCAAAGGCTTCTGTAGCGCTCGGTGCCTGTTCCGGCTGGGATGAGCTGAGCAACAATGACAGCTTCTTTCAAACCGTGGATTGGGTCGTACTTACCTTTGATTGCCGCCTCTGCAAGAACTCTTGGGGTTTCTTGGAATGAAGCAGCAGAAAGGAATGACTCTGAAGTGATGGCGGATTTTGTGACTCTTTGCAAGATTGGCTCAAACGTTCCCGGTTTCTTGTTCTGGGAGATAAGAACTCTGTTTTCTTCCTCGAGTTCCTGCTTGTCAGCGGTTTCGCCAGGAAGGAATCTTGAATCGCCGGAATCTTTGATTCTGACTCTTCGTATAAGCTGTCTGATAATGACTTCGATGTGTTTGCCGTTGATATCTGAACCCTGAGATTTGTAAACCTTCTGGATTGATTCGATGAGGTATGCTGCTGTTGCGTCAACACCTTTGACTTTCAGAAGTTCGTGTGGGTTGAGAGAGCCTTCAGAAATTGCGTCACCAGCTTCGATATCTTCGCCTTCTTTGGTAAGAAGCTGATAGGTGTATGGAACTTCATATGACCTTATTTCGCCCTCTTTGCTGGTAATTGTGACTTTCAGGAGTTCACAGCCAGGTTCAAGGTGAACTTTCCCTGAAATCTCAGCAATTGGAGCTTCACCTTTTGGTCGTCTGGCTTCGAAAAGTTCCTCAACACGGGGTAGACCGGTTGTGATGTCGACAGCAGCAACGCCGCCTGAGTGGAAGGTTTTAAGTGTAAGCTGGGTGCCGGGTTCTCCGATTGATTGAGCTGCAACAATACCGACAGCTTCTCCAACATTTACAAGGATGCCTGAAGACAGGTCGCGACCATAGCATTTTGCACAGACGCCTTCATGGCTTTCGCATGTGAGCGCTGAACGAACTTTTGCCTGAAGGATATTGGCTTCTGTGATTTTTTCGACTGCACTTTCGTCGATCATTTGGTCCGCTTTAACCAGAACAACAGGATCTCCTGTTGCGACTCTAATCGTGTCTTTGCCTACTTTTTTGGCTTGCTTGAGCATGGTTTTTGAAATCTTTGATCCAGCTGTGTAGATAATCTTGCCAAAATGGGCAATGTCTTCAGCAAGTATTTCACCTACAATGCTTTCGTTGTCAACCTGCTCCATTTTGTATGGATATGCCGTGATGTCATCGATTGTAATTCTGCCAAGAATTCTTTCACCAAGAGTCTTGATTACACGCTTTCCGTCATAAAGTGGCATAATAACTATACCATCCACCACAGTTCTGACGACAGCTTGTTGCACGCCTGCATCGTCCATCTGCAGAGCTTTTTTCCAGGTTACTGTTTGGCCATCCTTGACAATGACTTCCCCGGTTTTCGGGTTGACAATGTCACCGATTGCCGTCTTACCAACAGCTTGCCTGGAGATTGGTTTTACACAATAACCGGCAATAATAATTGGGCTGATTTCGCTTGTTGCACAGTCGATCTCCCTGATGATTGTGTCATGAGATACATCGACTAGTCTTCTGGTGAGGTAACCTGAGTCAGAAGTTCTAAGAGCAGTATCAGCCTGTCCCTTTCTCGAACCGTGGGTTGACATGAAGTACTCAAGCACTGTCAAACCTTCTTTGAAGTTTGACTTGATCGGGAACTCCATGATTTTGTTAGTTGGGTCGGTCATAAGACCACGGATGCCTACTATCTGGTTAATCTGACCGGGTGAGCCTCTTGCGCCAGAGTTTGCCATCATGTAGATGGAATCAAGCTTATCGAAGTTTGTGAATACGGCAGATTTGATTTCGTCGGTAGCACTCATCCAGGTTGTAACAATGGCCTCGTAACGCTCGTTGTCACTAATGAAGCCTTTGTTGTAGAAGTCAATGATCTTCTCGTGTTCTGCTTCAGCCTTTTTAATGATTTCCTGTCTCTTTGGCGGGATTTTCATGTCATCAAGACCGACGGTAACGCCAGCAACGGTTGACATCTCAAAACCAATCTGCTTGATGGTGTCGAGGAATTCACCAGTAATTGCCGGACCATAATGTCTGTAACATTCCTTGACCTGAAGAATGATGTTTTTGAGGAACATGAGATCGTTGAAGAATGGAAGATTCCACTTACTGGAAATGGTGTCGTCGCCGGCCATTTCTGCAATTTCTGCTCTGTGGACAACACTCTTCAGGAGCTCTCTTCTGATCCTTCCATTGTAGATGACTCTGCCAACTGTGGTAATAATTTCTGCACCTGGCTTGTTGGTTACTTTTTTGAATTTTCCACCTTCAAAATAGGAGTAACCGTATGGAATTCTGTATTTTACCTTGTCGCGAAGTTTGAGCAGTCTGTTTTCATAGGCTGCCTGGACTTCGAAGAAATCGTCAAAGACCAGCCCAGTATCCTTGTCACCTTCAAGATTGATGTAATAAATGCCCAAAACGATGTCCTGAATTGGTGTGAATGTTGGTGCTCCTGTTGCAGGAGAAAGTATTGATTGGGAGGACAGCATGAGCATTATTGATTCCATCTGAGCTGAAAGTGTCAATGGAACGTGAACAGCCATCTGGTCACCGTCGAAGTCAGCGTTGAATGGCTGGCAAACGAGCGGTGGGATTTGAAGGGCTTTGCCTTCTACCAGAATTGGTTCAAATGCTTCAATACCAAGTCTGTGAAGTGTTGGGGCGCGGTTGAGGAGAACTGGGTGACCTTTGACGACTTCACTTAGAATCTTGTAAACCTCTGGATGCTGCTGGTCGATGAGTGACCTTGCCTGCCTGAGGCTCTGGGTGAATCCGGTTCTGACAAGACCTTCCATGACGAATGGCTTAAAGAGTTCAACAGCCATTTCCTTTGGAAGTCCGCACTGGTCAACTTTGAGCTGTGGGTTGACAACGATTACGGAACGACCTGAGTAGTCAACACGCTTACCAAGTAAGTTCTGTCTGAAACGACCTTCTTTACCCTTGAGGATGTCCGAGAGCGATTTGAGTGGTCTCTGGGCTGTGCCAAGAATTGGGCGATCACGTTTGGAGTTGTCAAAGAGCGCGTCAACTGATTCCTGAAGCATACGTTTTTCGTTCTGAATCATGATGTCAGGTGCTTTGACTTCCATGAGCTTTTTAAGTCTGGTGTTCCTGTTGATTACGCGCTGATAGAGGTCGTTGAGGTCTGCTGTGGCAAATCTGCCGCCTTCAAGCTGAATGAGTGGACGAAGATCTGGTGGCACAACAGGGATAACCTCAAGGATCATGTTTGACGGTGCTCTTTGTGTATCCTTGAAAGCCTGAATAACTTCGAGACGCTTTATTGCCTTGACTTTTTTCTGGGCATTGCCAGAGTTAAGTTCATCGACAAGCTCCAATTCGACCTTTGAAATCTCGATTTCGTTGATAAGGTCAAGAATGGCTTCAGCGCCTTTTTTTGCTACAAAGTTGAATTTTCTCTTGTTTTCTCTGTATTCTTCATCAGAGAGCAGCTGCATCTTAGAAAGCGGAGAGTTGCCTGGATCGATAACGATGTAGTTGATGAAATAAACAACTTTTTCAAGAACTTTTGATGTAATCTTGAGCAGCAAGGCGATGTACGGCATGGTTTTGAGATACCATGTGTGAACGACCGGTGCTGCAAGCTCGATATGACCAAAACGTTCACGACGGACTTTGTTGACTGTGATTTCTACACCGCAACGGTCGCAGATGACGCCTTTATAGCGTGCGCCTTTGAATTTTCCGCAACGGCATTCATAATCTCTGGATGGTCCAAAGATTTTTTCACAGAAAAGTCCATCTGGTTCTGGCTTGAAGTTTCTGTAAGAAATCGTTTCTGATTTCTTGACTTCGCCATGGCTCCATGACCTGATCTCTTCAGGTGTGGCAAGCAGAATTCGAACTGCCTGATTGTTATCCACTTTGCCTCCTTAGCCTTCTTTTTCGGCCTCAAGCTTTGCTTTTTCAACAACTTCGTCAGTTACTCTTGGTGGGGCTTCTTCGTAGTGGTCAAAGTCCATTTCAAACGTTCCGCGTCCACCTGTGATTGAATTGAGGTCTATGGCATATCTCTGAACTTCGGCAAGAGGAGCCTGTGCTTTGATAATCTGGTATTTGCCCTTTGCTTCTGAGCCAAGGATTCTGCCGCGTCTGGAGCTGATGTCGCCCATGATGTCGCCCATGTAGGAGTCTGGAATGATGATAGTGAGGTTGTAAATTGGCTCTAGGAGTGAGGTTCCACCGTCTTCCATTGCTTTCTTGAATGCAATGTTAGCTGCAAGCTTGAATGCCAGTTCTGACGAGTCAACATCGTGGTACGAACCGTCGAGAACCGTTATTCCGATGTCGATTACTGGATAACCTGCAAGTGTTCCTTTTACAATTGATTCCCTCATACCTTTTTCAATGGCTGGGATAAAATTCTTTGGAATGCGTCCCTGGGTAACTGCATCTGTAAAGGTGAAGCCTGTTCCTCTTGGAAGTGGTTCGGCCTTGATGATGCAATGGCCATACTGACCGTGTCCACCAGTCTGTTTTTTATGTTTTCCTTCAGCTTTTTCAACAGTTTTTCTGATTGTTTCCCTGTATGGAATCTTTGGGATGGAAAGGGTTACCTGAACACCAAACTTATTCTGGAGTTTTTCGGCTGCAGCATTGATATGCGTTTCGCCCTGACCGCCAAGGATGAACTCTCTTGATTCTTCGCTTCTTGTGTATTCAAGCGATGGGTCTTCTTCGAGCAACCTTGGAATTGCTGTACCGATTTTGTCTTCGTCAGCTTTGTTCTTTGGGTTGACAGCCATGCGAAGGACTGGTTTCGGGAATTCGATGCCCTTGATGAGAACTTGGTTCGACTGCTCGCAAAGAGTGTCTCCTGTGAGAGTGTTGGCAAGTTTTGTTACCACTCCAATGTCTCCAGCTTTGAGTTCTGAAACTGGATCTTGTTTCTTGCCAAGTGGAACCGCAACGGCAGAAATTCTTTCAGCTGCATCCTTCTTTGTGTTGTACGGTTTTACGTCTGTGTTGAGTGTTCCCTGCATGACCTTAAAATATGTGATTCTGCCAACAAACGGGTCGGCTGAGGTTTTGAAGACAAGTGATGCAAATGTTTTTGATGTGTCGCAGTTGAGTTTGATTTCCGATTTTGTTTTAAGATCAGTTGCTTCTTCCTGTGGTCTCTGGTTCGGGGCAGGGAAAAGATCGACTATTGCATCCATGATATTTTGGACACCGACGTTGGTGAGACCGGCTGAGGCAAAGATTGGGTAAATTTTGCCGTGCTTTACTGACTCGTGAAGAACTTTGTTGAGCTGTTCTGATGTTGGCTTCTTTCCTTCAAGGAACATTTCAAGGAGTTCATCGTCAGATTCAGAAACAACTTCGACTAATTTGTCGTAGTATTCGTCTCTTTTTGCTGCGAGATTTGCAGGGATGTCGCCTTCTGTAAATTTTCTTCCGTTGTCAGTGAACGTATAGGCTTTTCCTTTAATAACGTCTACCACACCTTTGAAGTTTACACCTTCACCGATTGGGAATGTCACAACAAGACCGCTCTTTGTGAGGCTTTCATTGATTTGGTCGAGAGCCTGATCAAAGTTTGCGTTTTCACGGTCGACTTTGTTGATGACGATTGCTCTTGGGAGGTTTCTCTTGTCGCAAAGGCTCCACATTTTTTCGGTACCGACTTGAACACCTGAGATTACATCAACAAAAATTATTGATGCATCAGCGGCTCTGATTCCAGAAATCGCTTCTCCCTGGAAATCGAATGAACCCGGAGTGTCAATGAAGTTGATTTTCACATCTTTGTACTGGAGTGGGACAACCGAGAGGTTGATCGAGATTTGACGCTTTGCTTCGTCCTGGTCAAAGTCAGAGATTGTGTTTCCGGCAGTGATGGTGCCCATTCTGTCTGTGATACCGGTGTCATAAGCTGCTGCCTCTACCCACGATGTCTTGCCCGAGCTGCCATGAGAGCAGAGAACGACGTTTCTGATGGCTGATGTTTCGAATACTTTCATTATTTCTCCTCCAAGTTGACTTCCTCGACATCGTCGGAAAGCGATATTGATTCAAATGTTTCTTCTGGCATGTCAAGTTTTATGCTCTCTTCAGTGCCCAGCATCGATTCCTTGTCAAGCTTAAGTGTGATTGGCCCAGCTTCTTCTCTCTTTTCATCGAGATCCTGTTCATGGCCAACGATCGAAAGGCTAATGCACAGACCGCGAAGTTCGCGCTGGATGACCTTGAATGATTCAGGTGTGCCTGATTCAGGAATGATCTTTCCTCTGCAGATAGCTTCATAAGCTTTGATTCTGCCTTCGGTATCGTCTGATTTGAGGGTGAGCATTTCTCGAAGTGTGTGAGCTGCGCCGTAAGCTTCAAGAGCCCAAACTTCCATTTCTCCAAGTCTCTGGCCACCAAACTGTGCTTTACCGCCAAGTGGCTGCTGAGTGATAAGGGCGTATGGGCCAGTTGATCTGGCATGGATTTTGTCTTCAACAAGGTGGTTGAGTTTCAACATGTAAGCAATGCCAACCGTAACCTTGCTTTCAAATGGGACACCTGTATAGCCGTCAACGAGCGTCACTTTCCCGTTTGGAGGAATGTCACATTTTACCATAGTATCGACAACATCCTGCTCGGCCGCACCCATGAACACTGGTGTAGCAAAGTATACACCGAGTTTTTTTGCTGCCAGACCAAGGTTTACTTCTAGAATCTGACCAAGGTTCATACGAGAAGGTACGCCAAGTGGTGAAAGGATAATGTCTACTGATGTTCCGTCTTCCATGTACGGCATGTCGTAGATTGGCAGAATTTTAGAGATAACGCCTTTGTTACCGTGTCTTCCTGACATTTTATCGCCGACTTGGATTTTTCTCTTCTCGGCAACATAGACTTTTGCGAGCATGTTTACGCCGACTTGGAGTTCATCGGATTTGTCACGCTTGAATAGTTGAGTAGCAATGACAACACCCTTTTCTCCTGGGCTGACTCTGTGTGAGGTGTCTCTGACGTCCTGACCTTTGCGGTCAAACATGGCTCTCCAGAGTTTCATTTCCGGGGTGAATTCAGATTCGGCTTTTGGAGTGACTTTTCCAACAAGGATGTCACCGGCCTTTACTTCGGTGCCTACACGGATAATTCCGTTTTCATCAAGATTTCTGAGGAGTTCCTCAGAAACGTTTGGAATTTCCCTTGTAAGTTCTTCTGGTCCGACCTTTGTGTCACGAACCGGACACTTGTATTCCTTGATATGAATCGACGTATAGACATCGTCGCAGACAAGTCTCTCGGAAACAATAATAGCATCCTGATAGTTGTAACCACGCCACGGGATATATGCTGCCAAAACATTTTGACCAAGAGCGAGATCGCCCCTATCGCAGGCTTCGCCATCAATAATGACGTCACCGGCTGAGACAAAGTCACCTTTGCGAACCAATGCTCTTTGGTTGATGCATATGTCTTGGTTGCTTCTGAAGAACTTCTGAAGCTTATAAGTTGACTCATAACTGACATGGACTTCATCTATGCCTATAGAAGCAAGTTTTCTAAGTAAATCCATGGTAAGATATGAGCCTTTGTATGCAACGGTGTCTTCTTTGTTCTCCATGATGTCTTCGGCAAGAATCCTTGAGGAAGACAGAAGTTTTTTGTCAAGAACGTAAACATCATCCTCGTGCAAGGCCATGATATCAACAACTCTTATTTCGCTTACGCCCTTCTGGAGAAGTTGCCTGAGAACATCCTCGGTGACAAATGCCGAGTCAATGCTCTCGGAACTGGTTTCGTCCTTTGGTCCATGAAGTAAAATCTTTCCAAGGAAAGTATTCCTGGATGTTCCAACCTTAAGCAGGGCTACTGGGAAGATTTCATGTGAACCTTCAATGTCAAGAACAACTTCTTTGACTCCCGAGACGTAGAGTCTCTGAAGGCTGCTTTCGGTTATTTTCTTGCCTGAAGCAATGACTGTTTTGCCTTCGCCATCGAGTGCCGGTTCAAAAAGTACTTTACCTATAAGCTCGTTGTTGACCTCAACCTTGACAAATTCGCCAAGATTTATTGTTTCAACGTCATCCCTTTTGATTGTTCTGACTTTGAAGATACTCTTCTGAATAAGTTTTCTTGCTATGGTTCCATCGATGAGATCGCCGATTCTACCGACTTCATCAATGTTTTCACCCAAGAATTTGTAAAGGACTTCCTTGTTGATGTTGCCAAGCTGGTATTTTACCGGCTGAGCATCAAGCGAGGCAATTTTGATTGTGCCAGCGTCAACGTACGAAACTACGCCGGATTCCTTCGCAAGCACAACCGAACAGTTGTCAACAACAACCTGGTGTTCCATGCCTGTACCAACCCTTGGAGCTTCCGGATTGACAAGCGGAACCGCCTGATGTTGCATGTTGCATCCCATAAGGGCTCTGTTGGCATCGTCATGCTCAAGGAATGGAATCAACGCTGCTGAAGCTGAAAGAACCTGATCCGGTGAAATGTCAATAAGATCCACTTCTTCAGCCTCGCATGTGGTGATTTCGCCCTTGTACCTGATTGCGCAGATGCCTTTGATTTTGTTGTTTCGTTCGAGTTCAGTGTTGGCCTGGGCAATACGGTAGTTTTCTTCATCGTCGGCTGTTAGATAGATGATCTCGTTTGTAACCGTCTGGTCTACAACTTTGAGGTATGGAGCTCTGATAAATCCGAAGTCGTCAACGATGGCGTGTGTGGTAAGTGAGTTGATAAGACCAATGTTTCCACCTTCAGGGGTTTCGATCGGACAGATACGTGAGTAATGAGAGTGGTGGACGTCACGAACATCGGCGCCTGCACGGTCTCTGTTTAAGCCGCCTGGTCCAAGTGACGAAAGCCTTCTTTTGTGTGTAAGGGCTGCGACAGGATTGGTTTGTTCCATGAATTGGGACAGTTGACCAAGACCAAAGAATTCTCTGATTGCTGCAATAATTGGTCTTACGTTGATGATGTTTTGGACGGTCAGCTCTTCATCTGGAAGAGTAATGATTTTTTCTCTGACTATCTTAAGCATTCTAAGGAAACCAATTCGGAGCTGGTTTTCAAGCAACTCACCAACTGATCTGATTCTCTTGTTTGCAAGGTGGTCTTTGTTGTCCGGAGCCACAAGTCCCAGTTTGAGTTTGTATAAGAACTTCAGAATTGCTCTGACATCCTCAAGGGTGACAAGGCTTGAATCAAGATTAAGACCTAGTTTTTTGTTGATTTTGTATCGGCCGACTTCTGAAAGGTTGTTTCTTCTTGGGTCACGAAGTAGGTTGTGGATAAGGTTTTCAGCGTTTTCAATTGTTGGACGTTCGCCAGGCCTGATATGCTTAAACATATCAACAAGAGCTTCTTCTCTTGTCTTTGTCTGATCCTTTTCGAGAGTAGCAGTTACAAATCCTGCGATATCCTTATCTCGATAAGTGATCCTCTTTATGTTTAGCCTTTTAAGCTCATCGACGATTATTGGAGTAAGGACAGTTCCAGGCTCATAGAGATCATCACCGGTTGTTGGATGATAAATGTTGTCCTCAAGAACCTTTCCTGCGGCTTTGTCAAAATCACCCTTTATTTCGCTGGTAGCTTCGACAACTTTGTCTTCGATGAATAGATTCTTGATCTCTTCATCGGTGTAATCGCCCATAACTCGAAGGAGTTCTGTGACAGGGAACTTTTTTGATTTCTTGTCAATTTTTACATACGCAATGTCATCATCGCCCATTTCAAACTCAAGCCAGGATCCACGGTCAGGAATTACCGTTGCCAAAACATGATGTTTGTTGCTGTTTGGCATCTGCTCGTTTTCAAAATAGACACCAGGAGACCTTACAAGTTGTGAGACCACTACTCTTTCGACGCCATTGACGACGAATACGCCTGATTCGGTCATCATCAGCAATTCACCGGCAAAGAGCTCTTGCTCCTTGATTTCTCCAGTTTCTTTATTGATGAGCCTTACCGTGAGTTTTAGTGGTACCGTGTAGTTGATGCCACGTTCTTTACACTCAAATGGTGTGTAAACGGGATCGCCCAGACTGTAATCGACAAACTCGACCTCTACTTTTCCGGATTCACGTAAAGACCTATCTTCATTGAGTGACTGAATGAGGTGTTTTAGGTTTACTTTAAGGAATTTGTTGTATGAATCCGTCTGAAGCTTGATGAGGTTGGGTGGTTTAATCGTGTTTCTTCTTTTTCCAAACCAAACCCTTTCAATTCTCATAAGGCTTCCTTCCTGCCTGCATTTTTGCAGGCATACCTATACTAATAAGCAATGACAAACAAAGATTTTACTATTGCTTTGGTTTTCTGTCAATTGTTTATTGAGTTAAGGAAGCCAGATTTTCGCAAAGTTTACGGTACCTTTGACTGGATCGGCCAAACAATCAATCGACAGGTTATTGGCAATAGTTGCTGGTGACAAGAAGATTGCTCCGTTATACATCCTAGGAGCATCAACAAGAGTCACCGTATCGTTGTCAATGAGCGCTGAGGTTGATCCAGACTCAAAGATAATGGTCATTCCGAAAATCTTGAGAGTGCAGATGGTGCCTGAGAGTTCATAGGATGCACCAAACATTGCTCTGAGCGCATCAACGGGAACCCAGAGGTCATCGGCAGTTGGAACCTGCATCTCCGATATAACTTCGTTCTTTTCGTTGTAGACATTCTTCTGACCTTTGACGATATATCCGATAAATCTTTCGAATACCGGAATGATGAATTCTTTTTTGTTTATGTTGCCAGACTGGTCATAAGCCTCTAACTTGATTGTGTTGTTACCTGTTTTAAGATTAACCTTGGCAACAAACAGATCATAAACCACTGTGGCTTCGACGCCATTTATCATAACTTTTGATCCTGGCTCGACTCTACCATTTATCTCATACTCCTGGGCTCCAAAAAGTTCAGGAATTTTGCTGATAAGAAATTCTGGCGGAATTGTGTCAAGAACAATCGATATTTGTTCTGTGGCTGGAGGAATATCTGCTAGCTCAGCTCTTACGGTAAGATTGTTAACGCCTTCCTGGAGAGTGATCTTTACGGAGAACGATCCATCACTTGAAACCTGAGCTGACTGCTGTCCAACCGTAACCTTCGCGCCTGGTGAGGTCTTACCTTTGATTGTTACAGTTTTCTGGTTTGTCGATTGTGGGTATGCATCAATGTTTAGAACTGGAGGATTCCTAAGTTTGCCGATATAGACAATCTTTTCTCCACCGACATACTTGGCAGCCGTTGCTTTGATGATTATTCTTCCGGTTTGTGTAGGATTGATTTCAAATTTTGCCGTACCTTTAAGGTCGGTTGTTGTGTCAACATCAAATTCATCAGATATGAGCCTGACTTTTGCATCGGTAACAATGGCTTTTGTGGCTCTGTCTGTTATCTTGATGACCACTTCATTCTTAGTGTTTGTGATTATTGAATCAGGTTCGACGACTTCAATTCCTAAACCGGCTGCACTGTCCATTTCGAGAACAGGGTAGAGATAATAGTCAACCGGAGAGTCTTTGAGAGAGAGCTCGTAAGGCATTTTGTCAAGCAGTGTGTTTTTGCTCTTGTAACCAAACTGGGTTACGCCCTTTCCTTCACCGTCAGGGATAATAGTCATATAGGTTATTGGTGCGGTTCTGTCTGGAAGTTTTGCAAATGTACCCATACCTTTGAAACTATGTTCAGAGCCAGTGACGAATATTGACCCGCCGCCCTTTATTGAAAGATCGCGGTCATCTGCCGGCTTGGCCTCAACGAGTAAGGCATTTTCGTAGTCATAGACAAGATCATAATTTGAAACGCTGAGTAATTCAGTTCCCAGCGGCATTTCCGTGTCTGCTGACTTGAACGAGAATTGAGGCGAACCTACTTTTGCAAATGTGTCAGCAAATGCGTCCCAGTCAAGACAGAATGTTCCATCACGGCTGCCCATCTCCTGGCCTTTGAGGTATCCAGAGCTCAACGTGTAACGGTATCTCATCATTGCAAAACCCGGATCAGTATAATAAGGCATTGGAGCACCAGCAACATCGCCATAGACTTTGTCAGCAGTATAGTTATTGCAAGCTACCAAACCGCCGACATTTACCGTGTCCTCGGCAAAGATGTAGAATGTAACTGATCCAAGCTCGTCAAGGAGAAGGAAATCTTTATAGTTAAGTAGCCCATCCTTCTCTCTGTCAACAAACAAGAATGTTCCATCGTATGCTTTGTTATAGATACAACCAAGACCCCATCCGGTTATATCCCACTGGTATTCTGGTTGAAGATAAATTGATGCTCTGTTGCTAAAGGTGTTATCATTAAAATGAACGTTTGTGGTGTTGTAATATACATTTGAATACATCGGGAGGATATAGGAATCCCTTGTTGATGAATCCCATGCCTCAAATTCACGCTGAGTTGCAAATGTTCCAAAGGTGTTCAGCTCGTTATTGCCTCTTTGAATAATGCCATCTTCATTGTAGTCAAAGCCAATATGGATACCGTAAGTGGTCTTGCATGATGAACACGGCCACCAGTTTCTCGGTTTCATGTTCGATGGAATGTTAATTACTGGCGTAAAGTGAGCAGGATACAGCACTTTTGAATTACACGTTCTTACTGATTCAGGTGGCTGCTTGATGAGTTTGCCCTGAACATTTCTACAGACAGCTGTTATCTTGTAGATTCTGTTATCTGCGGCAGTCATAATGAAATCAGGTTCACCTGGGGTAACGAATTCTTTTCTCTCCGTGTCTTCGGTGTTTGTGATTTTGTATTCTACTTTTGGCAAGGCCACTTTTACTTTTGCCGTGCCCATGTGCTTTCTGTCGGGGGTGAAGACAGTAAGATCAAACTCGCCAGCATCGTTGGCAACAAAACCCTTAAAAATATATGTGCCAATTCTTGCTTTCGTAAAGTCGATTGTTATTGGCTGGAAAGAATCTTTGTCGTCTTGCCAGTTGCTGAAGAAGAAGTTATTGGAGTAGAAATCATCAGAAGTGTTGTGCAAATCGGTTCTTACCCAATAATATTGGGGTAGTCTCGCCCCAAAACCATATCTTTCGGTTTGGTCTGGATGCCAGTCCTTAAAACAGTTTATCCATGCATCTTCTTCGTCGACTGTTCTGTCACCCATCATATCCGGAACACCTTCAAGGAGGTTGACAAATACTCCAGCGCTGTCAGTTACACTTATGGTAAGTGGCTGGGTTGGGTCAACAAACTCGTTGGCAACACCAGCAGTCAGAGGCTGTGGCGATACTGTGACATTGAGATCTTCTGCCGGTTCAATTGGAACCCTGGCTTCGCCAGCAAGATACACCTCGTGCGTGTAGGCTGCATCAAACCATTCATGCATGTAATATGGAGCATTTGAACGATCGTTGTTGTCATCACCGTACTTATATGCATTGATGTATACGGGCGTGATTTCGTTGTCCGAGACGCAGTGGTCTGAAGGTCTCATGAACCTTGCCATTCCACCTGCACGCATACCACCAATATCCATACCGTAGTCGGTAACTTCACAATTTGCGGCTTTTGTCAAATCGACAGAATAGTCGCCATTATTAACCAAATAGGTTCTGGCATCGACCATACCACCAGACCAGGTATTGGTTGAGAAGTAATAAGTTCCAATGATTTCTGTTTCCCAATCACCGAAGCTGATTTTGCCGTCGTCGTTGAAGTCTTGCCTATCCGTAAACATGGCAGCACCGGTTCTCCAACTGTTGCGCATCGGCATTGGAAGACCCATTGTTCTGCCGTCGCCCATGCCCACGTGGATTGGTTCATCCATTCCTTCAATCTGGAATGCAATACCCCTGTCTTGCCAGATGTACACAAAAGCATCGTTACAAGCTGCTTCAACCTGCATTGGTAAGTTTTCGGTGATTCTTACGTTGAGATGAATGTCCTGGCCGATTGGAATTCTGTCTGGCATGCCTGAAATTGTCAAGCCGTGGACAGGTATATATGTTTCGTTCTTGTCAGAACAGCAGTCCTGGAAAGTTTTTGTTGTGCCATCAAACAAGACAACTTCGATTTCGATTTTTCCTGAACCAACGGGAGTGAGTTCATCGGCGATCATCACATTATCCACACCCGTATAGTTCATACGATGGTTCCAACGAAGGAAACCGTTTTGCTCAATGGCGGCATACACCAGTTTATCCGGGCCGTAGCCTGTAATACCAGTGAAATCGGCACCGTCAAACTCGTTGTATGTGTAGTTTGTGTTATCAATAATAACCTGCTGTGAATAGTCATAAACCAATGGAAGTTTGATCATTCCTCCAAAACCAAAGTCAGTTGTTATTCTGCCGGTGATCGGATCCATAACCTTTGGCTTTTTGAATGGTCCAGTGATTTTGATGCGTTTGAGCATCAATCCTTGCGAGGTTGGATTTGTGGTTGTACCTGGGTCAAAGGTGTAGTGATTACCATTGCCATCTTTTAAAACAAAGAAAATTCCATAGTCGGTCAGAGGCATGAATTCGACGCCGAGTTTGTTGAAGTTAACCTTCCTTTGTAACTCATCGTCATCTCTGTCTCTGCCTAAAGCTCTACTGGATTTGTTGTATCGTTGACCCCATTCAGACCAAATGGCTGGATAGGAGTTCCACCCATGGACAAGACCTCTTATGGCTCCGTCAGGGATATTGATGGTTCTGCCAACGTGAGTTTGCCCACCAGGATAAACACGGAAATCATCTTGATAATTACGAAGGATTGGATTGTAAGGAAACTGGATTTGAGGCGCTGGGAACTCGAGCGGGAAGGAGGCCAGGTAACCAGAGGTATAGTTTTGTTTTGAATACTGGAGACCGTGGTCGATGATCTGGAATTCGGAGAAATTGAGCTTTCCATCAATTGGTGGGGTTTTAACCGTAACATAGCCTGAATAGTCGAGACCGAGATGAGTTTCAAGACTGAACTGGGCAGGATGAAGTCTTTTGCTATTGTAGTCAAGCATAATCGAATGACTTGAGAGTCTCAACTTAACTGTTCCTGGTTCAACAGGTTTTATCGTTGCCAGTGCCCATCCACCAACATCAGTCGTGCTGAAAAAGCCTCTGCTTGTGATGTAGGTTGGAATACCAAAAGTTTCGATTTTGCCAAACCTGACACCAGTTTTAGGATCGACGGTTTCATTGTCAAAGACGCCGAGGAAGTCGCCCTTCGTTACAATGCCTCTTGGAATAAAGCCATCGTCTTCGTAAGAGTTCTTGGTAATATCAGCAGAGAGGTCATTGTCTGTAAGTTCAGTGACTGCCTTAACTTCAACGGGCTTCTGCGTTCCGGTGTATGCTGGAGGAATGAAGTTTGGATCATCACCAAGGTAGTCACCTGAGTCAAGAACACCAGGGATTGGTCCGACATCGTTCCAGTACCAGAAGTAATACCTGTGGCTGTTAAGGTACTCAATGATGTATTTCTGTCCGTTTTCGCCTGTGGCAGTTGCCATCCAGAGAATGCCTGATCCTGTTGCGTTGAAGAAAACAATTGAGTTTTCATTTTTCCCAAGAGCAAACGGGATGCAGCAAGTGTCGTTGACATCTGTGGGGTTGTCGCCATCGTAGCACTCAAGTGAGACATTTGGAAATCTCTCTTCAAGCTGGTCAAGGCATTTTCTTGTCGAAGCGAGCTCAAGCCATTCCGAATAAACCCTGAGATATCCTGCTTCAAAACAATCATAACTGTCAGAAATTGATAGCGGAACAATTGGCTGCGGGAATGCAGCCGGAACTGCCGTTTGAGTCTGCAGAGGATTGGCAATGTTGTCAGTGGGCATGTATCTGGTTGCAAAGAACATATCCTGATACGCGCCAGACACTGGCATTAGCTTGTCCTTGGATCCAGCGAGCTCAGCAAAAGCGTAAACACAGACCGGCTCGTAAGCGCCATTGTGTAGCAATGAGCCTCTGTATGGCGTTATTTCGAAATTGAGTTCAGGTTTATCGAAAGTAATAACATCTGTCTGGTCGAACGGGGATATGCCATTTTGGTTGATGTCTTTTATTGTTATGTAGACCTTGTCACCCTTCTGGAGGTTTATGCCCGTCTTTATCTTTATCTTTGATGTTTGTTCGACACGAAGCGGTTTGTCGGTTTCAACATAAAGTTCCATTTTGCCAGGGAGCATCGGGATGTCTATGCCGGTCTGTGAGCCACATTTTTTTGTTGAGAGACCGTAAATCTGGTATTGATGTACCCAAACATTCCACTCATCAACAATATCGCCGCACTGGTACGCATAGAAGCCCATCTTCAACGGACTCATTCTTACGTCGCCATAATCTATGATGTTGTTATTGTTTATATCATTATAGATTGTTTCGTTTGGCTGGAGTTCACCGTCAGGCTGAAGGTTCCCCTGAGCCTGATCGTAGAAACAAAGTGTCGACTGCAAAGCCATAAGCGCTTGACCAACGTCAAGATCGCCCTGTGTGACTACTGAACCAGCTTTATATGTTGCAGTTGTGTTATTCCTATAAACTTCAGTATCGAAAAGCCTTATGTCGGAAACCTCAACAAGATTGTTGTTTGTAGAGGATTTTCGGTAGATTGACTTGTTGCATCCATATTGACCCGACACATCAACTGGAGTTTTGTAAAGAGCGCTAAACTTTACAAGCCCTTCGCCACCCCAAATTGGGGGTACGGTTCTGTAGGCATCTGGACAGTCAAGGTCACCCTTTGCACCGATAAATGATTCTGCCTGAGACAAAGATTTGTAATCATCGAGAAGGTTTGCAGGATATGTGTCAGATTCGGGGTCAAAACTGTTGTCAATTCCATTGTCGTTAAATATTGAGACGCCATAGAAAGACCTATAGTTTGAATGGATATTAAAGAATGTCGAGACCGGTAGACTGAATAACTGAGCAGTCGGTTCGAGCGAAGTGTCTTTGTTTATGTTTTGCGACCCGGTCAATGGTTTGCCATTGGGATCAAAGATTGATGCTGCAGCAGTAGACGGATCCTTGCCTGACCAGATGTCAGACTCGACCATGATATCGTAAGTTGGCGCCTTTGGACCACATTTAAGTGTTTCAACAGCCAAGAGCAAATCGCCTGGCATCATGCCACCAAGCGAACAGACTCCATAACCATTTGTTGCGCCAGATCTTTTCGCATTCGTATTGATATCCGTCAGTGCAAAGTCAGCGCTCCCGACAGACGCTATCGAGTCGGCCTTCCTGTAGATGAATTCACCCGGATTGTACATGCTGTTGACAGAAACATTCTCAGAGTGCATTTCTGTGTTTGGAGCGACAGAGCCCGTATACACAAACTGTATTAGAGATTTGCCAACATCAAGATCATCCCCAGGGTCAAGAACGCCAAGGGTACCGTTGTCAATTACCGACGAGCCAGCAAGATATGTTCTTGGCTTGCCTGTCGACATTATCACGACGACATCGGTAAGTCTGACGTCGCCGTTTGCGACGACTGGTTGTGTAATAAGATTTGTAGTTCTTTTATATATCCACTCGCCTGGCGTGTAATGACTATCAGTACTTATATTTTCACAGTGCCATTCTTCACCCTGTTCAAAATTTGCATCATTATCCGAAACAAATGTGACCAAAGGACTATTCAAATCCCATCTGGCAATTGGCTGATAGGAAACAGGTCTTGGTTTGAGTGTTGTGCCAATTGAAGGGATTATTGGATAGTCTGTTGTTGGAGATTTGTCCTGGATGAGAGGGAAGTCTGGCATGTCGCACCAGCCAAGCTGGAAGAGTCGTGTGTAAATCGGTGGTTTTTTGTTGACCGGATCAGGCATGAATCCATCCCACATCTCTTGGTCAACTCTGAAATATATTGGTTTGTTTGGAATATATGATGGTTGCGCAGTTCCATCTTGCTTAGTCGGGAGTATGAAATATGGCCCCTGGGTATTGTTTGAAGAAATTGGGTCAACAAAACAGTTGTGGTTGTTGAGAACACAATCCCAGCTGACTGATATGTCAGGATCGTTCATATAATTTGGATCTTGAGGGTTTGAGTACCCATAATATCGACAATCATTGAAACTTCCATCGGGATCAAGCCAAAGTTGCCCAGCAGAGTCAATAACTGCAAAATATTTTGAACTGAGTGCGTTTGATTTGTATATATCCCTGTCAAGATAGAACATGCACCAGTAAACAGGTTGCGTTGAGGCGGTCTCAGTAGCTCTTACATTATATCCGCCAGAAACAGCAAGCTGGGCATCAGGCATTCTGAAAACACCACGACCCCATGTGACTCGGCTTTTTGCACCGAAAGAATAATCGGATGCCTCAATAAGCTGGTCGCCACTCCATGAGTAACCTACAGGGGCAAAACGAATAGCTGCAAATACTGCAGTCTTGTTATTTGTAACGGCTTTTGCCGGTGTGTAGCTAATTAAGGTTGAGCATAGTATTACTGAAAGTAGTACGCAGTAACCTTTTTTTTTCATATCAATCAAAATATTGTTCAAATCAATCTTCATGATTTGCATTTTATTTGTTCATTTCATCATGTCAAGACATTTTGACCGCACTCTTGTGGTTTAAGGATGAAATGATATGATATTTGACAAATGAAGAATTTGATTGCCATTCTGACGTCGCTGATACTTCTGCCGTTTTTCTCGTGTATTAATCAAGTTACGGCAAAAACCGAACCCGGGTACCTGATAATATCGGCCACAAGTTCATCTTCAATCGATAATCTCATCCAATACAGGAAGTCCCAGGGATTTAACGTAATCGTAAAGAACACAAAAGACTTTTCCAATTCTGATGGAAAAGTTACAGCAACTTCTATCATGGAATTTCTAAAAGAGAATGTGAAAATAAATGACATCAGATATTTACTGATTGTTGGATACGACTATGAAATTCCAATGGTGATATGCCACCCTGAAGGCAACTTGCCATCTTTAGACATGCTTGTTGCCACCCCTACAGATTACCCTTATTGTTGCCCAAACTCGCCATGGGACAAGGATGGGGATGGAAAACTAGGGGAATGGCCAGACGATGGCATTTGTGCTTTCGAACCAGAAATTGCTGTTGGAAGAATACCGTTTTCAGAACCCAAGAAGGTTTCTAATGCGTGTACATCGATCATTGAATTCGATTCACTTTCTGACTGGCAGAAATCAAAACTACTTTTTGCAGGAGCAATGTTAGGCTACAAAGGTGAAGTCTGGGAAGGAAAACTTCTCGAACGAACCGATGGTGGTTATTATTGCGATAAAGTCTGGGAAGATAATTTTGCAGGCAACAGTTTCTCAAGATTCAGAATGTACGAGAAAGAAGGTTTCCTTCCATCACCGTTTGCATGCGAAGAGCCACTTAACGGCTCAAATCTTATTGATAAAATCAGCGATCGGTACGGTCTGGTTCTCTGGACTGGTCACGGCAACTCTGAATCGGTAGTACGAACCGTGTGGTCTAACAGCGGAAACAAATCTGCGCCAGGGAAAGGAGAAACCGCACAGCCAAAGCTTGTCACCGCTGACATTGTACAAACGAAAACAGTAAAATGGGGAATTGTTGTTGCGGCATCATGTTCTACTGCTGATCCCTCCAATACAACCAACCTGGGGGCAAGTTTTATCAGCTCAGGAGCATCAGGATATATCGGTTCATCCAGGGTTTCGTGGTCTCCATCGTATTGGAGGGGGCCACAAGATGGTGGCATGGATACGATACTCCATCTTTTTTGCAAATACATATCAAAACCCGGAATGACTCAGGGTATGGCATTGGCAAAGGCCAAAGAAGAATTTGGAAGGCTATACTTTTACGGCGACAAGGAAGATCCCGAAGGCGCTGCTCAAATGAATCTGTACAACTATAACCTCTATGGGGATCCGGCAGTAACATTGCGATCGAACGAAGTGTTCCCAAACATTATCGTTGATGAGCCTTCGATCAGAAGCCATCCTTCATCACAAGCCGAATGGTCAGGGTTGCTCTCGGGCAATATCGACGAATCCTTCAAGATTCAGGTTGTTCCGTCGCAAAAAGACATGGCATGGGCAATACCTGTAATGGTTCTCGGGGAAAACAAATGGAACATATCAGTCACTATTCCCGCAGAAATAGAATCTGGCAGGCGAACCTGGCTAATTAGAATCACCCAGGGCAAGAATTTTTCAACCATCCCCATTGTCCTCAACATTGGTGACTTATCAGAGATAGACATGGCAAAAAACACAACACCAGGATTGATAGGAAAGAAAATGCCGTTTTCTATCACTCTCCCAAACACAAAAAACGTCAAACTGTACGAATTTATCATTAAATATGATCCTTATGATGTTGAGCTTTCCAGTATAGATCATCTGAAAAAACCCAGCTCGAAGTTTGAAATAATCGACAATTATTTCGGAATGGCATACATTAGGGGCGAAGGCACATTTGCAGACGACCTGGTAAAGGTAAACTTCAAGGCTTCAAAAACATTCACAGGAAAGCCTATTGCTGTCTCATCGATAAGGCTTATTACCGACAAATCAACCAATCTAGTTGCCTACCCATATACAATTGAAATCAGACGCGACTCAAGGGATGACTGGAGACTTATGGCTGATTTTAATGACACAGGAACAGTCGACGATGCTGATATGGCTATCGCAATTCAGCACATATTTTCACCTGCAAACCCATACCGTAAAGTCTTTGATCTCAAAAACGATGGCAAGCTGAACGTTCTCGATCTTTTGGAAATCAAAGCAAGATTCACTCACGTTCAATAGCCAGTTCCTGACTAACTGCTATAATATAAATAAACCCCCGAATTGTATCGGGGGTTTATTATTTTACCGCTAAACTTTATTAATGGAGAAAGTGTCTTTGTCCGGTTATCACAACGCCAATACCCAGTTCATTTGCTTTTTCAATGACTTTTTCATCGTTAACCGATCCGCCTGGTTCAATAATCGCCTTCACGCCATAGCTTTTTGCAAGCTCAATAGTATCCGGGAATGGGATGAAACCGTCTGAAGCGAGATAACATCCAACCGATTTATCTCCTGCCTGCTCAAGGGCGATTTTTGCTGAGCCCACTCTGTTGGGCTGGCCAGCGCCAACGCCGATGGTTGTGAATCCCTTTGTTGCCACTATGGCGTTACTCTTGACATGCTTGGCAACTGTCATTGCAAACACAAGCTCTTTTAGATCGTTCTCTGATACTGGGGCGGTACCTGCAACCTTGAGTTCAGTAAAGATTGAATTGTCGTATTCCTGAACAAGCGTGCCAAACAGTGTTGACCTTAGGCTTAAAGATGGTTTCTTTGTAAAACTGGATTTTATCACTATTGTGCTTTTTTTCTTTGCAAACACCTCAAGCGCGCCTGGGAGGAATTCAGTAGCAATCATTATGTCGGTTTTAATTTTCATGATTTCTTCAGCAGTGACAACATCGCATGGTCTGTTGATCGCGATAATCCCACCAAATCTTGATACAGGATCGCATTCTGTTGCCATCTTGTAAGCTTCGAGGACATTTTTCCCAATCGCCACTCCGCATGGGGTGAGATGTTTGACGACAACAGCTGCTGGAGAGTCAAACTCCAGAACCGTAGAGATGGCAGCGTCCATGTCCAAAATGTTGTTGTAGGAAACTTCTTTGCCATGCAAGTGCTCAATTTTCCACTCACCCATGCCAAGGCTGTAGAGTCCGGCTTTTTGGTGTGGGTTTTCGCCGTATCTCATCGGCATGATTTGCTTGGCGTTGACTGTTTTGTCAAACGAGAATTCATTACCAGCAGATGTTTCTTGGCAAGACTCAAAGTAGGATGAAATCACATCGTCATAATGGCAGGTTTTCTTAAAAGCGTAGATGGCAAGATTCTTTTTGTAGTCAGGCTCAAATCTACCATTTTGAAGCCTTTCTATGAATTCCGGATACTGGTCGGGATTACTCAGAATCACAACATGTTGATGGTTTTTTGCGGCTGCACGAATCATTGCCACGCCACCAATGTCTATCTCTTCAATTGCCTGTTCAAACGTGCAGTTTTGCTTTCCGGTGGTCTGTTCGAACGGATAAAGGTTACAGACTACGATGTCGATGGTCGGAAAACTCATTGTCTGCATCTGTTCCATGTGCTTTGCGTCGGCTCTGTTTGCAAGGATGCCTGCATAAATTTTTGGATGGAGCGTTTTCACTCTTCCACCCAAAATTTCCGGACTGCCAGTGAAATTGCTCACGTCCATAACATCAAAACCGTTTTCGCGCAACATTTTTGCTGTTCCGCCTGTTGAAAGAAGTTTATACCCATTTTCAATAAGAACACGCGCAAGCGGTTCAAGTCCTGATTTGTTCGAAACCGAAATAAGTGCATAACTCATAAAATTTCCACCTTTCTGCCTTTTATCTTGAATTTGCCGTCTAAAACAATTTTTACGGCTTGCCAGAATATTTCATGTTCAACCTTGTGGATTTTCTCCTCAAGTATTTCTAGTGTGTCTGTCTCTAGAATCTCTACTGTTTTTTGCATGATTATTTCACCATCATCGCATCCATGAGAGACAAATATCACACTTACTCCAGTAAATTTTACACCGTATTCAAATGCCTGCTTTATGCCATCAACGCCTGGAAACGAGGGTAGCAGCGCTGGGTGAATGTTGAGCATGCGATATTTGAAATGGTCGACAAAATTCTCCGGGACAAGAAGCATGTAGCCGGCCAACACAACAAGGTTGCACCCGGCTTTTTCGATTTCGTCGATCATCGCATTAGCATGGTCAACTCTTGTTGGATAATCCTTGAGTTTCATGACAAGGCAAGGAAGATTGTTTTCTCTGCAATACTCCAACGCTGGCGCATCTTTCTTGTTGCTTATGACAAGCCCGACTTGAGCGTTTAATCTGCCATCAAGCGTTGCCTTGTGGAGGGCTATCATGTTTGTGCCCCTGCCTGAAACCAGGATTGCCAGCTTGTTCATTCAAGCCTGAATGAAGGTTTTCCCTTTCCTTCAACCTTTCCGATGATTGCTGCGTCTTTGAAAATCGATTTAATCTTGTCGAATTCTGATTTGTTGGCAAACAGTGCCATGCCGATGCCCATGTTGAGGGTTTTGAAGGATTCGTATTCTTCAAGTTTTGCCTCGGAAAGCACCAGGTCAATGATTGGAATCTTCGGGATTGATGACTTGTTCAAAACCGCCGTACCAAAAGGCATAACTCTTGGAAGGTTGTCAGCTAGTCCGCCGCCTGTGATGTGTGAGATGGCGTGGATATCGGCAATCTTGAGCAGCTCAACGAGCTTCTTGCAATATATTTTTGTAGGCTCAAGCAAAGCCAGACCGATGTTGTCTATGTCTCCAATTTTCTGGTCAACTTTATACTTTGGAAAGAGGACTTTTCTGGCAAGCGAATACCCGTTTGAATGGAGCCCTGATGATGGTAAGCCAATGATAATGTCGTTTTCTTCTATCTTTGAACCGTCGATGATGTCATCTTTTTCGACAATTCCGACGGCAAACCCGGCAAGGTCATACTCATTTGGCTGGTAAAGGTCGCCCATCTGGGCTGTCTCTCCACCAACCAGTGCGCATCCAGCCATCTTGCAGCCTTCGGCCACTCCTGCCACAATCTGAGATGAAACCTCTAGATCAAGGTTGTTTACAGCAAGGTAGTCAAGGAAAAACAATGGTTTTGCACCTGAACAAACAATGTCGTCAACATTCATTGCAACACAGTCGATGCCGACAGTGTCGTGTTTTCCGAGCTCGATGGCAATTTTTACCTTTGTACCAACACCATCAGCGCCAGAAACCAACACTGGTTTGCTATAACCCTGAGGCATCTCGAAAAGCCCGCCAAAAAAACCTATAGAGCCAATAACACCAGGTATCTTTGTGCTGTCAACGCTTGCCCTTATCTTTTCGATGAAAAGATCGCCCTTATCGATACTGACACCTGACTGTTCGTACTTACCCATATCACCTCACATTTGTTTTGATAATCATTAGAGCATAAAGATACACCAACATTTTAACAAAAAATACTCAAACAAAAAGCCCTCCAATTCGGAGGGCCTGGATTTTCATGATTGAGTCATCCGTTTGCGCAACGAATTGAAGTACAAATCCTTCAATTCTGCAAGCTGGATGTCGATTGTGCCTGAGATTGACAGCGTCGAACCACCAACCACGCCAATGATCTTGCATGGAACGTTGAGCTCTGTAGCCAGTTCAGTTACTCTCTGAATCTTTGCCGGATTGACCGAAATTAATGCCCTGGCTGCCGATTCAGAGAACAGCTGTTCGGTCAGGCTGATGCCCGATTTCAGGGTTATGTTTGCGCCAAGACCAGACTCGCATGTGCATTCAATGAGGGCTTGCGCAAGTCCGCCATCAGAAAGGTCTGTTGCCGACTGGACTAGCAACTCATCGGTCAGTTTATAGAGCAAATCTGCAAGAGCTTTTTCCTCATTCATTCTGACCTGAGGAATGACACCGAACGTTTCGCCAGTAAGCATGCGGTAAAAAGCGCTTCCGCCAAGCTCTGGATGCGTATTGCCAAGCAAAACAATGATGTCGCCATTGTTTTGGAACTCTGGTTTGTTAATTTTTCCGAGTTTTCCAAGACCAACCATTACGACTACAGGGTTTGGTTTGACCGGCAACCCCGGACTTTCATTGTAGAAGCTGACGTTGCCGGAGATGACCGGAATGTTGAACTCCCTCAAAGCTTCGGACATGCCTTCGACTGATTGATCGAATTCGTAATAGATTTCAGGGTTTGTTGGGTCGGCAAAGTTCAGGCAGTCTGAGATGGCAAGTGGTTTTGCGCCAGTTGCAGCAAGATTTCGTACAGCTTCGCAGATTATGTGGGCGCCGCCATGTTTTGGCGAAAGCCATACCCAGCCAGGCTTGGAATCGGATTTTACAGCGATAACCTTGTCTGTTCCTTTGACCCTTCCGGCTCCTGGTCCAAGGTATGGAGGAAGAACAGTATTGGTTAGAAGTGTTGTGTCATACTGATGAATGACCCACTCTTTCGAGCAGCCATTCCATGAGGATGCCATTTTCTTGATCAAGCTTGCGTGATCCCAGCTTGGAAGCTGGAAACCTGACGGCTCACGCCTTCGCGCTTCCAGGTCTGGCATCTGTTTTGGCATTTCGTACGCTGGTGCGCCTTCGGTAAGATGAACAACAGGCACGCTGCAAACGGTTTCACCTTTTTCGATGATTGTTATGTTGCCGTCTTCAGTGACTTCACCAATTACGGCTGATTCGAGATCCCACTTTGATAAAGTGGCGTGGATACTGTCGACCATGTCAGGCTTTACAACTACCAACATTCTTTCCTGTGATTCTGAGAGCATCATCTCGTAAGCTGTGAGGTTTTCTGCGCGTTTTGGAACCGCATCTACATTGAGAACTATGCCACGAACACCACGCCCAGCCATTTCGACTGACGACGAGGTAAGGCCTGCAGCGCCAAGATCCTGTACTCCTTGAATGAGTTTGTTTTGGATGAGTTCAAGTGTTGCTTCAATGAGGAGTTTTTCAAGGAACGGGTCACCAACCTGTACTGCAGAACGTTTCTCTTCTGATTCAGAGCTGAGGACATCAGAGGCAAATGTTGCCCCGTGGATGCCGTCGCGACCGGTTCTGGCGCCGATTATCATGACTATGTCGCCAGGTTCAGAGGCACGCGCATAAGCGATGTCGTCATGTTTTGCAATGCCAAGACAGAAAACGTTTATCAGTGGGTTTGTCTTGTAGGATTTGTCAAACAGCAGCTCACCGCCAAAGTTCGGCACGCCCACACAGTTGCCATAACCAGCAATGCCAGATACAACGCCTTCAAGAAGCCCTCTTGAATGTGGATCGTCTGGATCGCCGAAAAACAACGGATCAAGCGTCATGATTGGTCTTGCGCCCATCGTGAACACATCACGAATGATGCCGCCAACACCGGTTGCTGCACCCTGGTAAGGTTCGATGGCTGACGGATGGTTGTGACTCTCGACTTTAAAAATCAATGCAAGGTTGTCACCAATGTCAACAACTCCGGCATTTTCACCTGGTCCTTGAATGACGGCTGGACCGGTTGTCGGGAATTTTTTTAGTACTTTTCTGGAAGATTTGTAGGAACAGTGTTCGGACCACATGACTGAGAAGATTGCCAGTTCAAGGTAGTTCGGGACTCTCCCAAGCCTTGCGATGATGTCCTGGTATTCTTTTTCAAACAAACCAAACTCTCTTGCGTCCTTAAGCGTTCCTTCCCTCATCTCACTTGCCTTCCACTAGTCTCTTTGTGTCTCTTGCAATTACGAGTTCTTCGTTTGTTGGAATTACGAAGACTTTTACCTTGGAATCGCTTGCAGAAATCTCTGTTGGTTCCTTGCAGCGACCGTCGTTTTTGGCATCGTCAAGTTTAACCCCCAGGAACTCTAGTTCGGATAAGGCGTGATGTCTTGTGATGTGTGAATTCTCGCCGATTCCAGCAGTAAAAACTATTGCATCGACTCCACCCATGACGGCTGCATATGAACCAATGTACTTTTTAAGTCTTCTGCAGAACATGTTAAAAGCCAGCGTTGCCTGTTCGTCACCTTTTGCCATATGATCTTCGACGTCTCTTGAATCGTTAAAGCCACAAATACCGAGTAAACCTGATTGCTTGTTGAGAACTTTATCAACTGTCTTGAGATCCATCTTGAGCGTGTCCATAAAGTAGATTGGCAGCTGAGGATCGAGGTCACCACAACGGGTTCCCATTACAAGGCCTTCAAGCGGGGTCATCCCCATGGATGTGTCTACAGATTTGCCATTCTTGATTGCCGCAATCGAGCAGCCATTGCCAAGGTGGCAGGTGATTATTTTACACTGATCATAAGGTTTGCCAAGCATTTCTGATGCTTTGTGCGAAACGTAAAGGTGAGAAGTGCCATGGAAACCATATCTTCTGATTCTGTGTTTTTCGTAGAATTCGTATGGGATTGCATAAAGGAATGCTTCCTTCTCCATCGTCTGGTGGAATGCGGTATCGAAAACACCACACTGCTTGACACCTGGAAGCACTCTTCTGAAAGCCTCAATTCCAGCCAGGTTTGGCGGGTTGTGGAGCGGGGCAAGGGGGATGCACTCTGTCATCTTGTCGATGACTTCCTGGGTGATTACCTGCGACCCGGAGAAAGTTTCTGCTCCATGAACAACTCTGTGTCCAACTGCACCGATTTCATGTACGTCTTTGAGGACACCTTTTGATGAGTCTGTAATATTTTCAAGAATAATCTTGATTCCAGAGTCGTAATCGGGTATCGGGCAATTTTTCTGATATTTCTGATCACCTTTTTTGTGGTTTACGATGGCATCATGAGAGCCAACACGCTCCAGCAAACCTGAACAAAGCTCAGTCTCGGTTTCCATGTCGTAAAGTTTGTACTTGATTGACGATGAACCGCAATTGATGACTAGAACTTTCAATGCAACCTCCTGGTTTTTCAAATCGATACAAAGTATAGATTTTGGTAGATTATTATCAAGTCAAAGACTTTCTGTTTCTCCACATCAGTTCAGGAGCAATCTTGCTCATGGTTTGGGCAAAACCAAAAAGCACTCCGCCAAGAACAATGTCTTTTGCCAGGAATGGAAGCATTACCAAAACGGCAGCTCCAAATTCCTGAGGCTTTTTTGCGTTCATAATCAGCCAAAAATATGGAATGCCAATGACGTAGCCTGAAAGGACTGAAAGGATTATGGCCAGAATTCTCCGTGGCCAAGTATCGGCCCACAGGACCCCGGAAATGTACGAGCTGAGAACAAAACCGATGATAAACCCAAATGATGGGCTGATGAAATAGATTATTCCGCCACCACTTGCAAACACCGGCAAACCGGCAAGACCTGCGACCATATAAACGGCCATGGATATTGGGCCATACACCGGGCCAAGAAACAAACCTGAGGCAACAGCAACAAACAGCTGAAACGTAATTGGAACCAATGGAGTTGGAATCTTGATGTAGGCTGCAACTGACATCAGGCAGACGAAAACAGCCATCATCACAAGCGTCTTGACGTTATTCTTCATAATCCAAGAACCTTTCCAAAAATCCGATTTGAAATGTACACCTTTGACGGGTGTATTGTGAACTTTTGATTGTTAAATACAAGGTCTCCGGTGCTTACAAGCTCATCCAGTTCTGGGATCTGTTTTCTTACTTGTTCGTCAACTGAAACACCTTCTACAAGCAAACGAAGACCAAGCATCAGTTTTTCCCTTATCTTTTCTATACCCTCTACATTCTCCTCAAAAAATCTTGTGCCAAAGGGGTTGGCAATATAAGCATCCAAATCGTTTTTATTTTTGAACCTAATGTTTTCCAGATGCGACGACGCTCCCGCTCCAAGCCCAACATATTCTTGGCAACGCCAGTAGATCAGGTTGTGTTTGCATTCGAATCCTGGTTTTGCATAGTTGGAAATTTCATATTGAACAAAACCTTTTGATGCCAACAGTTGATTGGCCTGTTCAAGTAATTCGACCTGAAAATCGTCATCAGGCGTATCCTTGAGCGGGTTTCTGCCAAGAGGGGTTTCATGCTCAAGCTGTAAGCCGTAGGCTGAAAGATGTTTGATGCCTGAGTCGGTTAGAACCTCAAGCGTTTCTTCAAGGGTTTGCCAAGTTTGTCCAGGCAATCCAACGATGACGTCTGCCGAGACAGATTCGAAGCCAAGGTTTAATGCTATTTCCAACGCTTTCAGCGCTTGCTTTTTGTCGTGAATCCTGCCAACGGCTTTTAGCTGGTAATCATCAAGCGATTGAATGCCAATCGATATCCTTGACACTCCACCGGATTTGCATGTTTGAAGGAATTCGACTGTTGCTGATTCTGGATTCACTTCAACGGTCGTTTCAACCGATTTTATCAAAAGCTTTGAGCGTAAACCCTCAAGAAGTTTTTCAAATAATTTGGTTCCAAGAAGACTTGGCGTGCCACCGCCAAAGAAAACCGTATCGAAGGTTAGATGCTTATAACATTCGGCTTCATATAACAAGGCATCGACGTAATTCTGCATTGATGATTCCTTGTTTGGAAGTGAGTAAAAATCACAATAGAAGCACTTTTGCGCGCAGAATGGGATATGAATGTAAAGACCGGTCAATCTTCCTCGATGTCGTCCATGCTCATGATCCTGAGGAAAGCGTCGTTTGGAATCTCGACAGCTCCAATCATCTTCATGCGCTTTTTGCCTTCTTTTTGCTTTTCTAACAGTTTTTTCTTTCGTGTGGAGTCTCCACCATAGCATTTAGCCAGAACGTCTTTCCTGTATGGCACAATATCCTCGCGGGCGATGACCTTACCGTTGATGGCTGCCTGGAGAGGGATCTTGAAGTTTTGCCTTGGAATGATTTTTCGAAGCCTTGTTATCAGGTCTCTGCCCTTATAAACAGCTGTATCTTCATGAGAAATAAAGGACAATGCATCAACGACGTCACCGTTTACAAGCACATCGACTTTGGTCAGTTCACCTTTCTTGTAGCCGATGAGCTCATAATCCATGCTTGCGTATCCTCGACTGTACGTTTTTAGCTTGTCATAGAAGTCGGTGATGATTTCACCTAGAGGAAACTCATAATTGAGAACAGTTCTTCTCTGGTCTGGATACTCCATCGTGATAATTACGCCGCGCTTGGCTTTTGCCAGATCCATGATTGGACCGATGAACTCGTTTGGCACGATGATTTCAGTTTTTACGTACGGTTCTTCAATGTGCTCAATTTCTGTAGGATTAGGAAACTGTGATGGGTTCTCAATCATCAGCTCTTTGCCTCTGGTTGTTATAACTTTGTATTTTACAGAAGGAAGAGTTGCAACAATGTCTTGTTCCCACTCCCTTCTAAGTCTCTCGATGGTGATTTCCATGTGGAGCATTCCAAGAAAGCCAACACGAAAACCTTGTCCCAACGCGGCAGAACTCTCTTTCTCATAAGAGATTGAAGAGTCGTTAAGGGTGAATTTGTCGAGTACATCCTTGAGTTTTTCATAATCGACCGTGTTGATTGGATAGAATCCACAAAAAACCATGGACAGTGCGCGTTTGAAACCTGGAATAGCAGGTGTTTCGGGATAGTCTGGGGAAATAATTGTATCACCAACCTGAATGTCTGCCACATCACGAATGATGGCCGAAACATAACCAACATCTCCATCGTGAAGCTCTTCACTTTTTAGAAGCCTTAGTCCGAAATATCCGACTTCTTCAACCTGAAAAATTTTCCCTGTGGATTTGATTTGTATCTTGTCGCCAGGTTTTATCGATCCTGAAAAAACGCGAAGGTGGGGAATGACGCCTTTGTAATAGTCGTAGTGAGAGTCAAAAATCAAACACTGGAGCGGATCTTCGTCGTTGTGTTCCGGTGGCGGGATGCGCTGGACAACTGCCTCCAGAAGCTCATGGACTCCTGTTCCGTCCTTGGCTGAAACCAAAAGCACATCGTCGCTTGAAATGCCTATCATATCTTCGAGCTCAAGCTTGCAGTCATCGATTCTTGAGTTTGGAAGGTCAATTTTGTTGATGACAGGAATGATCTTAAGATTGGCATCAATGGCAAGGAATGCGTTGGCAATGGTCTGTGCCTCAACGCCTTGTGTGGCATCGATGAGAAGCACTGCACCTTCGCACGCTTTAAGCGACCTTGAGACCTCATAATTAAAGTCCACGTGGCCCGGGGTGTCGATGAGGTTGAGAACGTACTCGTTGCCATCATCTGATTTATATGGAATGCGGACAGGTGAGGCTTTTATGGTTATGCCTCTCTCCTTTTCCAGATCCATCGAGTCAAGTATCTGCTCATTGCCTTTTGTGTGAACCACATCGTTCATCTCCAGAATGCGGTCTGCAAGCGTAGACTTGCCGTGGTCGATATGAGCAATGATACAAAAATTTCTGATATTTTTCACAATTGGCTATTTTACCAAGAATGCAAATTCCTTTCAACAAATTTCGTTGTTGGTCAGTAGGCACAAATGGAATGCTTGTTGCAAAATGCAAGTTTTTGGCCACAACACTTGACATTTGGAAAAACAGTCCTTATACAAAACGCTTGACTATGAATAAGAAATTGATATTGACCGAAAAACCTTCCGTTGCAGCTGATATCGCCGAAGCACTTGGCGGTTTTACTAAATCAAAAGAGCACTACGAGAGTGACACAGCCTATATTACCTGGGCTGTCGGTCATCTAGTAACTCTTGCTGAACCTGAAGATTATAACAAGGCTTACAAATATTGGACACTCCAATCGCTCCCTATTGTTCCTGAACATTTTGACCTCAAGCCTATTGAGAAGACTGAATCCAGGCTCAAACACATCAAAGAACTCCTTAAAAAGAAAGAAGTGGACGAGATTATCAACGCATGCGACGCAGGACGTGAGGGTGAATTGATTTTCAGATACATCACGGATTTCCTCGAAGCAGGCGACGTCAAGGCCGAAAGGCTTTGGCTCCAGTCTATGACCCGAAGGGCCATTGCTGAAGGCTTCAAACAGCTTCGTCCAAGCAATGAGCTCGAAAACCTTGCACAGGCGGCAAGATGCAGGTCTCAAGCAGACTGGTTGATAGGTATCAACTCGACAAGAGCATTCACTCGTCGCATGGGCACATTGCTTTCAATCGGCCGCGTTCAGACTCCTACCCTTTCTATCCTTGTTGAACGTGAAAAAATCATAACTTCCTTTGACCCTCAGACATACTACGAAGTTTACGCAACATTCCAGGCAAAATCAGGCAAATACCAAGGCAAGTGGTTCATTGAAGCGCCAAAGAATAGCAAAGCCTCGCTGTTGGATTCAAAAGAGCTTGAAGCATTCGCAAACTCTCAGGGAATTGTTTCCAAGTCAGCCGTCAAGTTTGATTCAAACATCAAAAAAGGCGACAGACTCGAAAAACTTGCAGATGCACAAGCAGCAGAAAAGATTCTCTCATCGATTGACGGACAGGAAGGCACAGTCACCCAGGAAGAGACAAAGCTGACAAAAGAAAGTCCAGGATTGCTCTTTGATCTTAACGAGCTCCAGCGTCAATCAAACAAGCGTTTCGGTTTCTCAGCCTCAACCACACTCAACATTGCCCAGGCTTTGTACGAAGAAAAGAAGCTCATCACCTACCCAAGAACCGACAGCAAATATCTTCCGGAAGATTACACAACTGTTGTTCCAACAATCTTTAAGGAGCTATCCAATTCGCAATATTCGGATGTCGTAGAACCACTGCTAAAAAAAACCGTTGAAAAAAAGAAAAGAGTCTTTGACACATCAAAAATTTCCGACCACTTCGCCATTATTCCTACTGAAAAGTCTCCTGATGGTATCGAAATGACACCAGCACAGGCAAAAGTCTATGATCTCATTGTCAAACGTTTCCTCGCAGCTTTCTACCCGGATGCCGTTTGGGAGGAAACACGCAGAGTCACGACGGTTGAGGAATACACTTTCAGAACTGATTCCAAGAACCTAAAAGATCCAGGTTTCTATGAGGTATACGGCAGAGAATCCGAGGATGACGGCAAGCTCACAAAGGTTTCAGAAGGCGAGAAAGTCCAAACCACAGAAACAAACTCGATTGAGAAACAAACCCAGCCACCACCAAGATATAACGACGCCACCTTGCTCTCGGCAATGGAAGGCGCAGGAAAGCTCATCGACGACGAGGAGTTGCGCGAAGCCATGAAGCAAAAAGGTCTTGGAACACCAGCAACTCGAGCCTCAATCATCGAAAGGCTCATTGATGTAGGTTATGTGGAAAGAGTCCAGAAGGAGCTCATCCCGACTGGTAAAGGCATTGCTCTCTATGATACTCTGATGAGCTTTCCGTTGCCTGAACTTTGTTCACCAGAAATGACCGGTGAGTGGGAATACAAACTCACAAGAATCGAACAGGGAAAATTGGAATCAGGCTCGTTTATGGAATCGATCATCGAGTTTACACGAGAGATGATCACAAAGGTGAAGGAAGGTAGAGCAAACTTCAACGCAAATTCAGAAAATGCAGAAACAATTGGCAAATGTCCGCTTTGTGGTGGCGCAATAACCGAAAACTTCAAAGCTTTCGGTTGCGAAAATTATAAACCGAAAAAAAACACAAAGAAAAAAACCGAAGATGAGACCGGGTGCACGTTTGCAATCTGGAAAACCATCGCAGGCAAATTCATAACAAAAGACATAGCCAAAGAACTCCTTGAGGTTGGAAAATCCGGGCCACACAAAGGCTTCAGGAGCAAAACAGGAAGACCTTTCGGAGCAACATTGCTGCTCGAAAAAGATGGTTCAATAAAGTTCGAGTTTGACAACACAAAAGCTGAAAAAGACGAAAATGCTCCCCCCCCCTCCGACCCAGTGCCAGTATGCCCATGCCCGATTTGCGATGGCACCATCATGGACATTGGTTCGAATTACAGATGCAGCAATTACAAAAAGACTTGCAATTTGAACGTTGGTAAGGTAATTTTAGGTAAGGAAATCACTCCAGAGCTTCTATCGCAGCTGCTTGAGAACCGAAAAACCGAGAAAATTTCAGGATTCATAAGCAGAAAAGGGCGACCATTCTCAGCTTTCCTTGTGATGGATGATAAAGGAAAAGTGGGGTTCGAGTTTGAAAACAACAACGAAAAGAGTACCGGAAAAACTACGAGAACTGCTTCAAAGACTACCAGGAGGAGTAAAAAAAGCGCTTAGTATTCTCTGGGCGCTGTTTAGAATATTCTTCCTTGGTGGTTTACTTGGAGCAACTGTTATACTAATTCTTGTTTACAGAATATCAGTCGATCTCGAGGCCGAACTTCCATCATTTTTGGCAAAACAACAGGTGCCTCCAGCAGCCTCTGAAATCTTTGATCGCGACAATCAGCTGATCGGAACAGTCTATTTCAATGAACGTTATTATGTCCCATTATCCGACATCTCTCAAGAAGCACGAAATGCTCTTGTAGCTTCAGAAGACGTCAGGTTCTATCAGCACAGAGGATTCGACATCAGAGGAACAATCAGAGCCTTTGTAACAAACGTTTTTCAGGGCAGCAAACAACAAGGTGGTTCAACAATCACCCAGCAGGTTGCTAGGTCGCCGTTATTCATGGGCGAGGCTGAAAAAACCTATGAAAGAAAAATCAAAGAGATCGTCCTTGCATATTATCTAGAAAAAAAATATTCAAAAGACGAAATTTTGGAATTCTACCTCAATGAAGTTTACTTTGGCTACCCTAACTACGGCATCGAAGCCGCATCCCGCAACTATTTTGGCAAACATGCAAAAGACTTGAATTATCCAGAAGCGGCAATGCTTGTTGGCTTGCTTCCCTTTCCAGACATCTACAACCCCCAGTCAGATCCCAAAATGGCCATGGTTCAGCAGAAAGCAGTCCTGGTAAAACTGGCAAAGAACGGCTACATCTCAGAGGCCGATATTGACAAATACAACGTTATGCCCAAGATTAAGGCTCTTGAGTCAAAGGATTATAGAGTCAGATCGCTGAATTATTTTACAGACTACATCGTCAGTGAGATGAAAAAGAAATACTCTGAAAAGGAGCTGGCTGAAGGTGGATTCAAGATCTACACCACTATTTACAAGGATTATCAAATCCACGCAGCTGAATCGATAAAAAAGGTTTTTGATGACGCAATAAAATCCAAGGATTTTTCTAATTCTGTAAAAGATGAGCATGGTGTTTTGCAACCTCAGGCCTGCACTGTCTCAATGGATCCAAAAAATGGATACATCCTGGCAATGGTTGGTGGAAGAGACTACTCAAACACTCAGTTTAACAGAGCTCTCAAGCCAAACATCAGACATCCAGGTTCATCATTCAAAGTTTTTGACTATTGTACAGCCTTCGAAACCATGTCTGTCACCGGCGGGTCAATGCTGACAAGCGAGGATTTTGGAGTCAATGGCTGGTATCCAGGCGAATGGAGCGGCTATACTTTTGGCAACCTGCTTACCAGAGGGGCTTTAGAAAATTCCTCAAACGTTTGCGCCTTGAAAGCAGGATTGAGAGCCGGACTCAGAAGAGTTGCCTATTTCGCTGCGAAAATGGGGTTGAAGACCGACATCCCTGATTATCCATCAATCACCATCGGTTCAATCGATGTCACGGCAATTGACATGTGTACGGCATACAATACCGTTGCCGCCAAAGGTATTCGTCGTGATCCTGTTTCCATACTGAGCATTAAAAACAAGGATGGGTATGAAATTTACAGGCATCAGGACAGATCTTTTAGAGCCATCTCGGAACAATCGGCGTTCATAATGACAAGCATTTTCAGAACGGTTATCAGCCTGAGAAGATCCGACTATAACAGAAAATTTGAAGACAATATTGCTGCAAAATCCGGCACTTCAACGGACGCTCTCTCTGGGTGGTACTGCACCTTCACCCCGGAAATAACTGTCGTTTCGTATGTTGGCAAAGACTCTAGAAACGTCAAGAATGCAGTTTTTTCAACAACATGGGGTTCCCAGTTCGCCTCTCCGGTCAACGGTGGGTATCTTAACAGATGCCTTGACGATCCAAAACATCCGCTTAAGACTACAAAGTTTTCATCAGCCCCAAAAGACGTTTTATCCTATCCTGTATGCAAGGTTTCAGGCATGAGGGCTACGGAATTCTGCCCAAAAGAACCACCGGCAAATGCCAAAGGTGAACAAAAATTAATTGGTGTTGTCTGGGAATGGTTCAGAAAAGGTACAGAACCAACCCATCCATGCACGATTCATTTTGAAAACAGAAAGAAATTCACAGTTATCGTTGTCAAGAACCCTGAAGATGGCTCAGAAACGTTGTACAAAGTTGGCGATCAGGCCTGTACTGGACAAGAAACACGTCTATTGGCTCAGGTCGAATATGATGCCCTCCCTGTTATGAAAGACTGCGCTGAACAGTTTGAGTTCAAGTGGTACGACGAAGTCGGTAATGAGATTGCCTTTGAAAACTTTAAGAAGTCGACATTTAAAGTTGACCAGCCAATATCTTTCAAACTTCAGCTCAAACCTGAATTGATTGGCAAAGTTAATGAAATTGAAATCTACTGGGACAACATGCGTATCAAGAAGTGGTTTGACGGCGCCACAGACAATGACCTGCCGGACATGCCAAAAATAGACATAAACCAGGAACTTGAACTAAAACTGAATGCCAGCGGCAATCCTGGGTCAACAATAATCATGGAGCTCATTTTGAGAGGTCCAAAGAATTATTATCAGAAACGTGATTTTGAAGTGGAGCTAACCCCATAGAATGATAAAAAAGCCTGCTTTGGTGAAAAAAAGAAAGAGCGGATGGAAGATTCTGCTTTTTCTTTTTATTTTCATATGCATCTCTCTCGTTGTCACCGCAACAATAATTTCTGAATCAATCAGTGAGTATCAAGTCAGCAATCTCCAGCAACTACTCAAGGAAACGCCTCGCGACAAAGCCAGAGAAACAATCAAAATCTACGACATAAAAAACAATCTTATCGAAGAGTACGATTACGGCGAAAACAGGGAATACATCGAATTATCCAAGATAAAGAAATTGACTCAACAGGCTTTTGTCTCTGCTGAAGATGAAAGATTCTATATTCACAAAGGTTTCGACATTCGTTCGATGCTCAGGGCGTTGTTTCGAAATCTTGCCACCGGCGACAGCAGTGAAGGTGGTTCAACCATCACACAACAGCTTGCCAGAAATGTTTATTTGAACTCATTCGAAAAAACCTTCACCAGAAAAATGAAGGAAATACTGCTTTCTGTTGAAATTGAAAAAAAATACGACAAGAAACAGATTCTTGAGTTCTATCTCAATCAGGTTTACTTCGGCTGTCAGGCATATGGCATTGAGGCTGCCTCAAAAACTTATTTTGGAAAAAGCTGCAGCAAACTTGATCTTGCCGAGTCGGCAATGTTGGCAGGAGTACTAACCTCCCCGTCAACCATAAATCCATTCTCTGACCTGGAAAAAGCCAAGCTCGCACAAGCCTCGGTTTTAACCAAAATGGCCAACAACGGATACATAAAGCTCTGGCAAAAAGAACAGGCTCTTGAAGAGAAACTGGAATATGCCACTTTGACACCGAAGAAAAAAGTAAGCTCTATAAACTATTTCATAGATTTTGTCAAAGAAGAGCTTGCCGGTAGAGTTGGCCAGAGCGCCTGTTTGAAAGGTGGGCTCGACGTTTACACAACTGTCGACCCAGAAATTCAAAAAGCCGCCGAAGATGCCGTAAACATTGTGCTTGATGGAGCAGAACGAGCTGGCGATTTTGGTAAGGTCTCAGTCAACGCCTACGGCGCAAAACAACCACAGGGTGCCCTGGCCGCCATCGACGTCAAAACAGGATGGATTCAGGCTCTTGTTGGTGGAAGAGACTACAAGACAACCCAGTTCAACAGGACTCTCTCCCTTCGCCCGCCAGGATCGACATTCAAAACTTTTGTCTACGCCACAGCTTTCGAGGAAGGTGGTTACTCACCATACTCCTATGTCAGGTCAAGCCCGATCAGCATAAATGGATGGACTCCGAAAGAATGGTTTACAGGATACTTTGGCACCATCACTGTCCAGTACGCAATTCAAGAATCAAGCAATATCTGCGCCATCAGAACACTCCTTGATGTAGGCATGGAAAAGGTTGCAAAAAAAACAAAAAAAATGGCCGGCATTGGTGAAATTAGCTTCCTTGGAGACAGGGAAATCCTTGCCGTCCCGTCAATGGCGCTTGGCACTGTCGAAATGCGTCCGATAGAAATGGCTTCAGCTGGACAAACGATAGCAAACATGGGTAAACACATGGCTCCAACGGCTATTTACAAAATAATCAACCGCAAAAACAATTCGACCATTTTCAACGCAGACTTGCAGAATAACCTGAAAGACAACCAGGTCATTGCAGAAACAACCGCCTATGACATGATAACCTGCATGAAAAGAGTCGTAAGATACGGCACCGGCAAAACTGCAAACGTGCCATGGATTCCATGCGCAGGCAAAACAGGGACAACCACCAACTTCAGGGATGGGTGGTTTATGGGTTTCACACCAAGAATATCCGCTTCTGTGTACGTTGGCGCTGACACAGCAGACACCGATCTCTCATTTGTCCAGAACTATGGCTCGAAGTATTCGGCGGCCATCTGGAGAGAATTCATAAAACGCGTTCCACACAAAAACATCAGTGACTGGGTTGAGCCAAAAGGTGAGTGGGAAACGGTAAGGGTTTGCGAAGAAACAGGCTTGCTCCCAAACAGCACCTGCACCTGTGATACCAAACGATTCAGAAAAGGTAAAGCTCCAACGGCTGTTTGCACAAAACAGCACACCAAATACATTGATGTGACCATTTGCGCTGATACTGGACTGATAGCAAACGATTTTTGTCCAAACAAAAAAGTTGTTAATTTCAAAAATGAAGATGCCCCCAAACAATTTTGCCAACTTCACCTGAAAAAAATAACCACGGAAAAACCAAAGGATACAACGGGAAAAGACAACAAAAAGGACACAACCAAGAGTAATCAGACACCAACAAAACCTGAAAGCAATAACAACAGCGGTAGTTCGAACAACAATAATCAAGGCAGTGGAACCGGGTCGAAGAAAGATGACAGCCAAAAACCAACCCCGACCCCAGAACCAAAGCCAAATCCAAAGCCCGATCCGACCCCAGAACCTACGCCGGAACCAGAACCTACACCTGAACCAGAACCCGAACCCCCGGAGGCCAAGTATTTCACGGTTTTCCCATCCAAATCATCATGCTATGTAAATGATTTCGTTGAATTCTCCTTTGCGCACAACTATCCAAATGCGTCAAGAATCGAGATGTATGTCAACAAAGTACGCATCGAAGTTTGCGGCTCTGAGGGCTCAATCTCCTGGGTGCCAAGTTCAGCCATGACTTATGTTATTGCGTTTAATCTGAAGGACGAAAACGGTAATACTCTTGATTCCAGAACCATTACGTTCACGGTGTACTGATGGCTGGTTTTTTTATAGCAATCGAAGGTATAGACGGCACAGGGAAAAGCACTCAAACAAACATTCTCGTTCAAAAACTACGTTCTGCCGGCATCGACTGCGTACAAACATTTGAACCAGGTCACAACAGCATTGGGGCATCGCTTAGAAACCTCATTTTCTCTGGAAACGCTGATCCAATAACCGAAGCTTATCTGTTCTGCGCCGACAGGGCAATGCATGTCCGGGAAATCGTGAGACCAGCTCTGAATGCCGGTAAGTGTGTTGTTTCGGACAGATTCGTTTTATCTTCGATCGCATACCAGGGATACGGAAAAGGTCTTGATCCTGACTGGATAAGACAAATAAACGAAAGGGCCATAAACAACACTATGCCCGATCTGACAATTGTCCTTGATTCACCAGTAAAAACCGGCCTTGGAAGAGCAAAATGTGACAACCACTTTGAAAATGAGCCACTACTCGAAAAGGTCAGAGAAGGGTTCTTACTGGAAGTAAAAAGAAATCCAGATATAATGAAAATTGTAGATGCGACCGATGACATCAATTCTATTGCCAACCAAATATTCATCATGGTGGCAAAAAAGATGGAGGTATGAATGAAACTACTATTTGCAATCGTCCAACAGGAAGATTCAACCGAAGTGACAGCAGATCTGCTTCAGAACGGCTACAAGATAACAAAATTCAAAGGCATGGGTGGCTTTCTTGAAGAAGGAAACCTCATCCTCATGATGGGCGTCGAGGATGCCCACATTTCAAAAGTTCTGTCCATTTTCAAGACAAAATGCAAATCCAGAGACAGATACATCAACGCTCTCCCATTTGTTCCGATGGAAGGCATGCCTCCACTCTCATTCCCCGTTAAAGTAACCGTCGGTGGAGCAAAGATATTCATAATGCCTGTGGAGGAATTTCATATTCTGTAATGGGTCTGCTTAACATCGGCCTGCGCGAGCAGTTTGTTGACAAGCTTAAGAATCACATCAAATCTGGGCGGATTTCAAACTCCTATTTGTTCGTTGGCGCATCCGAAAGATTGCCGGTTGAGACTGCTATAGGTTTTGCAAAAGCGTTGAACTGTCTGGAAGTCGCAGAAGATTTTTGTGATACATGTCAAAGCTGTAGAATGACCAACTCACGAACCAATCCTGATTTTGCCATCTACACACCTGAAACATCAAAATTCGGTATTCCTTTAGTTAGAAAAATCCAGGAGGACACGGTATCTAGTAACTACAGCGCCAGATACAGGGTCAATATCCTCACGGCCGTAGAAACCATGACCGTTGAAGCTCAAAACGCTCTTCTCAAAACGCTGGAAGAGGGCAGGAAACAATGTACAAACATCCTCGTAACAACCTCTCTAGAGCCATTACTCTCAACGATCATAAGCAGATCAATTGCCATAAAACTTCCTCCCCTGTCTGATCAGAAGATTGAAACAACGCTTATCGAAAACGGAATCTCTGATAATGATGCCAAACTGGAGGCTCAATACTATTCAGGACAAACAAGGACACTTTTGTGGTTGAAGTCAAACCCTTATCTGGCAGAGAAAGTTGCCGTGCTGTTAACAAAACCAGAAGGGTTGGATCCAATCTCGATTGTCGAAGCAACATCGGATGAAAATCAGATTAATGACATTGTAAGATTTATTGCCGAACTCATTCACAGAGTGAGGCTTAAAAAAACAGGCATCCAGGTCCCTGAAGGATTATTTGGATCGATAATAACAAATCTAGCAAAACTCAATGATTTGAGGCTTAATCAAATTGAAACATCATTGAATGAAGTGGAAAGATTATGGAAGATACAAATCAAGAAGCAACAGCTGTTGCAAATGAAACTGCTTTCAATTCAAAAATAGTTGCAATCAGGTTCAAAGGCAACAACAAACCGGCCTTTTTCAAGAAAGGCGAACTCATACTCAGACAAGGCGATGCGGTTATTGCGTCAACCGAAAAAGGCATTAACCTCGGCCATGTTACGTTTTGTCCAAAAATGCCCACAGACACAGAAAAGATGGGCACAATCGTAAGAATGGCCACAGAAGAGGATTTTAAAATTAGCGAAGAGAATGAAGTAATGGCCAAGGAAACGCTCAATGAAGCACAGGGATTGGCCAAAAAACTGAGCCTCCAAATGCAGTTTCTAGTCTGTTCATACAGCCTAGATAAAAAGACTGTCACTTTGTACTTTATGGCCGAAGGCAGGATCGATTTCCGCGAATTGGTCAGGGAGCTGGCCAAAAAAGTCCACGCCAGGGTTGAACTTTGGCAGATTGGTCAAAGAGACGAAACGAGGCTTTTTGGCGGTATTGGCCCATGCAACCGAGAATACTGTTGCGCAACTTTCTTTAACTCCCGCGAGTCTGTAACGGTCAAAGACGCTAAAATCCAGAGATTGGATATCAACCCCCAGAAAATAACAGGCATGTGCGGCAAACTCATGTGTTGTCTCAAGTATGAGGTTGAAACCTACAAAGAATTGACCAAAGACCTCCCAGAGGACAACGAAACTGTTCTCTATAAAGAAGACACGGTCAAGGTACAAAACATCAACCCATTTACGAGAATGGTCACGATAACACTCCCAGACCGTACTGTCATCAATGTCCCGCAAAGCGATATCAAGAGAAACTATGAAGGGAACTGGATCCCATGCGAAGGTTCCGAAGAATTGATGTCCCAGCAGAGAGCCAAGAGAGCCAAAGAAGCGCAGGAAGCGGCACAACGCGCAGCCGCAAACAAAAAAAAGAAGAAACCTCAACAGCCATTCCACGGAGGCGGAAGCAACAACAACGCTAACCAACAACAGAACAAAACGAAAAACAGCTAAACCATAAAAGCATAGAATACATAAAAAAGCCGGACTAATCAGAGTCCGGCTTTTTGTTTTTTCCTTGAACGTTATTTGATTCTTGCTACGGGCATCACTCCACCTGTTGTATGGCCTCCTGGCTTTACGAGCACTTCAAAATCATTGCCCCAAAGGAACAGGTCGACTTGCGAACCGCGTTTGATGAAGCTGACTTTCTGTCCCTGGGTAATGCTGTCTCCCTGTTTTACAAAACAATCGATCTTGTTTACAACAATGTCGGCAATCTCGACCATTGCAATTTTGCATCTGTCATTTTCGATAAAAATTGTGTTCCTCTCATTCTCGAGCTGGTATTTAGCGCCTAGCATGTTCACTGCCCTGCGCAGCCAGCAGAACTGGATGTATTCCCACATGTCAACCATCGGCAGGTTGAGCTTTGCATTGAAGTAGGAGATTTTTGAAACCTTGCCTGACATCGGTGCATAATTGAAATGAACATCGAAAGGCGACATGTATATCCCAATCAGGATGCCTTCTGTTGGAGCGTCATCCTTTGAGATCTCTGTGACGTGAATTCTTTTGCCAAGTTTGTCGGCAAAAACCTCGCCACCTTTGACTTCCTTGACGTACATTACTCTGCCATCACACGGAGCGATTATCAAGTTTGGGTCACCAGGAGCCACTCTTTTGGGATCTCTAAAGAAGAAAATGTTCCTTTTCCAGTGGAAATAGAACCACACTAACCCAGCAAAACCAAGACAACCAAGACCTATCCAGATAAATATCAAGCTTTCCTCCTCTTGTTTGTGAGGGCATAGATGAGCCAAACGATACCACCAAGAATGAAAGTCCCGAAAAACCAGATGACAAACTGGATTATGACCGTTACAACAACACCCAGTAGCCCGCCAAGACTGCCAATAATCTTGCCGATTATTGCTTCAATCATCTATTTCTCCTTCAGCCATTTGTATGTGATGTATGGAAATTTTGGAGCGTAGTATCCAAGGAAACCCGCTGCAGGTTGTAGAAATTTATTTACAAAAGCTGAATGCTTTGGAAGTTCGTAATCGCATCCTCGGTAGAGTTTGTCCATGTGCCTGTAGGCTCCTAGAAGGCCTTTTTTTTGATAGATGTTCCATGTTGCGTCCGATTGGGTGATTGTGAACAGTTCATGCGGCAAATCGGTCATATTTGAGAGTTCTTTCCAGAGGGCCTCTGTGTCATCGTCGAGGCCATTTTTGATAACGTTAGCCCTGATCCTGGCGTAGTTTGGAAGGTCAAGCGGAAATCTGTTTTTCAAATTGCAGATGGCAACAACACAATCGAGTAGGAATCTTATTCTGCTTGTGCATGGCACCGGATCGAGGGCACGTAGTTCGATCGTGCCCAAGCGTTTGCTGATGATAATATCCTGGAATCGAAGTTTTCGGTCACCTGTCAGAGCACCGGTCGCATAGCCGACAGCACACCTGTAAGATTGTCCCCAACGCTCAAGGTTTCTCATTGGAGAGTTTGCACACAACAGCATGAGCAGCGGCATGAAATGAGCCAGGTTGTCATAGGCTTTTTCAATGTCATCCATACCACCGACATGAACCTGCAGCGCAGCAACGTTGGTTGGGGTGTCGATTTGAAGAAGGTGTCCACAGGCAACCACATAGCCTTCAACCACTGAAAGCAGTTCTTGCCTTAGTCTTCGTAGATCTGAAACCGCGTGTTCCGGGCTGTGGCATATGTCTGTTGCAATCTCAACCGCGCTCATCATGCCGTACTTCAAATCCTTGCCACGGGCAAAGTTTGATGCTGTCAGTCTGAAGTTGCGTCTCGGATTTCTCCACAACAGCTTTGACAAATAGTACAATGATCGTGTCGTAGGCAACAGCGGTTCAGTGACAAAAACTTCTTCTTCGATTCCAAGAGTAATCAATTGTTATTCAACCATCTTTCGTAGGCTTCGTACAGTGGCCCGGTTATCACCCCGGAGACAACCCCCTGGGTGATATTAAACGGGATTGAGCTGGCATAGACAAACAACATTGACGCCTGGGCATCCGGGAAAAAGCTTGACCACCAGAATTTCATGGCAATAAAGTTTGAAGGAACCATGATCAATGCTCTTGCTACAACTCCACAAATGATTGCAATCATAAGCCAAAGCCATTTTTTCGGGCTGTCCTTGAATTGCCTGAAAATCATTGAAACCACTACGACCATTGTTCCGACTGCAATAAAGTTCATTGCGTGACCAATTGGTTCTGGCTCTACAAACAAAAAGTGGAGCAAAACCTTGACGCCAGTAATTAACAAACCTACAAGCGGGCCAAACAACATTCCTCCGAGAATGCAGAAAAATTCGGAAAAATCGAATTTCAGCCAAGGGCTAAAAGGAGATACGACTTGCAGCACATAACCAACAAAAGCAAAAGCCATCAACATCGCAATCGTAACCAAATTCTTCGTCGTTTTCGTCATAATATTCCTTTCCGCCTTTCGGGTGCAAAAATATGCGGAAGGACAACCTTCTTCCATCCGGACTTTAACCGTCGGCCCCTGAATTGCACAGGATCTGCAGACTCATGTCTGCTCGCGGGCTTTACCGCCGATTGGGAATTTCACCCAACCCCGAAGGCAAATGGAATGTTATTTTATTTTGTCCAGGAAATCAAGCCCGAACAGCTTTTTGACAAGCGGTTTTTCATCAAGTAGCTCAACGCTGCCTGATCGCAAAACACTACCTTCATTTATCAAGATCACCCTGTCACAATAATGCCTGGCGATATCAATATCATGGATAATCGCTAGAGCCATCGAACCATCTGTCAGTCTGGATTTTATGTCTATGAGCATCTTGTGCTTGTAGGCAAGGTCAAGGTGAGAAGTTGGCTCATCGAGGAGGTAAAGTCTTGGTTTTTTTATTGCAGCCTGAGCCAGAGTCGCTCTCTGATACTGTCCGTCTGACACCTCGGAGACTGGTTTGTTCTGGATCTCTGTCAGGTTAAAGTCATCAATGGTTTTTTCGAGAAGTTCGGGATTAGGTTGCAACAATCCAAGACCAACAAAATCTTTTATACTGAACCATATTCCAGAGGGTTTTGTGGTTTTTTGGACAGCAACCAGGCTAGACACATCATCGGCATTCATCTTGAGCAAATCCTTGCCGTCAAGAAGGATTTGTCCTGACCTGACAGTCGATATCCTGAAAAAAGACCTGATAAGCGTGGATTTCCCTGAACCATTGGGACCAAGTACTCCAACAAGCAAGCCATCATCGACAGCAAAACTGACATCATGCAACACCCCATCTTTGCCGTACCCTGCACTAAGATTTCTTACTTCAAGCATCAGTGACTCTCCGTGCAAGCAGGTAGATGAAGAAACCTCCACCAACAAGGCTCATGATGACCTGAGCTGGAATCTCCTGGTATGGAACAATCACTCTTCCAATCAAATCTGTTAGGAGCAAAACAATAGCACCGGCTATCATCGAGGCTGGAATCATGTTTTTGGAGTTTGAACCAAACATTTTCCTGCAAAAATGAGGAATAATGAGACCGACAAAGCCAATAATTCCAGCGGTTGCAACCGCTGAACCAGTCAGCACAGCAACTAGGAGAAACATCACTATCCTAAGTTTTTTGGGATTGATGCCCAGATAGATCGATGCCTCGTCTCCGAGCAGGTAAATGTCCATTTTTCTTTTCAGATATGGGAGAAACGGGAGCACAACAAGAATAGAAACAAGCAAAACAGTGGCGCCTGTCCAGTTGGCAGTCTTGATGCCGTTCCAGCTCCAAAACGTAGATTTGTTTAGAATATCTCTGCCAACCATAACGATGAGGTAATTGAAACCGGACAGCACAAATGAGAGAGCAATACCGGCAAGAACCAGCTTTGCACCAGATCCGCCTACTCTTCCTGAGATTGCCCAGATAACGATCGTGCTTGCCCATGCACCAAGGAAAGCTGCCACAGACAAGGAGGAAACTCCAAGAATGCTCAGTGTTGCGCCTGTCAGCAAAGTCAGGTTCACACCAAACATCGCCCCTGAGGCAATGCCGGCCACGTACGGATCGGCAAGGTCATTTCTAAACAGCGTTTGTGACAGATATCCGGCAAGCCCCAACGCTGCGCCAGTCAGACAGGCAATCACGTCCTGGGGTAACCGCAACCCAATGACAATTCTGCCCACAACATCCGAGTTTTCGCCCGTAAAAATCCACTTGAAAACGTCTACCGGGCCAACACCAGAAGAGCCAAAGACCAAGGCTGCGGCAAACAACAGACCCAGTAAACCAAGAAATAACGGTATTTTGTTGTCTTTCAACGGTTGATTTCGTTATCCAGTTGCTTTATTGCATCGATTATTCGTGGACCAGGACGGCTCATAATGTCTTCATCGATAGCAAATATTTTATTGTCTTTTACGGCTTTTAGAATGTCAAACCCTTTTCTGGACTTAAATTCTTCAACTGCTGTACTACTTTTTGTTGGGATAACGACAACATCAGGATTCAGCTTGATAAGCGCTTCATCTGTTGTTGTTGGGTAAGCACCTTCCAGGCTGTCACCAAGATTTGTTCCACCTACCCATTTTATCACATCTGAGCCAAATGTGTCTTTGCCAAACGTCGTTGGAGGACTATTCCATATTTCTATATAAACAATCTTGCCGGTGGATTCAGTCCTTTTGTAGGTCTCCAAATCAGCGTTTAAAGATTCTGTTTTATCGGGCACACCACATATGAGAGCAATCCTTTTGATTGTATCGATTATTCCATCAACGGTATTTGGGTCAAATGCGGCTACATTGAGCCCCATTGATTGAAGCTTTTCAACAAACTCGAGAGAAATCATCCTGTTTGCAACAACCAGATCTGGTCTCATGGCAACAATTTTTTCGATGGAAAAAGTTGTGACATCACCAATACTTGGAACCTTTTCTACTTCGGGTGGATAGTTGCAGTAATTTGAACGCCCGATAAGTCTGCCCTCCAAGCCAAGAAAGCAGAGTATTTCGGTGGTATTGGGGGTCAAAGATATGATTCTTTGAGGGCTATAACCAACTTTGATTTGATGACCCAGATCGTCGTTGATTGTAATGTCTGATGGACCAGAAGTTTGTTGACCACAACCGACAGCAAGCATGACTGCAGCCAAAACCAATAGAAGAGTTCTCTTCATTTCATCCTCCTCGGGATATTTTCTTGTCCAGCCAAGGTCTCCTGGCTTGACAGACCTGGTGCGCTCAAAGCCTTCCCAGAAAAACCCAGTGGTTTTGAACTGATCTTGTCTGTCTACAGTGGCGGGACCGCTCCGGATTCTACCGGATTCCCTTTTGCTGGCATCTCCAGTTTAAATCAGAGGGTTTGCCTGTCAATAGAATGTTTGATACAACTATCCCATGGCAAAGAAAAACACAATTTTCGAATGTATCAATTGCGGTTACACCTCTGTAAAACCCATGGGTAAGTGCCCTGAATGCGGCGAATGGAACACCTTCCAGGAGCAGGTCAACCAACAGGAGCTTGAGAGAGAGTCAAGAACCATATCAATAGAAAGCATCAACACCGGTACGATGGAAAGGTTTGTTTCTGGCATTGAAGAAATTGATAGAGTGCTTGGAGGTGGAGTAGTAAAAGGTTCGGTCGTGCTAATCGGTGGCGAGCCAGGCGTAGGAAAATCAACGTTGATGCTTGCAATCGCCAATGCCTACAGCTCAAACAATCTTGATGCAATGTACTGTTCTGGCGAAGAATCACAGATGCAGGTGTCCATGAGGGCTAACCGTATTGGTGCCAATGGAAACAGGATTCTTCTTGCTTTTGAAACAGATTTGGGTTTGGTTCTCGAGGAGGCAAGAAGCAGAAAACCGTCAGCGTTATTCATAGATTCAATTCAGACCATAACCGATTCAAAAGGCATGACCGGCAGCCCTTCAAACCTGCGTGAGACGACAAGGCTGCTCGTGGAATTTGCCAAGTCAAACAACATTACAGTGTTCATCATCGGCCATGTGACCAAAGAAGGGTCGATTGCTGGCCCAAAAACACTTGAGCACCTCGTCGACGTTGTTTGCTACATTGAAGGTGAAAGATATTCGACGCTTCGAATCATGCACTGCGTAAAAAACAGGTACGGCGCAACCGATGAAGTAGGCTTACTGGAAATGACAGAGAAGGGGTTTGTTTCGGCAAGTCGTGCATCACTCTTTTCCAAGGAATCGGTTCCTGGCGTGGCAGTGACAGCCGTTTCCATGGGTAACCGTCCTTTTGCACTTGAAGTTCAGGCACTTGTAGCCCCTACATATTTTCCGGCTCCACGAAGGGTCGTTACAGGCTGCAGTTTGAATCGAACACTTATGCTGCTTGCTGTGCTTGAAAAAAGGCTGAATATGCCAATAGGCAAAATGGATGTCTATGTCAATCTCGTTGGCGGAATGAGCACCGAAGAGCCTGCGCTGGATTTGGCCGTTTCAATGGCCATAACATCCTCATTCTTAAACAAACCTATACCGATTGGAACCGCTTTTGCAGGCGAGGTTGGTCTTACAGGGGAAATAAGGCCTGTAGCTCAGATTTCTTCAAGACTGAAAGAGTTGTCGAGTTTGGGGATAAAAACGGTTATTAGCCCAAAACAAGATTGTCCGTTAATTGATGGGATAGAAGTGATCCAGATTAGTGATCTGGTTAACGCTTTGAAGCTGGTATGGCCTGCTCAAGGTCTACGTTGATATTGAAATCGAAGTTCTTTAACCAATCCTGAGGCCACATGACAAAAGTGAATTTTGCCGTTCCTGTGGTGGTTATTTCAGGGAATCTTATGTATCCTGCGACACGTTGACCTGCGCTGATTTTTTCAACAAAAACAGAATCATAGCTCGAGGCCAGATGCTCGGTGCTATTATAGGTCATTTTTGCTCTTGAAGCCGGGAAGCGACACCAATTGTTTGAAATATTCTCAACAATCACGTCTATCCTTATTGCCCCTTTTTCTTTGACAACGGATTTTAGAGTGAACTTAATGCCATTTTTCGGGCCATAGGTGATTGGCGGGACAACATCTTCTGGGGTAGTGATACCTTTTTTAAGTCTTTCGTTTTCGTCTTTGAGTTTATCGTTTTCGCTCTTCAAAGAATCAAGTTCTTTCTGAAGATTCAATAGAGTATCGCAATCGAGATAGTCTGCAGGAATCTGCATTGTTATCTTTTTGTCTTCCGGATCCCACAGGATTTTCGAGCATGACTGCATGGCGTTTTCCTGAATGAAACGAAGAGGAACGACGGTTTTGTTGTTTATGATTGTCGGTGGAGTGTCAAGTTCAACCGACTTACCATCAACATAGGCGGTTTTTTGGTTGATGGTCATTTGAATATTCCTATATTGGCTTGCCGCATCAGACGAAGAACCTGTCATCATGATACAAACTGCAAGCGGGATAGTACTAAAAGCAACTAAAAAACGTTTCATAGCGCAGGATATTATAGGAGAGATTGACAATAAGTCAATAGGTTACCAGCCAATTCTTAACCTGTCTGCAAGGAAAAGCGGTAAACCGGCTTTGGTAACTTTTGTTATCGTTGATTCAATATTATAATCGACTCTGTGAACGGAAATCTTCCTGGATGAAGTATCATAAATGCAGAATGATGCTTGAGGATTTCTATCCCTAGGTTGACCAACTGATCCAACATTTACGATATATTTTTTTGCTGGTTCCAGCACCATTTCGATACCGTAGGAAGCTCTGTAGTATTCTACGTCTCCATCGCTGTCTACAGAAAAAATTCCGGCAATGTGTGAATGCCCTATAAAACAAAGATCAGTACTCATTATCTCTGTCATTCGAAGCGCTTCCATTGGCGATGAGATGTATTCAAACGGTGCTTGGGTATCCAAAGAACCATGAGCAACCTGAAAGGTCTCCTGAGTCGATTGACCGGTAATTTTCAATCTTAAAGGTAACTGACTGAGGTAATTCTGGTGACTTGGTGTAACCTGGCTTCTTTGCCATCTGATGGCTGCAAGACCATATTGGTTGAAAAGTCTCTCTTCGGCTGGGTCAATCAAGGCTTTATCGTGGTTTCCCATGACAGCTCTGACACCAAGGTTAATGATCGTTGTAACACACTCATCCGGGCTTGCGTTGTAACCGACAATGTCACCGCAGCATATCAATTCATCGACGCCATTTTGTTCCAAAGCCTTCAAAACTACATCAAACGCTTCGGTGTTAGCGTGTATATCTGAGAAAATACCGTATTTCATTTTATGCAATTCTACTTTTTTAGTCCAAGCAAGTCAACACAATTTAGAAAATCTCCAACCTTTATTTTGCCTGATTGAAGAAAAACCTTGGCTTCCATGCGCTTTGATCCTTCCATCTGAACCTCTCCAACTTCAACAGCCCCATGACCACAAGCAACCACAATTGTTTTCCCTGTTTCTAGGATTTCACCTGGTTTTCCATCGCCTTCGACAACAGATGCCTTGAACAACTTAAAACGCTTTCCACCAAGAAGACAGTAGACACCTGGCTCAGGATCCATCGATCTGATGTGGCAGCTTACCTTTTCTGCATCGTTTGAAAAGTCAACTATTTCATCGGTAGGTTTCATTTTCCTTGCATAGAACGTTTTTTCCTGGGATTGTTGCTGCCCTAGATATCCTTTTTCCACTTCTTTCAATGCGTCAGTCAACATTGAGTTTGAAAGTTCAACAAGCTTTGAGGTTAGTGAGCCGTAGCTGTCGTTTGGTTCGATTGGCATTTTTTTCTGGCTAATTATATTTCCTCTGTCCAACCCTGAAGAAACGAGCATCATTGTCGAACCGGTCTCGGTTTCGCCTCTTCGAATTGGCCAACGGATCGGCTCTGCTCCGCGATATAACGGAAGAAGCGACGGATGCACATTTACAATGCCTTTTTTAAAACAGCCCACCACTTCGGGAGAAAGAATCTCTGAGTAGGACGCAAGAACCGCCATATCACAGCCAGAGGACTTAATTTCTTCAACCGCTTCAGACGAATTCACTGTCTCAGGTTGGATTACCTTTATCGCGTTATCATCACAAAACTGTGCAACAAGCGATCTTTTTACCTTCTTGCCCCGATCGCGGGCGCTGTCAGGTCTTGTAACAACCAGCGCAATATCCAACATTTTATGGAGATGTGCAAGTATCGGCAGAGCAAAACTGCCTGAACCAAAGAAAACTATTTTCAAATCAACAATCCTTCCCTGTATTGTACAGCTTCTGCTATGTGAGGAGTCAATATTGACTCGGAACCATCAAGGTCAGCTATTGTTCTTGAAACCCTAAGCACTCTGTCATAACCTCGCGCTGTCAGCGAAAGCCTCTCTGAGGCTAACTTGAGAAACGCTCTCTCTTCCTGACCAAGCTGGCAGAATTCTTTTATTTGTTTGGTTGAAAGCTGAGAATTGTTAAAAATACCTGCCTTAACGTATCTTGCTGTTTGAACATTTCTTCCTGCAACCACCCTATCCCTGATCGTTTTGCTGGATTCACCTGTTTTTGCGTATGCCAACTCGTCAGGCGTCAACCTTGAGATAGATAAATGAATATCAAACCTGTCAAGCAACGGTCCAGAAATCTTGGATTGATACCTGCGGATGTTGGCCTGTCCACATGTGCAGGGTTTTATCCTGTCGCCATAATAACCGCAAGGACAAGGATTCATCGAACCAACAAGCAAAAAACGCGATGGGTAGGTGATGGTTGATCTGACTCTTGAAATGGTAACCTCAGAATCTTCGATAGGTTGCCTCAAAACCTCAAGCACACCTCGTTGAAACTCAGGCAGCTCATCCAGGAAAAGCACCCCACCATGGGCGAGGCTTATCTCACCTGGCTTTGGAGAGGTTCCACCACCAATTATTGAAGCAGGTGAAGCTGTGTGGTGAGGTGACCTGAAAGGTCTGTTCGTGATAAGTCCTTCACTAGAAGAGAGCAAGCCAGAGATTGAATAGATCTGGCTAATTTCAACTGCTTCCTCAAATGTAAGTGAAGGCATTATCGTTGGCAGTCTTTTGGCAAGCATGGTTTTGCCAGAACCTGGAGGTCCAACCATCAAAACGTTATGACCTCCGCAAGCGGCGATCTCCATTGCCCTTTTTGCCTGGATGTGACCTTTTATGTCAACCATGTCAACCGGATATGAAGCCAGCTTCGATTCAATGTCTGGTCTCTGGCCAAACACTGGTTTAATCGGTTCTTCACCTGTCAAATGGTTTCTCAGTTGCCTTAGATTCTCAACTCCGACAACTTCAACATTGAAAATCGAAGCCTCGGCCAGATTGTCTTTTGGAACAATCAGCTGTTTTCCTGAACCTGAAAGGGCGATGGCAATTGGAAGAACACCGGGGACTCCACGAATTTTGCCATCTAGCGCTAATTCACCAAGGATGACCTTGTCTCTCAAGGATTCGACCGGAAGTTGTTCTGTGGCTGCCAGCATGCTCACGGCAATCGGCAAATCAAAACCTGAGCCTTCTTTTTTGACGTCAGCTGGCGCTAGATTGACGGTTATTCTTCTGATAGGGAAAGCAAAATCACTGTTTTTTATGGCTGCTCGGACACGTTCCTTAGCCTCGTTTACTGCAGCATCAGGCAAACCAACAATTGTAAATGAAGGCAACGCGTTGCCGGCAATATCCACTTCCACAATCAATGGAAGCGCCCTCAATCCCTCCAAAGTCACGCTCTCAACCAATGAAAACACGGTTATTATTCTATTTTATGAAAGTGTTTCCGTCAAGCTTTGCAAATGAATCCAGCACCTGACGGCAGATGTCAAACTTGAGCCCAGTATCACCGATTAAGAACTTCTCCATGTCTCCACGATTGAACCGTTTGTAACGATTAACCCTAGTCATCAGCTGAAGCCTGTCGCAATCATGCACAAATCTGGCTTCAAGTGATTGGTTGTCAAAATATTCCTGAGCAAGCATTCTAAATTCCGGGAATTCCCTGAAGAGTTCATCGGAAGCTTTGGCTTCAGCCAGATCCTTGTCGATAAATTTCTTGGCAATCCAGGGGAGGTCAGTTGTGAGGGCTTCGGGCAAATCATGAACCAACGCCATTTTCATCGCCTTGCCAACATCCAGACCGTCAACATAGTTCCCAAGGAACATTACAAAAACAGCCACCTGGTAGCAATGAGATGAAACTTTCTCTGGGTCGGACACCCCATAAAGCAAATACCCTGTCCTTGGAATGTCGGACAGGGTTTCTGATGCAATTAGTATCTTTGCCAGTTCGTCAGGGTTAACGATTTTCTGTCACCTTCTCAAACTCCGGAGTGATGATGATGATTTTGTCATGGAACACTTCTATCCAACCTTTGTTGATGACAAAAACAATGTCGCCGTTATTTTCTTTGGCAGAAATCTTTCCTTTGCCAAGGCTTGCCACCATGTTGGCATGACCGGGGAGGATGCCCCAGTAGCCATCTTCAAGCGGAACCATCAGCGAGTTTGTTGTGAATGAGTTTTGTTTTGACTCTGGTGTGATGATGGTCACTTCAAGCATCAGACGTATTCGCCCTTCTTGACCTTGGCTGCAGCAGCTTTTTCTTCTTCTGCTTTCAGTCTTGCTGCTTTTGCCTTTGCTTCTTCGAGATTGCCAACCATGTAGAATGCGTCTTCAGGCATGTCATCGCAGTTTCCGGAGATAACTTCCTTGAACGAAGCGATAGTGTCTTTTAGAGGCACCGATGCGCCTTTGAGTCCAGTGTAAGACTCGGCAACGTGCATCGGTTGGCTGAGGAATTTCTGGACTTTTCTGGCACGATAGACGAGAAGTCTGTCTTCTTCTGAAAGTTCCGACATACCAAGAATGGCGATGATGTCTTTGAGGTTTTCGTAGTGCTGAAGGACTCTCTTGACTTCCATTGCCACTTCATAGTGGTCTGTACCAACAATCCTTGGGTCAAGCATTTTTGAGCTCGAAGTTAGCGGGTTGGCTGCTGGGTAAATGCCAAGTTCTACCAATGCACGGTCAAGAGTGATTGTTGCGTCAAGGTGGGTGAAAATGTTGGCTGGAGCAGGGTCAGTATAGTCGTCAGCAGGGACAAAGACTGCCTGGACAGATGTGATTGAGCCTTTCTTTGTAGAAAGAATGCGCTCTTCGAGTTCACCGACTTCGGTTGAAAGTGTCGACTGATAACCTACAGCCGAAGGAATTCTGCCCAGAAGAGCAGAGACCTCAGAACCAGCCTGAACGTATCTGAAAACGTTGTCAACAAACAAAAGCACGTCTTGACCTTTATCGTCTCTGAAATATTCGCACATCGTAAGAGCCGTGAACGGTACCCTCATTCTCACGCCTGGCGGTTCGTTCATCTGACCAAAGACCATGGCTGTTGATTTGATGACGCCTGAGCCGACCATGTCGAGAATCAGTTCATTGCCTTCACGGGTTCGTTCACCTACACCGGCAAAGATCGAAACACCTTCATGTTCGTAGGCAACGTTTCTGATGAGTTCCATCAGAAGAACGGTCTTGCCTACGCCGGCGCCACCAAACAAACCGATTTTTCCACCTTTTGGGAATGGGGCAAGCAAATCGATGACCTTGATACCGGTTTCAAAAACCTGCTCAACAGGCTCAATTTTTGAAAACTGTGGCGGTTCGTGGAAAATTGGTCTGTATTCTGCAGCCGCTACATCACCCTTGCGGTCGATCGGCTGGCCGAAAACGTTGAAAACCCTGCCAAGAACGCCTTCCCCAACTGGAACCGTGATTGGCTTACCGGTATCGACACAAACCATACCGCGTCTGAGAAGCTCGGTTGGACCAAGAGCGATGCACCTGACATCGTTTTCATTGAGAATTTGCGCAACTTCACAAACAAGCTTTTCCGGAAGCGCCGAATCGGTAACTTCAACTGCGCTTGTCAGGTCAGGAAGCTGTCCCTGGTCAAACCTGAAGTCGATAACCGGACCTTCAACTTTTATTAGTCTTCCCTGGCTCATTTATCTCTCCTTGATGGCATTTGCACCGGACGTGATTTCTGTGAGTTCTTTGGTGATAGCTGCCTGGCGTGTTCTCTGGTATTTAATCCAAAGCTTTTGACCAAGCTCCTGTGCGTTTTCGGTTGCCCTGTGCATGCTCATTCTTCTCATTGCCTGCTCCGAGGCTGCTGCCTCCAGCAGAACTTTGTAAACAAACAAATCAACGTAGTTGCTCATCAAGCCGTCAAGAATCTCTCTTGGCTCAGGTTTAAAAATAAAGGATTCAAGAGACTTTTTTTCGCCTTTTGTTATCGGGACCAGAGGAAGCATCTCTCTGATAACGCTTTCCTGCTTAAGAACCGACTGAAACTCCATATAGGCAAAATTGACTGATTGAACCTGATTTGTAATGTACATCTTCTTTATGACATCAGAGATTTTCTGTGCGTGGGTAAAGGTCACATGATCCAGCAATCCAGGTTCCTCGATGACAAACTCGTAGCCATCCTTTTTCAGGTGTTTTGCTGTCTTTCTGGAGGTAGTTCCAAGCACAACATTCCTGCCGTTAACAAAGTTATGCGACAAGGACGTGACGTTTGAATTGAATGCACCACAAAAACCTCTGTCGGAAGTCAGAATGATCAATAAGGATTTGTCTACAGGTCTGGATTCAAACAGCGGTGAAACGGTTATATCTGCTGAGATATGAGCTGAGATCGAAAGCAGCAGCTCACGGAGTTTCTCAACATAAGGCACCGATTCCTCAACCTGTTTCCTTAAATGGTAGATTTTCACGACAGAAAGCATTTCCATCGACCTGGTTATGTGAGAAACCGATTTGACCGAGGAAATCCTTCTTCGTAAAGCTCTAAGCGTTGCCACTACAGACTCCTGTAATCCTTCACAACTTTATCGACAATTCCAGCCACTTCTTCCTTGATGCTGTCAGTCAGTTTTGTTGCTACAGACAATTCCGTGATGACTGCGTGGTTTGACTTTCTTACTTCATCAATAAGGAAGCGTTCCAAATCGCGGACTTTGTCCTTTGGAAGGTCGTCGAAAGCGCCAAATGAATACGCCATCAGAACCATAACTTGTTGACCAACATGAAGTGGTGAATATTGCGGTTGTTTTAGAAGCTCAACCAAACGTTCGCCTCTGCTGAGTTTCTTCTGGGTTACAGGGTCAAGCTCAGCACCAAACTGGGCAAACGCTTTGAGGTCATTGTACTGGGAAAGGTCAAGCTTGAGCGTTCCGCCAACTTTTTTCATGGTTGGTATCTGAGCTGCACCACCAACACGTGAAACCGAGAGACCTACGTTTACTGCAGGCCTGATGCCTTCATGGAACAATTCCTTTTCAAGGTGGATCTGTCCATCGGTGATTGAAATAAGGTTTGTTGGAATATACTGTGAAATATCGCCTGCCTGCGTCTCAATGATCGGCAAAGCCGTAACCGAACCACCACCTAGATCCTTGTGGAGTTTTGCAGCTCTTTCGAGCAGTCTCGAGTGGAGATAGAAAATGTCGCCAGGATAGGCTTCACGTCCTGGGGGACGCTTCAAAAGCAATGCCAGTTCACGATATGCGTCAGCGTGTTTGCTCAGATCATCGTAGATGATGAGAACGTGCTTGCCAGCTTTCATGAACTCTTCAGCAATCGAGCAGCCCACATAAGGAGCAATGTATCTGACAGCCGGAGACTGGTCAGCAAGAGAGCCAACAACAATGGAGTAATCCATTGCTCCAGCTTCACGCAACGTTTTGATTATACCTGCAAGTGTTGACGATTTTTGCGCAATACCCACATAGATACAGATCATGTTCTGGTCTTTTTGGTTGAGGATGGCGTCGATGGCAATAGCTGTTTTGCCGGTTTGTCTGTCACCAATAATCAGCTCGCGCTGACCGCGACCAATCGGAAACAATGCATCAATGCACTTTAAACCTGTCTGCATCGACTCATGAACCGGTTCCCTATCGATGACCGATGGAGCCTTTTGTTCGAGTGGAATGTGTTTGAGTGTTGCAGGAGCTGGTTTTCCGTCGATGGGTATACCAAGAGGATCAATGACGCGACCCAGAAGCTGGTGCGAGAACGGAACAGAAAGAACACGACCGGTTCTCGTTACTTTATCGCCTTCCTTTACCAGTTTGTCATCGCCAAGAAGAACGACGCCGACTGACTCTGGCGATAGTGACAGGACGAATCCTTCTATGCCGCCTTGGAAACTGAGGATTTCACCAATGAAAGCATCGGACAGTCCAGAAACAGTTGCGACACCGTCGCCAACCATATAGACTGAACCAGCGTTCTCGATTTGAGCTTCAAACTTGGTCTGGACTAACTGCCCTAACCAATCATTGAATATTCTGTCAAGGGTTTCAGCCATGACATCACCTCATCGACTTGACTGTTGATTCAATTATCTTGGCAACAGAGGTGTCAAAAATGGTGTCATCAAATGACAGCTTGAGTCCGGAAATGATTGTTGGGTCTACCGCAAAGGAATATGTCGGCTTACCGCTTGCCGCAGAAGCAATAAAATCTTTTATCTTCGCTTTCATATCTTCCGGAAGTTCCATGGCCGATGTTATCATCACTTTGTTGACTGATTTTACAGATTTGAGGAAATCGCAAAGTTTGCCCTTATTGCCGCTAAGATCGCAGGCAATCTGGTCTGGCAAAGTGTCAACAACGCTTTTTGTGTATGAGAATACATTGTTGCCAGCTGAGAAAATTTCCGAAGCAACGGATTTAGAAATCTGGGCAAGGATTTTCTTGCTTCTTTCCTTGATGACTTCATCTGAGATTTCTCGCTCGCCCTTGGCTTCGTCTTCAGCGGATTTGATGATGGATTTTGCTTCTTCACGAGCCTTGTTTACAATCTCATCCTTCATTGACTCTGCAGAAACGATGCTGTCGGAATGAATCTTCTTTGCCTGTTCTCTGGCATCGGCTATGACAGTATCTGCTTCGGAAAGTTTTTTCTGAGATTCGGCCTGAAGAGTTTTTGCCTCGTCCATTTCTTTGGATGCGGCATTTTTTCTTTCTTCAAGCATCTTCTGAACCGGCTTATAAAGGAAGGATCTGAACAAAAGGACAAGAACCAAGAGGTTGACAAAGACAATAACCATTGTTTTCCAATCAACTCCAAGGAGTCCCGGTCCAGTTTGTTCTACAGCTTTTGCAGCTGCCTCTCCTGCATTAAGCAGAATAAAAGCGATATTCATGTCTCACCCTGACACTAAAGAACGAACAGAATGACGAGTGCCACAGCAAGAGCGTAGATTACAAGCGACTCGATAAGGGCAAGTGAAAGAATAAGCGTGGTGAAAATTCTGTCGCCAGCTTCTGGTTGCCTGGCGATTGCGTCAACAGCAGATGCTGCTGCTTTTCCCTGTCCAAGAGCACCACCAAATGCTGCAATGGAAATTCCAAGGGCTGATGCAAACATTTTTCCAATCAAAATTAAAGCTGATGACTCCATTAATGTCCTCCTTTGGCTGAGACAGCCGGTTGCAGATAAACCATAAACAGCATTGTGAATACCAATGCCTGAACAAATCCAGTGAACATCCCCAGTAATAGGATGATGCATGGAACCGCAAATGCAACAAGCGATGTGATGACTTCAAGAACAATATGCTCGCCTGTCAGGTTTCCAAAAAGACGGACGGCAAGCGATATCGGTTTGCTGATCTCTTCGAGGATGTTGATTGGCAGCATGATTGGTGTTGGTCTGAGGTAATGCTTGAAATAATTTCCAATGCCTTTGACCTTGATCCACTGGAAGTGGAAGTAGGAAACGGCGGTCAAAGCCAGCGCCAGGGTTACCGAGAGGTCAGTTGTTGGAGCTATCAGCATCTTGGCGTTGACATGGGCATAGAACGGAGCGGTCAGACTTGAAACGATGCCAAGTAGGTTTGATATAACGACAAAACCAAACAGGGTACCAACGATAACCTCGTATTTCTCACCGTCATGACCAAGAATCATACTTGTTAATCCTTTGACAGATCCAACGAGCATTTCAGCCAACAAAGCCAGGGTTGAACCTTTTTTCCTTAGTCCCAATCCAAGAATGATTATTATTGCGGCAAAAATAACACTTGATATGATTACAGCAAAGAATGTGTTGGTGAGTTTCGCACCCATCAGTGTGAAAGTAGTGTATTGAGGACCGACAGCGATATGTTCTGCGTGAACAGGTACTCCACCGATTAACCCAACAATATATGGGACAACAAGCAGACCGAAAGCCCAGCCAAACAAGCCAAACACTAGGACTTTTGTCATATATTTCGTAAGCTTGTCGAAAGCAACTTTCAGGAAAAGAATGAAGATGAGACCAACATAAACCAGATTGGAATAGTCTTTCATTGCCGGAACATAGCTTGAAGCTACACCGTAAGCAATTCCTAAAACAAGAAGGATCAGCAACCAGGTAGAATTTCTGGCAAAGACTGGTACTTTTGGTTTCTCTTGCTTAACATTCTCTGACATATCAATTTCCTCCACCCTTGTTTTTACGGATGTAGACCAACCACCACGTTCCTGAGCCTATGGCAAAGCCTGCCATTGACGACAGTATTCCGTAGAGACCATATTGTTTTTCCCAAAATGTCAACGCGGCCGGTGCAAACATGAAAATTGCCGCTCCAGTAGTTCTCAGCGGATTTGCCATCGCGGCGATTCCGTTTTTGAGAGCTTTCTGGGTTTGCATGTGAAGCAATTTAAACCATATATAACCCAAAATTGCTCCCCAACATAAACAAACGATGATGATTAGGTAAATCATATCTTAAACCTCATTAAGGAACGCACACCTGCAGCTAAACCACAAAGAATGAGCAGAAGAAAGAAAACTGGCATTGTGTGCAACCATCTGTCCAAAAAGAATCCAGCAAGACCGCCCAGACAAATCGGCACCAGAAGCGTAACAAGCGCTGTAATGGCAGTCATTCTCGATTTAACAAATTCTGAGGCAATCTTGCCTGGTTTCATTTGACTCCAAACGCCTTTGAAGCTGCATCTATTGCAGCATATATGGCTGGAACAAGACCAACAAAGAGGATACCTACCGTACAAATAAACGATGATATTGTAGCTGGATTTTTCAGGTATGTCATCGACAATTCCTGGCTATTTTCTGGTGATTCGATATACATGGCTTTTACGATATTGAAGTAGTAGAAAGCTGAAAGCGCTGAGTTGAGAATGGCCACAATAACTATCCAGATAATTGAACTACCGACAGCTGAGGAGAAAACATAGAGTTTTCCAAAGAATCCAACCGTGAAGGGGATTCCAAGCAACGAGACAAGAATAACAACCATGGCTAGAGCCAGACCAGGGTGAGTTTTTGATAATCCCTTGAAGTGGTCTAGAGTTGTTCCGCCTCTTTCCTTTTCAACTACATTTATGATTGAAAAAGCACCGATGTTCATCAACGCATAGGCCGTAACGTACATCATGATACCGGCAATGGCAGCGCTTGTCATGTCAACATTTGATGGTTTCGAGGAAATGACCACAACCGAAATGAGCATATACCCAATTTGGGCTATCGAGCTGTATGCCATCAGTCTTTTGACTTCAGTCTGAAGTAATGCAGTTATGTTGCCATAGGTCATGGATGCAACCGAAACGCCCATGAGAAGATAGGTGATGACTAAACCAATCTGCTCTGGCATAGCAAAACCAACAAACCTTGAAAGCGCAATCAGGGCGCCAATTTTGGGAGCAACAGAGATAAAGGATGTAGAAACAGGTGGCGATCCTTCATATACATCTGGAGCCCAGAAATGGAACGGGAAGGCAGCCACTTTGAATCCAAGTCCCATGACCACCAATACGAAACCGATTGTCAATGTGTTGATGATTGAGCCAGCAGAGGATACTTTTGCGATGACTGCAAAGTCAAAGCTGAGCGATTGCGCAAAGATAAGAGAAATGCCATAGATTGTTATTGCTGAAGCAAAGGCGCCAAGGATGAAATACTTAACAACCGCTTCTTTTGACCTGATATCGCCTTTTCTCAATCCTGCAAGCATGTACAGTGGGATTGACGCGCCTTCGATTGCAAGAAACAACACAATAAGATTTGTTGCCTGAACCATGAGCATAAGAAATCCCAGCGACAAAAGAAGCAGGAAAAGGAACTCACCCTGTCTTTTTGAATTGCTTGAAAACATGTCAAAACTGGACAACAACACAGGGGATGCTATCAAAAGCAGAAGAATGCAACAGAAATCTGCCACTGAGTCCTGCACCACCATAGCACCTGCCGGCAGTATATTTTCTTTGTAGGGGATATCCTTGACTAGATTTACCAAAGCTATTAATGGCACCGCAAACGCGGAAATGCCAAGAACCATCTTTTTGTTTGGTATCGGCAACACCGACATCAACAAAAGGACGCATGCCCCAACAAATACTATTATCTCCGGCATAAAGGAAGAGAGGTGGAAATTCATGCTCCTCCTACTTTATAAACATCTGGTTTATTATGGTTATAAATGGCAACGGAAAAATACCGACAAAGAAGCTGAAGCCAAACAACGGAAGGGCAGCAATGATCTCCCTGAAGTTTGCGTCTTTTACTGGTGGGTGTGCTTCGTCATGAACAGGAGCAACAGCATGATCGTCGTGCGTGGCATGGCCGTGTGCATCATCGGTTTCTGGCGCGCCTTTTGGCTTGCCAAACATTACCCTCTGCATCATCCAGAGCATACAGGCTGCGTTGATGAGAAGCCCTATAACAGCAACCCACGGGGTCCACTGCAGGATGTCGGCTGAATATGCGCCATTCAGAGAAAGGAACTCGCCGACAAAACCGGAGAGGGCGGGTAAACCCATCGATGCAAACGAAGCAATGATCATCATAATGGCAATGACTGGAATCTTTGAGCCCATTCCTGAGAGTTTTGCGATTTCTCTGGTGTGTTCTCTTTCGTAGATATAACCAACCAAGAGGAACATTAGTCCAGTTGTAAGACCATGACTGAACATTACAAGTATTGCACCCTGCATGGCAGCCTGTGAAGTTGGGTTCCAGGCAAAAGCAGCAATGGCCAGTAATACAAAGCCCATATGGTTAACTGATGTGTAGGCAACCAGTTTTTTGAGATCTTTTTGGATAAGCGAACAGAACGCACCATAGACGATACCAATTACGGCAAGTATTGCCATTGGCAGCGCCCATGCTTTGGCTGCGTCAGGCAGTATGCCAACACCAATACGGATGAGACCATATCCGCCCATCTTAAGCAGAACGCCGGCAAGCATGACTGATATCGGTGCAGGTGCTTCGACGTGTGCGTCCGGAAGCCAGGTATGGAACGGGAAAGCCGGAATCTTGATGGCAAATGCCAGGAACATTGCTCCAAAAGCTGGTAAGGCTAGAGCCCAGTTTGCAAAGCTCCCGCTTGCCTTGACAAGTTCTGGAATTGAGAATGTGTGAGTTGGGGCAGTGAAGTAGATAGCCAGAATTGCAACTAGCATGAACAGCGAGCCGACCAACGTATAGATAAAGAACTTGATTGAGGCGTAGAGTTTTCTCTCACCACCCCAGATTGCAATCAGGAAGTACATCGGCACAAGGACAATTTCCCAGAAAACATAGAACATAACAAGATCGAGTGCAAGGAAAACGCCTATGAGACCAGTTTCCAGAAGCAGGAAGAGTGAGAAATACTCCTTCACGCGATTCTTGATGGTGAAGCTTGCCAGGCAGGCTGTCACAGAAAGGAGCGTTGTCAGGAACATCAGAAGCATCGACATTCCGTCAACACCAAGATGGTACTTGATGCCCATTTGCGGGATCCAGTCAAGTTCTTGGGAAATCGGATATCCCGGTACACCAGTCTTGAACTGGGTCCAGATGACTATTGCCAGAGCAAGCGCCACAAGGGTTACACCAAGCGAGAAATACTTGATTAGGTTCTCACTCTTTTTTGGCAAAAGAAGAATAATCAGCGAGCCAACCAATGGAAGGAAGGTGACCAACGTCAAAAGAAATCCTGGAAACTCCATTTATTTACCTCCTAAGGACGTAGAACATCACAACAATTACAATCATTATCACAGCAAGCGAAGCAAACATCACAGCTGCATAATTTTGAACATAACCTGTCTGTGCTTTTCTGGTTTTGCCAGAAAGCCAGCCAAAACTTGCAGCCATGCCGTCAATTAATCCATCAATCACGTACTTGTCAAACAATCTGGCGAGTTCTCCAAGCTGAACACCTAACCAGCCAAAGCCATTGACCATTCCGTCTACTATGTGTTGGTCAAACCAGAAACACAGTTCTCCCCATTTGCCGGCAAGCCAGGCTGCGCCGTTGACGATGCCATCAATGATGTGAACGTCAATCCACAGGAAAACTTTGGCAAAGAAAAACATTGGTTTTATGGCGATAAACGTCCACAGCTCATCGATAAACCACTTGTTTTTGAGGAAGATGTAAATTGGTCTGAAAGCCTTGATGAGCGTCTCTCTCTTGACCCAGTTCCAGATGTAGATGGCCGAACCGATAAATATGCCAAGGAACGCCAATCCAGTAGAACTCCACAAAACGAGCCATTCTATCTCCTCGTGGAATTCGCCACCTGCTACATTTACCTGGAACCAATCGTTAAGGAACGGTGAACCTACAAGCCCAACCAAAACTGCCAGCACGGCAAGAATGATAAGTGGTGTTGTGGTTCTCCACGAACCCTCGTGGGCATGGTTTTCTTTTCTTGGCTTGCCAAAGAAGGTCAGCCAGACACATCTGGTCATGTAATAAGGTGTCAGGAACGCAGCGCACATGGCCATGACAAACGGTATCCAGGCAATTGGGAACTCGTTGGTCATATGGAAAGCATTGGCAAGGATCATGTCCTTGCTCCAGAATCCTGCAAACGGAAAAATGCCAGCCAGAGCAAGAGAGCCTAGAACGAATGTGAGACCGGTTGTCTTCATCTTTTTATAAAGACCACCCATCTCATGCATATTTTGCGTATGAGTGGCGTGAATGACTGAACCGGAGCCAAGGAACAGCAAACCTTTGAAGAATGCGTGAGTCATAAGATGGAAGAATGCCGCGATGCAACCACCGGAAACTAAAACTGTAGTTGCTGCTGCTTCAGTGGCATGACCACCTTCTGCTCCACCAATCATTACCGATCCCAAACCAAGAACCATATAGCCAAGCTGGCTGATGGTTGAGTAAGCAAGAACCTTTTTGATGTCTTCCTGTACAGTGGCAATTGTGGCTGCAAAGAACGCAGTGAAGCCTCCAACGCACATTACAATCAGCAACGCGTCCTGCGTAAACAAGAATAACGTTCTTGAAACCATGTAAACACCAGCAGCAACCATGGTGGCTGCGTGGATGAGTGCCGATACTGGCGTTGGGCCTTCCATAGCATTTGGAAGCCAGACATGAAGCGGGAATTGTGCAGATTTACCGACCGCACCCATGAAAATAAGGATACCGACAAGCGTAAGCATTACCGGCGAAAGTTGAAGTATGCCGGCAAATTTGGCAAATTCAGCTGGAAGATTGACAAGATTCAAAGTGCCGGAGGTAAAGAATGCTATCAGAATACCGATGAACAATCCAGTGTCACCAACCTTTGTGACAAAGAAAGCCTTTTTGGCAGCCTGGTAGGCTGAACGCTTGGCAAACCAGAAACCGATGAGCAGGTAGGAGCACAAGCCGACCAGCTCCCAGAACATGAACAGCTGGAGCAGGTTGATAGCCGTGACGACTCCAAGCATGGACATGGTAAACAGCTGGAGTTCGGCATAGAACCTGGCAATGCCAGGATCGCCATGCATGTAGTCCATCGAGAACATGTGGACAAGGAAAGACACCAGGGTGACCACAACCAGCATGACAGCTGCAATAAAGTCAATCCTGAATCCGAAATCAAGAACAAAGTCCCTTCCACCAGACGAATACTTGAGCCAGGTGAAGGACGTCGGTTCAGATTTGGAACCAGTGGCGATGAGAACCAACACCACTATGGCACAGACAAGCGACAAGCCCATCAGGGTGGTTCCAACTTTTGGCGCCCATGATTTGGCCTTTTTTGCAAACAATCCAATGACCAGGAATCCAAGGAACGGGAAGACCATCGTCAGGAGAGATAAAACTACCACAATATCCATATCCCTCCTAGCCTTTCAACATGTTGAAATTTTCAAGAATAGCCCAGCCTTTGGCTCTAAACATTGCAACAATTGCACCAAGACCGACTATTGTTTCAGCGGCAGCAATAGCTATGGCAAACACGACCATAGTCTGCCCTGGACCAGAATCCGGAAGGGTTGAGGCAGTGGCTAACAGTGTGATGTTTGCTCCATTGAGCATCAGTTCGATGCACATGACTATCCTGATTGCGTTCTTGAGGGTAAGAGCGCCCATGACACCGATGCAAAACAAGGCTGCACCAAGAATCATCAGAAAGGTGACAATGGTAAAGGAACCGTTCACAGCTCATCCTCCTTCTTTTTGGCCATTTCGATTGCGCCAACCAGAGCGCCAATAATGACAAACGATGCCATCTGGACTGGCAGGAAGTATTCCGTTGTGCCTTTGTCTTTTTCTCCAAACATCGTCTGGGAAATCGCCTGAACGGATGTCAGTGGAGTCTTGTTGTCTACATCTGATTTTTTTACTTCGCTCATATCGATTATCTGTTTGCCTGGAGATTGAATAACGAAGAGCAATATGGCACAAAATAACGCCAGTGCCACAAAAACGCCAAGGATTGTTTGTCTGTTCAAGTGTGTGACGGATTTGCCAGTTTTGTCATGGATGAACATGACGGCAAAAATGATAAGGATTGAAATAGCACCAACATAGATGGCAACTTGAGCAGCAGCAATAAAATCAGCTCTCAGACCAATATAAATCGGAACAAGCGAAACAAGGCACATGATCAGGCAGATTACTGCGTGAACAATGTTTTTAACCATAACCGTCAATGCTGCAAAGCAAAACGCTGGGATGGCCATCACAATAATTAGAATATCAGTACCTGTCACCTGTCACCTCCCTGTCTGACAAGAAGATCCTGCTTGTCGTGGATTAGTTGTGTCCTGCTATAAGTTGAGAGTTCATATCTATGGCCAACATGGAGTGCATCGAACGGACACACCTCAACACAGATTCCGCAGAACATGCACTGTTGAATGTTGACTGAGTACTCCTGTGCGCAAGGTTTCCCGTCTTCACGCTTGCCCTTGACGATTGTGATGCAGTGAGTTGGACAATTGGCAGCACAGATTCCACATCCTGTACACTTTTCAACACCGTTTTCATCGGTAACAAGGTTCATCAAACCGTAGAATCTGTCACTCATTGCCTGTTTTCGCAGTGGATACCTGAGCGTGATTTTCGGTCTGAAAATGTACCTGAGAGTGATCCACAACGACGAAACAATTCCTGATCCTGGTATTCTCATCTGTCCGCCTCCACCTATAGAACCCTAGCAAACCAATCTGCAAACGGAGACAGGGAGAGCCAGACAGTGAACAGCAGATTGACCAACGCAAGCGGCATCAGCACTTTCCAGGCGGTGTTCATCAGCTGGTCAGCCTTGACACGCGGAAGTGACCTTGAAATCCAGAGAATGGCAACAACGATTGCCATTGTTTTAACAATAAACCAGAACACTGAGGACAATCCCCACAGGAAGTATGGCCCCTGGCCTCCTCCGAGATAGAGTGTAGTTATGAGCGCGCCTGTAACAAAAAGGTAAGTGTATTCGGCAAAAAAGAAGAATACAAACCTGATGCCAGAGTATTCAACGTTATAGCCAGCAACTAGTTCGGATTCTCCTTCGGCAAGGTCAAAGGGAATTCTGAACACTTCAGCCATTGAGGCTATGAAGAAGATCACAAATCCAAGAATCTGAGGAATGATGAACCAGATCTTCTGACTTTCAACGATGCCGTTCATGTTCATTGTTCCGGCAAGTATAACAACTGATAGGACAGCAAGGGTTTTTGGTACTTCGTAGCTGATCTCTTGGGCTGCCGTTCTCATCGCGCCAAGCAGTGAGAACTTGTTCCCTGAAGCCCAACCTCCAACAAGTGTTCCTATCACAGAAATAGCCATGATTGATGTAAGAAGAAGGATCGAGATGTCGGTGCCAACAGGGGTGAGAGTGAATGGTGAAGCCATTCCGGGAAACTGAACCTTGCCATATGGGAAGAATGCAAAAACCACAAAAGCAGGAACGAAAGCTATGATTGGCGAGTAACAATAGAAAAATTTGTCAGCATTCTTAGGTATAACATCGCCCTTGGCAAGGATTTTTACTGCGTCTGCCACAGGCTGCAAAAGACCCCAGGGTCCAACTTCCATTGGACCAAGTCTTTGCTGCATCCAGCCAAGTATCTTTCTCTCAAGTAGAGTAAGCAGGAGAGCGATTACGGTAACGACAAGGAACAGGCAGATCGCAATGGCAAGCATCCAAATCACATCAATCAACAAATGGTCGTTGTGTAAAGTTATCATCAGTATTTGATTCATGGCATCACCTGTCTGCCTCTCCCATTGTGGGAGCTATGGAGGCAAGAGTTGCTATTACGTCTGGGATTGAAATGCCGGCAACAATCTTTGGAAGTGCCATAAGGTTTGAGAACGAGGGAGCACGAATTTTTAGTCTGTATGGTTTTGTTGTTCCATCCGATACAAGATAGACACCAAGTTCCCCGATAGGCGCTTCGACTCTGGTGTAGATTTCTCCTGCTGGTGGTTTTATTACCTTGGGCATCTTGGCTAGTATCGGCCCTGATGGGATTCGTGTAAGAATTTGCTCAATAATCCTTATCGATTGCTTGACTTCCCTGAACCTGACCATGTAGCGACCAAATGAGTCGCAGCCCTCATCTGTAATAACCTCAAAATCCAGCTGGTCGTAAACTTCGTACGGTTCGTCCCTGCGTAGATCTCTGTTTACTCCAGAGCCCCTCAATACTGGCCCCGAACATGAAAGTTCAAGCGCTAGTGACGGAGGCAGAATGCCAACTCCTTTGGTTCTGGCAATGAAAATTTCATTGTTTTGAAGCAGATCGGCATATTCTGGAATTCTGTCTTTTAAATAATGTACAAACCTGTCAACTTTTGCCAGGAATCCATCAGGTAGATCAGCCTTGACTCCACCAAACCTGAAGTAGTTGAAAGTCATTCTTGAACCGGTGACTTCTGCAAGCATTTCGACAAGATACTCACGGTCTCTCATGCAATAGACCATTGGAGTCATCGACGCAAGATCAAGCCCCTGGGCACCGGCATTTACAAGATGAGCTCCAATTCTGTTGAGTTCCATCATCATAACTCTGATGTAGGATGCCCTGGCCGGAACCTCGACTCCCATCAATCTTTCGACTGCAGAAACAAACGGCCATTCATTGAGCAATCCAGATAGATAATCAAGTCGGTCAAAATAAGGAATAATCTGGTGATATTGAAGTTTTTCTGCAAGTTTTTCAATGCCCCTGTGAAGATAACCAAGCACTGGTCTGCAATGCGTAACGATTTCTCCGTCAAGGGTCATTTCCGCTCTAAAAACACCATGTGTTGCGGGATGTTGGGGGCCTATGTTTACTTTTACTTGATCAGTGCAAATCTCTTCTGTCATAAACCATCCTCCTAATCAACATCCGTAAAGTCTTTACGCAGAGGGAACTTGTCAAATCCCTCAGGTGAAAGAATTCTTTCAAGATTGGGGTGTCCATCAAACTCGATACCGAACATGTCAAAAACTTCCCTCTCAAGCCAATCAGCTGCTGGTAAGAAGGGAGTCAACGATGGAACGTGAAGATTTGATGGTACTTTTGCGTAAACCCACATCTTTTCTTTGGTTATCCAATTATCAAAGATATAAACCATTTTATAGCCACCATCAGGCAGGCATGACGCAGTAATTGTCGTCAGATACTGAAAGCCATCCCTACGAAGTTCTGATGCAACATCGCAAATGGTTGACGGATCAATCGAAATTCTGAATCCTGTCTCGGCAAGTTCAAAACGTTCAGGAATGAGGTCGAATTTTTCTTTTAATGATTCAAGAAAACCACTCATACTCGACCTCCGAGTTTTGATTTTTCCCTGATAATTTTTTCTTTGAGCTTCATGACTGCGTACATCAATGCTTCCGGTCTGGGAGGACATCCGGGCACATAAACATCTACTGGAATAATTTTGTCGACACCCTTGACTACAGCATAACTGTCGACAAACGGTCCTCCGGAACACGCGCAGGCACCCATTGCAATAACCCACTTTGGGTTTGGGATCTGCTCATAGAGGAGCTTCGTCGGCTCAGCCATTTTCTTGGTGATAGTGCCAGCAACCAGCATGACATCGCACTGGCGGGGAGTTGGTCTGAAAAAACATCCATGACGGTCAAAATCATATCTTGGCATCCAGGCATGGATCATTTCAAATGCACAACAGGCCGTGGCATATGTCAACGGCCACAGCGACCCAGCTCTGCCCCACGCCACCAACCATTCAAGAGGCGCAAGCAGAATTGAGGATTTTTCATCCGGTTTATAGAGGACTGGTCCTTCTTTTGTCAATCCCATTGCAACAGTCTCCTTCCGAGAGCATAGAAGTAGCCAACGAGAAGAATTCCTACGAACAGAATTGCCTCCCCTGCTGCATACCAGCCCAACAGCTTGGCGTTAACCGCCCAAGGATAGAGAAAAACAGCTTCTACATCAAAGGCAACAAATATAAGAGCAAAAATTAGATATCTGATGTTGTATTTGATGTCTGCATCCCCGTCGGGTTTGATGCCACATTCATACGCCGTGACAGCCTCGGGGCTGTTTATCCGTTTTGGACGAAGAAGATGAGCCAATAAATAAGCTACAAGTCCAAAACCGATTCCAACAAGAACAAATATGCCTGCAAAGAGGTAGGCTTCTGGAAACAAAACGCACCTCCGATGTATAAAAAATTACTATCGGGATTGATTATAAGTTTTCGGGTTTTATTTGCAAACATGAAAATACTAGTTGATTAAAGATTCAAGATTCTCCGACTTTTCTTCCCATTGTTTTTCGAGCTGCGGGATCTCTTTTTTAATCATTTCGTATCTGTCCATGTCCTCAACTGTTCGTTGTCCACGGTTATAAAAATCTGAATTAGCCATCGATTGTTCCAGTTTTTGCTTCTCTGACTCTAGTTCTGATAACATTTTTTCGATTTTTTCTATGTCTTCTTTGATAGTTCTTAATCTGTTTTTTGATAGAATTGGTTTTTGTGGTGGCTTTTCAGTTTTTTGAGTCCTTATCTTTTCAGTTTTGGTATCCTGTCTGCTTTCAAGATACTGTTCCAGATTCATTTCCGTGTCTCTAATGCCATTGTTTTCCAAAACCCATATTCTTGCATTCACATTTTTTATAAAGTAACGATCGTGGCTAACAAAGAAAATCGAACCACGATATCTTCGCAGAGTGTCCTCTAGCGCCATTCTGGCATTGATATCAAGATGGTTCGTCGGTTCGTCAAAAACGAGGAAATTTGCCGATATAAGGGCAAGTTTTGACATGATGAGTCTGCTGGTTTCGCCACCTGAGAGCACATTGCATTTCTTAAAAACGTCATCACCGGTAAAAAGGAACGTTGCAAGGTGATCTCTTGCTTCCGGGATGTTTAGATCCGACGAATCCATCAGTTCCTTAAGAACTGTTTTGTCAGGGTCAAATCCACCAAGCTCCTGCTCAAGGTAAATCGATTCAACGCTTGGACCAACCCAGACCTCGCCAGATGATGGCTCGGAGTCACCCATTATCATTTTCAGGAACGTTGTCTTGCCGCAACCGTTTGGTCCCATGAGCGCGACCTTTTGGCCATATTTCAATTCTATGTTTACATTCTCAATTATCTTTTTTGTTTCAAAGCTCTTTGAAAGATTTTTTGTTCTGAAAACGATTTCTCCGGAACGGCCGGTTGAATTGATGTCAAGACTGATGAAATCTTCTTTTGGTCTGACATTGATATCCTCAAGTCTTCCAACCCTACGTTCCATGTTTTTTGCTTTTTTGCTGGCTATTTCTGTACCAATGCCCTTGAAACGCTGGATGTAGCGCTTTGCCTTGTCCATAAACTCTTTTTGCTCGTCAAGTTTGTACACCTCAAGCTCGCGCTCTTGCTGGTACTGCTGCCTGGCCTGGGTGAAATTGCAGTGGTACTGATAGGTTTTGCCACCCATCAGGATGATGGTTTTTGGGCAGACCTTGTCCAGCAAAAAACGGTCGTGAGACACAACAAGCACCGAACCGTTGAAGTTTACCAGAAACTCTTCAAGCCACATTATCGAGTCCAGATCAAGATGGTTTGTCGGTTCGTCAAGTACCAGTGTATCAGGTTCAGATGCTAGAATTCTTGACAGATACAGTCTTGATCTCTCCCCACCTGACAGACTTACGATATGCCTTGACCAATCAGCCTTTGTGAAACCTAAACCTGTCAAAATCCTGTCCAAACGATGGTCGAGTTCATAACCGCCAAGAGCTTCGTATTCGTGGTGCAGTTTTTCCAGTTTTGCGAGCAAATCTTGATTGTCTGGTTTTGTCTCTATTTCTTTGTGAAGAGCATCAAGCTTTTCTGCAAGCTCGTCGATTTTTTCAAAAGCTTCCCTGATGTAGGATATTACAGTTTTTTCAGAGTTGTCAATGGTTCTGTCCTGAGCAAAATAACCAACCTTTTTGTTTGGTTCAAACAGGAATGAACCGCCATCAGGCTCCATCTCGCCCATAATAATTTTAATAAGCGTTGACTTTCCACAACCATTTTGACCAATCAGAGCCACTCTGTCGTATGTGCCTATGTTGAAGGTTGCATCTTCGATGACGACCTCAACACCAAAATACTTTTTTATTCCGTTAACAAAAATTGAGCCCATGTTTATCAGCTAACCCAGGCAAAGCCTGTTCTTTCCGACATATATTTTGCAACGCCTTCTTTGAGCCTTGCATTCTCCCGGGATGTCAATCCAGGGTCAGCTTCGAGTATAGCCTCAGCTTCCTTCCTTGCCAATGAAAGCAGGGGTAAATTTGTGGGTGTGAGCAATGGCGCAATCTCGAGGTTTGGAATTCCGGATTGCTGAGTACCTCCGATGTCACCTGGTCCTCTGAGCTTCAGGTCTTCCTCAGCAACCTCCAGCCCATTGTTGGTTCGCTCAAGAATTTGCATTGCCTGGGCGTTTCTATCAGTCACCAGGAAACAATAACTTTGCTGACTGCCACGACCAACTCGACCACGCAGCTGGTGTAGCTGCGCCAGCCCAAACCTTTCAGCATTCTCAACAATCATCACTGTTGCCTGCGATACATCGATTCCAACCTCGATGACAGTCGTTGATATCAAAACTTGAATCGCGCCTTCAGCAAACGTTCTCATGACCTCATCTTTTTCAGCTGACTTCATTCTTCCGTGGAGAAGACCGCACGGAATGTCTTTAAAATGAGTTTGTTTGAGGTATTCGAAATGCTCTGTGGCTGACTTTGCCTCAAGCTTTTCCGACTCCTCAACCAACGGACAAACCACATAGACACGGTTACCTTTCTGAACTTCGGCCAACGCTTTCTTGTAAGGTTGAACGCTTTCCGAGTTGAAGATTTTGGTTATTATTGGAATTCTGCCAGCTGGCATTTCGGTTATCGCCGAGACGTCAAGGTCACCATAAAGAGTCATGGCAAGGGTTCTCGGGATGGGTGTTGCGCTCATGACTAAAATGTGAGGGCTCTTGCCTTTCTTGGCAAGCCTTGCTCTTTGCATGACGCCGAACCTGTGTTGTTCGTCCACAACGCACAACGCCAACTTTGGAAACTCCAACCAATCCTCAAGAACAGCGTGAGTACCAATAACAATTGCAGGTTCACCGGTTTTTATTTTCTCAAGAATTGTTTTTCTATCAGCTTTTTTTGTTGAGCCAGAAAGATGAAGAACTGTCCCTGGTAACGTCTTTAGCGCGTTTCTGTAGGTTTGTGCTGCAAGAACTTCGGTCGGAGCTATCCAGCCAACCTGAAAACCTGCGTCCATCACAGCTTTTGCAGCGGCAAACCCGACAACTGTTTTGCCCGAGCCCACATCGCCATGCAGCAACCTGTTCATCGGTATACCAGACTCAAGATCCTTTGCGATCTCCTGCCTGACGGTTTCTTGAGAGCGTGTTGGCGTAAAAGGCAAAGAGCCAAAGAATTCTTTGGAAATCTTTTTTGCTCTTGAGATTTTTACTGCTTTTTGCTGTTTAAACAGTGATCTTTGGATGAGTAGTCCAGTTTCAAGCAGCAGGAGGCTCTCGAAAATTACTCTTTTTTTGGCAACCTCGACCGCCTCGACATCTTTGGGACGATGAATGGTAAAGTAGCTTGTGGTCAGTGATGGGAGTTCGAGTTTGCCAACCAAACTTTCCGGCATCCAGCCTGGATCCATTTGCGGCATACGGTCAGTGACAAATTTCAGCGTTTGGCTTATCAGCCACTGTTGAAGCTTTGCCGTTGCCGGGTAGACCGGAACAATCCTGACGTTTCCAGCAGAATCGTCCAAGTCAGGGTTTGTCATGTGCGGCCCACCAAAATCACCAGCTTTGCCAGAAACGACAAAGGTTTTGCCAACTTGAAGTTTTTTTAATATGTGGTAAGCGTTGAACCAGGTCGCAAGAACCCTTCCGGTTTCGTCGCCAAACAGAGCCTGGATATACCTTTTTCCTTTTTGGGGAGGACGAACGTCAAGCACCTTTGCCAAAAACGAAACGTCCTGACCGGTCTTGATTGAGCTGATTTTAACAAGTTTTGTCCTGTCTACATATCTTGTTGGAAAATGCCTCAGTAAATCAAAAACTGTTTTTACCCCAATGTCTTCGAAACTCTTTGCCCGTGTTGGCCCAACCCCCGGCACCATCTGGATGGCAGTATCCAATAGCAGTTTCTGCCTATCCTCTTTAACATTTGAAAATGTTGGTTTTGCAGATATATTTTTATTGCCTAAATTGTTTTCTGTCCCAAAGGAAAGAAACCTTTTTAAGGCCTGGACAATTTTCTCGCGTTTGGCTATTTCAAAATTATCGTAATGACTTAAAAGTTTTATGAACTTTGTGATATGTCGTAATGATTCCGGCTCATCGGATTTGATTTTTTCAAGCTGGGTAATAGCAAATCTGGCAAACCCGCCAATGACGGATTTGCCAGAAAAGTTTTTTTCTATCTCAAGTTCTACTGGCCCGGCAAGATTTTGTCGCGCATCAGAGAGCATTTGGCTAACGCCAAATGTACCTGCAAAGCAGGAAGAATGCAACGCAGTAAACTGCAAAGATCATGAAGTTCATCTTTTTAATGATCTTGAAGAACAGAATAAGTGAAAGATAGCCAATGCCGGCAGCAACAACCATACCGATCAGTGATGGTGTCCATTCTATTGGAAAATGACCTTTTACTACCTTAATAAGGCTGAACACAAAAGCACCGCCGATTGCAGGAATGGCGATGTGAAAGGCAAATTTTGCCGATGATTCACGGTCAAATCCCATGACTCTTGCACCGGTGATTGTTGCCCCTGAGCGAGATATTCCTGGAAGAATTGCGATAGCCTGCATCACGCCAACAACCAACGAGTCATACCATTTGACCTGCTTGAGGTCTCTTGTTCCTTTGACGTACGAAGCAACAACGAGTAACGCAGCCGTCCCAAGCAACATCCATGATGCCTGAACCGGATTGCCAAAAGACTGCTCAATGCGATCAGAGAAAAGTAGTTCAGCAATAATGGCTGGTATGATGGCAAAAACTACACAATACGAGTACTGTGCATCATAAGGCATTGGTTTTTTGAAAGCGCCAGTGAAGAAATTTGTCACTATTTTGACAAACTCTGGCCAGAAGTAAGCAACAAGAGCCAAAAGAGTTCCAAAATGAACAAACACGTCGAACGACATCGGTGGCTGTGACCAACCCAAAAGGTTTGGTATGATGACAAGATGGGCTGAAGATGAGACTGGAATGAATTCTGTTGCTCCCTGAATAAAGCCTAGGATTGCTGCCTGAATGGGATTCATTTTGAATGCTCCTTTAAATAGTTTCTGCAAAACACCAAATCTGACGGTTTGTCAACATCAACGCCAAGCTCCGGAAGCGGAACAAACGGCGCCGAAACAGTTATTCCAAGCATCTTCTCAACCTTTGCTTGCAACATCGGCACACTGGCTGACCCGAACAGCAACCTAAGGATGAACCCAAAACCAAGCTGCATGGCCTGTTTTATCGCTGATTTTCTTCTGCACTGAACTTCTGCTACCACAGGTTCAACCTTTACGTATGCTGCCTTTTTGAGGATGAAGCAATTGGAAACCTTGATTTTGCCTTCTTTTATCTTGGCGTACGTTCTTTTTGTCCCTGGAAATTTTGCATCGGTGTCTTTTTTGGTCAAAAGTGGAAGGATGAGATCTGCCTGATTGCCTTCAATTGAATTGAGCAAAGATACAAAGGTTTCTTTTGTCAGCAAAGGTGTGTCTGATGTTGTCATCAGGACTTTCTCGGACTGGGCAACTTCAAAGGCAAGGTCGACGTTTCTCTTTAGCGAGCCGCCATCCGGACAATTTTCGTCAACCAGACTCAGAACCTCTTTGTTGTAGTTGTTGCCAATCAAAACAATGCGGTCGATTCCGGGGGCGGACCTGAGCGCCTGGATGGTGTACCAGACGCATGGCTTGCCATTGATGTCAAGCATTCCCTTGCTGGGGACATTTTCATCCTTGAACCATTCTTCAACTCCACCGCCACCCAGAATCACTGCATCCATTTTTTATCACCTCGTTGGATATTTGATTGTTATCTTTTTTGTTGCCGCTTCATAGGCAACGTCGGCGCCAAGGGCATTGGCTGTAAATCTCAAAGGAAGCATGGTTTTCCCACCAACAATGGCAGGATAGAGCTTCTGTTTTGAATCGATCCACTGATCAGCACCATTGATCTTTGCTTGCTTTTTTTCTATCCACAGTTCAATTGTTTTGTTTTTCCCGTCTGGAGTTTTTTGAGTGATTGTGACTTTCTTTGTCGCAGCATCCCAGCCCACAGTTGCAAACAGAGCTTCGGCAACCGGTCGAATTGGCATGTACGTTGAACCGGAAAGGTCTTTGGGGAGTGGTGGCGAGGAAGACGATGGCGCCGAAGAAAGCTCCTGTGACTTGTCATTTACTGTCATGGTTTTGTTGTCAAGCTGAAGCTGGATTTGAATAAACCTGAAAACTGTAATGGTTTTATCGGTTTTCAACCCATCTTTTTCTGCTGTCACTTTAAAAGTGTTCACGCCAACCTGAAGTTGAACCGTAATGGAATATTTTCCATTGCTGTCAACTGTTGCCGATTGTGAGCCAACAGTTACCTTTGCTCCTGGCGTTGTGGTTCCAGAGATTGTTATAGATTCTTTTGTGGTTTCTGCTGCTGGCTGAATTACTTCAAGGGCTGGCGGTTCAGTTGGAGCCGGTTTTTCGTAAGTGAATGATATCGGAATCTCTGCGTTTCCGGCATTGGACTCAATTTTCACCGTTGCATTTTTTGCTGAAGGTTCGAGCCCAGCAATGTAGGTTTTCACGGTAAAAGTTTGTGACGAACCTGCTTCGATTGAGAAGTCATTCGGTTCGACAGAAACAAACCTGTCTGAAACGTTTACTGTGCCTGTAAGGGTGTCAGTTCCAGAGTTGCTTATCGAGAATGATTTTGACTCGTCTTTTGAGATATAACCAAAATCCAGCGATGTTACATCGACGTTCATTATCGGAGCTTTCATGGCTTCAGATACAAACGGGATGATCTGGTTGTCGTCAAGCATGGATTTGTCAGTTGCTTTTATGCCCGGGTTGTTGCCAAGCAGGTAAAGAACGTACTTGTTTTCATCTTCAAGCCCAGTCGTTGGTTCGATTGTAACCTTCTTGCCTGTAGCTTTGATGGAGAAATCGATGTTGTTGCCGGAACCATCGGTGAGCATTACCGTGTCTTTGCTCACAGTCGAAGCATCAAGCTCCTTGTCAAACATCAGTTCCAGCTTCTTTCCGGCTGGTACGGATTTTGAAAGATCAGTGACAAGGTGGGGTGAAGTCATGTTCCAGATGCTATAACCATAAACCTCAAGTGTGTCAGCATCCCAGATGAAGAATACAAAACCGACATTTTCCCTGACCCATTCATCGTTAATCTCAATTGATCTTTTGATGGTTTTTCTCGAGTCGTCGCCAAACCTGAGCGAGCCACCCTGCGCAGATGGTTCAATGATTCTTGCCACGTGATTGAACACATGGGAGCCTTCCTCAAAGCCATTTTCGTAGGCAACAAGGATATACTTGAGCTTGTCGGTTGCCAGGTTGTCCAATCTGTCAATGGTACCTAGAAAATCAAGCTTTTTGCCATTCGAACCCTCAGCAAACCTGCCTTCGAGTTGAACAGAAAACTGTGCCTTCTTGTTCCATTCTTTATTGATTGCAGCGTCAACTTCAGCATCGGACATGCCAACCCTGACAATGTTTCCTCCGTTGAACAATGTTGTTGGGTAGCTTTGCCTGTCATACATCTGGGCAAGCTTTCCTGCTTCCTCAATATAGAGAGGGTCAATATTGTTACTGTGTAAACGAACGTAGAAAATTTTGTTTGTTCCGTGCTCTGCTTGTAATTTTTCGAACCGATTCACGATCGGGTGGCACTTTGTTCAATTCGGTTCTACAAAGATTTCGCACAAAGCTCTGCGTTTTGGGGCAAAATCTGCTTTTGATAAAGCTGTGGCTGTTGAGGCCATCGGCACAAGCTGGATAAGCATGAGGGCGATGATCGTCAATGCAAACACTTTTTTCATAGCGTAGTCTCCTTTTCATCAAGTTTGTATATAAACTTTGTTCTTCCACCTATGGAAGTCAATAATTCATAAGGAGTTGTGTTGCATATTCTGGCCAGGTCTGGCATGGTGATCGATTCAAAACCATCATCACCAACAAGGGTTGCCTTGTCGCCGACACCGGCGTCAGCCACATCAGTCAGGTCGATCATGAACTGATCCATGCAGATTCGTCCAATAATCGACACTCTTCTTCCGCTGACAAGCACGAAACCACCATCTTTGAGGTTCCATCGCCAGCCATCTGCATAACCGACAGGGACGGTTCCAATGACCCTCGTGGATTGTGCGGTATAGGTGCTGCCATAACCAACGCTGTCGCCCTTGTGGATGACCTTCATGTCACAAATGAGGGACGTCCAGGAAAGCACAGGCAACAGATTCAAGTCACCGTCGCACGGTGGCACGCCGTAGAGCATGATGCCTGGTCTGACCGCATCAAAATGGTATTCTGGGTGTCTGACGGTTGCAGCAGAGTTTGCAGCGTGAAGTATTGTCGGATCAACGCCAATTTGTTTTGCCTGTTCAACCACTGAAATAAAAGATCGGCCCTGCATTTTTGTGTATTCAGGGTCAGTGTCGGCACAGGCAAAGTGGGTGAACAATCCATCGATATTGATTCTGTTGAGTTTCTTGACGCTTGTGATGAAATTGATTGCGTCTTTTTGTGCTATGCCTGCCCAGCCCATGCCTGTGTCTATCTTGATGTGCACGTTGACCGGCTTTGAGCTGAGTCTGTCAAGCTCCACGGCCAGGTCATAGTCAAAAATAGTTGGTGTGAGATTGTAGTGAAGGATATCGGCAGCGTAAGCTGCGTGAGTGTAGCCAAGAATTAGAATTGGGGCTACAACTCCTGCTCTCCTCAATGCCAGAGCCTCTTCAGGCATCTGGACAGCAAGCCACTCGACACCAAGCATCACCAGCGCCTGAGCCACAGCAACGCTGCCATGACCATAAGCGTTTGCCTTTACTACGGCAATAATCTTCCTGCCTCTGGCAAGTCTTCTGACCGTGCCAAGGTTTGTTGCCAACCTTCCAAGGTTGACGGTTGCTGTTGATGGAAGAATTTTCTCCGGTGCAAGGCTCATTCTGAAGTGATCGAAACCCCTTCTACCCTGATTGATGGTGTAATGAAACTGATCAAATCCTCAACATCGCTGGTTATGCCTGTGATGTTGAGCAGGCAGGAGAACAGGTTGCCGGCAATCATGGTGCCAAGAAGCGGTGTTGTTATCTTGCCGTTTTCTATGAGGTATCCACCCTTGACGATGCCTGAGAAATCTCCTGACTGCGGGTCGACGTTGCCTGAGAAACGTTTTATCAGAACGCCTTTCTTGGTGTCTTTTATTAGATTGTCCAGAGAATCCTTGCCTGGTGTGACAAAAAGTGTGGTTGAGCCTGACGATGGCGACATGTTTGCCGATCCAGAGGCATGACCGTTCGAAACCGTCTTGTCCCTGGCTGCGCTTCTGGCGTTGTAGAACATATCAGTGAAAACTCCATTTTTAACAGGGTATATCGTTTTTGGTGAAATGCCTTCCCTGTCAAACCTGCCCGAACCAATCCTGCCTGGAGCCCTGCCCCAGTCCTTGATGGTCAGGTCTTTGGATGTTACCTGTTTGCCGTGCTTGCCAACCAAAGCAGAGGCGCCAAGCTGAATGCTGTCAGCAGTCATCGAGTAAATCAACGGCGAAAGCAGAACTTCCTGCAAAGCATCACCAAAAAATATCGCTGAACCCTTGAAACTGTTGCCTTTTTTGGCACCAAGCGTGTCAACTAGACCTTTTGCAAGTTTTTCTGGAATGTTGACAAGGTCGAGTGTGTCGAGGTTTGTGGTTGCATGGACATTGTAATCAAAAGAACCCACAACCGGTCCGTCGACTGCCTGACCCATGAGGAAATAGACTATTCCTGTACCTTTCGATTCTGCAGATACGCCTTTTGAGCTTGCGATTGCTGACTTGCCAACGCTTATCGAGAACTCGCCTTCCATGACCAATCTTTTATCAATCGAAGCCACATTTTCCAGAAGCTGACCGGCAAAACTCATCGCGTCAGAAATGTCGAGTTTAGCAATTCTGCCGTCATACAAACCTGAAACGCTTGGCAAATCCGTTGGCTCGGGGAGAACATTTGCTTCGTCTTTTGGTGACGATTTTGCGATTGCGATGGCTTCCTCAGAGGCTTTTGCTAATTCTTCAAGGTTATTAACAGACGAGAAACCAACAGATTTATTTGAGAATACTCTAACTCCTGCCCAGGTGCTGGTATCAGAACTTGCAACATGAAGCCTGTTGTTTTGCATGGTTACTTTTATTTCGCTGTTGCTGGAAATGCAAACTTCAGCATCGACCTTTTGCTTTTTTACGATATCTTCGACCGTTTGCAAAGCCTTGTCGTGTATCTTCATGCCTGACCTCCGATCATCGCCTTGCAGCGGATTGTTGGGCCACCGCCATCAACGGCTGCCGGTTGACCTTTGCCGCAATACCCGGAACCCATTGCCCATTCAAAGTCATTGCCGACCATGTCGACAGACTTGAGAACCTCAAAAGCGTCGCCTGAGATTGTTGCATTTTTGCAGAGTTTTCCGATTTTTCCATTTTTGATTTCATAAATTTCTTCGCAGCCAAACATAAACTCGGCGTTTGAGTCTGCCTGTCCGCTGCCTGGAAGGGTTATGTAGTAACCATCTTTGGTTGATGAAATTATCTCTTCAACCTTACTGTTGCCAGGCATGATATAAGTGTTTCTCATCCTGATGATCGGCAGGTCTGAATAGTTCCATGCTCTGGCGTTACCGGTTGGCTCCACGCCAAAATGGGCGGCCGTTTCGCGATTGTGAAGGTATGACCTCATGACACCGTGGTCGATGATGGTTACATCTTTAGTTTGCACGCCCTCGTCGTCGATGCCGATGTTGCCAGTTGGGTGACCGACTTTCATTGTGTTGGTACCAGCGTCCTTGAGTGTAACAAGCTCAGAACCAGCCACCTTGCCCATCATCTGGGCGGCAATTGATCCTTGAAGCACAAAATCAGCTTCAACCGTATGACCGATTGCCTCATGAGAGAGGATGCCAACCATTGCAGGCGCAAGAACGACTGTGTGCATGCCACCAACGATATGTGGAGCGGTGATTTTATCCACGGCAAGCTTTACTGCTCGCTGTGCCATTTTTTCCGGGCTTTTTTTCTCAAACAGATCATCCAAGCCACCAGTCACGCCTTCAGCCTCAAATCCGGAGCTCATCTGACCGTCTTTGGCAGCGACACATGTTGAATAAAACTGGGGTTTCAAGTCCTCAATGTAGGCTTTTGCCCCATCGGATGTGCCTATCCACTTGTAATCGATGATTTCTCTGAAACTAGCTGAGGTGTTAGTTAAAAGCGGAGACAAACCCTTGGCATATTTTTCGGTATCCAGACACAACTTAATTTTTTTGTCTATCGGCATCTTGCGAAGGTCGTTGTTTGGTTCGATGAGCCTTTCGCCTTTGACAAGACATTTTGTGTCGAGTTTTTCAATCTTGTGTTCATTTGTTTTCGACAGCAGCTTGGCCATGGTTTCAGCATCCTTGAGAGCTTTTTCAAGCCCCTTGGGTGTCATCTCCGATGTTGAGGCAAAACCCCATGTGCCATTGACCAGAACTCTGATTCCAGCGCCGATGGACTCTCGAGAGTTGGCATTTATCAGCTTTCCGTTGCTGACAGATACGCCTCTGGAAATCCTCGACTGAATCCTGACTTCACAAAAATGTTTTGTCTTTGCAAGTGTTTTCTCAATCAGATCATGCATCAGTCCTCCGAACGATTATGACAGGAGTCTGATCATCCTCGTTGCCAGCGGGGTTGTCAGCCATCCACCCTTCCAAAGCTTTTTTATCAACACCGTCGGTTGCGCCAACAACCCAGGCGATGCCAAGGTCATTTGCGTCAACTATTGCCGTTTCAAAACCGGTTGCATTCTTGATTGACTGAGCCAGCATGTTGGAATCGTACGGGCCAGGGATAACATAATAATCATAAGGTGCCATCGAGGCCGGCATGTCATCGATCATTGCGACCTCTGGACCAGCTACCGTATAAAACCAGCCTTTTTTCTTTAGAACCTTGCCAACGGCGCCACAGAAGGCTGCCCACGAAATCTTGCAAGCACCTACCATGTCTATTGCCACCTGAAAAGATAGAGGATTGGCAAGAGGCGATGTTGTGGCGTAAGCGTTTTTGGAGGATGCAGAAACGAAACCTGAGAGAAAATTTGCTAGTCCTGACGGATTTATCGTTTCAGCCTGGAAAATTCTCCCCTGGGTAATCGATGCGACAGCTGAGGCAAAAGTTATGATGTCGCCTTGTTTTATTTTCCCTTTAATAGCCTGGGCAATGACCGCACCAGCATCGTCTTCTTCAGTGATGATCTTTGTTTTTATTGGGATTTTTATGGTTCCTGGTTTTGATGGAAGTGGTTTTACCAGCTCGACTGTTGCAGCCGTTTCTGGGTCAATTCTTTTTATCTCGGCAAAGCACTTGTTGCCTTTGCGTCTTCTGGTTCCTTCAAGCCAGGTTTCTATGGCTTTGCCCCACTGGCCTGACTGCTCATAGCATTTGCCAAGGAGGACAAAGTCAGACTCGTAAAAATTTGACGGTTCCAATCTTTTGAACTCTTCGAAATATTCGATTGCCTGGTCATATTTTTTCAAATCAAAAAGTATGTGTGAGATTCTTTTCAAAATGTAGCGATAAATCGACAATATGTCAGGCCTTAGATTTTCCTTGTCAATCTTTGTGCCTTCAAGATAAATTGACAACGCTCGCTCGAGGTCATTTGCAAAATAATAAAAAATATCACCCATCGAGATAATGTGCCAGTGCTGGCTTGAGTTTTGCTCATACGATTTTCTAACAAGCTGATATGCTTCTTCGAATTTTCCTTCCAAAGAAAGGATCCTTGTCAGATGCCTGACACATGTTGGATATTTTTTGTAGTTGTCTTTGATAGTGGATACCAAAAGATCTTTTGCTTCCTGTGTTTTACCCAAACGTCTGAGGGCAAATGAGAGCAGCCCTGCATCTTTATCGGAAATACTTGCCGGAGATTTCTTAATCAATAAATCAACTACTTCTTTGTAATCCTGTCTTTTAAGCGCGTTTGTCAGTTTTGAACTCACTTGATTCCTCTTCCACATCATTTTCTTCAATTATCTCGAAAAGCCTTATTAAAACGCTTTTTACGGACTCTTTGTCCTTGGTGACGCATGGCAGGATTTCGATTGAGTCATCCAGCGCCATCATCTTTCTCACCTGTTCAGGTTTGAGGGCGTTCGGGCTGTCCTGTTTATTGGCTGCTATCACGCATGGAATTTTCATCTTGTCCAGGAAAAATGACAGATAACGCTTTCCAAGGATGACCGATTTGTAATCTGCCGAGTCAACCATAATTATCAGACCCAAAGCACCAACAGAGAGAACGTCCCACATGTAGGAAAACCTCTCCTGGCCTGGCGTACCAAAGATGTACAACATCAAATCCTGGTTTATGGTTAGTCTTCCAAAATCCAGCGCAACAGTCGTTTGGTTTTTAACAACCTTGCTGTCGTCGGAGACAGCCTTTTCGGTTGAAACAACCGGTATTTCAGAAACTGTTTGAATCAACGAAGTCTTACCGGACGCAAACGGACCGGTTACAACAATTTTTACTCTTCTCATAATTTTTTGAGGTAGTCAATGATTGCCGTGATAAAAGATTTTTTGCCTACCGTTTCAGATTTTTTTTCAGGTTTTTGTTTTACAGCCATTCTTTTAACCACGCCAACCTGAAGGAGGGAGTAGAAAATCCTCATGGTGTCAAATTCTGGCAAACCCATATCTTTGCTTATGTCGCCCATGGTTTTTACGCCATCGGCAAGGGCGATTGCACGCCATTGATTCTTGTCAAATTCTAGATTGAAGGTCACAAACTCAGGAGAAACTGAAAAAATTATGTTATTCGAAGGAATTTCTCTTCTGAGCGTCTCAAACAATTTGACCCTTCCAGAAGCCTCAAGCAGAAGCTGATCCATTGCAGAAACTATATTTGTTTCTGGCGATGTCTCATCGCCAATAAATCTGAAACTGCCATCTTCTGCCTCACAGATAAAGAAGAAGGCTTCCTTTCCTCTTAATTCATCAGCGTATGAATTGGTGATAACGCCATCAACAAAAAACACCGCAGAATCATATCTCTTGTTGCCCTGTTCCAAGGACAACACCAATTTTCCGGTTTTCTTAGAAATCCAGATGAACTGGCATATCTCAACCACCGAGAAATCTTTAATGTTTCCAGCAAGTTCCATCACTCACCTCATTTAATATACACGATTGTTACAGCATCTCCGCCTTGACTGGCATCAGCTACATGATACCTGTCAACACGGTTGTGTCCACTTAAGTAATCATGAACTGCTTTTTTTAGCGCACCTGTACCGCGACCGTGGACAACATAAACAAAAGGAATACCGCTTCCGTAGGCATTGTCAAGATATTTTTCCAGTTTGGTCAAAGCCTCATCGACCATCATGCCATAAAGTTCGAGTTTTATTGGGACATCCAACCTTGGTCTCTGCTCAGATGAATCATCACCAGATGAGACATCTTTGTCGGTTACAATTAGCTCGACCTGTTCGTTGAACAATTGTACTCTGGCCGTGCCAATCTGGACCAGCACTTTACCTTTGTCAGGGAATCTGTCAATGACCACTCCCTGGCTCTTGAATTTTTGGACATAAACTGCATCGCCCACTTCAACCTGACCCTCAACGGTCTCTGGCTCTTTTTCCTCGAGAGTTATCCTCTCATGTTCCACAACTTCCGTGCTAAGTTCTTTGAGACGTTTTTGGAGGCTGTCTGTTTCTTTGCTCTGTCTTGTTGCTGCTGCGAGTTTGCTGACAATTTCATTGGCTTCGGCCAGTTTTTCCCCAAGGAATCTTTTGGCTTTGCCAAGTTCGCGCTCAAGCATGTCCTTCTTTGAGGATTCGAGATCAGCCAATTCCTGCTCATGCCTTTTCCTTAACTCGTCAGCCTCATCAAGAGCCTTTTCTATTTCAGCCCTGTCTTTGCTGATGGTTTGGGCATCTTCATTCATTTTTGAAATGATTTCTGTGATGTTGCGACCTTCAATGCCAACAACAGCTTGGGCTTTGTTGACTAATTCCTTGTCCAGACCCAGCTTCTCTGCAATATGGAATGCATGTGATGAACCAGGGGTACCAATGTAGATTTTGTAAGTTGGCTGCAACGTTTCAGGATCAAAGCCCATCGATGCGTTGATGGCTTTCTCATTTTTGTAGGCAAACGCCTTGAGCTCACCGATATGAGTTGTTATCAAGCATGGGATATTGTTTGCGTGGAAATGGTCTGTGATGGCATAGGCAAGCGCTGCACCCTCCTGTGGATCGGTACCAGCTCCCAGTTCATCTATCATGACCAGTTTTGAGCTGCTGGCTTCTTTGATAATCGAGATTATGTTTGTAAGATGGGATGAAAAAGTTGAAAGATTCTGCGAAATGCTCTGCTCATCACCAATATCGACAAGAACGTCTTCAAACATGCCTATTTCGGTGTTTTCGCCAGCAGGAAGGTGGAGACCGCTTTGAGCCATGGCTATGAAAAGTCCAATGGTCTTGAGGGTGATTGTTTTACCACCCGTATTTGGTCCTGTCAGAATAATTGATCTATAGTCCTTGCCAAGAGCAATCGATATTGGAACTGGTTCGACCTTCAGCAATGGATGCCTGCCGTCTTCGATATCAAAGAATGACTGTTCGACAATCTTTGGCTCAACGCCTTTCCAAACCAAAGACAAACTGCCCTTTGCAAAAATGAAATCGAGCAAGGTTAAGGTCTGATGCATCACTTCGAGATCAGCAAATCTGAAACTGATCTGATTGGCCAGATTTCTGAGGATGGCATCTATTTCTTCGGTCTCTCTAATTTTAAGATTTCGTAGATCGTTGTTGAGCGGGATGACCGATAATGGTTCGACGTAAAGCGTCTGCCCCGAAGCCGAAGAATCGTGAACTATGCACGGAAAATGATTTTTGTATTCTGCTTTGAGCGGGATGACGTATCTGTCCTCCCTCATGGTGACTATCGGATCCTGAATCATGCGGGAGTACGAAGAAGTCTTAATTATTTCTCCAAGCTTTGCCTGGACTCTAGTATAGACCAGCTTCATTTGGACTCGGATTGACGAAAGCCTGTCAGAGGCAGAATCCATGACCTCTGCGTTTTCATCAACCGTGTCTTCAATCAACTCAATAAGTTTCGGTTGAGGTCTGATTCTTTTGGAGAGCTCATAGAGGTCAGTCATTTCATCCTTCACTCTTTCAAGAAGGCTTTTGATTCTGTCAGCAGCCTTGAGGGTTGCAAGTAAATCCAATGCTTGTTTGGGCTGGATGGCAACGCCGATTGTGCAGTTGTTTATTATTTCCTTTACAGGTTTAATGTCACAAAGAGGCAGATTATCGTGGTTTTCCAAATAATTTCTGGCTTGCGTTGTCTCCCTAAGCGATGAAACAACCTCATCTATTGAGGCTTTTGGCGACAAATCTTCCACAATATCTTTTGCATCCTGGGAAAAAGCATGATTGCTAAGCAAAGCCTTTATGGAGTCGAATTCAAGAACTCTAAGCGAATGCTGGTTCATGAAACCCTCCATTTCTTACCCAAAATGAAATCATACGGATTAGAGTTTAGCACTTTTTTTGTAGAAAGGCCAGACCTTCGGGCAAGCACAGCTCCAATCTTGAAGTTGGTTAGCTGTGATGCACCGTGAATATCGCCACCAATGGAGAAGACACAGCCGCATTTGTCGGCAATCCTGCCAAGCTGCCATGGGATGTCACATCTATCTGGAGCATAATTCATTTCAACTGCAACACCGTATTTTTCACAATTGAGGAAAATTTGTTCCCAATCAAGTTCAAGCGCTGGCCTGTGCTGAAGCTGCCTTGTGGTTGAATGCACAAGAATGTCAATTTGTCCTGACTGGATGGCTGTTATATATCTGTTGGTGATCTGTTCAGGATGTTGTCCCAATCCGGAATGGAGACCGCCCAGCCTGAGAATATTTTGTCTCATTTCAAAGTCCACCTTGCCGTCATCATCGATGTTGAACTCAATACCTGGTATCACCCTGCACTGGTTCTGTCCTGAATTGGCACGGTTTATCAAGTCCATCTGCTTGACAAGCGACTGTCTGGTCAAGCCCTTTACCACTCCGGTACGGTCAGCATGGTCTGTCACGGCAATGTATTCAAGCTTTTGTCTTTCGGCTTCAAAAATCAGCTCCGAGAGCCTTGACCTGCCATCACTCCACGATGTATGGCAGTGAAGATCGCCAAGAACATCATCATCACAAATCAAATCCCAATTTCTAATTTCTTTTGTCTGATCTATGACATCTGGCCATTCCCTGACTTCAGGTGGAATGTAAGCCAAGCCCAATTTGTCAAAAAACGATTTCTCATCGCCGATGACAGCGATGAAACCAGCTCTGGTTCTGTACGGTTTGAAAAGAAGGCTTTCCAGTCTCTGGTAAAAATCACCAGGACCTGTTGACCATGCAAGAGCCGAACCAACGTATTTAGGTTTACACAGATGAACTCTGACCAGTACTCCAAAGAAATATCCTTGAATGCCGGAAGGTATAATCTCGATCTTTTCGAGTTCAATTTTTCTTGCAATGTCTTGGGCAAGCAACTCATTTGGTTTCGAGACAGCACACAAGAAATCAGCCTTTTCAACCAATTCCTTGCCTCGTCTAACCTCTCCGGCAACAAACGCCTTTTTTACGTCAGGATGCAAAGAGAGTTTATCGAGAACGAGTTTGGAAAAATGGAGCATTCTAGGCAACGGAACTGCCCGACGACCCGAGAGAGACTGAGTTGCAAGATACCCTACCTGGTCGGAGAATCTTTGACCAAATTCCTGTTTGGAAGCAATTGTCCCGGTCATTGACGCACGCTTAAGCTCTTCAACAGTTTCTATGCCCAAGTCGTGATAAAGTCTTGAGGCGTTCGAGGCTCTCATTCCTTCAATGCTCAGAAGGTTGACAATCCCCTTTGGAATGCGTTTGAGATATTCTGATTCGGTTGACGACAACCCAGTCCTGATCAACTCAAGGGCATCGTTTGCCACATAGTCATATAATATCCCTTGTTGTTTTCCAAACTCAAAAGCTTCGGTTGTAACAGCGTTTGTTTCCAATGCATTGGCAAACATGGCTCCATCGATGTAAGCCTTTGATCTCAAAGGCTCAACGATGCAAGCCAGCTGATACAACCATCTCAGCTTTTCCGAGAGTTCCCACGAGTTCATGAACTACGGAGATTGGCTCCTCTAGATTCCAAAGCTTTTGCAATGTTTGTTACAGCTTCATCCACCTGTGCGCCTGCAAGGGATCCCTGGTCGTTGTAGAAAGTCAACGAGTACGCCATTGAGCGTTTGTTTTCCTTTGCAAAGTCACCAACATACTGGTCAAACAAGGAAACCTTCGTAAGATATTTTCCACCGCTATCTTTGATGGCTTTTTCAAGTTCGGCGTTAGACATTGACGAAGGTGCAAGAATCGCGATATCCCTAAGAACCATTGGGTAGACCGGTGTCGGTTTGGCCTCAATGTTAGCTGGTCGCATTTTAGTCAGGGTATCAAGGTCAACACTTGCAATAAATACTGGCGTCGGAACGTCAAGCTTAGTTGATATTTCCGGGTGAAGCTGACCAAAGTAACCAAGCTCTGTCGAACCTACTGTGAGTTTTGCCTGTCTGTAAGGATGAAGGTAACTGATGTTGCTAGATTCATAACAAACATCGCCTATAAGCATTTCATCAAGCAGAGATTCAATAATACCCTTGAGGTCAAAGAAATCATATTCAGCGCTGCCTGTCCAGCCTGTAACTCTTTTTCCAGTCAAAAGGATTGTGAGTTTTCGCACTTCAGGACCATACTGTGAACCAACTTCAAACAGACCAAGGTCCATGTTCCTCTGTCTTATGTTGTAGGCACAAATATTGACGAGACCTGTTTCAGCCAAAGGTCTCATGAGCGTGGAGTCAGTTGTCATCGGATTGAGGATCTTGGGAGCTTTGTCAATCCAGTCTTTCATTCCAAGAAGCTCAAGTTCTTCTGGGCTGGTGAGCATCTTTGAAACACATTCCATCAAACCTATACCAGAGAGGATTCGTTTGACCGTCCGTTCGGTGACGAACAAATCGGTTTCTCGCATTGTTCTTTCAGTGATTACAGGGAAGGTGGTTGGAATCGTGTCATAGCCGACAGCTCTAACCGCTTCCTCAATGATGTCAATCTCTTTTTTAAGGTCGGTGTGTCTGTTGCCAGGGATTTCAACCTTGAACGGATCACCATCGGTGACTTTCAAGCCCAGAATCTCAAGCCCTTCTTTGATCTTTTTTTGAGGAAGGTCGAAACCAAGGATTTGCTTCATTCTCGAAGTCCTTACCTCGACGACTCTTCTTTCAATTTTTGCGAAGGCTTCGACCGGTTTTTGCGGCTTGAGCCCAGCAAGGTTCATGACCTTCCCTGCTGTTTTTTGTGACCATTCCCAATCTGCACCTTTTTCAAACCTCGATGATGCCTCGGATCTCAAATCCAGCATCATTGATGTCTTTGCAATTAGAAGCGGATTGAAGTATGCGGATTCAAGGAAGATCTTCGTTGTCGAGTCTGAAACTTCGCTTTCGGCTCCACCCATTATGCCTGCAATGCCTACGGGTTTGTCACCATCGCAAATCATGAGTGTGCCAACCGGTAAATCTCTTTTCTGACCATCAAGGGTTTCAAAAGTTGTTTGAGTTTTTGTTCTGGCAACCCTGACGATTCCCGATTTTATCTTGTCTGCATCGAAAGCGTGTGTCGGGATGCCATCTTCATACATAGCAAGATTGGTGGCATCGACAACGTTGTTTACCGGACGAAGTCCAGCTGCCAACAGTTTTTTTCGCATGTCAAACGATGATGGTCTGACCGAAACTTCGGCATAAACACCAACATATCTTGGACAATCCTCAGGATTCTCGATTTCCAGTTTTATCGGACAGTTGCCATCTTTGTACTCAACGTTCAATTCAAGTGTTGGCACATCAACGATTTTACCGTTCAGCCTCCAGGCTGTCAGCGCAATTTCTCTAAGCAACCCTCTAACAGAAAGCCACTCTGGGTGATTTGGTGTAATTTTTAGTTCAAGAATGGTGTCAGAAAGCCACAAAGAATCGGTAGGGTCAGTGAAAAATGGACTGTCACCTGGCAGAATCCAGACACCTTCACGTTCGTTTGATGGCATGATTTCTGGGTCAAGCCCAAAATCGTTTATCGAGAGCATGACGCCTTCAGATTCGAACCCCTGGATTGTTGCCTTTACAACATCCTTGTCCCCAACTTTTCCGCCTGGCAGACAAACGTTTACGATGTCGCCTGGTTTGACGGTTTTTGAGTTGGTGATGACTTTAACAGTTTTGTCTTTTGCTATTGAAACGGTTGCAAGGCTGAGTTTTTCAGTAGCCTTTTCAAGGGATTCGATTCTGGCTATCACGGCACCTTTGACCCTGTCTCTCGTGTAGACAGCCTCAACCTCGATGCCTAAAATCTTGAAACCTTCAGAAATTTGGTCAAATGACAAACCCCAGTTGATTATTGATTCGATGTATCTTTTTGAAATCCTCATCTGACACCTCCGAACTGTGAGAGGAATCTCGTGTCGCATTCAGTAAATTCACGGATGTCTTTGATGCCAAACTTCATTATTGCAATCCTCTCGATGCCCCAACCAAAGGCAAATCCCTGGTAAACTTCAGAGTCGATGCCACACTTTTCCAAAACGTTGGGGTGAACCATTCCTGAGCCACCCATCTCAATCCAGCCTGACTGCTGGCAGATGTTGCATCCTTTTCCGCCACAAAACGGGCAGGAAGCAAGCGTTTCGGCTCCTGGTTCAACAAACGGGAAGTACGACGGCAGGAATTTGACTTTTATGTCGCTACCAAAAAGTTCAGACAGAATTATTGAAATTATGCCGGCAAGGTCGGAAAAGCTGATGTTTTTGTCGATCATCAGTCCCTCAACCTGGTGGAAGTACGGAGAGTGCGTGGCATCAAGCGCGTCACGTCTGAAGCACGAACCCATTGCAATCATCCTGATTGGCGGTTTCTGTTCAAGCATTGTTCTGACCTGAACCGGTGAGGTATGTGTTCTCAAAAGCTTTTCACCTTCAACATAGAACGTGTCCTGCATGGCTCTTGCCGGGTGCCATTGCGGAAAGTTGAGCGCTTCAAAGTTGTAAAAATCGGTTTCAATGTGTGGCCCGTGCTTGACCTCAAATCCCAGCTTGTGGAAAACCTCGGTTATCTCTTCCTGGACGATGGTCAACGGGTGAACGGTGCCAGATTTTGCTCGCCTGCCAGGCATCGTAATGTCAAGCAATTCAGATTGCAGCGCTCGTTCTCGCTTTGCCCGTGAGAGTTCCTGTAGCTTTGTTTCGATGTGCCCATCGAGAACGTTCTTGAAATCGTTGAGCATCTGCCCAACTTCTTTGCGCTTGTCTTGCTCAATTTTTCCAAGCTCACGAAGAAGACCAGTGATTGTGCCTTTTCTGCCAAAGAGTGAAGTTTGGAGCTCGGAGAGCTTGTCCATGGTTTCATCGGAAAAATCGGATATTTTTTCAAAAGCCTGGTCAATCGACTTGTCCAAATCGACTGATTCTGCAATCTGCGGGAAGTATCGCGTCAGCGTCTTTCCAAGCTCTTTAACCGTTCCAATGTCACTCATTTCAAAGCCTCCATATATTTTTTTGTGTAACAACCATAGTCAGGGCCAAGCGCATCGCCCATACCGGCAGCTCTTGCCCTGCATCCTCCACATTCAACTTTGTGTTTGCAATTTCCACAGATTCCCTTGAGTTTACCTCTGTCCCAGAGGAATGCAAAACCATTCCAGGCCTGCTCAAGCGTTTGTTTTGTAAGATTGCCGACCACCGGGTAGAACGGTGAGAACATGCAAGGAGTAAGGTCTCCGTTTGGCTGGATGTTTGCGTAAAGCCTTCCGGCCGGACAACCTCCGAACACGAACCTCAAAGCCCTCATGTACTGCCGTTCACGTCCCATGTTGAAAAACGATGTTATCGGGAAACAGTTTGAATCTGGAAGTTTCTGTGGAACCTTGTCTTTGTTTTTGGCTGTTTCAGTTGCATAGTGCGGTGTTTCGGAGAGGATTTCAAGGTCAGGGTCATAGATGTTTGCAAGCTTTCCCATAACCTGCGCCCTTTTTTCAGGTGTAAGGTCAAGGTTTTTGACAGACTCGCCCCTGCCCACAGGAATGAGGTGGTAGAAAACAATTCTGTCAAACCTGTTTTTCTTGGCAAGCTCGATGAACTGGTCGATTTTGTCAGCATTGAACGCTGTCAGTGTCACGCCCATGGAAAGATACATTCCAACAGACTTCATGGCAGCAACGCCATTCATGCTTAGCTCAAATGCACCGTCTTTGCCCCTGAACCTGTCGTGTTCACTGGGGTCAGGTGAATCAATTGAAACCTGGGCATAATGGACACCAAACTCTACGAGTTTTGAGGCAACCGCGTTGTCGATGAGGGTACCGTTAGTGTCGATGGACACAAAGATGCCTTTTGATGACGCATAACCGGCTATCTCCCAGAAGTCATCAGACATCAACGGTTCGCCACCGGAGAATGTTATGGCTGCTGTTCCAGCTTGGTTGAGTTGGTCGATGATTGACAGCTTCTGCTGTTTGGTCATCATGTCCTTTTCCTGAATCGATGCTTTTTGGAAACAGTGCTGACACAAAAGGTTGCACCTGTTTGTCAGATTGAAGACCACCGAAAACGGAGCCGTAACAATTATCGGTGTGTTGTAACCGTACTTTGCCAGGCTTTTGGTCACTATCATAAAACAACGCGCAATACCGGGATCAGCCAGGGATTTCCTGACTTCCGCCCACGGCACACCAGCGCTGGACATAAAGATTCTCAAAACAAAACCGAAAAGGGAGGCATACACTCTCTGCCAGACTGTTCCCGTAGTTCTGCCACCAAGAATCGCCAATGCTACTTCGGCTTGCTTTATGCTTTTTGCAAGCACCCATCTTGAAAACCTGTTTCCTACTAGCCATTTTGCCATTTGATTTGATTATAATGGTTTGAAAACAAAATAAAAGTCAGGCTTTTAAAGGGGTTGACTACTCCTAAATTTCAAAGTAGCATCATTTATGTGATTTTTCACAAGTAAATTAAAGGAGGAATGAGTGGAGCTTGAAAACATTCTTGAAGAACTTCAGCTGGAACTGTCGGATTTTTATGCCAGTGCAATAGTCGGTTTGGACGGACTGACAATAGCCGAGATCAAATCCGACGACAATGTTGACATCAACGGGGCAAGTGCAGAATTTGCCTCAGTAATCAATTCGATGTCCAAAACATCAGAATATTTTGATTCAGGATTAGTTCAAGGAATGCTCATTTCAACAGAAAAATACAATTTTCTCACTCAGGCCGTTGGTAACCTGCCTTTCTTCATTCTCGTGGTGTTAGGTAACACTGGAAACATTGGAAAAGCCAGATACTTGATGGGCAAACTATCCAAGGTGGTCATGGAGATGGTACAATGAACGACAAATTCATCATAAAACTCCTTGAAAAAAGCTACAAAAAAATCCCGACATGTGAAATGATCGTCCTCGGATCCCCCGATGGAATATCACTTGCCAGCTTTCCACGCAACAACGAAATGGTTGACTCGGTAGCAGCAACATCCACGTCCATAACAGGGCTTGCCGATGCAGCCAGCGAGTACCTAGAAAAGGGACAGGTTCAATACTCTTTGATCAGGTCTGCTGGCGGTTTCATTCTTGTCATCGGTGGAGACATTTTCAACCTGTTTATCATGGCAGGCAAAAAAGTCAATCTCGGTCTACTCCTGTTAGTTGGCAACAAGCTTGCCGACGAACTAAGCCAGGTCATCGCGGACATATCGATGAAGGAAGAGATGGAAGAGGATGTCCATCTGCTTGCAAGAGAACTTTCCGAGTCAGTCGGGGACAGCAAAGCTCAAATGGACGTTGTTCTCATTGACGAAGAAGGGGCAGACGTTCCAAAGGATCTCAAGGAAAAAATGGAACTTGCTGGTAAATTCGCAAACGAATGCGCCGAAAAAGACATTCCTTGTGAGATTCGAATCACAATCGACGAACCGATTGGCAACACCCTGCACAATGACCACCTCAACCTTGAACCAACAATTGTCAACATCCCCGAAGTTGAAAAAATTCACCCAAGCGAAGTTAAACCTGAGCAAGTCAAATATCACAACGAAAACCCAATCTACCATCAGGAACCAACCAAAGACAGACCAGAACCATCGTCATCTCCAAGGTCTGAGCTTGATGAAATAGTCCTGGAACCAACCATCCACTCGATTCCGCATAGCGTGAAGTTCATCCCTGATGAGGCAAAGCCAACAGAAGTCAGGTACATGAATGATTCCGAGATTCAGCACGACACCGTTGAATTCAAGGAAAAAGCCATGCAGGACTACGGCAAAGAACACGACGACCATATCCTAGAACCACAAACCGAGAAGCTGCCGGATGTTGACAAGGTGAATCCGGAAGATGTCAAACCAGTAGAAGTTCGGAGAATGAACGAGTCCGAAGTCAGCCATGAGAGAACAGAGTTTGAGCCCAAACCAATGCAAGACTATGGCAAAGAACACGATGACCATATCCTCGAACCACAGACAGAAAAGCTTCCAGACGTTGACAAAGTCAATCCGGATGAGGTGAAGCCGACTGAGGTCAAGTGGCACAACGAAGTACCCATCTACCACGAAGAGCCAAAACCTCAGACACCTGATCCGACAATCATTCCAAAAACCGAGCACGCTGACGAAACAGTTCTAGAACCGACTACGCCAACGATAAGGTACAACGGGACAAGGGTTCTTCCCGAAGAAGTCAAGCCGACTGAAGTTCGGAGAATGAACGAGTCCGAAGTCAGCCATGAAAGAACTGAGTTCGAGCCCAAACAGATGCAGGATTATGGCGTTGAACACGATGATCACATACTCGAACCACAGACGGAAAAACTGCCAGACGTTGACAAAGTCAATCCGGAAGATGTCAAACCAGTAGAAGTTCGGAGAATGAACGAGTCCGAAGTCAGCCATGAAAGAACTGAGTTCGAGCCCAAACAGATGCAGGATTATGGCGTTGAACACGATGATCACATCCTCGAACCACAGACAGAAAAACTTCCGGATGTTGATAAAGTCAATCCAGAAGAGGTGAAGCCGACTGAGGTCAAGTGGCACAACGAAGTACCCATCTACCACGAAGAGCCAAAACCTCAGACACCTGATCCGACGATCATTCCAAAAACCGAGCATGCTGACGAAACAGTTCTAGAACCGACTACGCCAACGATAAGATACAACGGGACAAGGACGTTACCAGAAGAGGTAAAGCCAAAAGACATACCGCTTTTAAATGATTCTGTCGAACACCCAGAACCGGTCGAGTTTGAGCCCAAACAAATGCAAGATTATGGTGTTGAACACGATGATCACATCCTCGAACCACAGACAGAAAAGCTTCCAGACGTTGACAAAGTCAATCCGGAAGATGTCAAACCGACTGAAGTAATCCATCTCAATGAATCTGAACATGACGAAAATCACAATTCAATCTCTGAAAAAGAACTTCAAAAACCAGAAGCAGAAGCTGTCCCAGCAATAGACCCTAAAATCTCAAACGTCATTGAAAGACTCAATATCGCCATTAATGAGTTCAAGACCGCAGAAAAATCCTCTCTTTTTGGCAACAACGAGGCAAACCCAAACGATGATCCTTTCGCCGATAAAGACGATTTGACCGAGTACTAAAACGGTTAAACCAAATAAAAAAAGACCAGACAAACCGTCTGGTCTTTTTTTATTTGGTTACAAAAAGCTGACTATGCGACCACCGATTCCAGATCAACATTTATCTTCATCGAACCCATGCCAATTCTGTTCCATATCTGGGCGAGTTTGTTTACCATATAGTCAATATCAGCTTTCTCATGCATCGATGTTACATTACACCTCATCCTGGCGGTTCCGACTGGAACAGCTGGTGGCAATATCGGCATAAGATAGACACCTTCTTCAAACAATTGCTTTGAAAGCTCATAGGCTTTGTATTCATCGCCAATGATTATTGGAACAATGGCAGTTGTTGAGTTACCAGTGTCGAAGCCCTCTCTTTTAAGAGCTTCGAGATAGTAGGTGATGTTTTCATTGAGCTTGTGGACTCTCCACGATTCCTGCTCAAGGATGTCGAATGTTTTATGGGCTGCAGCAGCCGTACCTGGAGGCATCGGAGCAGAAAAGACGTAACCTCTGGAGAAAAATCTGAGCATGTCAACGATTTCTTTTCTGGCAGCGATGTATCCACCAGTAATGGAGGCGAACTTGGAAAGGCTGCACATTATTATGTCCACACCGTCTTTAATGCCAAAATGTTCCATGATTCCAAGACCATTCTTGCCGATCACGCCAAGTGAATGCGATTCATCAACCATCAAAAGCGCGTCATATTTCTTCGCAAGTTTGATCATCTCCGGTAATGGCGTCACATCGCCATCCATCGAGAAAACAGCGTCCAAAACGATAAATTTGCCATTCGATTTTGAGGCTTTGAGCTTTTCCTCAAGATCGGCAGGGTTGTTGTGCGCAAACCTTGTGAATTTCGATCGTGAAAGAAGACAACCGTCAATGATGGAGGCGTGGTTCAGATTGTCACAGAAGATTTCATCTTCTCTCATGCACAATGTTGAAACGGTTGTCAGGTTTGTAAGATATCCAGACGAATAGAGAATTGCATCATCCATGCCATGAAACTGTGCAATCTTCTTTTCAAAATCTGTATGGACTGTTGTTGTTCCACATAGCAACCTTATGGCGTGCGATCCAGTACCGAATTTGTTTGTAGCATCAATTGCAGCTTTGTTAACTCGTTCGTCTCCAAGCAAGCCGAGGTAATTGTAGCTTGTGAAGTTCAAATACTTTTTTCCACCAATCCAAACATACTGCGAATCATTCCTTTCGATAACCCTTGAAAGAATGAAATGTCCATCATCGATGACCTGCTTTTGCTTTTGCTGGATCATCTCAAAGCGCTTGGCAAAATTGTTCATGCCCACTCCTTTTTTGCATGCAATAATAATGAATTGACTGATTTAACCTTGCGAACTGGTGGGCCAAGTTCCTTTTTTCTGGATGCCCTAATAGTTCGATTTAGAAATAACCAACAAAAAATGAATCAATAAAATGCTCATGATGAGTTTTGCCCATCACATGTTTTGATTATATCCATTCGGTTAACAAATCAACACCCGTTTGATTTGGCAAATATTAGAAGTTAGCGCATAATCTAAGATAAAATGTATAATTCTTGACATATGCTTGCTTTGTTGGTATAAGTTTTCAACGGCGATTAAATGCCAATCCAACCAGGAGATCATTTCACGGGCCCATAGCTCAGTCGGTCAGAGCAGCTGGCTCATAACCAGCGGGTCGTAGGTTCGAGTCCTACTGGGCCCATACTACCAAACATGCAAGGAATCCAAGGAATAATTAGGCTATCTCAGATTGACCATGAAATCAGGCTGATCGAAAGAGAAATCGAGGCAGCTGATGATGGTAATGCATTGATCGCTGAAACCCAGAATCTGTCAAAGATAATCTCCCAGGGAGAGGCTCTCGTAAAAAACATCAAAAATCAACTCGACGACATAAAATCTCAAGTTGAAAAGGCAAATCTGGAAAAGAAAAAGATTGAAACATCGATATTTGCTCCAAACAATTCAGCAAAGAAGATTGAAGAATTGCAGGGTTTGCAAAAGAAAATCTCGAAGTTTATCGATGACCTTGAAACCAAAAGCATCGAGTTGATGGATCAGCAGGAAAAATATCAGGAAAAGTTAGTAAAGGCGAAGAAACTTCTCGAGTCGAAAAATGCGCTTTACGAACAAAAATCCTCAGATTTTAAGAAACTTAAGCAAAAGGGTGAGATAAAAATTGCCGAATTGCAAAGAAATAAAGACGACCTTCGACCAACAATCGAACTTGAACTTCTGGTAATCTATGATAAGTTAATGAAAACAAAATCAAGCATGGCCATGGTTGAAGTCACTGGAAACCAGTGCAATGGCTGTCAGCAAACTATCCCATCAGTAATTATTCAGGCAACGAGAGACGAGCCAGATGAACTGCATTATTGCAACAATTGTGGTCGTCTCATCTACATCAGGAGAAATCAATGAAAACTGTAGAAGTCTGGACTGACGGTGCTTCCAGAGGAAACCCAGGGCCGGCATCGTTTGGAACCATCTGTGAAGTCGATGGCAAGCTTGTTTTTCAGGACAGCTATGAAATCGGAATAAAAACAAACAACGCCGCCGAGTACGCTGGTCTTATTTATGCGCTGTCCAAGCTGATAAAAATGGGTCTTGAAAACGAACAGGTTACAGTCAAATCCGACAGCCAGCTCATGGTCAGACACATCTCTGGCGAGTACAAACTTAAAACAAAAGAACTTCTGGAGTATTATCTTACTGCTCAAAACTTGATCTCCAGATTTTCCAATATCAAAGTGATTCACGTTGGCAGGGAGTTAAACCGCTCTGCCGACAGAATGGCAAATCTTGCCTTTGAACAAGGAGATGGAAAATGAGTGACAAAACGTATACTTACGAAGAGCTCGACGTTATGACTGCAAGAGAGCTTTATGACATCTGTAAGGATTTAAAAATCAAGAACTACACAAGCTTTAAGAAAAACGACCTTATTAATGAAATTATCCAGGTTGCAGCTGGAGAAAAAGAGATTGTTAGAAAAAAAAGAGGCAGAAAATCCAAAGCTGAACTCGAAGCCATGAGAAGAGCCATTGAGGAAGCCGAAAAGCGCGAAACTGAAAAACTCTATGGCCCAATCAAGCAGGAACCAAAACCTCAACAGCAACCACAGCAGCATCAGCAGCATCAGCAACATTCAGAACAAAGGCAGAAACTCGACTTTGACCAGCCGCTGGTCATTAAACACGACATAAGCCACCTCAAGGATCACAAGGAAACACAAAGAGAGCAATCACAAGATCAAAAAAATGACGATGATGATTCACAGGGACATGCCGGCGGTGTGCTTGAAATCCACCCGGATGGTTATGGCTTCCTTAGAACTCAATACGTTCCTTCAACAAGAGACGTCTACCTTGCTCCATCGCAGATCAGGCGTTTCGGATTCAGAAACGGCGATTTCATCGAAGGCATGGTCAGATTCCCAACAAAGCAGGGCGAAAAATATGCAGCCATGCTCAAGATTGAAACCTGCAACGGTGTCGATCCTGAGTCACTTCGCAACAGACCAAACTTTGAAAGCCTTGTTCCAATATTCCCCAATGAAAAACTTAAAATGGAACTTCCGGGTAGAAATGACATCACTCTTAGGGTTGTTGATCTTGTAGCACCGATCGGAAAAGGCCAGCGCGGTATGATCGTCTCCCCTCCAAAAGCCGGAAAAACCACAGTCATCAAAAAAATTGCCCAATCCATTTCAGTCAACCACCCGGAAGTCACACTGATGATCCTCCTTGTTGACGAAAGACCGGAAGAAGTAACCGACATGCAGCGTTCTGTCAACGCCCAGGTCATCAGCTCCACCTTCGACCAGCTCCCGGAAAACCACATCAGGGTTGTTGAGCTTGCAATTGAGCGAGCAAAACGCCTGGTTGAAATGAAAAAGGACGTCGTGATACTGATGGACGGCATCACCAGACTCACCCGCGCCTACAACCTTGTCATGACTCCAACAGGCAGAACCCTTACCGGTGGCCTTGACACCTCAGCCATCCACGGACCAAAGAAAATCCTTGGCGCAGCACGAAACATTGACAACGGCGGTAGCCTTACCATCATCGCAACATCGCTTATTGAAACTGGTTCAAAGATGGACGAAGTCATTTACGAAGAGTTCAAGGGCACAGGCAACATGGAGCTTGTCCTTGACAGAAAGCTTGCCGAGAAGGGCGTTTATCCAGCAATCGACATCAACCGCTCAGGCACCAGAAGAGACGAGTTGCTCTTCGACGACGAGATGGGCAAGAAAATCCGCCAGCTTCGCAGATTCCTTACAAATCTCGACCCAACAGATGCTCTTGACAAACTCTACAAATGGCTGCAGGAAACCCGCGACAACAAAACCCTGCTCCAGATGCTTGTTGCCGAAAAGCGATAATTCAAGTGATATAAAAAAACCGGCTCTTTTCGAGCCGGTTTTTTTGTTTGCTACCAGGGTTTCCAGTCTGTCCGTATCTCAAACTGACCGACCTGCTGGTTGTGGGTTGTCATTATTGGGATATCGTAGAAGGGTTTGAGTTTTTCGACTTTTCCGCCAATCCTTGGCGAGAGCCTTGCCATGGTGAATCTGAATGGGTCAGCACCATCGCCACATTCTAGCTTGAACGTGAAAGCCTTACCATCTTTTCCACAGCAAAACACGGCTTCAGCGCCATCCTTTGCCACAACCCCAGGGTTATCTTCAAGAAACGCTGTCATCACGCGATCTTCTCCACCCATCAACAACGGATGATGTTTTACAGCCTCACCAACAAGCTTTACTGCTTCTTTCAGGCTGCTTTCAAGCTTGTCAGGCCTGGAAAGATTGGAAAATCCAACGCTCATATTGTAGAGAGGCATGCCAAACACCGGTACGCCGCACCCATCAACGCCAATTATAATCTGATCCTTTTGAATGCCACACATTTTTGCCATTATTTCAAGGGTCAGTTGCTGAACCGGATGGTCTATCGAGTTGTAGTCATCGAGCCTCCAACCCTTTGCCGCACAGCATGCCAGCATCCCGGCGTGTTTTCCAGAGCAGTTGTGGTTTATTGGCTTTGCCGTTGCTTCGTCAAATTCATTTCTGGCTGCCCTGGTCAATGGTGGATGAGTCCCACATAAAAGCTTGTCCGTGGTAACGCCAGATTTTTCCAACAGATCTTCAACCGCATCTGTGTGAATTTTTTGTCCGTTATGGGAACCCGAGGCGATTGCCAGGTGCTTAAGGTTTAGATTGAATTTTTCGAAAGCTCCGGTCAAAACGATCGCCATAGCCTGAAGCGGCTTTGACGCGCTTCTGATAAATGTTATGTAATAAGGATTTCCAAGGCTTGACACAATCTTTTGTTCTTCATCAATTGAGACCGCATGTCCATAGAACACCGACTCGTCAAGGCCATTTCTGACTTTTGCGCAAATCATCTCTGAATTCATGAAAGCGATTCTAATCACAAAAAACCTTATCTACAAGCACTTGCGTTTAGTACGTATGTTTTGCTAAAATCACTTCATGAAGAGATTTTACTGGGAAAACCCATTTGTTTTTGAGGCCGAAGTTGAACTGAGCCAGATTGATGGCGCGCAGTGCACGATAAAACCAATCATTTTCCATCCTGATGAAGGCGGTCAGCCGCCAGACAAAGGCACGATTGGCAATGCCAACATAATCAAAATTGAAGCCAAGGACGGGCAGGCAGTCATAACGCTTGACAAACCGTTGACTTCCGGAAAATACACAGCAAAAGTTGAACAGGCCAACAGATTGTTTCAGAGCCAAAGGCACACAGCCCAGCACATCATTTCTGGAATAGCAGAGAAAAAGATGGGATTGATGACCATTGGAGTGAGGATCGGTGAAACCTGCACAATCGATTTTGACAAAAAGATTGAGTGGGACCAGGCTGAAAAGCTGGATAAACTCTCAAATGAAGCGATCATGATGGACTTGCCCGTTTGCACGGAATATGGAACGATTGCTGACAGGGGGAGATTTGACAATGATTTGTCAGGTAAGGATTCTGAGGAACTCAGGGTTGTTGTAATTGGTGACATTGACAAGTCAGCCTGTTGCGGTACACATGTGCCGTCGACAGGGATGGTTGGCTCGGTAAGGATTACTGGGCTGGAAGCCAGCAGGCAGGGCAGCAGGATTACATTCGTATCAGGGCTTGATTCGATAAACTTTGGTATTGTCGAGTCGACAGTGCTCAGAAACCTCCGCAAAACAACAAGCTGCGCAAACGACGAACTGATCGGTTCTTTTTCAAAACTTCAGGATCAGATTTCCCAATTGAACAAGGAAAATGGCAACCTGTGGGAAAAACTCATACCTTTTGAGCTTGAAAAGGCAGTTGAAATCTCCTCCCAATCCATTCCACCCTCTGTGGTTCTTTTTACAGGCGCGCCAGTAAAGCTTCTGCCAAAAATCGCCCAGATGCTTTCGAATAAAACCGGAAAAAATGCTTTCGTGGTAAATGAAATCGGTCAGAATATAACAATCTCCTCGCCAGATTCCCAGGCAAAAAACCTTTTTACTAAACTCTCAGCGACAATGACTCTCAAAGGAGGCGGTTCACCAGCGTCAGTCAATGTTCTCCTGGAGAAACCAGTCACCGCCGATCAACTCATTGCCGCATTATCCTGAGATTCTTATCGATCACTCTGATAATCAACAAAATATACATAATTAAGAATAAATAAAATATATTGATTTTTTGTTTAATCTTTATATAATAATTACAAATATTTGCCAAAGGAGACTTTGATGCAATATTCAATGTTACTGGGAACGCAGATTCTGGGCAGTCTCATCGCCTCAGGTCACAATGGCTCGGTTAAGATCAAGTCAAACGATGAAATATTTACGGTATGGATTTCATCTGGTTCCGTAACATCTCTTCGTAACTCAAAAGCGTCCGAGCAGGACACCTTGCCATCACTGTTACTGACAACCGACGGGGGAATCGAGATTAAATCTGAAACAATCACCATAGCAAGACTCAACTACCAACAAGCTCTTGAAAAAACAATCCTTGAATCAAAATCGGATTTCAAAACTCTTTTTCCGTTATCAAGCTTCATCCAAGTATCAGCTTGCTCATCAATTAGCCCGGACGCTAACTTGACTTTATCAGAAAATATCAAACTCCTTCAAAACAAATCCGGTGCCGGAACAGACCTTGTATCACTCCAGGAAATGATTCCTAAGGATTTCTGGAACACATTCGTCCTCGCCTCGTCAATTGGCTGTGTTACGGCAAGTTACAGAAACAACCTTTCAAATTGCGTCAAGAGGTACCACGAAGCGTTGGATGCAGAAATAAAAAAATTCATGGGAGCCGCCATTTCACAAACGTTCAACAAAAAAGTCAATCACTCAATCATTGAATGGAAAGATCAATTTACAAACCCAGTATATGGCGCAAAGCCATTTGAAGCCTGGGTCAAAGCCATTCAGATTTCTGCTCTTGAAATCGTGCCCTCATCGATATCGGAAAAAATGCTCTCGAAAATATATTCAATGCTAAAGCCTGACGACCAGACAGCTATAAAAAAACTTTCATGAAAGAAGGAAAGAAATGAACATATTCAATTTATTGGTTGCAGTTATATGGTTGATTCCATGTGTTTTCATGCTCATGATGGGACAATTCAACCTTATCAATATGGATCCGATGAGTCTGACCAATTATGTAAACGTGGTTCAGGCTCTGTCGGCTCTGGTGGCGGGCATCCTTTGCTTGTGGTCGTCAGGGGCATTTGCCAAAAGTGACGACAACAGACTCGCATGGAACCTCGTTGGCTGGGGGATATTGGCCTGGTTTACGGGAATGGCGTATTATACTTATTATACGATTGCCAATACTCCTGTGGGAGCAACTCTTGAAAACATCGCTTTTGATGAAAATGGTGGCATCTCCGACTGGCTGTTCCTTCTTTCAATACCTCTCATCATTATCGGATTCTATTATCTTTACAAATCCCTCAAATCAAGAATCACTATTGCCGGATGGGTCATATCAGTTATTGTCTTAATTGGAACCATGGTTTTCTCGCTTTCACAAAACTGGAATCTATTGTTTCCCGAAACAGGATTTGTTTTTAATTCAGAGTTCATGACTGTGTCACTCTACTGTTTGTTGTACCCAATTCTGTTTGCTTTTGCTGTTGCAACCGTTTCAATTCTTGCAACAAGCCTTATGGGTAGGCCATGGATCTGGGTCATCGTTGGTATCCTCATTTATGGCATTATGGATGTAGTATACCCACTACTCAATAGTTTGAGCCTCTACAGTGCTGGTTCTTGGATTGATCTTGCCTGGGTTGTTGGTTTTATGTTTGTCGGAATCGGCGCAATCATAAATTACCAAACCTTGAAAAAAACATACTAGCGCTCTCGCCTCCTACCAAAACCCCCATTGAGAAAATGGGGGTTTTGCATATTTATGTCAATAAGGAGAAACCCTTTACTGCAAATAATTTGTGATTATTTCAAAACTTGATTTTTGATGTTAAACAACTAGAATGCATATCTATGAAATCGTTATCAAAAGAACAAGAAATCAGAAGACTAACGCTTGTTGGAATCTGCGTGAATGTCCTTCTGACGGCTTCGAAAATCATTGGCGGTCTTGCTGGCGGCTCATCTGCCCTGTACACCGACGGTTTCCACTCAATGACCGACCTGAGTTCGGATTTCATCGTTCTGTTTGGTTTGAAGTACTGGATGAGACCTGCCGACGAAAATCATCCTCATGGACACAAAAGGCTTGAAACAGTCATTACTGTTGTCATAGGCATCATGCTTGCCTCCATAGGCATCACGCTCGGTTACAACTCTGTACTCGACCTTATTGCCGGTAATGCAAGACAGGCAGACTGGATAACATTTGCCATAGCTTGCATGGCAATTGTGACCAAAGAGGGCATGGCCAGATGGAGCGTGTCCGTTGGAACCAGGCTGAATTCGAAAGCGGTTCTTGCCAACTCGTGGGATCAGAGGTCAGATGCGCTTGGCGCCATTCCGGTTGCCATCTCGATCCTTCTTGTGAGAATTAACCCAAAACTGTGGTGGATTGACCAGACAGCGGCCATTCTTGTCTGCGCGCTCATCCTTCGCGCCGCGTTCAACATCATTTGGCCATCTTTGAAAGAACTGCTTGACACAGGTGCAAACAAGGAAACAAGAGAAAAAATAACGAATATCATCAAAAACACTCCTGGAGTTATGTCGGTTCATAAACTTAAAACAAGATATTTAGGCGGCGACATCGACATCATCGTGCATATCCAGGTTGATTCAGGCATGTCGGTACGCGACAGCCACAAAATCACAGGTGTAATCAAAGAAAACCTTGCAAATTCTGGGGTTTTACTCCATGAAGCAAACATTCACGTTGAACCTTACGATTCTTCCGGAAACAATAAATAATGAAAAGCCCTCCTTCATTGGAGGGCTTTTTTGTAAATATATTCTATCCAAGGATTTCTTTTAAATCCTGCTCAGGTGTTGTGACCATCTTAAGGTTGAATTTTCCCTGCAGGACTTTGAAAACTGGTTCCTTTATTGGTGCTGGCGGGGTCGGTCCGATGCGTATGTTTTTGATTCCAAGATAGAGCAATGTCAACAACACGCATATTGCTTTCTGTTCATACCACGAAAGGACGAGTGTCAGCGGAAGGCTGTTGACGTCTGTGCCAAGTTTTTCAGCCAAAGCAACGGCAAACCTCACTGCTGAGTAGGAATCATTGCACTGACCGCAATCGATAAGCCTTGGCAAACCATCAATCTCTCCAAAATCAAGCTTGTTGAATCTGTATTTGCCACATGCGAGAGTAAGAATAACACAATCCTGAGGTATATTTTGTGCTAGTTCGGTGTAATAGTTTCTTCCAGGCTTTGCTCCATCGCAACCACCAATCAGGAACGCATGCCTTAGCTTTCCAGCTTTAACTAAATCAATTACTGTATCAACGCTTGAGAGTAAGACATCCTTGCCAAAACCGACAAGAATGGTTTTTTCTTCATTGTCATTTTGGAATCCCTGGCAATTCTGTGCTGTTTTGATTACTTCAGAAAAATCTCTGTCTTTGATATGCCTTAACCCTGGATAACCCACTTCATTCATGGTAAAAACCCTGTCCTGATAGGAAGGTCTTGGTTTCATAAGACAGTTTGTTGTCAAAACAATAGGTCCTGGAAACTCTGCAAATTCTGTCTGCTGGTTTTGCCAAGCAGAACCATAGTTACCAGCCAGATGTTTGAATTTTTTTAGTTCAGGATAAGCATGGGCAGGCAGCATCTCTCCGTGTGTGTATACGTTGATTCCCTTTCCTTCGGTCTGTTTGAGCAGTTCATGAAGATCAACAAGGTCATGTCCAGAAACGAGAACGCACTTGCCTTTGATTGTGTTAATTCTAACTTTCGTCGGTTCTGGCTTGCCAAACTTGCAGTTGGCGTCATTAAGCATCTCCATTACCTTCAGATTGAGTTTACCAACAAACATGGCCATATTAAACAATTCATCTATCGTTCTGTTGTTGTTTGCCAAAAAACTCAATACTTCGTGAAACTCTCCGTAAACATTTTCATCCTCTACTCCATTGAGTCTGGCATGTTCAGCATAAGCGGCTACGCCCTTCATACCGTAAAGGACAAAATGATAGAGTCCGGCTGGCACTTCACCCATCTGTTCAATATCATTTGCTAGGCTGAATTTTTGGCCTTGCTGCTCTAGGAAATCCTTGTCCTGTTTAAATTCCCAGCCTGAAGAAAGCGAAATACCTTCGACATTTCCAGTTCTTTCCTGATAAAGTTTCGTCAGTTTTGTTTCGCAATCTTTTGCATTTTCTAGAAATTCAACGAACCTGCTCTCATCGAAATTCACATTTGTTATCGTGGCAAACAAAGCCTGGATGGTGAACACATCGCATTCATGAACATGTACCCCATCCTTGCCAAGCCTGTACGCAAGGGTGGAATTGAATTTCAACGCATGAACCAAAAGATCCATCAACGCTGATACCTGAGGCTCCTTGCTACACACTCCTATGCTTGTACAAGCTTCGCCTTTCATTGTCTGTTCGCATTGGTAGCAAAACATCTTCATTTTTTCTTTCCTTTCCTGCATTTTTGATGGCAAAAATCACGATTGTCTTTTTGATTATTGTGTTACCAGCGTTGAATACGCTGATATTCTATGATGGGAATCCAAAGCTGGCAACAGGGCATTGCCAGCCCTCTCAATTCAACTCTTCTACATTCTTTCGCCGTTGAGTGAGATTTTTGTAAGAGTCAGCGGAATGTTCTTGCCGGAATCAGCAATTGCCTGCTTGACAATCTGAACCAGTCCTCCACAGCAAGGCACCTCCATGTATGCAACTTCGATTGAACTTATATTGTTTACCAAAAACATCTGCGTCAATTTATCTAGATAGTGCTGGGCATTGTCTAGTTTTGGACATGCAATTGTAAGAATTTTGTCAGGGAGGAGGTCAAGGTGGAAATCGCCTTTTGCGTATGCAACGCAGTCAGCAGCAATGAGTAAATCAGCATTTTGCAGATATGGAGCGTTTGGAGGGATAAGCATGAGCTGCACAGGCCAATTGACAAGCGATGACGCTATTGAAATGCCGCCTTTTCTGGGCTTGGCAGACTGCTGAGGTTTCTCTTGCGCCAGGTTTTTTACAGCCGACCCTGGGCAGCCACATGCGAGTTTCTCTGGCATCTGGTTTCTCCCTCGACCCTCATGTTTGTGATGGTCGTGGCAACCACAATCGTGATCGTGTTTTTCCTGAAGTTTGTGATGTTGGTGAGGGCCAACCTCTGGATTTCCAACACCGTTGTATTCATCGCCATCGCGTTCAACTATCTCAATTGCACCGGTTGGGCACTCGCCGATACAAGCGCCAAGGCCATCACAATAAGAGTCTGTGACCAGCCTTGCTTTGCCGTTTATCATTTTTATTGCGCCTTCAGCGCACGCATTTGCGCACTGACCGCACCCATTGCACTTTTCTTCGTCAATTTTGATTATCTTTCTTAGCATTTTTCTCCTTGAGGCTTGGTGAAACTCTTGAGATTAGTGCCTGACAGGAATTTGTAGAACTTGTCATTTAGGTCGTTGAGCACGCCTTTGAACAGGCAGATATCAAAGACACAATTCTGCTTCCCGTAAGCACACGGATTGTTGTCAATGCGACCTTCTATTGATTCGTAAATTTCAAGAAGCGAAATCTTTTCAGAATCCTTGGCAAGAACGAATCCGCCCTCTGGTCCTCGGGTGGATTTGACCAGTCCGTCTTTTGCAAGGCGCTGCATGATTTTGCTTAGATGAAATTCTGACGAATCAGTTTTTTGCGCGAGTTCCTTAATGCTCATCTTGTCGCCATGGATGACAAGCACTGAAAGGGCGTGGAACCCGATGTAACTTGCTTCACTTAGATTTATAAGTCTCATATTCGCATTCTAGTATTCTTATGCTTAAATTACAATTAAATGCGTTCAGACCGGTATTGACATGCGGGTATAATAATTACCAAAGCACATAGAATGGTTACATTTTTAGCAAAAAACAATAGTCAATACTATTTATGATAAAAAATACAAAACATTAGGAGGAAAGATGAACGGAATTACATTCAGCCCAAACGCAGTTTTGGGTTTTTTGACTTGGTGTCTTTTATTGCTAACCGCACTCCACAGCATGTTTCTTCGGAAAAAAACTGGTGCTGGTTTCATGTCGTTGCACATCATGGATATCCTGTTTGTTTTTGTTGTAGCAACAGTCCATGCAGCCTTAATCTTAGCTAAAATTATTGAGAACGGTTGGCCTCTCCAGCTTGGAACAATACTCGGAATCGCAACCTGGGGATTGGTTTTCCTGGCGTTACTGATGGGAGTTTTTAGAAAACCTCTGGCATCCGCATTGAAAAAAGCCTATATGGCAATTCACATTCTCATAGGCATCCTTGCTTTTGCCGTGGCAACAACTCATGGCATGATGATAATGCTTGGACAGATTGCAAGATTAGCCACAAAATAAGAACTGACAGATAAAAATATAAAGCCCCGCAAAAACGGGGCTTTTTTATTCTAATATGTTCAATCTATACAAACGTATACACAGAGAATAAGATTCACTAATATCTGTTATCTGTGATGAGCTTTAAAAGACTGGCTCCCCGACGAGGATTCGAACCTCGAACCTACTGGTTAACAGCCAGCCGCTCTACCGTTGAGCTATCGGGGAGTGACGAAAAAGTAGTATATGGATACGGGTTAACCTGTCAAGTTAATCAACTTGAAGGGTCGAAAGAGTACCCAATTTTATGGATTGTGCGTATTATCGATGCTGAAAACGGTTTCTCTTCGATTTTCTTCCTTAACTTATTGATGTGGACGTCCACAGTCCTGCAATCAAGCAGGGATTTCTTCTTCCAAATTTTTACGAAAAGCTCTTCTCTGGTGAACACCCTGCCAGGGTTGCTCATGAGCAGCCAAAGGAGTTCGAACTCTTTGACTGTAAGGTGGATCCTGCGATTATTCTTGATTACCGAATGAGCTTTTGCGTCCACGACCATATCATCGTAAACGATTTCTTCTTTTGGTTTTGTCGGCGCGGAGAGATAATGGCACCTGCGAATCAGCCCTCTGATTCTTGCGACAAGTTCATTAAGCGAGAAGGGTTTTGTGAGATAGTCATCAGCACCGGACGAAATACCGAGTACCTTGTCGACTTCGGAATTTTTGGCTGTAAGCATAAGGATTGGAAGGTTTGAGCGTTTCCTTATTTGCTTGCATATTTCAATCCCATCAATGTCGGTAAGCATGAGGTCAAGAATCATGATATCGGGTTCGTATTGGGTATACTTGTTCATGCCATCCAAGCCTGAATCAGTATGGATGACTTCGAAACCTTCAGATTTCAGTCGGAGCTCAACCAAGCGAGCTACCTCTCTGTCGTCTTCAATCAGTAGTACTCGATTGTGGGATTCTTTCTCCTTCATGTTTATAAATCTATTGTCAAAATTGGGATTGTCAAGAGTTAAAAAAATATTACCTATCACAAATTTGCTTGACATGCTATAATACAAAGTGTTAGACTCTCTGATTCACAGAAGGAGGTAATGCATGAGGATACAAGTTACTGGAAAAAACACCACCATTACTGACGAACTGAGCAACTATGTGCAGGACAAAATAGGAAAGCTGGAAAAGTTTTTCGATGGAATACAGGACGCCCAGGTACTGTTCTCCGAACAGAGGAACGTTAAAGCGTGCGAAGTGACTCTGAAAGCATCAGGTAGAATTGTCAGGGCTGAATTTAAAGGACAGGATTTCCGCGAAGCTGTCGATTTCGTAAGTGAAAAACTCGAACGCCAGATCCGAAAATTCAGGGACAAACTTAGAGAGCGCAGGAAAGATGGCGCAACTTTAAAGGAAGAGGTTATTGAATCTTCTCAGGTTCTTTCAGAGCCTGAAGAGTTCGAGATCCCAAAGATCGTTAGAGTAAAAGAAGTCCCAGTCAAATCAATGACTTACGACGAAGCGATGATGCAGATGGAACTCCTCTCACACGATTTCTTCGTTTTCTTCAACCACGAAACAGACAAAATCAACGTCCTCTACAGAAGGAAAGACGGGGATTACGGAATTCTCGAACCAATAAAAGCATGAAGAAGCTAAATTTTTGGGACTGGACGGCAATAGTTGCAGCTTTTATGATTGTCGGACTGATAGGTTACAGCGTCTACGCAAAATCGGTCGAGGAAAAACCTCGACCGATTCAAATTTTGGTCAAAGCTGGAAATCTCGAGCCCGAAGTAGCAGATTCAATCAATGTAGGCGACACAGTCGTCGACCGTGATGGCAGAGCATACTTCAAAATCACCCAAATTCTTGAAAACAGGCAGGCAAAACAAGCCGTTGTCACCTGGGACAGCAAACTCATCTCAGCAGAAAACCCAGAGCAAAAATCGGTCATTTTTGAAGCTGTATCAGTCAACCCAAAGTTCAAAGGTTCAAGCCTCTATTACAACTGGGAACTGGTCAAGCCTGGCAAGAAAATCTATATGGAAACCACAAAAACCGGATTTTTTGGCATTATCGTCAACATAGAGGACCTTGGCAAAAAACAACCGGTCAAGGGAGAGTAATTATGTCATTTATTTCTGGTCTTTTCGACTCTTCTGAGCGATTCCTAAACAGCAAGCGTGCGCTCGTCGCTAAAATCAATAGTTTGGAACCAGAGTTCGAAAAGCTTGACGATGAAGGATTAAAATCCGAAATCGCAAGGATAAAGCAAGAAATTTCAAACGGTGCAAAACTCGACGACTACCTCACCGAGTCCTTTGCACTTACAAGAGAAGCAGCAAAAAGAGCGCTTGGACAAAGACATTTCGATGTTCAGCTGCTTGGTGGCATGGCACTTCACTACAACAAGATCGCTGAAATGAGAACCGGTGAAGGCAAAACCTTGACCGCAACGCTCCCAGCCGTCCTAAACAGTCTCGACGGGCAAGGCGTTCATGTTGTTACAGTCAACGACTACCTGGCAAAACGTGACGCTGAGTGGATGGGAAAGATTTACAATCAGCTCGGACTGACAGTTGGCTGCATCTACCACGATGCATCATACGAAGACCGAAGGAAATCTTACTGGTCTGACATAACCTACGGCACAAACAACGAATTTGGTTTTGACTATCTCAGGGACAACATGGCTGTCCATCCAGACCAGCTGGTTCAAAGGGTTCTCAACTACGCCATTGTCGACGAAGTCGACTCAATTCTCGTCGACGAAGCCAGAACACCCCTTATCATCTCAGGCCCTGCCGAAGAATCAACTGAACTCTACGGCATTGCTGCCAAAGCTGTCAAAAAACTTTCCGAAGATGACTACATCATCGACGAGAAAGACAGAAATGTCACTCTCACCGAAAAAGGTGTCGAACGGATTGAAAGCATTCTCAATGTTTCAAACCTCTATGGTCCTGAAAACGTTGAAACCGCCAGGCACGTTACAGCCTCGCTTAAGGCTCACCACCTGTTCAAAAACGACGTCGACTACATAGTTAAAGACGATGAAATAATCATAGTCGACGAGTTCACCGGAAGGCTCATGTACGGCAGACGCTACAGCGACGGCCTTCATCAGGCAATCGAAGCCAAGGAAGGCATTAGCGTTAAGCAGGAAAACCAGACCCTTGCAACTATCACCTTCCAGAATTACTTCCGCCTGTTTAATAAGCTAGCAGGCATGACCGGAACGGCAAAAACAGAAGAAAACGAGTTCAGGGAAATTTACGGTCTAGAAGTTGTCGTCGTGCCAACCAACCGTGACATGGTCAGAAAAGACCATTCAGACGTTGTTTGGAAAAACGAAAAGGTAAAATACGAAAAAATAATCGACGAAATTGTTCAATGCCACAAAACCGGTCAACCGGTTCTTGTTGGTACCCGTTCAATTGAAAAATCGGAAATGCTTTCAAGAGCATTGCTCAAAAAAAACATTCCGCATGAAGTTCTCAACGCCAAGTACCACGAAAAGGAAGCAGCCATCATCGCAAAGGCTGGTCAGGTCAACGCCGTAACAATTGCCACCAACATGGCTGGCCGTGGTGTTGACATCATGCTAGCCCCTGGAGTCAAGGAACTCGGCGGCTTGCACATCATCGGAACCGAACGTCACGAATCCAGACGTATTGACAACCAGCTTCGTGGTCGTTCCGGACGTCAGGGCGACCCTGGTTCAACCAGATTCCATCTGGCCCTTGACGACGAACTGCTCAGAATCTTCGGTGGAGAGAAGCTCCAGGCCATGTTCAATTTCCTTAAAATTGAGGAAGACGTTCCGCTTGAACACCCGCTACTGACTCGAACAATCGAAAATTCACAGAAAAAGGTCGAAAGCAGAAACTTCGACATCAGAAAATACGTCCTTGAGTACGACAACGTGCTAAACAAACAGCGCGAAGTCATCTATGACGAAAGGCGCAGGGTTCTTGATGGCGAGGATCTGAGGGAAACAACGCTCAAAAACATTGGCGAAGCTGTAAAGCAGCTTGTTGATGTCAACGCGCCTGCAAGCCTCCCTCCGGAAGAGTGGAAAATAAACATTCTAATGTCCGAGATTATGGACTTTACTGCGGGTGCAGTCAAAACTGTCGAGTACAGACACAGAGACGACATGGTTAAAAACCTTACACAAGCTTGTCTTGATGCCTATCTTGAAAGGGAACAGCGTTTCACCCCAGAGATGATGCGCGAGATTGAAAGATACGTACTTCTTCACGTTGTTGACCAGAAATGGAAAGACCATCTTTATAACATGGACAACCTCCGTGAAGGCATCCATCTTCGCAGCTTCGCCCAGAAAAATCCACTTCAGGAATACCAGCAGGAAGCGTTCGTAATGTTTAACAACATGCTTTCATCCATCTGGGAAGAGACAGCAAAGCTATTGTTCAGGGTTGAACTTGCACAGAACACTCCTCCACCACCATCAAGAAATGTTGGCAAAACCAACGAAGACTCCATCAAACAATCACAGAAACTGAAAGACATCCAAAACGAAGAGGATTCTGGTGGATATTCGTCTGCCCGACCAACCGATTCAGGCCACGCCTCAAACACACCACTTACACGCAACACACCGAAAGTTGGCAGAAACGATCCATGCCCATGCGGTTCAGGCAAGAAGTACAAGAACTGCTGCGGGAGGAATGAATGAGTAAACTCAAAGCAATGGCCGTCGTTTTGACGGTCATTGCTTTTTTTGCCTACTGCATGTGGCTGTCACCTTTCCTGTTTGGCAACAGAATAAGATCGGAAATGACCCAGGATTCGATTCTCAAATATGATTCCGGCGCAAACATATACATCGCCTCAAAAGATGACAACTCGAAGGTTTATTTTGGAAAATCAGGCAACTACAAATTCTACGGTACCGGCGCACTAACATATATGGAATCGCCAAAATCGCAAGAATCAGTTTTCAGGAGCGGTTTCAACCTGCTCATAGAAGGCGGAAACCTAGAACTCAAAACAGGCCAAGCAGATATTCTGACTGGTTCAGTCTCGCCAAACGGCCAGTTTCTAGCACTTTTCAAAATTGATGGCAAACTCTCCATTTATAACATCTCCACTGGCAAAACGACCTATGAATCGACAGAAACATTTATTTATGGCAATCCTTTAAAGCAAAACAACAGCTCTTATCCATATTTCTATTGGACAGACCAGGGGTTGATAGTCGCAAAAAAGAATAATCCGACAACTTCAAATTCATCCAACAAAGAAGATATCGAACATCCTTTGACATTTTACGAAGAAAAAGCAAAAGAAACTCAACTCACAGAAGACAAAACCGACAAGAACTCTGAACAAAAAAAAGAAGAAAGACAGTTTACTGAGGATGAGACTGAAATAATTGGAAATTATGATATAAGAACAAACACCTGGACTAACAATATGTTCTATTCCAATCTAATTCAACTTGTTTCAATAGAACCAACAACAGGAAATGTCAATCTAATCCCGACAAACAAAAGCAAAGTTGGACTTCTTTGCGCAATAGGGATTGTTGATGCTGACAATCTCCTGGTATCCTACATTTCAAATTCACCGGCTGATGCTCCTGGTGTATTCAATCTAAAAACCTCAGTAGTCACCGAACTGCCAGACTTGTCATCAAACATCGTCGGTTTTTCAAATGGCAAACTATATTTTGTAAAAGACAATGTTCTCGTTTACTCGAATATTTCAGCAAAAACGTCATCAGCACCAGTTTCAATCAACCTTCCCGAGCTTGACGGCGAGAAACTAGCTCCTGACAAAATCGAAAACCTGAGAGTCACCTCAAAAGGTTATCTCTATTTCAGGCACATTAAAACAGCAAAAACCTATCTCCTGGATATCGATACCGGAGTATATGTTGAAATCCCCAAAGAAAGGTACCCCTACTAATGCTTCTTGACGATTTGATTCGCAGTCTGGATGAGCTGAAGACGCGCTACGCCCAGGCGAAGGAGTTCCTTTGACCCGACAAGGGTTGAAAGAGAAAAGATTGCAGCAGAAACACAAAAACCAGAGGTCTGGAGCGACCAGGGCAAGTTCAAGGAACTGAACAAAAAGCTTGCACTGCTTGATGAAAGGCTCGATGCTCTGGATGATGTGAGAAAAACCATCGACGATACAGATGTTTTAGTCGATTTTTCTAAAGACGACGAGTCCCAGATTCCTGATTTGCAGGAGTCCATCAAGGAAGTCGCAAAAAAGCTCGACGACATCGAAATAAAAAATTTGCTCTCCGGCAAACATGACCAACTCAACTGCTTCCTCAGCTTCAGCTCTGGCGCAGGCGGGGTTGACGCCCAGGACTGGACAGAGATGCTCATGCGTATGTACACCAGATGGGCAACAAACCACGATTTCAAAGTAACCATCGAGGAATACTCTCCTGGTGATGAAGCAGGCGTGAAGTCAGCAACATTGAAAATTGACGGCTCCTACGCTTTTGGCTTGTTAAAATGTGAAAAAGGTGTTCACAGGCTTGTCCGCATTTCTCCTTTTGACTCAAATCACCGCAGGCACACATCTTTCTCACTTGTCGAAGTTCTCCCAGAACTTCCTCCAGCAGAAGAAATCCAGATAAATCCAGACGACATCAGGATTGATACCTTTAACGCATCCGGTCATGGTGGACAAAACGTCCAGAAAAACGACACAGCAGTTCGAGTCACCCACTACCCAACTGGTCTTGTGGTTGCCTGCCAGAACGAACGTTCGCAGGGGTTAAACAGGGCAATGGCCATGAAAATTCTCTCGGCAAGACTTCAGGCGCTTCAAGACGAGCAGGTTGCTGATGAGGAAAAAAAGATGAGGGGCCCACGCGTTTCAATAGAATGGGGCAACCAGATACGGTCATATGTTCTTCAACCCTACACCCTTGTAAAAGACAACCGAACAAGCATAGAAGTCGGCAACGCCGGCAAGGTGCTTGAAGGCGACCTCGACGAGTTCATCTGGGGCTATCTAAAGGCTCAGCTAAAAAAATAACCTGTCTTGTTCAAAACCGGCAAAATCCATAAAATTCTTTTATGGAAGCAAGAAGTTTCATTGTTGGCACAGCCGGGCACGTTGACCACGGAAAATCCACTCTGGTAACCAAGATTTCTGGGATTGACCCAGACAGGCTGCCTGAGGAAAAAGAACGTCAGATGACCATTGAGCTGGGGTTTGCCCCACTCAAGCTGCCTTCAGGCAGAAAATGTGGCATTGTTGACGTTCCAGGCCACGAAAAGCTGGTCAGGCAGATGCTCATGGGCGCACAGGGTTTCGACCTTGTAATGTTTACTGTCGCCTGCGACGAAGGTCCAAAGGTTCAAACTGAAGAACACCTTGCCATTCTCAACCAGCTCAACCTCAAACTTGGCATAGTGGTTCTGACAAAATGCGACCTTCCGCACGACGATGCCGAACTCCAGGTGAAAGTCGACAGACTTGTTGCAAACTCCTTTCTGGAAAATGCTCCAAGGATAAAGGTTTCCGCATACACAGGTGAAGGCATTGACATCTTGCTTGCAAAGATTGATGAGATGCTCAACCATTCTGAACCTAGGTCATTGAACATGCCTGCGTTTTACCCTATCGACAGGGCATTTGCCGTCAAAGGATTCGGCATTGTAACCACCGGCACACTTTGGCAAGGCAAAATCAACAAGAACTCCGATTTGGAAATATTCCCCACTCGAAAACTTGGCCGTGTCAGAAGAATCGAACTTTTTGATTCAGAAACCGACCAAGGGTTGGCTGGTTCAAGGCTGGCCATTAATTTCCCAAACCTGGAAAAAGATGACCTTGAGCACGGCTATATTGCAGCAACACCAAAGCGTTTTGAGGCCGTTGAGGTGATTGATGCCAAAGTTCAGCTTATAAAAAGCATCAAACGCAAAACAAGGCTGAAATTCCATTACGCCACAATAGTGCAGGAAGTAGACTATATCGATCATGGAGAAGGTTTTGCCAGAATTCACCTAGAATCGCCACTCCCAATGACCAAAGGTGCAAGATTCATCCTGCGTTCCATTGCTCCTGCCGACACAGTCGGCGGAGGTAACGTGCTGGACATGGAACCAACTCAAAAAATTCAACATCTGGAAACCATTGACCGCTTGAAGAGAATCGACTCTGGGATCGATGAAGATTATCTTCTTTTAAGAATCGATGAGTCTGGTGCTCAAGGTTTTGATCTTGCCAAGCTTAGAGTACTTGTGAACTGGCCAGACGACAGATTTGATGAGTTCCTTAAAAACCCTTCACTGGTACGTCATGGACAAAAAGCCATTTCAAAAAATGTTATTGCCAAAACCACGGAAAAACTTTCAAAAGGCCTTCTAGATTTCTTCAAAACCAACCCTGACAGGACAACGCTCCCAAAGTCAGAGGCACGGTCAAAACTTGCCCCTGAAATGCCGGAAGACCTTTTTTCACTAATAATTGACAATGCAATTGCAGAACCATTAAGGAAATCAGGCAATGACATAGTTTCTGGAGCAACAAACCAAAAAAGTCCAATAGAAGTGGCAGTAATTGGTATATTCAAATCAGACATCTTCCAGCCACCATCACTAACTGAGATCAAGCAAAATCCAAGATTTGCATCGAACAGACGTGAGCTTGAGTCGATCATTTCAAAGCTGATTGCAGAAAAACAAATTCTGCGAGGCGATGTTGATTTGTATTTCCACAAGGACGCAGTCGACAAAGCATTTGAAATAGTTAGAAAATATATCAAATCAGAGGGCTCTATAAAACTCGCCCAGTTTCGTGACGAGGTGAAAACCTCTCGCAAATTTGCCCAGGCGATGCTGGAAATGCTGGACATGCTAGGACTGACAAGGCGAAATGGCGAAGTAAGGCAGTTGGGGCCAAAAGGAATTGACAAATAGCAAGTTTTTTCAATCCAGCTTTACGTTTCTATGCTTTCATCATAATTGATTTGTAGCATACATCGGTATCATTCTCATAACGCTCTCAAAGGCTAATATGTTTTCTCACTCAAAACAGGCGGTTAGGTTCCTCAATAATATACTGTTCAAGGTATTTACATTATTGTATTATTTTTATATAATGTTAATTCAATATTTTTTTAACAAACGAAATCTTTTCTTTGCAAGGCACTTGACAACCAATGGCATTGGAGTACATTTTCTCATTCACGACGGGGGTGGTTGGGCTCTGGTGTGCCTCCTGGACTTCAAATCCAGTGTGTGGTGAACTCCACGGGTAGGTTCGATTCCTATGCGCCCCCGCCAAAGGAGAAAGATGAATTTTGTAGTTATTGGATCTGGCAGGGTTGGTTCCTCGCTGGCAGCAGTTTTGTGCGCTGACGGCCATAATGTAACAATTGTGGACTCAAATCCTGACAATTTCAACATACTTCCAAGCACTTTTTCAGGCAGGAAGGTAACAGGCATAGAATTTGATGTCGATGTTCTCAAAGAAGCAGAGGTTGGCGCAGCCGATGGAATAGCAGTAGTTACTCCTGTAGATAACACCAACATCATGGTTGCAGAGACAATCAAGCAGATTTTTAAAAACGAATCTGTTGTCGTAAGAATCTTTGATCCACGCAAGAAAAAAACATACGAACGCCTCGACATCAGGGGCGTATGTCCAACAACATTGGGTTCATACCAGCTATATGCCGAACTCCTTTCAATGAAACTCAACTCAAAACTGCCACTCAACAATGGAGATTTTGAGCTTCTTGAGATTCCCATTCAGCTTATAAATATAGAATCACACAAGGATTTCGAACGTGAATACATGTGCAAAATTGTTGGCATGAGAACCCATTCCAAACTGATTTTCCCATGGATTGATGAAGAACCGGATGACGCAAAATCTTGGATTCTTCTTGCCCCAACATCAAGACTCTACCAATTGATGGAAAGCTTCAAGGGAGGCATTTGATGTATATAGTCGTTGTTGGTGGAGGAAAAATCGGGCTCAATCTGATAAAAATCCTTGAAAAGAAAAGACACGAAGTCGCAGTAATCGAGCAAAGGCCCGAGCATATTCAAAAATTAGTCGATCAAACCAACGCTCTTGTTATCCAAGGTGATGGTACCGATATAAAATATCTCGAGGAAGCAAACATTGGTGATGCCGATGTTTTTGCAGCCGTAACCGGCATTGACGAAAACAATCTTGTCGCGTGCCAATTAGCAAAGATGGTCTTTGGTGTTCCAAAGGTTATTGTCAGGGTCAATAATCCTGCAAATTCCCAACTGTTCCGTTCAATGAACATTGACGTAGCATTCGATGGGACACAGATTCTTGCAAATCTTATTAGCAAAAATCTTGGTTTTCAGGAATTACTCAATATCATGCCGATAGCCAAGGGAAAGCTTGAAATCGCCGAAGTGAAAATCAACCATCATGGCGTATCAGGGAAAGCTCTGTCAGAACTGGGGTTAACGGAAAAAGGCATTCTCGTGGCTTCGATACTTCGCCAAGACAAGGTTTTTGTGCCACAGGGAACAACAAAGCTTGAACCAAACGATAGCATAATCGCAATCATGACACCGGAATCAGTTGAGGACTTCAAGAGGATCTTTCATCCATGAGCTCCAACAAGAAAAACAGTGACATGCTCATCAGGATCAACTGGTCCATCAACAGGGATGCTGCGGAAGACAGACCCTTTGATGAATCAGCAAAAGGTCTTGGTTCAGAAATACTTTGGGCCATATCCCTGATCTTGCTGTTGGTTGTCATTGTTGTGCTGATTTGGTTGGTTATATGATAAAAAAACTGAACAAAAACGACTTCAAGATCGTTTTGCAATTTACAGCAAAAGCCATTATGGCTCTTGGCTTTACGATGATCATTCCAATAATCGTTTCAATTGTTTATCGTGAATGGGAATCCCTTTTTGATTTCATTATCGCCATGGCGTTGTGCATAATTTTTGGTTACACAACAATAAGAAGCATAAAAACAGACAAAACTTCTCCAAATATGCTACAGGCAATGATGATCTCTGCAACCACATGGTTGTTTGCTTGCGCTTTTTGTGCAATACCGTTGTTTCTTTCAGGGCACTACATATATTTTATCGACTCATATTTTGAGGTGATGTCCGGATTCACAACTACCGGCCTCATAATGGTTCAAGATCTCGACCACATGAGCAATAGTCTGAACATGTGGAGGCATCTGATAGCATACATTGGCGGTCAAGGCATAATCGTGATGGCACTGACTTTCCTGCTCCCGGCAACAGGCGGATCATTCAAAACAATGGTTTCTGAAGGAAAGGATGAAACGCTGATGCCATCGATCAAGAACACCGCAAGAGCGATTTGGATTATCGCGCTTGTTTCACTTGCGGTTGGCACAATCATCCTTTCAACAATTGCATGGATAGAAGGGTTTAGCTTTGACAAAGGACTGCTGCACGGCATGTGGATGTTCATTTCATCATGGAGCACCTGCGGCTTTGCGCCACAATCCCAAAACGCCATTTTCTACCACTCATTTGCCTTCGAGATCGGATGCATGATCTTTATGATTCTCGGATCATTCAACTTTGCGCTTCATTATGCCGTCTGGAGAGGAAATGTCAAAGAATTGTTCCGGAACATCGAAGTACTGTCCTTCACGACAACAGCATCCATCACGACAGCCATGGTTGCGTTTGGATTGTTTAAAAGCAACATTTACACTGATGTCATGTCTGTTATTAGGAGAGGCCTGTTCAACGTAGTCTCAGCTCACACCGGTACGGGTCAGGCAACAGTTTATTCTCCTCAATTTGCCAACTCCTTCGGATTTCATGACATAGCGTTCATTGGAATCATCATAGCAACAGCCGTCGGTGGCTGCATGACGTCAACAGCCGGAGGATTCAAGAACATGAGAATCGGGTTGCTATTCAAGACTCTCGTGTTCGAAATAAAAAAATTGCTTGCTCCCGAAACGGCCGTTATGAACATAAAATATCATCACATCAAGGATCACACCCTGGAGTTATCAACCCTCAAGCAGGTATTCTTCATCTTCACATGTTTTACGCTGATGTATTTTCTGGCATCATTTACCGGAATTATGCTTGGTTACGATGCCAAAATGGCAACCTTTGAGGCAACATCGGCCGTTGCAACATGCGGTCTTTCGGTGGGTATAACGGGTCCTCACATGCCAGTAACGCTCAAAATCGTTTACATCATCTCAATGTGGGTTGGCAGAATGGAATTCCTAAGCATTTTTGCTCTTTTTGGTGCACTTTTCGTTTGGATCGGCTCAATATTTAAAAGGAGAGCAAGGGCATCATGAGAAAAATTTGGCTAGTTTTTTTATTGTTAGCCTTCCCGTCATTGGTCTGCGCGTCAACTCGCGTGTTCACCCCAACTGAACTTATCAACGAAACCGCCATCGACAGGCAACTGGATGGCACAAGAATTGTTCTTGAAGGCGAAGTTATTTCGGAAGCTATCGAGCGCAAGGACGGTTGTTGGGTAAATGTAACTGACGGATCAATAGCCATAGGCGTTTTTTTTAAGGACAAGAAGAATATCGAAAAAATAAAATACTGGGGTATGCACAAAGTCAAAGGTGACACTGTAAGAATTGAAGGAAAAGTGCACCTTGCAGACAAAGAAACCGGTGGAGAGCTTGATGTTCAGGGAGAAAAACTGACGGTAGTCATTCCTGGCTTCAGAATTGATGAAAACATTCCTGTGTGGAAAATAATCGCAGGTTCTGTTCTGGGTCTTATTGCTCTCCTGCTCATCGCAGAAAGATTACACGTCTTTTTTGTAAACAGACGAATAAGGCATACAAACATCCTCGAAGGATTCTTCGATCCTCACAAAGAACTCTGATTTTACTAGACTGAATCCCTGATTACCTTTGCATCCTCTGGGTCAATCTTGCCTTCTTTTTCCATTTTGTCCACATTGGCAAGCATTTCGATATTTTCCGGTTGCTTCCTTGGGTCACGCCTGGCATAGCCAATCACAAAAAACAAACCGATTACGGCAATTGTCAGCGACGGTATCAAAATCCAAAGCCATTCAAAAGTATTCATGACAAATATCTTATCAATGTATTGTGAAAACAAAAAGCCACACTTTGAAAAGTGTGGCTTTTTTAAAAAATTACAGAAGTCAACTATTTCTGTTCGTTTGCCCATCCAATGAAACCGGCAAAAACGAGGAAAGCAACAATCTGGAGCCAGACGCCAGGCCAGCTAAACATTGCTCCAATGCTTTCAAATGGTCCAAAGAACGGTAGCATTTGACCGCTTATTGGAAGTGTGAAGAACATTCCACCAAAAATAATGTAAACAACGATGAACACAATGGCATAAATTGCGCCTGCAATTAGGCCATGAGTAACACCTTTGCCATTTATCGCATAGAACAGAAGACCGAAAACAAACATCCAACTGATAATCTGAATTATCCAACCACCAATTGATGGGATCAGACCAAGAAGCCATGTGATTAACCACCAACCAACCGAGATAACCAACGCCCATACGAAATGCCTAGTAATGTCTTTTGTTTCCATTTTTCTTCTCCTTTAGCAAAATATTTGATTACGATAAATAGACACACCAGCACCCGAAAGGTTACAAAACCGACAAAACAAGCATTTCAAAACCGTGCCATCTTGCACTTGAAACATCATCTATGTTATCATCTTGTGTTAGCTGACTATGAAGAAAACTATCATATTGATGATCGTTGCCATTATGTTTGCCGGCTGCACCACTGGGATTCACGACTATGGCCAGCAGCAGCCAATCGGGGAGAACCCAGCCAAGAAAAAAACCACGATGCTCGGCTGGTATTCGTCATTAAAAACTTCAGATCTTGAAGGCATCAAAAATGTTGGTGGCAACTTTGCCATAACATATATCCTTTCTGGTCGGATAGAAGATTCGGAAATCCAAACCTATCTCAATGAGGCCGATAAAAGAGGGATAAAGGTGCTTCTTGACGTCACGGCTGACTGGAAATGGTTCGACAACGACATGCCAAGACCTGGGTTTACCACCGGTGACTGGCAATGGTCATTCGACTACGCCTACCAAAACAAAAATATTCCTCTCATAACCGAAAAAAAACCTGCCAGCCACCACGGTGGTTGGAACAAAACCGGGATCAATGAGCACGGCTTTTATATGGACTGGAGAGGGTATCCGGTTCTCAATATTCAACCACACGATGTTTTTGAAGTAATGGTCTACATCCCAAAAGATGCTGACATAAAAGAACTCATGATGGAACTCTATGCAGCCAAAAAGGATGAATCGAAATTCTCATGGAAATACCGCGTATACTGGGGTGACGACCTCTATCAGCGATATGATGACAAAGTCAGATTGCCTTCTTTCAGAGTCGGAAACATCCCGTCAGAGCGTGACCAGTGGGTAAAAATATCATTCAATGTTGACGACATCAACCTCAGCGAGACCGTTGTCCGAGGCATCAATTTTGTAAACTACGGCTGTCAGGTCTACTGGGATTTGCCAACCCGAAGAACCAGCAGGGAACGTTTTGCAGAGAGGGTCAAGAAGTTTTCATCCCATCCTGCCCTTTATGGCTGGTATCTCTGCGATGAGCCAGAACTTAGAAACATTGATCCTGACAGACTCAAAGAGATCCATGACATCATCAGGGAATACGACCCAAACCCTGAGCACAAATTACAGGCTGTTTTTCAGGATTGGCGGGTGCTCCAGGAATATTCAAAAGCTTGTGATGAAATATTCATCGATTGCTATCCCGTTGAAGTAACCCGAAGAAACCTAGATTGGATGACCAAATGGTTGTCCAAGGCTGGTATGATAGCCAGAAATCAGCAAAAGAACTTCATCTTCATTCCACAGGGATTCGGCGACATTCCAGACTACCCAACATGGACAACACCGAATGAATATGAATTCCGCTGGACAACATGGACACCGATCATCATGGGGGCAAGAGGAATCTGTTACTGGGCGTACTACGTCGCTCCCCAGAAACTCATCGACGAATCCAAGAAATTGTTCACCGAGATTAGAAAATATGAACCATACTGGAACGAAGGCAAACCTGTAACCGGGCTCAACTGCAACATCCAAACCGACACGGACAAGGATTCAAACCCCGATGTCGTATATGCGGTATTCGATTATAAAGATAAACGTCTGGTAATGCTTTCCAACACAACCGGCACAAAGATTAAGGATGTTACTGTTACCGGATCGGAATTTAGGTATCAAACAAATATGGACAGTTACCAAGTGATAATCCAGGAATTGGATTTGTAAAAGGAGGAGCATGGTTCGCTGGGCGCTTCGTTTGGCTGCCGCAATGTGTACTGTTGGTGGCATTCTGGCAATTGCCGTAAAAGACGCAAATGGTCATCCGATTGGTTTGCCAATCAATTGGATACCGTGGTTTTCATGGGTCATCATAATCGTTGGTTGTGCGTTCTTGCTCATCTCGTTTATGAAGGACAAATAGTTGGAAGAAAACGAACTAATTGAGCTTGCAAAAAAAGGTGACGAAACTGCCTTTGACGAGCTTATAGAAAAGTATGGTGAGAAAATCTTCACAGAAGCCTACTACCTCATGGGTAACCGTGAAGACGCAATGGATATCTCCCAGCTGGTATTTCTGAGAATTTTTCTTGGCATAAAACACTTCAAAGGTGAATCCAAGCTCTCAACCTGGATATACAGGATAACAATCAACACTGCTTTGCGAGAGCTAAAAAAACGCTCCAGGAAACCCCCAATAGACGACTCATTCGATGTTGACCCACAAGATGAAGTCATCAGGCACGACGAGCAAAGCATTGCCCTGGTCGCTCTTGACAAGCTCCCTCAACAGTACAGGGCAATCATTGTCATGCGCGAACTCAATGATATGTCATTTAAAGACATAGCCCAATCACTTGGCATTTCTGTAAACTTGGCAAAAGTACGCGCTTTCCGCGCAAAACAAAAATTCAAGGCAACAGTAGAGGAGATTGAAAATGGCAAATAGAGCATTCCTTATGCCCGGACAGGGCTCACAGTACGTTGGTATGTTAAACAAAGTTGCAGCATTCCCTGAAGGCAAGTCGATACTTGACAAGGTCAACGGAATTCTGGGCTTTGACCTTCTCAAACTGATGAACGAAGGCCCGCTCGAAGAGCTGACCCAGACAGAAAACACCCAGCCAGCATTGCTTGCCTGTTCGGCAGCCTGGCTTGAATTCCTCAAATCAAAAGGCATGACCTGTGCCTATGCCCTTGGTCACAGCCTTGGTGAATACTCAGCCCTTTACGCAGCAGGCGCAATCGACCTTACCACAGCGCTCAAACTCGTCCGTCGCAGAGGAGAACTCATGCGCGACGCAACAGCCAAGATCCCCGGCACCATGGGCGCAATAATCGGTCTGCCAATTGAAAAGGTGAAGGAAGTCTGCCAGAACGCCTCAGACCTTGGCGTGTGCGAACCGGCAAACTTCAACTCATCGTCGCAGATCGTGGTTTCCGGCCAGACAGAAGCAGTCAAGAAAGCCATGGATCTTGCCAAGGCAGAAAAAGCCAGACTGGCAAAGCTTCTCAACGTTTCAGCCCCATTCCATTCGTCACTGATGGATCCGGTAGCCAAAGAGTTTGCAAAAGACCTTGAAGCCGCCGACATCAAGGACGCACAGTTCCCAATCATCGCAAACGTCAACGCACAGCCGATGAAGACCGCAGCAGAGATAAGGACAAACCTGACCAAGCAGATCAACTCGCCGGTTTTGTGGGAAAAGTCGATTCTGCAGGCGATGGCGCTTGGCGTGGACGATTTCGTGGAAGTCGGCGCAAAGAACGTACTTACAGGGCTTAATGGGCAGATAGTTCCAAATTTGACGACAACAAACGTGGAAACGTTGTATCAATAAACATTTCTTGCCTTCCTTGACAAGGGAGGTGGCGCAAAGCGCCGGTGGGTTCGCTTCTTTACGATATTGAACCCCCCCCTTAATTCCCCCTTCACAAGGGGGACAAACAAAGATAAAAACACCCTCACCCTACCCTCTCCCAAAAGGAGAGGGTTTTTAATATTGCATATATGACAAGAAAGTATTAGAAACATTATATGTAATCACAGGAGGGATAATGGCTGAAGATGGAAGTACAATGATTGTGAAGTATGGTGCATTTTCGATTAAAACACTTATTCCAAAACCAAACGCAAATCCACTTGAGTTATCACTTAATAAAGTCGAGTATTGGGATATTCTAAATTTTTTAACTGAACCCGATGATTGCGCTAAATACGATAGTATAACAAATGCAGTCAATTTTGATATTTCACCAATTGTGAATAGATATGAAGAATTACGACAAGAGGGAGAAATGTTAGCAGTTCCTTGTACTGATAAAATTGCTAATTGTATTGTGATTCCCTTAAAAAACGCAAAAGCTTGCTATATGATTGGTAACTTCCTTGGAACAATTGCTCTTTGTGGGTATGTCTGTGAGATGTTGATAGTATTAGTATATGAAATTAATGGGATAGTCATAAACGATACTGACATTGAAGATAATAAGGAAATAAAGAATGTTATCTTACAGAGTAGAAACAGTTTTGAAGCACTTGGACAAGAAAAAATAATTGACATATGCAAAGCTTTCCAACTTATTACTTTGGATCAAAAAAACTTGTTTGTTGAAGTGAAGGAAATAAGAAATAAGTATTTACATTGGTTTAGCACTAATAATCATAATGTCAGTAATGACGCAAAAGAAATATACAATAAAACATATTTATTATTAAAACAGATCATAGGTTACAATTTTGAGGATAACAAATTTTCATTTGATAATAAATTTGAGTCATTTCTTAAAGAAAAGGGCTTAATCAAAAGTCCAACGGAAAATACTCCTAAATAAAAACCCGGATTTACTCCGGGTTTTTTGAATAACATAATTTGTAAAAAACCTTGACCAAAGGTCAAGGCATCAATGTTTCTTCATCAGCTCCGAAATCTGCTTTGAGAGCGCAAGGGCGTTGTCCAGGGGACGCTGCCACATGTTGCGGCCGAAGATGAAGCCCATGCAGCCGCCGTCAAGCGAGGTTTGAACTTTTTTTATGAGATCCGCATCGTCGATTTTTGAACCACCGGAGATTATGACGCCTGCGCGGCCGGCCGATTTGACCACGCGCTTGAGGGCTGTCAGTTCGTCTTCGGCAAGTGTGTTGTACGGTTTTGGCTGGTTCGGGTCGCCGACTTTGGGGAAGTTCAGCTTGATTACGTCCACGCCCATTTCAAGGGCGGTTCTAGCCGCGTAGTCCACGGCATAGAGAGATTCCTTGCCACCCTTTGCGTCGATGAATTTGCCCCTTGGATAAGACCACACGACCAACGGCATGCCAAAGCGGTCGCACTCCTGACGAACCCAACGCAGCTGGTTGATGTCCTCGGTTTGCTTTGGTGAACCGACAAAGAGCGTGTAGCCGACAGCATCGGCACCGAGCCTTACGGCGTCTTCGACAGTTGAGGTCAAAGCCGAAAGCGCTTCATCATCTGGCGGAATACAGGTTTTGCCATTGAGCTTTAAGAGAAGTGGAACTTTTCCGGCATACTCGTGCATGTACTTCTCGGCAAGTCCGATGTGGAGGGCGATGGCTGAATATCCACCCTTGAGCGCAAGCTCCCACTCGTACTTCGGGTCAAGAGCGTCAGGGTTTGGAAAGAAATCGATAGGGCCATGTTCCAGACCTTGGTCGATTGGGAGAATCATGAGCTTTCCATTACCTGGTCCATGCTCGTAGCACATGCGGACCATGCGGGTTTTCTTGCCAACAGGAAGCAACGATAGATCCATTTATTCTCTCCTTGTCAGACGAATTGAAGCACGATTGCCACAATTGACCACAAAACGACAAACTCAATGCCGATTGAGGCAAAAAGTTCATCTTTTGGTGTAAGCTTCTTTGTAAGTGAAGCAAGAGTGAAAACAAACCAGATGACCGCAAAGACGAGTAGCGGCAACCAAACAAGCAGGCTGTTCCACGCAAGGATGTTGATGACCAGAGCAACAGTGATGGCAATCAAGTTGATCAACGCGATGACAAGAATCTGTGGGTCTACCTTAAGGTGATCCTTAAATCCACCGTTTTTCATCTGTCTGGAAGCGATAATGTGGTAATAGATGGACATTGCAACGATAAATGCAAACAGGGTAATGTTAATCATATGCTTACATGAACCTCACTGCAGTATAAGTCTTGAGGAAATCCGGAGCTGCAAAGTAGACAATGGCAAATACGGCTGCAGCAATCAAAAGAGGCATTATCATTGCCACAATCGCCTTGATCCATGTGTGACCATAGAGGTATTTGCTAACAAAGAACCAAGCCACAACCATACCGATGACACCAATGATAGGCGAATAATACATGAACGGCAGCACTTCCTTCCATGCGCAAAGGATTGAGAAGAAAATGTGGAGGCACAGCAGAAGCAGTGAGCCCATGAATATTCTTCCCCAATCTTTATGCTCAGGGTTGAGCAGCTTGACAGAAATCCAATTCCCAAGGACGAAGCAAACCCACATCACAAGATAAATCAAGATTGGAATCATCTTGAAGTTTTCGACGAGACTGTAATTAAACATAAATGCACCTTCCTTCCTTAAAATCAAATTCTATTTGACAAGCTAAATCGGTCAAGCCTTGACGAGCCCTTGACAAAAAAATATATCTTAAACCATGGATAGAAAAACTTTCAGCTACTATGCAAATGTTGACTGGGAAAAAGAAAAACAGGGTTTTCTTAAAGGTGGGTTCAACGACATACAGGTCGCCTGTCCACCAGAATTTGGCGGTCCAGGCGGGATTATCAGCCCTGAAGACCTTTTTGTCGCCTCGCTGGCCGTGTGCGTCATGGCCACTTTCATAAACAGATGCGCCAGAAAAGGTATCGAGTTGGTGTCCTACACCTCAAAAAATGAAGGTTTCATGGAATTTGTCGAGGACGCCTACCAGATAACCAAAGTATGGCTTCGTCCAACCATTAAAATTGCAGACAGTTCAAAAATTGAACTTGCAAAATCATTGCTTCACGAAGCCGAAGCGGTCTGCCCGGTTGGAAGATCGGTAAAAACCCAGGTTGTTCTGGAAGAAACCTTTATCTGAGCAGGAAATACAACCCAAAACCAACACCAAGCATTATGGCGCATGGAATGACAAGCCATTTGTAAATATGGTTCAATTGGCATTTGAAATATTCACGCGTCAGAACAATGCACACATGCACCGGCGAGAACAGGGTACCAATCTGACCGGCTGTAAAGGCAAGGGCAAAAATGCCGTATGTTGCTCCACCGGTCAGGGACATGAGCACTGAAAAGCTGATGGACACGCTAGCCTGCGTTATGCCGACCAGTAAACCGACAATCAGCGGCAGGATGATGGCAACTAGAATCGGACTGATGCCTGCACCAGCAAAGAAAGCCTGAAGCTGAGTTCTGACGATTTCCTGACCAAGGATTTCCTTGAACGCGATCGAACCCAAAACCAGCAAAATGTAGTTTATCTTGACTGACTCTTTTAAAATTGCAGAAGTGGTCTTCCTGTCTGGTTTTTTTAGAATCATAAAGAGCGCAACGGAAATTATCATTGCACAAAGCGTTGTTATTGAGGCCCATTCCTTAGGAACTTTGATGGTTATGGAGCTGACAATGACTAGCACAACCGTGAACAGAATCGGCCATGCAGTTTTAAGGAAATGCAGCAATTTTGGGATAAACGGGCCATTGCCACCCTCAACCCTCTTCGTTTTCCAAAACCCGACAAAGTAACCTGAAATTGCGCCAGTAATTGTCAAAGCACATTGGAATACAACGATTTCGCCTATAGAAAACCCAGAGGCTATTGATGCCATGATGATGCATGGGTACAGTGGGACAGACGATTCCCAGATGTGTCGGAACCAATAATTGATGAATGTTTTTCTCACAGGTGAGAAATCCATGCCAGCCGCAGTTTGCTCTACGAGTGGGGCTGAGATGTAGGCTCCGCCAACTGTTGGCATAAAACCGATGACTGTTGGCAGCAAGGCTGTTGCAAGACGCTTGTCCTTGAAGAGATTCACAGCCGAGTCGGCCATCTTTTGCAGCATACCCGTTCTTCTCATGGTCGATTCAAGAACGATGACTGTCCACATGATGCCAACGAATGCATAAGTTTCAGGCAACTTTGCAATGCTTAGAAACGTTCCGGCAACTTTATCAAGCGGTATGAAGATGAAAGCTGAAAGAATCGAGCCACCAAAAAGTGTGACTGCAATTGGAACCTTCAGAGAGGTAACAATCAACACCAAAGCCAGAAGGCTGACCAAACCAAAAAAGTACCATGCCGGTCCGAGGTTGAAGTATGGAATCATGGAAGTTTAGCCAGTGCCTGATCAAGATCCGTGAGTAGATCTACTTCGTCCTCGATGCCAACAGAAAGCCTCAGAAGTTCAGGTTTTATGCCAGCTTCCATCTGCTCTTGAGGTGACAGGGCATGGTGCGACATGACTGAAGGTATTGAAATGCTTGACTCTACGCCACCAAGGCTGCCGGCGCGCCTGATAAGCTGGAGGCTGTCAAATATTTTTATCGTGCTTTCCAGTCCACCAACAGGCTCAAAAGAGACCATTGCTCCATAACCGCTCATCTGACTAGCGGCAAGGGTGTGATCTGGGTTGTTGTACAAACCCGGGTAATACACCTTGGCAATCTTTTTGCTGTCAGCGAGGAATCTGGCCACTTTCATCGTGTTGCTCTGGGCTTTTGCCATTCTCACCGACAAAGTCTTTATGCCACGCATCAGGAGATAGGAAGTGAACGGATCGAGCACACAACCTATAACAACCTGCCAATTTCTGCATTTATCAATCAAATCACCATTCCCACAGATCACTCCACCTAAAACATCGGAATGCCCTCCAAGATATTTTGTGGCAGAATGAACCACCAGGTCAGAACCAAGCTGCAAAGGCTTTTGAAAAACCGGAGTGGCAAAGGTGTTGTCTGCAATGACAGCTAAACCTTTCTCCTTTGCTGCAGCAACCACTTTCTTAATATCGGTAACACGAAGGGTAGGATTTGAAGGGGTTTCTATGTAAACAACTTTTGCGCTGTCAGGCGCCCAGGAGAGGTCGTACAGTTTTTCGCACTCTACCTGAATTGACTTGATGCCCAGGTTTGGCAGGTAGTCTCTCATAAGCTCCACTGCATTGCCATAGAGATTTTTTTGGGCGATTATGGTTTCACCGGATTTTGCAACAGACAGCAGGGCTGTAGATATGGCAGACATGCCAGAAGACAATGCAATGGCCGACTGGCTGCCTTCAAGAGATGCCAGTTTCTCCTCGAGGCAGAACCTTGTTGGGTTCTGTCCTCTTGTGTAAACAAAACCTTTGCCTGACTGGACATGTTCCATGTAATGGGCATAGCTTTCAAACTCGAAGATTGTCGCAGGAGAAATGTCAGGTACGACAGCGTGGTTGAACATTTCAGGATGTTCACCTACATGAATTGCATCTGTACTGATGTGTCGCTTCATTGGTAACCGCCTTTGGGTTGCTTTGAATAGATATTGGCAATTATCTGATGCAATTTCAACAAAGTCGCTCAACAGGCATCAGGGCGATCATTGTATTGCCATGATGTTTACAAACTGCACTTGCAAGAAAACATGGATTTGATAGAATTCTTGGTTAAGGAGGTGCTGATGGACAAATCAGAACCCAATATCGAGTGGGGACTGACGTTTGACGACGTCCTGCTTGTACCGCAGTATTCGGATAGAGTTTTAAATGAAATTGATGTGAGAACCAAACTTGGCGGAGTCAATCTCAACATACCGCTGATGTCATCGGCAATGGACACAGTGACCGAGGTCGAACTTGCAATTGCTTTAGCTCGTGAAGGCGGACTCGGTGTCATACACAAGAACATGTCAATCGAAGAGCAAGCCGACCAGGTTGACAGGGTCAAGCGCTCAGAGTCAGGTATGATCAGTAAACCAATAACAATCGCTCCGGACAAGACAATCGCAGATGCACATGCGATAATGAAAAAATATTCAATTTCCGGCATACCCGTAACAGATCCAGATGGAAAACTTATTGGTATAGTAACAAACCGCGACCTACAGTTTGAAGAGAACGCGGATCTGCTCATTTCAGAAGTGATGACATCAAAAAACCTTGTCACAGCAGCGGTTGGCACCAATCTCGACGAAGCATTGAAAATTCTTCATAAGTACAGGATCGAGAAGCTCCCAATCGTTGACGAACACTACATGCTCAAGGGACTCATCACCATAAAGGACATCAACAAGCGTAGAACGCATGCAAACTCAGCAAAAGACAGCAAGGGCAGACTGGTTGTCGGCGCAGCTGTTGGCGCAACAGGCGATTTCATGGACAGGGCAGCCCAGCTCATACATGCAGGCGCAGACATGCTTGTCATCGACACAGCCCATGGTCATTCTCAGAACGTAATGACAGCTGTCAAAAGAATCAAATCATTATCGAACAAGACAACGGTAGTCGCCGGTAACGTTGCTACACCTGAAGGCGTCAAGGCACTGGCCGATGCCGGCGCAGACGTAGTCAAAATCGGCATAGGACCTGGATCAATCTGTACAACCAGAGTTGTTGCCGGCATTGGCGTTCCACAGCTTTCAGCGGTCATGAACTGCTCCGAAGAAGCAAGAAAACTTGGAATTCAGATTATTGCCGATGGTGGAATAAAATACTCTGGCGACATTGTGAAAGCAATCGCAGGCGGAGCCAACGCAATTATGATCGGCTCACTGTTTGCTGGCGCAAAAGAATCACCAGGCGAATCTGTTCTGTATGAAGGTAGAAGGTATGTGGTCTACAGAGGCATGGGATCTCTGGGCGCTATGGTTATGGGTTCAAAGGACAGATACGGTCAGGGCGACGTAAAAGAATTCAGCAAACTAGTCCCGGAAGGCATCGAAGGTAGGGTTCCGTACAAGGGTCCGCTTGCCGACATCGTTTACCAGCTTGTTGGTGGATTACGATCCGGTATGGGTTACTGCGGCGCTGGAAATATTGAACAGCTCCGAAACAACGCCAAATTTGTCAGAATCACGACCGCTGGATTGAAAGAATCACACCCCCATGACATTCAAATAACAAAAGAAGCGCCAAACTACGAGGTTCCAAGATAATGCCGCAGGGATACAACACCAACTTTGACTTCCAGTCAAACGGAAAATCAAAAAAGAAACACAATCACGATGACGACGAAGGACTTCCGCCAATCGTCCAGTTCTCGCTGCCAAAAAGACAGGAAGAAATTATAAACGCCATTGTTAATCAAATCTCATCCGAGCGATTTGTAAAAGCCTGTTTTCTCCTGGGTTCTCTGGCAAGATCAACTGGCGACGAACTCAGCGACATTGACATGACCATCATCGTTTCTGATAGTAGGGGAGACAAATGGTTCTCAAACATCAAGCCTATCATTGAAGGCATAAACCCCACGCTCTTTACCATCAGAACTGACGTGTCAAAAAGATCAGCAGTCTTCATCTTCCCCGACCTAATCGAGCTTGACATTGCGGTCATCGAAGAGTCAGAATTCCAGCCTTCACCTGTTTACACCGAGATAAAACCATTGTTTGACCCAGACGATCTTGCTGCAAAAATAAAGGACCGGTCGACGAGGTTGCCAAAAAAGGCAAAGATTGAAGCCATTCTATCGACTGAGTCTCTGTTCTTCTGGGGTGCACTGGCTGTCAGGAAAAGACTGCTTCGTGACAACGTCTGGGACGCCAGGGATGCCCTTGAAAAGCTAAGATATCTCATCGTGCATCTTATTGATTTTGCCGAAGGAACACTCAATGGCTACAGAGGCATAGAGCGAAGGCTTGACAGCGAAACCCTTTTGAGACTGTCAAAAACAGCCCCGTCCTATGACAAGGATGCAGTACTGTCAGCACTTGCTGCCATAACCGACCTGTTTATAAAAGTCAGGAACAACGTTTTCGAGCAGTTCGACCTTGAGCCAAACCACAAAGCCACGGAACAGCTTTTAGAAATACTCAGGTCATTTCGATAATCAATTGTCAGTCATTAAAAAACCAGCCAAATAGGCTGGTTTTTTATTTTGTCATTGCCTGTTCATTTTGGATAAAAAACAGTGGCAACTTTGGCAGAAGCCAGCCAGTCAGTCTGTGCGCCTATCGATTCACTGACAAATCTTAGCGGCACAAGCGTTGTTCCATTTTTAACCGTTGGTGAAACGGTCATTGTCATCTCTTTCCCGTTAACAAATGCTTTTTTTTGGCCAACGGTCATTTCAATAGTCGTGCCATTCTTTTTAGCTTTAATTTTTTTTGTCTTGGAGTCATAAGTCACATCAAAACCGAGTTCTTGTGAGATATATCGCCATGGAACCATCGTCGAACCGCTTATGATTTGCGGTTCTATGTTGAGATCTTTCCCGCATTGGCCGTTGTTCCAAACGTTTTTACTACCAATTCTGAAAGCAAGCTCCTTGCGTGACGGCCAGATAACCGTTTTCCTAAACAACAACATTCTGTCAACTTGAACAGGGAAACCAACAGACCCACCTAGGTTGCTCACCTTGAGAATTATGTCGTTTTTAAATCTGTCGAGATCAATCTGGAAAGAATATTTCCCATCCGAGGTGAGCGTTACAATCTTGTCGTTTATCGTCAGCAGTTGATCGAGAGGTGCTGTTCCGGAAAGTGTCACCTGTCTGTCATTTGAGGGGTTCGATTTTGATGAAACTGTTAGATACAACCCCTGAGGGTGAATCTTGACTCTCGATGAAACAGGTCGGTCCTTTAAAAGGATATGGCTCTTCTTTTCAGGAGTCTTGATTTCAAAAGAAAGACCGTTGATGTCTGAAATCGATTCTTTCTTTGCCTTGAAACAGAAGGAGAATGCAACATCCATGCTGGTAGCACCGAGTTTTTCATTGTTTCTGAAAAACGAGAATGTTATTTGTTTGGTTTGTTTGTTGTCGACAACCTGCCATTCGGGACACAAATAATCGAAGGTTGAAAAATTCCCAAGTCTTTTGTCAACAAGCTCAATCAACGCCGGATCGTACTGAATTATGCCGCTCATCGACATTACAGGCATTGATGGTTTAATCAGAAGGTCAATCCAGAATTCCTGCCCTGGCTTCACATAAACATACTCTGGCGAAAGGATAACCTGGGTATGTTCGAGAAGAGGTGCTTCGATTTTAACGCCAAAAGTCGCCCTCCCGTAATACGACCGAGAGTCGCAGTTGATCTCAATGACGTATTCTCCAACCGGCATGTTCGCAGGTGCGGAAACCAAAACAATGACTTCGCGGTTTGGATACATCGGCACCTGGATGTTTTGAAAAGTAACTTTGAATCTCGGGTCTGCCTTGTAGTCAAGGGAAATTTCATCTTTTGATGAAGTGATTCCGAATGTGAGCGTGGTCTGCCCTTCCTGGCCTGCCTGTATCGTAATGCTAGCGGGTTTAAAATTCATCGGCATAACCGATTTGGGCTGCAATGGGTCAAGCCTCATGAGCGGATCTCCGAGCAAAATGTAGGAGTAAACATTTTGAGCCCATTTTTTTGCCCATGCGTTGGTTCCGGCGTAGGTTGAATAAAATTCCTTCATGGTTTTGGCAAGTGACCATCCTAGTGTTTCACCCTGACAATAATATTTCATGAGATTGTATGTAATTGTCTGGTTACCGCCATCATTTGGTTCAGTCCAACCCGGGATGAAGTAGTTTATGGCTGTTGCGCCTATGTAAGCGCCAGCACCCTGTCTTAACATGGTGGAACCCAACGAGGCTGCGCCACCAACAATATTTGCCGTCGAACAGGCCGTAGAAACAACAACTGATGCTCTTATAGTCTCTCCAAACACCTGTTCTGCGGTTATCAAGTCAGGACGTTTGATCTCTGCTCCATCGGGGTAGCCATTGCCGTTGGCATCAAACTCCCAGATCTTTCTATTCACCTTGTCAGGTTCACCATGGGCAAGAATATTGACAACTCCAAACTCCATATCAGAAATCATCTGCAGAAGATTTGTTGAGTTCAAAGCTTTATCGGATTTTGGTCGAGGTTTGTTTTTGGGTCTGAAACCTTCTGCCTCGTACATGGTTTTTCTAGAAAAACCATTCTTTTGCAGGATATCTGCCCATATAACTTCCATCATATCCGAGCCGTCTGTGAAAATGTTCGTGGGATCGTTTTCTTCGCGATCATAAAGATAAATCGATGCCGCCTGAAGAATTGACCGCCTGAACGATGAAGAATCATAACCGATGATCCTGTCGCAGATTTTTTTCACCACCGCAGGTTCAGAAAACGGAATCCTCCCAACTGAGACGGTCGGTATTGGCACTATCCCATCATCCGATGGCTCTCCAAGTCTGCCGTCCTTGTCCTTGTCCCATTCTATTCCAAGCACCTGATAATAAAAATCCGAATAGAGCGGACCGAAACCTTCGGAAGAGTAGTGATCAACATTATTGTCAGGATAGAGCTTGGCCATCGGAATATCATTGACATCACCCACAAACAGGACATTGGTGAAACCCATTGGCTTCTGATTGACATCAAGGTAATTCCAAAGCTGCTTGTGTCCAGGCATCGATTCGGTTGGATTTGTGACAATATCCCTGATGCTAACAAGCTTAATGACTTCTCCCTGTTCTTGTCTATATTTTACAAGTTCGCTGACCGAAGACTCGCACCCTGGAGCCGTAATAACAAGATAGCTTATGCGTTCCTGGGATTGTGTCCTGATAGGCGAAAACGGCACTGCAAGAACAGCGCAACAGATTAGTGTGGCGAATTTGAAACGCATCTTGGTTAATGTAATGAATAATCCCTGCCAGCTCAAGACCGACAGGGATTATTCTTTAACTCCTTAATATGATTTTCTTGTTATGGCTATCGACTTGTCTTCGGCCTTGTAAACAACTTCAGCGCCGAAGTTTTCAGCAATGAATCTCAATGGCACAAATGTCTTTCCGTTCTTGATTTCCGGAGGAACATCCAATGCGACTGGTTCCTGGTTAACGAAAGCGGTCTTTGATCCGATTCTCATTAAGATGAAGATTTTCCCTCTGCCATCTTCCATTGTTATCGAAACACTCTTGTCTTCTGGCAACCACTCTACTTTCGCCTTGAACGCCTCAGAGATTGCCCTGATAGGGACCATCGTCCTGCCACCAGATATATATGGGGCTTCTTGAAGTTCTGTAATGCTCTCGTCGACGATCATGGTTTTGTTGCCAACAAGCATTGCAATGGTTGTTTTATGCCAATTGATTACTTCGAATGTCTTCTGGCTTACATTGCCAACCTTGTCCATGGCAATGATTGTAACAGTGTTCTTTCCGACTTGCACCGGGATCTCCGCCTGAAATAGATCATTAATAACAAGTGCGTCTACCTGGTTAATCATGACTTTGCTGCCTGGTTCGACTCTGCCTTTGATTTTTACATCAATCTGGTCAACAATTTCCGGTATATCATCAATCATGATCTCCGGTGGGACGTTATCCATTTCAATGGTTGCATACTTTTCGGTTTTGTTTCCGGATGCATCCGTTGAGACAACCCTTATCTCGTTTTTCCCGTATACCAACTTGACCAATGACTTGAATCTTCCTGTTGGATCGACCGGGACTGTCTGACCCCCGACCATTACATAACAGTCAGGGTCGGTTTTACCGCTGACGTAAACGGTTGTGTCCTTGGTTATCTCCGGAAGTTTGTCCAACTCAAGCAGTGGCGGGGCCTGGTCTCTGGTTACCCTGAATGTCGTTGTTCCTTCTTTGAATCCTTCTTTATCGGCCAGGACATCAACAACACCTTCCTGGGTGAAGCTGCAGGCCATTTTTACAACGCCTTTGCTGTTTGTGATTGATGTTGCTTCCAGCCCTGCACCTTTCATCTTTATTGTGGCCTCAGAAACAGGTTCGCTGGTACCAAGGACACTGCATGTGAGAGTAGCTGTTGACTGTTGACCTACTTCGGGCTGTTTGTCCCATTCAATCTCGATTTCAAGCCCTTTATAAACATCCATCCACATTAGTTTTTGATAATCATAGTATTGCGACCCACCCGACACTTCACTAGCAAACCATTTGTTTTTGTTGTGCCATCTAACCTCAATGGTTTCGTATCCTGTGCCGGTAGGAGTAAAGTGAATGGTTGTTTCAGTGTCATTGTACTGTTGGTTGTATTCCAGCCTGCCATAAATTGCAGCCTCGTGCTGATTTCCGACAAGACCGACTTCCCCTTCAGAGGCAACCGGCAAATCTCTTGAGTCGGCAGGCGACACAACAGCAATGATGTGGTTTGGAACCGAATACACCAGATCATAGTTTTCCGGCTTGAGATACTGTTTACCAATCTCTTCCCTGGTTTCAGCCCAAAGGAATCTTATCGATGGCGGGGAAATTCTTGCCAATGTTTGTGGAACTGCATCAAAATCGAGGAAATAAACACCGTCACCCCTGTATCTTGTGGTAAGCTTTTTTGGTGAGTACTTGTCTGATGGTGGTCTGCCAGCAACGTCATAATCGCCAAGAACACTGTTTCCAACCAAACCACCGACGTTGCAGGCATCTTCGGCAAACAGATAGAACGATGTCTGTCCTTTTAAATCAAGATTCAAAGAATCTCTGTAGTCGATTCTCGAATTTTCGTCAAAGTTTGCAAAAATCCAGCCATCAAAATATGGTTTGTTGTAGATCGAACCCAAACCCCAACCGCCATGTTCGGTTGGCGGAAGGTCAAAGAACGGGTTCTCATCAAATGTTCCATCAGAGTACATGAAGTTGACTGTATTATAATAGGTGTAGTAGGAAGTCCATCGGGTATTGGTCACATCACAGACATACTGTGAGCCAAACCTGAAGAGTTCCTTGTTGTTCCACTCAAGCTTGCCATTGTTATTGAGATCGAGGCCGATGTGAAGGTCATACCTTGCACCAGTATCAAGAAGGTAATAGCAAGTGCCATTGGAATAAACACTTTGTGACCAATTCTGTGTTGGTTTGGTAGCCCATTCATAGTTTGCCGGTCTTGTCACAAACGGGGTAAATCTGGCTGTTCTTTTGACTCCGCCGCAAAGGCTGACACCTTCGGTGACACCTTTGATGATTCTTCCGTTGGCGTCGTAGCATGTAACAACGATATTGTAAATTCTGTTGTCGCAAGCTGTCATGATGAAGTCTGGGTCGCCTGGGGTTTCAAAAACTCGCCCATCCGGGTCGTCCATGTTTTTAATGCTGTAGGTTACTTGTGGGAGCTTGACTGGAATCCTGACTGAACCGGCCGTTCTTCTGTCAGGGGTGATGACCTTTAATAAAAGGTCACCCTCGTCATTGGCAACAAATCCCCTGAAAGTGTAGACGCCATTTGAAGCCTGCGAGAAATCGATCTCGATGAGGTCTTTACCAAACAGTTTTCTGTTGCATGACGCCGATCCGTCGTCATTGTGCAGATCGGTTCTTGTCCAGTAATACTGTGGCAGAGTGGCGCTGTACCCGTACAGCGATGTGTTGTCAGGATGAGGGTCGATAAAACAATTGTTCCAAACGGTGTTCTTTTCAATCGTCGACCCGTCACTTGCCCTGGTCAGATCGACCGGATTTCCGCTTGCATCGGTTACGATAATCTGAAGTGGCGTGCCGTCCTGCATCAACTCTGAAGCCACGCCGGCCGTTAACACGGGTGGGTTAAACGTAATCACGAGAGCTGAGGCGGCCTGTGCAGTTTTTGGTGTAACTGCAGGCACGATCACCAGCACTGATAAGGCCATGACGGCCGCAAGAATTGTTCTGATGACTTTCATGAACAACCTCCATTGAGTTATTTGATTTGAATACATTCCAAAAGTCATTATAGTTCATTTCATATCTTAACATTGAAAGAGGCACAGGTACATGAAAAATGCCGGGCAAGAATTCTTTGCAAAATCATCCTATACAAAAAATATGGAAGAAAGTGATTTTTCCGAGGCAGAAGTCCCAAACAGAAACATAATCTCAAATCTTTCTTTACCTGACCATCTACAAAAATCTCCACTGGAAAATCTTGTGGCTAACAGGAGATCCAAACGACAATTTGACAGCATCGCAATAACAAAAGAACAGCTTTCCTATCTCCTGTGGGCAACTCAGGGTATTACCCAAACAAGAGGATCAGCCAATCTTCGTGCTGTTGCGTCGGCTGGCAATTGTCATTGCTTTAACACTTATATCGTGCCAAACATGGTTGAGGGTTTATCGAAGGGTTTATACCTGTTTGATCCTATAAAAAATTCACTCGGCTTGATAAAATCAGGCAATCTTTCCGATGAGCTGGCCAAAGCCTGCTTAAACCAGAAAATGACGGCTGAATGTGCGGTTTGTTTCATCTGGACGGCGGTTACGCCAAGGATGACAGGTAGATATGGCCTGAGAGGATACAGGTATATGTTCATCGATGCCGGTCATGTAGGGGCTCACCTTCAACTTGCATGCGAAGATCTTGGTCTGGGTTCATGCAACATCGCAGCATACATGGACGATGGATTGGCACAATTCCTTGGACTCGAATCAGAAAACGAAATCCCGGTTTATGTCGGTGTTGCCGGCTGGATTAAATAGATTTCCAAAAAAATCAGTGAATCTTTGAGACAGCCATCTTGGTAATCTGCTTAAGGGTTTCTCTCACTCCAACACCCTGGGTCGCCACTGCTTCAAAATACATGTACCTGCCTTCAGGATTGAGGGCATCCTGCAAAACATCAAGCGGTATGGCATTGGGAAGGTCACGCTTGTTGTATTGCATGATTATTGGAATCTTGTCCATGTCGATACCGTATTCGGTGAGGTTGTCGACCATGTCCTGATAGTTGTCGATGTTGGCTTCAAGTTTGTCCGGGTCGGAATCGGCCACAAAGACAATGGCATCAACCGATTTGAGGATTGATTTTCTGGTTAGTCCATAGATAGCTTGACCAGGAACGGTGTAGACACCGAGCCTGAGCTGGAATCCTCTGACTTCACCAAGATCAAGCGGTAAAAAGTCAAAGAATAGGGTTCTTTCTGTGGCTGTTGCTATCGAGGTGAACTGACCTTTTACGTCTGGTGGGACAAGATCATAAATGATCTGTAAATTTGTTGTCTTGCCCGAGAGCGCTGGCCCGTAATAAACGATTTTGACGTTGATTTCTTTTGTGGCGAAATTGACAAGTGCCATCTCTTAGTGCCTCCTGAACCTAGAGGATATTGTCAAGGTTGATGTCGGAATCGAAGTCTTCTCCTCCAAATTCAGCAGACACCTGCTGCGCCATTCTTTCCATGACCGGTTCAAGGGCTCCTGAGATCTTTTTTGCCCAGAACCTGATGGCTCCAATTGGAGCCCTGTTGTCAAAAATCATAATCAAAAGGGCTTCAGGGGAGAGAAGGGAGATATGGATATTGTTTTCAGAACCCTGGTGGAACGTGATTGTAAACTCGGATTCTCCAATTTGTCGAGCAAGTTCGTTTGTTGCTGCATATACACCGGCCGAAAGAGCTGCGATGGCTGATGCTGCCTGACGTGTTGCCGGACCATGCTTGCTGATGAGCTGTCCAGATTTGTCAACCAGGAAAATATGTTTTGCTTGTGAGTCTATAAGTGTTTTTGCAAGGTATTCATCAATCTCGCGAAGTTCGTTTTCAGAAATCACAAGATTTGTGAGTCTATCGGCCATAAAAATCACTCCTTCCGTTTTCAAGCTAATGATACCGCACTAAACATCCTTGTCAACATATTCAAAGCTAGCACCAACTTTAGTGGCTATTTGGCATTTCGTCGGAACCGGGAAGCTGTTCAGTTTGTATGATGGGCAAAGGAGATAAAAACCCGATTAGGAACTAACGAAAACCTTTAATTAAAAACATCAGTTTTCACTGTTGACAGCAAAAAAAACGAATGTAAAGTTAGGGCATTACCAAGGAGGATAGATGAACATGAAGAAATTCTTGACAATCATCATGGCAGTCATCATGATTGCATCGCTCTCAGCAACACTTGTCGCTTGTGGTGGCGGAGATCAGAAGCCAACAGAAACAAACGGCGAGCAGCAGCCAACGGAAGACACCCAGAAACCGCCAGAAGACACAACCCAGAAACCGCCAGAAGACACAACCCAGAAACCGCCAGAAGACACAACCCAGAAGCCACCAGAAGACACAACAAACGGCGAAAATACTGCAGAAGAAGAAGACGAACTCGTAGTTCCAGGCATGGAATCAAGCGTCAAACTCAACGTCGGCGACGAAGTTCCAGACCTCGCATTCAAGATTCACCCGGTCTCGATGGGCGATTCATCATCAATCTGGAAGTTCATGGAAGAAGAAAAAGCAGAAGCCCTCATCCTCGACTTCTGGGCAGTATGGTGTGAGCCATGCAAAGCCGAACTTCCATACCTTGAAGTTATGTACAGAAAGTACAAAGGCAAAGGCCTCAGAGTTCTTGGTGCAACAATCGATCCAGAAGACATGGCCACCGAAGGCAGAATCATGGAAATCCTCGAATTCGACCAGAAAATGAATGCATCCTGGAAGAAACTTGGTGAGTACGAAAAAGCCGAAGGCGACATCTATCTTTCATACCCAGTGCCAGTTGATGGTTCACGCGAAATGTCAAAACAGCTCGGCGTTACCTCAATTCCAAGAACAATCCTCATCACAAAAGATCACAAGATCTATTACCAGCACGTCGGTTTTGACGAAGGCAAAGTAAAAGACCTCGAAGACAAAGTAAAAGAATATCTCAAGATTCAGGAATAATTTGGAATGAAATCAAAAAACGCCCTCTTTTCCGAGGGCGTTTTTTGTTATGTCAGATACAAAATATAAACAGGAGGGAGACTGTGGGCGCTAAAAAGACTTTTTTACCAATCATGGCTTTCCTGACAGTCGCATCACTAACATTTGCTTCGGTTGCGTGCAACAAGGAGAGTGACCAAAACAAACCACTGACTGAAGATGCCAACGGGGAAGTGTTGGTTGTACCGGATATTGGAGCAACTCCCATCCCCAACATCCCTGTTGATCCAAATGGCAAATCCACTATTTTCCCGATGATCCCCGATTCACAGTTTGAATACTGTCCATCATTATTGGGCGAAGCATCTTCAATCTGGCGATATATGGAAAATGAAAAAGCTGAAGCTTTGATTGTCACTTTTTGGGCTACATGGAACCTACAATCAAAAAAGGAACTTGTTCATCTTGAAACATTATTCAGAAAATACAAGCAACAGGGTCTTAGAGCGCTTGCCATAAGCATCGATCCAGACAACATATTCACAAAAGAAAAAATATCCGAAATATTGAATTATGACCAGGGCATGGAGGAAGCATGGCAAAAACTAGGAATATTTTCAAAGGTTGATGGAAAATACCTTTCCTATCCAACTGCTCTGGACAGTTCAAGGAAAACCCTCGAAACCATAGGCGTTTCGTCCATTCCATGCGCTTTGCTGGTTACAAAAAACCACAAAATCTATTTCCGCCATTACGGCTTTGACGAAGACAAGTTCAGAATACTGGAAGAAAAAACCGATGACCTGCTAAAACATATGAAGCAGGAGTTTTATCCAATTTCTGGAACAAATTCGTATTCTTCGTGTATGATAAATTGAAAACAGAAAATAGTAGAAAAAGGAGAATAAGATGAAAACAAAAAGAATAATTTCAACACTCCTTGCAACCATTATGATTGCAGCGCTGTCACTCTCATTTGTTGCCTGTGGAGGCGAATCAGGAGAACTTCCAGTTGATGGGCTTGACTCGGATGTGAAACTCAAAGTCGGCGACGAGGTTCCAGACCTTGCATTCAAGATTCATCCTGTCTCATCAGGTGACTCTTCGTCAATTTGGAAATACATGGAAGACGAGAAGGCAGAAGCCCTCATCCTCGACTTCTGGGCAGTATGGTGCGAACCATGCAAGGCAGAGCTTCCATACCTCGAAGTCATGTACAGAAAGTACAAAGATAAAGGTCTCAGAGTTCTCGGAGTAACCATCGATCCTGAAGACATGAACACTGAAGGCAAGATTATGGAAATACTAGAATATGATCCAAAGATGAATAATTCATGGAAAGCGCTTGGTGAGTACGAAAAAGCTGAAGGCGACATCTATCTTTCATACCCAATACCTGTTGACGGAACGAGGGAGATGTCCAAAAAGCTTGGCGTGACATCAATTCCAAGAACAATCCTCATCACAAAAGATCACAAGATCTATTACCAGCACGTTGGTTTTGACGAAGGCAAAGTAAAAGACCTCGAAGACAAAGTAAAAGAATATCTCAAAATCCAAGAATAGCCCTGGATGAGTAGTCGACCAAAATGCCCTCAACATTGAGGGCATTTTTTGTTATAATGAAATTTATGCAACGTGGCTCAAAAGACAAAATGAAGTTAAGAATTGTTGGTGGCACAATGAAAGGCAGGCAGGTAATCCTCCCACTTGGCTTTCCTGGGCGACCAACAAGAGACATGGTCAAAGAAGCTCTGTTTGACATTCTCTCAATAGACATCAGGAGAGCAAAATTCCTGGATTTGTTTGCTGGCTCAGGCACCATTGGCATCGAAGCCGTTTCTCGTGGCGCAATCCATGCCTGGTGTGTGGACAAACATCCAATGGCGATAAAATCTATTGCCCAAACCATAAAAACATTCTGCATAGAAGACAAAGTCACTCTCGAGAGGATGGATGCCGGCAGGTTCATGCGTGAAGCCTGGATGAAAAAACTACAGTTTGACATAATCTTTTGCGATCCACCTTATGAAATGACTCAGGAAGAACTAGCCACGATCCTTGAAAACATCAACGAAACACTCGCACCACAAGGTCTGCTTGTCGTAGAAATGGCTCTCGAGGTGGATTATCCTGATATTTTTGCAGGACTAACAAGATTCAAGGAGAAGCGCTATGGCGGAACAAAGCTCAATTTCTGGTCACGCCCTGTACCCGGGGACGTTTGACCCACCGACGTTGGGTCACGTTTCAATAATCAGAAGGGCTGCAAAGCTTTTTAACAAGCTAACCATTGGCGTTGCAAATTTATCTGAGAAGAATCCCATGCTAAACCTTGAGCAAAGAATCGGGCTGATGAAGGAAATCTTCAAAGACCACCCCAATGTTGATGTCAAACCTTTTTCAGGGTTGCTAGTCGATTTTGCCAGAAGCGAAAATGCCAGGATAATTGTGCGCGGTATGAGAAACATAACTGATTTCGACTATGAGTACAGAATGGACGTAACCAACAGACACTGCCTGCCGGATCTCGAAACGATATTTCTTCTATCTGACCCAGAAACAGGATACATTTCATCGACTCTTGTTAAACAAATCGCCAAAGCAGGCGGCGATATTTCAGATTTTGTGCCAGAGCAAGTAATTGCTGTTTTGAAGGGGGTAAAATGAGCATTCTTGCAGATTTGGAAGAGTTGAGGGAAATCTTTCTTGGCGCCAGAAAAGCTGCGTTCACTGATATGATAATGGTTCCTCAAAACAGGGTAAACGAACTGATGGATAGGATTGTCAAAAATTTTCCAATCGAGTTTGAACAAGCCTCTGAGATCGTTTTAAAGAGTAAGGACATAATCTCCTCTGCTCAGGAAGAAGCAAAAAAAATAAATCCGGATGATTTGGAAATAGCCAGAAAACAAGCAGAATCAATTATTTCTGCTGCCAAAACAGAATCAGACAAAATGAAAGCCCAAACCCTGTCCTTTATCCAGAAAATCATCGCAGATTCCTTGATTTCAATACGTAAAGCAGATTCAATATTGCAAGAATCTCTCGAAGGTGTTAAAGATGCCAATATATGAGTTCAAATGTTTGAATTGCAAAGCAGAATTTGATGTTTTGATGGGATATTCCGATCCTGTCCCGTCATGCCCAAAGTGTGGATCGAACAATGTAGCCAAAAAAATTTCAGTTTTTTCTTCAAAAGCATCCAATCCTGCTTCAACAGAAAATATCGGCGGTGGATGTACATCATGTAATGGAGGTTCATGTAGCTCATGTCGACACTAATTGAAAAGAAGTACAGAGGCGATTTCCCTCTGCTTTGCAAGGAAAACCCACCGATTTTCTTCGACAACGCATGTATGACACTAAAACCGCGCCAGGTCATTGACGCGGTTTGTTCATATTACAGCGATTATCCGGTTTGCGAAGGCCGTTCCGCCCACGCCATGGCGCTCAAGCTTGACGCCGAGATGTCAAACGCCAGACGCGCGATGAAGGATTTCATCGGAGCATCGTCAATCAATGAAATCTGCTTTACCAAGAACACAACCGAGGCATTAAACATCATTGCAAACGGTTTTGACTGGAAGCCAGGCGACGTTGTGTGTGTGTCCGACAAAGAGCACAACAGCAACTTCCTCCCATGGTTCAGGCTCCAGGAAACCCGCGGTGTCAAACTGAGAGTCGTGCCGTCAGGCGACGACAACAAAATGTCGCTTGATAACTGGAAAAAAGCCATTGAAGAGTCAAAACCAAGGATGATAAGCTTTTATCTGACCTCAAACCTCGACGGTGAAACCAGCCCGGCTGCTGAGCTAACCAAACTTGCAAAATCGCACGGTGCAATGGTTTGCCTGGATGGCGCCCAGGGCGCAGCACACATCCCGCTCAATGTTGCCGAAATGGGGATCGATTTCATGGGCATGTCCATCCACAAAATGTGCGGCCCAACAGCAATGGGTGTCCTCTGGGGGAGGCTTGAAGAGCTTCGCAAGCTCAACCAGCTTGCAACCGGTGGTGGTACCGTAACATCGGTAACCTATGAAGAGGCAAGATTTCTTGAGCCTCCAAGAAGATTTGAGCCAGGACTCCAAAACTATGCTGGTGTGGCAGGCGTCAGACCTGCTGTTGAGTACATCGAGTCAATCGGCAGAACAAGGATTCATCAGCACGAGATAGCCCTCAATGAGCACCTTCAGGAATTGATCCTCAAAATCCCAGGTGTTAACATCATCGGACCAAGCAAAGCTGCCGACAGGGGCGGAATAACCAGCATCACCGTAGACGGTTACAATGTCCACGACCTGGCTCTGCTTTTTGACGATATGGCTGGAGTCATGATGAGAGCTGGTTTCCATTGCGTTCACGGTTGGTTCAATTCAAGAAAAATTGACGGAACCCTGAGGGTTTCAACATATCTGTACAATACTATTGAAGAAATTGAGATTTTTGCAAAGACGCTTGAAGAGATAGTCAAGGAGGGATGATGAGGAACAAGTTTGCCATTCTGCTTGCACTGGTTCTGACCATAACAAGCTTTACCGTTCCATCAGCAAAGGCGACAGATTTCAGCTACTGGGGTCTTGTCAACCAGGTTTCATCAAAAAATCAGATGGAAATTCTGGGAAAACTCACATCGCCTGAATTCTTTGGCAGACAGCCAGGGTTTGAAGGTGATACAGTCACCACAAGCTATATCGCCGATTATTTCAAAACTATAGGCCTGACCCCTGCAGGTGACAATGGCACGTTCCTTCAAACAGTTCCCATGAACATTGTCTGTCCAGTCGCTCCAATTGATTTTCGACAGATGGATGTCAACAAAAGCTCTTTGAGACAATTTGTTTTTATGAAAGATTACAACATTCTCATAGCTTCGGGTTCGGGCAATGTCACAGCTCCAGCATTCTTCTGCGGATATGGCATCACTTCAAAGGCAAAGGTTGTATACGACGACTATGCCGGTGTAGATGTTACAGGCAAGATTGTCGTGATTTTCAGAGGCGGGCCTTCATATTTCATGGAAGCAGCTGCAAACGACGGACAGCTGACCAACCTCATGAGTTTCACCACCAAAGTTGCAAACGCAAAGGCACATGGCGCTATCGGTGTTATCCTCATCGAAAATCCAAATTATCCTCCATCAAGACGCACAAACCTTGCCCAACGAAGCCTCACTTTCTATCAGTCTTCACTGCCAGGTTTGTATCTTTCTATCGACACAGGCGACATAGTACTCTCTGAAACAGGCAAAACTTCAGCAGAAATATCCAAAAACATCGATGCCCAGCAGAAGCCATATTCATTTCCACTTCCAAAGTACAACTGGAACATCCAGGTCACTATGGCAGTTAAGGAAAACTATAAATCGGCAAACGTTGTTGGCTATATCCCTTCCTCGGATCCGTTTGGAGCCAATGAAACGCTTATGGTCGGCGCACACTGGGATCATCTTGGAATAGACCCAAGTGGAAACTTATACCCAGGCGCAATCGACAACGGTTCTGGTGTTTCAGTGATGATGGAAGTTGCCAGAGTTTTTGCCCAAAACAAAGTCAAACTTGACCGCAACCTTGCCTTTGTTGCCTTTACTGGAGAAGAATCCGGCTTGGTTGGTTCTGGTTACATGGCCAACAACTGCCCATTCCCGGAAGAAGGGCTTACAGTTCTAAACCTCGACATGGTTGGCGGTCTGCCAAACATCATAAGGTGTGCTTCAGATCCTAATTTTACAGACCTCAACAGCAAACTCAAACAAGCTGGACTGAAAGTCGGCGCAGATTTCAAACTTGGAGGGCCAGCCAATGGTTCTTCTGATCACTATCCGTTCTACCTTAAAGGCATTCAGGCTGTGTTCGTTATTGCCGCAGACGGCGTAACAAAATATCACGTTCCGGAAGACACCATAGATACCGTCAGCCCCGAGGGCTTGGAACTTGTAGCCAAATTCATCATTCATGCTGCGGGACAAATGACCAACCCATTCTACCTGTCTTTGGATAATCCTGGCCCAATAACCGTTGGAACACCTGAATATGAACTTACGGGTTACACTGGCAAGAACGCTGCTGTAAGCGTCGGCGGAAGGAACACAATATCCTCTGAGACTGGTCGATTTATGTTGACCGTTCCACTGACCAAAGGCACACAAACACTCAACGTAACAGCCATCAAACCAGGCTCAATGCAGAAACTTGAAAAACCGATAACAATCACCTACGAACTCAGATCAAAGGCAACAAGTTCAATAAGCCAGATAAACTTTGGCTACGTCACAAAAGACAGCAACAAAACCGTTGAGTTTACAATCCAGAACAAAGGAGAGGGTCCACTCTCAGGAACCATCAGGGCATGCGACAACTGGATGGTAATCTCTCCAAACAAGCTTGAGGCAAGCAAAACTGTGGTCAGTGTGAAGGTTGACACCGATAAGTTCACCGAGGATGGTTTCCACTACTGCATGCTGCAGATTGAAACCGACAACGGAATGATGCAACTGCCAGTAACAGCTGTAACAGGCAACCCAATAGTTTCGCTCAAAACAGTCTTTGGTAGCAAGACAGCTTTCATTGCTGGCACAAAGATGCCGATCACAAACCCGATGGTTTCAGTTGGCAAAACCGACTTTGTGCCAATGTCGCTGATTTCAATGGCTTTCGGCGCAACATTCAACCTTGATGACACCCACGGCTCAATCACTCTTGGCGACAGCAAAGTCACGGTTTGGCCAGACACAAGCATCGCCATGATTGGAAACTCGCCAATTTCCCTTACAGGAAACGTTTATGGAGTTGGTTCAGACTTCATGATCCCTGTTGAGCTTGTTGCCAAACTTGGAATAATTTCTAAGTTTGATGAAGAAACGGAAACCTACGAATTCAGCTACGATGCCAATCCATTCAAAATCACAACAAACCAGAATCCTGAATCTTTTACAATCTCTTATAAAAACCCAAATATCGACAACGCCAGCTTTGATATTGAGGCCAACAGGACAGCCCAGGCTGTCATTTCAACTGATTCAGACTGGCTGGTCGCATGGCCACAGACTCTGGAAATTGGTTCTTCCAAGAAAACAATAAGTCTCAAGTTTGCCACGAACAAACTCCTCCAGCCTGGACAGAAAACCTCCACTGTAAAAATTAGCACGGCATTTGGAACAAAAGAAGTACCGATAACTGTTATCACACCATCATCCGAGCGTATTGTGAAAATTCAAATCGGAAGCAAGACCGGTACAATTGATGACAAGGAAACAACCCTTTCACAGCCACCATTTATCGATGGTGGAACCACAATGGTTCCTTACAGATTCCTTGGTGAAGCTTTTGGCGCAACCATCGAATGGATCGCTGAATCAAAAACCGTCAGAGCCACGCTTGACAGAACAACAGTCGAGTTGGTAATCGGCCAAAAGACCGCAAAGGTCAACGGCGTGCCAACAACACTTGCCAAAGCACCAATAATCGTAAAAGGCAGCACATTTGTCCCGTTCAGATTCATCGGTGAAGCTTTCAAGGCGAAAGTCGAATGGTTCCAGACAACAAAAACGATAGTTGTAACCATGGACATGAATCAGAACAACCCAAAACTTTCCGTTAAACCGAAGGAAGCCAATATCGTCTGGAACGATGCCGATCCAGACAAAGTCCCAAGCTCAGCTTCATTTGAGATCAAAAACGAAGGTAGCGGAACGTTGCAAATATTGGAAACAGGGACACTTGGCGCTAACCTGAAAACAGAGGCGGCAAAAGACAAAGTCAGTGTTTCTGCTCGTTTCAACCCGTCTGGCGTAGATGAAAACGATTTCATTATCATCAAAACCAATGCTGGCACAGAAATCGTACCGGTAAAGGTTGGCATCTATCCTAAGAATCTCAGCATCCTGACTGCCAAGCCAGATGGCAGCTGGTATATCAACGGTCTCAAGCAAAACGAACCCTACAAAAGAGCGCAGGGACTTATCTCTTGTTCAGCCATGAGGGTTTCCGGTGCTGCTTCAGGTTCAAGTCTGTTTGACGGCATATCTAGCGAGCTAACAATCACTGCTTCTGGCCATAAGCTATGGCTCAATGTCCAGACTGGTGATTTCTCACTCGACGATGTTCGCGCACTCTGGAAATTCACATACAACCTCAGCGAAACCGATGTTTCACTGCCACTTGCTACCTACTCTCTGGCTTTTGGCTGGCAGATAAAGGAAACCGCTGACGGTACGGTCAAGATGTTCATCCCAAGAGACAAACCTTCGCAGCTGGCGTCGCTAGAAAAGAGTATCGACCTTGTCTGGGACACAACCCCAAAGCGCATGTCCAGCTTCACCGCTCCAACATACCCACTCAAAAACAATGGCACCTATTCGTTTGAAAAGTCAGAAAGCAAGTATAAGCTGTTTTTCTTCTTTTCTAACGACAGCATCTCGGAATCAATCATCCCCTACATCGAAAGCATCAACAGAAGGTTTGCTGACAGCGGTCTTGAATCAAAACTGGTTTCTACAACTGTAAAATCAGACAGTGTCATTGAACAGTTCTTTGCAGGTAACCAAACAATCACAAAAGGTCTGTCCGACCTCTCGATTGCCGGGATAACAACACCAATAATATTTGACTCAGAAGGGTCAATATGCGCCGAATTCGGCGGTGAAGCAGTGCCAAGACTTTATATCGTCGATTCAGCCGGCAATCTCATATTTGAGCTTCCAGACATGGATGAATCCCAGATACCATACCTTGAACAGGCTGTTTCAGCTTTGGTCTCCAACTCAACAAAACTGCCACAGGACGTTCAGACGGTGTCAGTTGTCAACAAGGGTGGAAACGCTGGCGAAGGCTCGCTTACACCGACAAATCATGACATAACGATACTCAAATCAAAGTTTAAGAATTCTCCTGCAAACATTGCCGTCAGCGTTGCCTCGTCTCCTCTTGAAAACGAACAGATTCTGCCAACCTTCAAAAAAACCTCTCTCATGCTCCTTGGAAACAGTAACCAGGTAGAAATTCCTGTCAGATATTGGAAGCTGCCAAAATTCTCGATGTTTACAAGCTTTGTGGACGGTTCAAAAGACGTCAGGTTTGGAAAAGCCTGGCGAACAATGCCTTTGGAGTGCACAGGTGGCGACGATCCGGTTTGCCCTGTCAGCGAAGTAATCAACCAAATTGGTGGACAGACTCGCATGGGAACCGAAGGAAAAGTAATCATTACTGCCGGCGACAAGGAAATTGTTGTAACGACTGGTTCATCAACTGCTTTTATCGGTTCACGTTCTGTTGATCTGAACAAGCCATTTACACTTTCCAAGGGAATCTTATTTGGCCCGGCAAAACTTCTGTCAGAAGCGATCGGCTCAAAACTCTATAGGTTCGACGACACTTTCTGTCTGGTCTCACCAAGTCTCAAGGGTTCAGCAACCGGGCCAATTCTTGAAACCAACGTCCAAACACTGACTTTTAACAACTACATCAAACCAACTGGTGGCTATCCAGAAGCTCCTGATTTCACACTTAACGATTATCCAGAATCCACAGGTAAATCGACCAGCCTGGACGCCATACTTGCAAGGCCGGATGTGAAGGTTCTTGTAATCGATTTCTGGGCGACATGGTGTCCTCCATGCAAGAGTGGCATGCCGTACATGGAAAAGATGTACCGTGAGTACAAGGACAAAGGACTTGCTCTCTACGGCGTCATCACGGATTCCGACACAGTTGATGATGATTACGTTGCTTCGGTGCTGGAAGATGACTCAAGAATCCGAGGTGGACTCAAAAAACTCGGTTTGAACGCGATCACCTACCCTATGCTCTATGAAAACAGAACAGGTACAAAAATCTTCAGGCAGTACAAAGGCGAATCCATCCCAAGAGTCGTGGTTATTACAAAAGACAAAAAATGGGCTTTCACAAAAGTCGGGTTCTGGGAAATCGGTCACAGAAATCTTGAGTTCACAGTGAGAAGATTGCTTGGTATAGAAGAATCGTCAAAGCTTCCAACCATCAACGTGAGAAATGCAGGCATCGAAGAGCTTAAAGGAACGGTTACATGTGACCTGCCGTTCATTGTTCCACAGCAACCAACATTCTCAACGATGGGCAAAACCACCCTGACTTTTGGATTCAAACCAAACGCTGCGCCAATAACTCCCCAGAGAGGAACCATAACCATCTCTACAAATGGCGGGAGTCAAACCATTCCAGTCCAATACAATGCCCTTTCGGAACAGATGATTATCAATTACATCATTGATGTCGAAAGCGGCGAAACTGTCATTAACAATAGCAAAGTAAACATCATTATTCCGAGTAAAATTGTCGATGGCAAATTACTGTTGTCAATTGATATGGTGATGTCGGCAATTGGTGGTCAAACAAAAATTCTTTCAGACAAAAAACGTGCGCAATCGGTTTTTGAAAACTGGGAGATTCTCTTTGTCAATGGCAGCAAGGATGTTTCAGTTGGCCCAATAACCATAAAGGCAAATGAAAACGTTGTCATCGAGGGTAGCCACGTTTACACTGATCTTGACACCCTTTCCTACATCCTGGCAATGGAGTATGATTTACAAAACGAAAACAAAACCATAATGCTGAGGTATGAACCATGAACAAAGTACCGGAAGAAGCAGAATTTGTGATGGATATTCTCCGTGGAAACGGAAAGATGACCACAACACAAATTGAAGAAGAGATAAGAAAACAAGGCATTAATTGCAAGGATGCAGCAGCATCTTTTTTGCCATCCCTGAAATCGCTGGGGTTCATAAAATCAGAATTCAAAAACAAAACCTGGTACTGGTGGGTGGATGAGTCAGCTAGCTGACAAAATCAAACACCTGCCATACAAGCCAGGCGTTTACAAATTTTTCAATGAACAAGGCAGAGTTATCTACGTTGGCAAAGCCAAGCACCTTATCGACAGGGTCAGCTCATATCTTCTGACTGACCAGCTCGAACCCAAGGTGAAGGCCATGATGAACCATGCTGTTGACATTGATTTCATCGTCACAGAATCAGCCCATGAGGCATTAGTGCTTGAAAATATCCTCATCAAGGAACTGATGCCTCATTACAACATTCTCCTCAAGGATGACAAGGAATACAGTTTTCTTGCCGTCACAAAAGAGCCGTTCCCGAAACTCACCAGGGTCAGGCGAATTCTCGATGCAAACTCACACTACTTCGGCCCATACACCAAAGGCGGATCGGTCACTGCCAATATCAAAACCTTGAGGCAGTTTTTTCCTATCCGAACTTGCAACCTCAAGCTTCCAGAGGAGAAATCCAGGCCTTGCCTTGATTATCACATTGGTCTCTGCCAGGGGCCGTGCGCCGGACTGATATCCTCGGAAGATTACAACGCAACCGTGTCTGACATACTTCTTCTGCTCTCTGGAAAGTACAAAAGACTCGAAGAGGCACTTACAAAGAAAATGCAGGATGCTTCTACATCTTTAAGGTTCGAGGAAGCTGCCAGGTACAGGGAATGCCTAAGACATTTAGGCGCAATAGTTTCTAAACAGAGGGTTGTTTCTCCGATACCTGTTGACAGGGATATTTTTGCAGTATTTTCTGACAAGGGTGAGGCATGTGTTGAGTTTCTCAAAGTCAGGTCAGGCAGACTCATCCTGGAAATGCACATGTTTGCCGGCTCGGATGAACTCAGCTCCAACGCGGAATTCCTCGGCGCTGTAATGCAAAACATCTACGGTTCCCATCAAAATGTTGATCTTCCAACCGAAATCATCGTTTCTGTCAAACCTTCAAACGACAAGGATCTCTCTGAGTTCATCAACGAAGGTAGACAGCTCAAAGAACCGATAAAGATTATCCAACCCAAAAAAGGCGACAAGATAGAGCTTGTGAATATGGCTCTCACCAATGCCAAGCACCACCTTGCTGAACACCTCAGGCGAGAGCAAATCGCTCTGGGTCAAAACGCCGTCACACAGCTCCAGGAAGCCTTAGCTCTCAAAAAAGCGCCACTGGTCATCGAAGGTTACGACATAGCCAACATCTCAGGCAAGGCAGCTGTTGGCGCCCAGGTTGTGTTCAAAGATGGAAAATCTTACAAAAAAGGCTACCGCATTTACAAAATTAAGTGCAAGGACACACCAGACGACTATGCCATGATGAGGGAAACACTCGAGAGACGCCGAGATCACTGGGACGATGAAGAGTTCGCACTAAAACCTGATTTATTGCTCATCGACGGCGGACTGGGACAACTCAACGTTGCTCTTGATGTCTTCAAGGGAATAGACGTAGAAATTGCAGGGCTAGCCAAGGAAGAAGAACTAATTATCCGCGAAGGGCAGGAACCGATTCGCCTTTCAAGGGACTCACTGGCGCTAAGGCTGCTCCAGCAGGTTCGAGACGAAGCGCACAGGTTTGGTGGACGTCACTTCAGAATCCAGCACAAGAAAGAGTCTGGGCTTGATAAGAAAAAATGAGGGGGTATACTTCACTCAAATGAGAAAAAACATATTTCTTCTGTTAATTTGTCCGATTCTTCTGCTATCGTTCTCCGGATGCGACTACATCAATGAAACAATGGTTGAAGCGCCAAAACTCATAAACATGAGCCTTGAAGCTGCAAAAATCCTTGCACAGGAAAGAGGGCTTGAACTTGTCGTCACCGACAAGATAGCCTCAGACATCGTTGCAAAAGACAGCATCATCTCCCAGGAACCATCGCCAAACACTCTCATAAAGATGTCTCGCGAGGTTTTTGTCACCATCTCGTCTGGCAAGAAAAATGTAATCCTGCCTAACTACACAGGTAAGAGGTTTGGTCAGGTACAATCTGACGTACTAGAAAAAGGTCTGTCATTTGGTTCAGTGGAAGAGGTTTATTCAAAATCATCTGATGCTGGCATCGTTATTGATCAATTTCCTGCTCCAGGATCCACTGTAGACCAGAACACTCCAATAATGCTCACCGTCTCTCTCGGATACATGATAAAAATGCCCGATGTTATTGGAATAGACTACCAGGAAGCTTCGCAAAAAATTGTAGACGAAGGTTTCAGCGCCGACAGAATCACAACTAAACCACTTCACGCAAGATATGTGCCATTCAACGCAGTCGTCAGACAAGACCCTGAACCAGGCGTGATGATCGACCCCAAGTGCCCAATCATGCTTTTCTATAACCCAAAATGACAAAACTAGCTCCATCCATGCTTTCAGCCGATCCGTTGAGGGTTGGAGATGATCTTGCCTCGGTTTGTGCTAACGCTGATCTTGTTCACCTTGACATAATGGATGGACATTTTGTTCCTAATCTTGCCTTGGGTATGGATGTTTGTGCTGGGATAATAAAAAACAGCACCAAGCCATGTTACTCACATTTGATGGTAACCAACCCACAGGACTACCTTGAGAGACTGGTGAACTTTGGCTCTGCTGCCATTGTATGGCATGTGGAGGTGGATATCGACCACTCAAAATATCTCTCGTTGGTAAAGGCTATGGGCAAAATGACCGGTTTGGCAATCTCGCCTGACACCAACCCCTCAGCTTTGATACCATTTGCCAAAACAATGGACATGGTGACAGTCATGTCAGTCTACCCTGGCAGATCTGGCCAAAGTTTTATTACATCAACATTAGACAAAATTAAAACAATCAAGAAGATGGGTAACTTTCTCGTCGAGGTTGATGGAGGAGTGAACCTTATCAATGCCAAAGAAATTGTGTCTGCTGGCGCAGATATTCTCGTCTCTGGCGCAAGTTTTTTCAAATCAGATGACAGAGCTTCTTTTGGTAAAGCCATAAGAAGCCTTTAGGAGGTCAAATCGTGAAAAAAAATTGGATTATCATTGGCTCTATTATACTTGCAATATTATTGGTTGTAACAGTTGCAATCATCCTCAACGGCAATAAGGCAACCAAGCCAAACGCTTCTCTGACCGGTTTGGTGAGAAATGCCAAAGACTCAACAGTCATCGCTGATGCTTCAGTAAGAATTGATTCTGCAGAGACCAAAACAGACAAATCCGGTTCATTCAAACTGGAGGGGCTTTCATCCGGAAAGTACAGCATCTTCATCGCTGCTGATGGTTTCAAACCCTATGAATTCCCAAACTACGAACTTAAAGAAGGTATCAACAAGATAGATGAGATAATGCTAGAAATCGATGACTCCAAGAAAACAAACCCTGATGACTCGGCAATCATACCCCCTCCACCACTTCCAGGAACGACGATGGACAAAAAACCTGATTTCAAGAAGTTTTCAGATCTGACAAACTGCACAATATCACTCAGCATTGGGCAGCAAGTGGCCGGCAATTACCAACATACCGTATACTATTACTCAAATGGCCTGACAAAAATTGACAACCCAAGCATGTCGGCTCTAGACAAAAGCAACCCGCTCTTTGGTACCTTGTACGCAACGAAAGACTCATTAATCACGCACCCTTCAGCTGAACAAGGATGGATTGCAATGCCAAAGCCGTCCAATTCTCCAAAATTTGACGAAAATGCCCTCCCTGACAGGGCTCCATTAATGTACATCGATTCATTATTCAAAGCCATAACTGACAAATCCACAACCGTAAATTTCATTGGAAAAGTAAACAAGGAATTTGGTCAGGCAAACAGATATTACGTTGTTGCAGACGCAAACAGTAACCTTTTTGATGGCGAGATTTTCACGCCAGTCGATGGTAAATACAAAGATACAATTTTGGAATTTTCGGGAAGACTGAACATCGGCGGAATTGGCGACAAAACAACGCTTACTATAACTAATATTTCAAAAACTCCGGCAATCACGCTGCCACAAGGCATAAAGACTATTGAAGTACCCGAAGCACAGGTTGACCAAAAGTTGACAAAACCAGAAAAAAATAACCCTTAGCGGATTAAGCCTCCGCAAGGAGGCTTTTTTGTATCTAGGTGCAGCATGGAAAAGATGATCCACACAACGAACCTAACAAAGAAATTCAAAGAGTACACAGCAGTAAACAGCCTGAATATCTCCATTGAACATGGACAGATTTTTGGGCTTCTTGGACCTAACGGAGCTGGGAAAACAACAACAATCAAGATGCTTATAACCTTGCTAGCCCCTACGTCTGGCACAGCTGACGTTGGTGGATTTGACATCATCAAGCATCCAGTCCAGGTCAGAAAGCACATCGGATATGTCCCCCAGATGATTTCTACTGAACCAAACCTTACCGGGCTTGAGAACATGAACATTTTCGCAAAGCTTTATGATGTTGATCCCAAAACACGGAAAGAACGCATTGAAGAAGCGATGACCAAGATGGGTATCATGGATTCCGGGAAAAAACTGGTAGGGCAGTACTCTGGCGGCATGATCAGAAAACTTGAGATCGCGCAATCACTACTTAACAAGCCATCTATTTTGTTTCTGGATGAACCCTCGGTAGGATTGGATCCAGTCGCCAGAATGCACATCTGGGATCATATTCAATCGTTAAAAGATGAATATGGCGCAACAATCCTCCTTACCACTCATTATATGGAGGAGGCTGACAAACTCTGTGACGAAATTGCCATCATGGATTGTGGCAACATTTCAATCACCGGCAGCCCGGACGAGTTGAAAAAATCTATCGACAAACAAAGGGCGTCGCTTGATGACGTGTTTGTGCATTACACGGGGTCAAACCTCAACGAATCTAGCGGATTCAAGGACATCAAAAGAACAAGAAGAACGGCAAAGAGGTTGGGATGAACCCGGTAGTCAATTTTATCAACAAGTCGTTTGTCGTTGCCGAAGTCGAAGTACTCAAACTCAGGCACGATTGGTCAGAGCTTGTCACAAGAGCCGTCCAACCATTGCTATGGATGCTTGTCTTTGGCCAGGTTCTCGGCAGATCAAGGGCAATCAATACAGGCACAATCCCTTACACTGACTATATTGCTCCTGGTATTTTGGCTCAGTCAGTTCTGTTTGTGGCAATTTTCTATGGCATAACAATCATCTGGGAACGTGACCTTGGCATCACTCAAAAATACCTTGTTTCCCCAGCTCCAAGAGAAGCTCTGGTTTTTGGCAAAGCCATGGCGGCAAGCGTTAGGGGACTTTCACAGGCAGTAGTGATATTTCTCATCTCAATGGCTCTCGGCGTCAAAGTAAGTTATAATCCGCTACATATTCTTGGCATCCTGTTCTCAGTTTTTCTCGGTTCAGCCTTGTTCTCAACACTGTCACTGATTATCGCCTGTCTTGCAAAGACCAGGGAAAGACTGATGGGTATCGGACAATTGATGACAATGCCGTTGTTTTTCACAAGCAACGCCATCTACCCGATTTCAATGATGCCGTCTGTCATACAATGGTTTGCATACATCAATCCTTTGACGTACATGACCGATTCAGTCAGGAATCTTATGCTAGCGGGCAATTTAAACCTGAACGCTGTGCTAACCGATTATGCAGTATTGATTTGTGTGCTGATTGTTTTTGTCGTGATTGGCGGAAAACTCTACAAAAACGTTGTGAATTGATTTCCCTTTATGTAACAACCATCCCTGTCTTCTTATTTTTTATATGGCAGGGTTTTTTATTAAATAATTAGCAATAATTATTACAGGGATTTTTTTAGATGGTGGAGGTGAGGTGATTCGAACACCCGACACCCGCGTTGCAAACGCGATGCTCTGCCAGCTGAGCTACACCCCCACGCTTTGTGAGAAGATGGTGGGCCTCAGTGGATTCGAACCACTGACCTCGTCCTTATCAGGGACGCGCTCTAACCAACTGAGCTAGAGGCCCATACTTCCAAAGGAGTATAAAGTCGGAAGGCTTTGTGTCAAGAAAGATTAGACAGTCTACAATCACATAATCGGAAATGCACTCATCCAGCATATTTTTTGAAAAAACATCCAAACACAACGGTAAAACGTTTCACAACATAGAGCTGAAAACCCATCCTGAGAGAGAAGAAAAATTGATGTATTGGCAACGTAACAAAGGTTCCAATCGAAAACGCTCATTTTAAAGGCTTACCCTTTTTACTATGTTTTGGCATGAATGTCATAACAATCCTTGACAATAAAGCCCCTATAGATAAAATTCATTTGCGTTGGGCCTGTAGCGCAGTTGGAAGCGCGTCTGCATGGCATGCAGAAGGTCAGGAGTTCGAATCTCCTCAGGTCCACCAGAATAAAAGACCAATAAAAGCCCCGGTTTCCCGGGGCTTTTTGTTTGTGTTGAAAAACAACGTCATTGCATTATAATTTCAAGCCATAATTTCATGGAGGCATAACAAAAATGAAGTACGATTTTGAAGCGATAGAGAAGAAATGGCAAACAGCCTGGGACAGCAACAGAATTTACAAGACAAATGAAGATTTGTCCAAGACAAAACTCTACTGCCTCGATTTCTTCCCCTACCCTTCAGGGTCAGGCTTGTCCGTTGGACACTGCAGAAATTACGTTCCAACAGATGTTTATTCAAGATATTTCAGGATGAAGGGCTATCGCGTGCTTCACCCAATGGGTTGGGACGCTTTCGGGCTTCCTGCTGAAAATTTCGCCATCAAAACAGGCGTATCACCGCAAGACACAACAGCCAAGACTACAGCCAACTACAGACGCCAAATGACATTGATCGGCACAAGCTATGACTGGGACAGGGAAATTAACTCTTCAACCCCTGAATATTATAAATGGACACAATGGTTTTTCCTGCTTTTGTTTGAAAAGGGACTTGCCTACCAGAGTTTTGGCCAGCAGTGGTGGTGCCCGGAATGCAACACCGTTCTTGCTAATGAACAGGTTGAGGAAGGCAAATGCTGGCGTTGCGGCACAGATGTAATAAAAAAACCACTCAAACAGTGGTTCTTTAAAATAACCGACTATGCTGACAGGCTTATCTCTGACTTGGACACGATCGACTGGCCGGAACCGGTCAAAATGATGCAGCGAAACTGGATCGGAAAATCCGAAGGAGCAGAGGTCATTTTCAAGGCTGAATCAGGCGATGACATTCTGATTTTTACCACCAGACCTGACACGCTTTTCGGTGCAACCTACATGGTTCTTGCTCCAGAGCATCCTCTTGTCCAGAAATTGACAGCTGCAGATCAGAAAACATCAGTTGAAGCCTACGTTGACCAAGCCAAAAAGATGGCAGAAATCGACAGGCTTTCGACCGAAAAAGAAAAAACCGGCGTATTCACGGGGTCATACGCCATAAATCCAGTTACCAAGCAAAGAATTCCGATCTGGATTGGCGATTATGTCATTGGAGGCTACGGCACCGGCGCTATAATGTGCGTCCCAGCCCACGACACCAGAGACTTTGCGTTTGCAAAGAAGTTCAACCTCCCGATAATCCAGGTCATCTCCCCAGATGGCAAAGAGCAGGTTTTGCAGGATGCCTACACTGAGACCGGCATGATGTTCAATTCTGGCAAATATAACGGTCAAAATTCCGAAGAATGCAAAAGAAACATTGTCATAGAGCTTCAGAAGGAAAACATCGCAAAATCGACCATTAATTTCAAGATGAGAGACTGGCTGATCTCCCGCCAAAGGTATTGGGGAGCACCAATACCAATCATTCATTGTGACAAATGCGGCGCCGTCCCTGTACCAAAAGAACAACTTCCAGTGGAACTGCCCACCATAACCGACTATGCCCCGTCGGGTGACGGCAAGTCATCTCTGGCAAGAGCGGCTGACTGGGTCAACACAACCTGTCCAAAATGTGGTGGTCCAGCAAGACGCGAAACCGACACCATGGACGGATTTGCCTGTTCTTCTTGGTATTTCTTAAGATTTACCGATCCTCACAACAACAAAATGCCATTTGACAGAAAACTCGTTGATTCCTGGCTTCCAGTGGATGTTTACGTTGGCGGTGTGGAACACGCTGTCATGCACCTTATTTATGCAAGATTCTGGACAAAAGTAATGTTTGACGCAGGGCTCATTGGTTTTAAGGAACCCTTTGCAACATTAAAAAACCAAGGCATGATGCTGGGCTCGGATCACCAAAAAATGAGCAAATCCAAAGGAAATGTCGTAACTCCAGATTCGATGGTTGAAAAATACGGCGCTGACGCTCTACGTGGCTATATTTTGTTTATCGCTCCATTTGAAGGCGAATCTATCTGGGACGAACAAGGGTGCGCAGGTGTTTACAGATTCCTTAACCGTGTCTGGGATATGATCTCAGAAACCCAGTTTGGCAGCGGTACCCTGGATTCATCAGTTGAGAAGAAGCTTCGCAGAATCCAACACAAACTGATAATCAAAATTTCACAAGATATTGAAAGATTCCATTTCAATACGGTCATTTCTTCATTTATGGAAGCTTTCAACGAAATCTATGACTTGGCAAAAGACAACGCCATCAAAACATCTAAAACCTTCAAGGAATTGATGGACACATACGTTCTCCTGCTTTCACCAGTTGCCCCGTACCTGTGTGAAGAAATGTGGGAGATTCTTGGTCACAAAACTTCAATCCACCTCGAAAAACTTCCACAAGCTGATACATCGCTTGCAGCAGACGACATGGTAAAAATTCCAATTCAGATCAATGGCAAGCTTCGCGATGTGCTTGAAGTCCCAATTGGCACATCTGAAGAAGAAATCAAGCAGCTTGCTATGAATTCGGAAGTGGTCAATCGCAACCTTGAAGGCAAGCAGATTGCCCAAATAATGGTTCCGAAAGGCAAAATTGTTTCTATAGTGGCAAAATAAATTTCTTAGAATTCATTTTTGAAAAAGGCTGGCGTTAATGCCAGCCTTTTTTATATCCGAGATTATCGGATAAATGGCTTGTGTAAAAATATTTATTAAATTAGTTCATATTATTGTTATCTATATTATTAATTTATTTACATCTTCTATCAATCGTTTTTTATTTGCTTTATTGTTATCTTTTTATGTATTCCTTAACAATATTTTAGTTTTTTATGAATGTTGAAAATATATTTTTATTAAAAATTTGATAAGATTGGAGTTAAATAATATGCCATTTGATCTTCAAAGCGAGTATGATGCGCCAAACAACATCTGTATTGTAAAGCTTCTCGGATCACCGGAAACCATTGATGATATTGAAAAACTTGTAGAGCTAACTGCAAAACTATGGACTAAAGACCATAAGGTTTATTCAATAACTGACATTTCCAAACTCGACTTCGCAAAATTCCTCCTCATCGACACCTACCAGAAAAAAATAATGCCCTACATCAAGGAAAAAGTTGTCATGGGTGTTTCTGTGTCACCACATGCAGTTGCCGGAATGGCAACAAGAATGTTTAACATAGTCAGCGGTTCACATATTGTTGTTACCAAGTCCATCGAAGAAGCCTATGAAGCAATCAAAAAACAACAGGCAACATCAGGCGTGTTTGTCCCGCTAGACAAATAAAAAATCGAGGCTTAACATCTCTTTTTCAGCTAAGCCTCGAAAAATTTTTAAACCAAGTCGTCGTTCACGTCCGGCAGAAGCGTGTCTGCATCTCTCAAAGGTTTTATGAAAAATACAGGCAGAACCAACAGCAAAGAAATAAAACCTGCAATTATTATCATTAAACCCATGCCTGAACCTTTGCCTTCGCCTACAAGCCATGATAGTTTTGATGCAAAACTAGGATTTCCCATCAAGGGTTCAAAGAACTTGTCAGCTAGAACTCCTGCAAAACCAAAACTGAGGGGCGCAAGCAATTCACTGGCCATCCCCATTGCGCCATAGACCCTTCCTTGCATTGCAGCCGGGATTTTGCTGGAGAAAAAAGCGTTGCTTATGCCAGACAGCGAACCGCACAGCAACCAAATGAAACCACCAACGATCCACCAAACAATCGTTTTCCCCATCCCGATTACCATCAAGCCCAACGAAAATCCCAAATAGAAAACGTTGTAAATCAGGAATCGTTTCTTTGGACCGCCCCAGAACATGAGAATTATTGAACCGACAAGTCCGGCAACACCCATCCAGGCATCAGCAATACCCACTGCCATCGTATCCCCACCGGTTCTTGCAAGGATCATCGGAGTAACAATTAGCGCTCCGCATTGAAAGACTGCGCTAGAAAGGATATTTATTAAAACAATCCAAAGCAGGGTTTGGTTGCCAAGAAAATATTTGAATCCAATCATTGCGTCTTTAAAGATATTGTCTGGTCGGTTTTCATCTCTTGGCAACGTCGGAATTTTAACGATGGCAATTGTCAGGAACGCAAAGGCAAACGTAATAAGATCGATTGCAAAAACTCCGGCGTAACCAATTATTGCAACCAATCCTCCGGCAAGCAGCGGAGCAAGGATTCCCGAGAGGGAACCAACGAAAGTTCGCATTCCACTAACTCTTCCAAGTTGACTATTGGGCACAATCTGGATAATGAGCGAATCCTTTGCCAGCCAGTGGAAAGTGTTGAAAACTGCTTCGAAAAAACCTGCCACATAAACAAAAAACAGGCTCATTCTCCCTGCAAGCAACATAATCATTACAAATGCGGTGACGAGAGCTGCTCCAGCGTCAGCAAACATGATCACAGTTTTTCGATTGAACCGGTCAACAATCGATCCTGCAAATGGCATCATCAAAATTGCAGGCACCGCCCTGACAAACATCATCAAAACCATGGATGTAGCAGTACCAGTTTCTTTCCACACCCAAAAGGTCAACGCATACCCGCTCATATTTGAGCCGATTATTGAGATTGTCTGCCCAAGCCAGATTGTTGCAAATTTTGAAAGGCCCAGTTCCCTAATTTTTCGAATAGGATTTAATTTGTGTATTTTCATAAAGTCTCCTTGATAGCAATTACCGATTTGTCATCAGAATGAAGCTAATGATCATTGAATGTCGGGGCGGTTTGATAAAAAAGTCAGAGACTTTCAATTTTGATGGGTTTTCACCACGCCAAGATCTCTGACATGCAGGTACCGCCTGCGGTACAATATCAGAAGTCTTATCATGGTGAACATGCGGTTAACATAAACTATTTAACGCAATTTGTCAAATACTGGCCAATCAATTGTCTAATTCATAAAATATTTGTAGAATAGGCATAGGAGAGATGAATGAATTACGAAACGTTGAGAGAAACGTTGGCAAAAAGAGGTTTTGACGAAATCCAGATCGACCAGGCAATAGAGACGGTTTATGGTTTTGAAGAATACATCGAATCCGAGGAGTTAAAGCCTGACGACAAAAAAGCGCTTGAGGGCTATTGTTCCAGACTCGTCTCGGAATCAAACAACAGCTATCACAACATCTATTCGCTGGCAATCTATGGAAGAGTCGAAAACATCGAGGCTTTGACCGTTAATGCGCTCGAATTGCTTGACGGCGCAGAAGCTTTTGGCAACCTAAAAAAGAAGCTCCAAAACGAACTTGGCGAAGATGAAACCGAGAAATTCTTTGACGGAGTGTCCGAACCTCAGCTTGGCCAGCCAAACGAAGTCAGGCCTGAGCCAATGGGGACAGTCGTTGGCAGAATGATCGAAAATCTCGGTCAGGGCAAAACAACATCGTTAATCTGCAACTGCCTGCGTGACCTGGACGATTCATGGTATGAAACAGACAAAAAGCTGTTTGAGGAATGCGGAAAAAACATTGACAAATTCATCAAAGCCAAAGGCGACAGGTTCCTTGTTGAACTTGAGACGCTCAAAAACGAAGGCAGGCTGTACTTTACCCAGCCGATAACCGAAGAGGTTATCGAGTTTGTGAAGGCAAATCCGGAAATCCATTATGGTGTACGAGACGGCAATTATTACTATGAAACAAAGATTCCTCACCAGGCAGCAAAAATGCTGAAAGAAACCGATCCGGTCAAAAGGCGCTACCACTACTGCCACTGCCCGTGGGTCAAGGAGTCGCTAAAAGACGGCAAGTCCAGCGTTCCATCGGTTTTTTGCAACTGCAGCGCAGGATTCCACAAGCGCATGTGGGAAGTGGTGCTTGGTCACCCTGTCAAATGCGAGGTATTGGAAACCGTGCTAAGCGGTGGGGACAGGTGCAGGTTTAGGGTAAAATGTAATTTAGGAATAACGTAAAATCAACTTGTTAATATCATCCAAGTAATTATTGACTTCCATTATAGAATAAACACGAGTATTTGGAGCAATATTCTTTGGAATTTCTTTTATCTCATCGATAATCTTTTTCATTTCATCACAATTTGCATCTAACCCTATTATTGGTTGGAAGAGACAATGCAAAGACTCGTTGCCTATTCCGCCAGGGGTAATTATTTTTTTGAATCCAACCCTCTCAAATACTCCTTGTATCTTAAGTGGTGTTATTTCATGCTTGTCTGTGATTGAAATAAACTCATTAACAAACTCCTCGTCAATTTTCATAATCCCTCCTCATTCAAATGAATGATGAGTTAAATATAACATATATTTTATGAAAATCAACCGCTATGCCTGAAATGCGTGATCTCTCCATCATGAACGATGTATTCCTTGCCTTCAAGCCTGAGTTTGCCGCGTTCTTTGGCAACCTTGAGTGATGAGTCGCAGGCTTGGAAATCCTCCCAGGTGCAGCATTCGGCGCGGATGAAGCCTTTTGCGATGTCGGTGTGGATTTTGCCTGCTGCCGTGACTGCATTGTCGCCTTTTCTGATTGTCCAGGCGCGAGTTTCGTCCTCACCGGCAGTAAAGAACGTGTGGTAACCAAGCAAATCGAACACCTCGCGTATGACACGGTTTAAGGCTGGTTCCTTGATTCCATATTCCTCAAGGAAGGTTGACCTTTCCTCGGGCGGCAAAAGGGCAATGTCGGCCTCTACGGTGGCGCAGACGGCAATGTGCGGGATGCCGAGAGGGTCGAGGAAAGCGCTTGCCTTTTTCTCCTCTTCGGTTCCACCTTTTTCGTTGGTGTTTAGCACTGCAAAAATCGGGATTTTGGTGAAAAGCTGGACACCGCGGAGGGTTTCCTTTTCCTTGTCATTAAGTTCGATATCTTTGACCATCTTGCCGTTGCCAAGACCATCGGCAAGTTTTTTGAGCGTTTCTGGGGTTGGGCCAGCATATTTTGGGTCGATTGTCAGTTTCTTTTCTTTGCCAAGAATGCCTTCGACAACCTCGAGATCAGTGAGGATGAGGATTTCTATCATGTCCTCAAGCTCTTTGAAACCGCCATCCTTGAAACAGGCGCAAACGGTTATGATTGCATCGACCTGTTTTACAAAGTTGAGGAAAGCTGAAGAGGAGCTACCCCTTTTGGTGTCCATCGACTGTGGGGGAGGGGCATCGATGAAGTTGATTGTTGCGTTGACCTGTTTTTTTGGCTTGAAGATTTGAGTCAGGTACTCGAGTCTTTCGTCCGGTATCTTTACAACAGCTTTTTTGCCAACCTCGTGACCTGGGTTGACCCCGGTTATGGCTGTAAACAGCGTCGTCTTTCCTGATTGTGGTGCACCAATTATTCCAACTTCCATCGCTTTATTCGTCCTCCTTTATGGAGCTAAGACAAGTTTAGGATTTGTCAGGCTCTTGTCAACCTCAGAGTGTTCAAGGTGTCTGCAAAAATCTTGGGTGGGTCAACCTTTATGTGGTAATGTCGCAGCTGATAGTCAAACTGCAGCTCTCCACAATGAAGCAGCTGACCATTGAGGCTGAAATTTGGATCGAGACCGCCATAGACTGGGTCACCTAAGATTGGGTGACTGATGTAGGTCAGATGAACCCTTATCTGGTGAGTCCTGCCGGTGACAGGCTTAATCATGACATAACTGAAACCTTTGAATTTCTCAAGCTCAGTCACTTTTGATATGGCTTCGCGACCATCGGCTTGAACCTGCATTTTCCAGCGTGCAGTCAGGTCGCGCCCGATTGGGGCGTTGATGATTACTCGATCTGATGAAAGGTGGCCTTTGCAGATGGCAAAATAATGCTTGCCCATCCTGCGTTCGTTGAACATCTTGGCAAAAGCCCTCATGGAAACGTCGCTTTTACAAACAATGATCAAACCGGAGGTGTCTTTGTCAAGCCTGTGAACGATGCCTGGGCGTTCGACGCCAACCATGTTTGAAAGTTTGCCTTTGCAGTGAAACATCATTGCGTTGACCAACGTTCCCGTGATTGTCTGTCCGGCAGGATGGGTCAGCATGCCCTGGGGTTTGTTGGCAACAAGAAAATCTTCTTCCTCATGCACAATCTGGACACCAAGGTCTTCGGCTACGAGCTCGTAAGGTTCAGGACGAGGAACCTCGAACTCTATCTGTTCACCACCACGCAGCAGAAACGAAGGCTTGGCCGAGTCGCCATCGACTGTTATGATCCCTTCTTTTATCAGCTGGGCAAGCTTTGTTCGGGATAGCCTGTCGATTTTCTTGGCAAGAAAAACATCAAGCCTGACAGGTTCGCCATCGAATTCAATCAGCATTCAAGCTCTGATTTTGCCCAATCGAAATATTTCTTGTTCATTTGTGAAATCTCGAGAGTGATGACAGCCGGAACACTGTAGGGATGAGTTTCTTCTATGAAAGCTCGGAGCTGGTCGAGTTTGTTTTCGAGTGTTTTGAAATAGCAGACAAACTCAGGATGGTCCGCCATCTCGCCTTCGAACACATAAACCGACTGACACTCATAGATATTGACACAGCAGGCAAGATTTTTTTCAACGGCAATCATGGCTGCTTTTTTGGCTTCTTCCTTTGATGGATATGGGCTATAAACGATAAAGCTCTTCGTCACGGCGTTGAATCCGGATTCGGGTAGGTGATCGGGATCCTCTTGAACTCAGCAATCCAGTCAACTTTTGCGCCCATGCCTTCAGAAATGAGTCTCACAGGAACCATTGTTCTGCTGGATTTGATTTCTGGAGGTGCATCAAGCTGCTTTTTTTCACCGTTGATGATGTAATCTGATTTCCCAATGAACAGTTCGATATGGACTTTGCCTTTTGTGCTTGAAACGATGTCATAGGTTACTTTTTCGACCAGCTTGCCTGTTTCTTTTGGGAAGTAATCAACGGTTGCACCAAGTCTTTCGCCGATAAAGCGGAAGTTGACCATTGTCCTGTTGTTTTTTATGTAGGGAGGTGGATTAATCTCTTCTGGCCACGGATATCCGTTGACATAGGCAGTCTTTGAAGCGATCGTGAGCATTATAACAACTGATTCCGCTGTTGAGTTTACTGTAAATGGACCCACCTTCGTCTGATCACCAAGTTCGTTTTCGGTTATTATTGTGTATTGTGCCGTCTGTCCTGGTGGAACAGGAATTTCTAAGGCAAAATCGCCATTTTCATCTGCAACACCTTCGACCACACCAGTCTGACCTGATGGTATCAGGGTATACTCAATCCTTACTTTTGAACCAGGCGTTGCTTTGCCTCTTACAATATACTTGTCGCCAATAATTGATGCCTGGGGAGGTGTCCCTGATCCGACTTCCAATGTTGGTTTCATTGGGGTTGCCTTTGTTAAAGTGCCAACGCACTCATTGCTACATGCAAAAACTTCATCTGGTGGAACAATTGAGCAGATTCTGTAAGAATACGTAATTCCATTCTGAACATTTTCATCCAAAAGTTCTCTTGGTGCTTCAACCAGGATTGGGAAATCGTGGATACATTTTGATTCCTCGTTTCCTTCTTTTCTGTAGACACGGTAGCCAGCAACTTTCGAGGCATCGGCTGGTGCATCCCAGGTCACCTTGACCTTGCCATCACCGGCAATGCATCTTACGTTTCTTGGAGCTTCCATCGGTTGAAGCCACCCCGAGCCCTGAACTTCATACATTACATTTGTAAAAAGCCTTGAAATTTCAATATTGTTTATCGCTTCACCGTTATCTCCAAGACTGATATATGCAGCTCTATATTTGCCGGAAATCGTTTCATTTCTACATTTCCAGTAAACAGGAGTGCCGTCATTTGTCATGGCAATGACTTTTGAAGTTGAATAAACCAATGGCTTTCTGATTGTGCCAAGATTGCACTGGAATGATTGTGCAACGTCCTTGACGCAAGGATCAGTCACGTCAACCACACGAACCATGGTCATGCCAATCCTTTTTTCTTCTGAAAGTTGCGCTCCAACAAGATTTTCTATCTGTTTGTTGTTCGCGCTTGGCGCAATGATGTCACCTGAAACAATCAGACCTGCAATACCACATTTGACATATTCCGAAATCAATGTTTCTATCTTGTCTGGAATGTCATATTTGACGTTTTTCTCACAACCAAGAAGGCAAATGATATGATAATTCTCTGTTCTTAATTTCTGTTCTACGGCAGCAAAACTGACAACGCTGTCGTAAGTGTTGATGTAAGTAAAATGCTTCAGGATATTATTTTTCAGCGTGATTCCAAGATCGCCTGGGCTGGAATAGACAAGAATTCTCAAATATGTCTTGTATTCACCATCGCCTTTTGCAGGAATGAAACCAGAAAAAAGAACTGCAATTATGATACAAATAAAAAGGAGCTTTTTCATCAAACTCCTCCTTTCATTGTTTCATACGGAGAAACGGGCAATCTGGTTCAAAAACACAGATTACATCAGGAGATTAGTAGAAAAGTCCGATTTTGTCAAGAATTTGAGCCGCTGGACTTCACCCTTACAGGGGCATACTTCATGTTTAAAAGTTTTTTGCCAACAGATTTGAACTCGATTTCTGCGTTGTCTCCACCAACAGAAACCACAGTTCCTTCGCCCCATGCCGAGTGGTCAACTATCTGACCAACCTGTACGACAACCGGCTCACGTTTTGGCAAAATCTTCGGAGGTGGAGTATTAAACTTTGGAACGACTTTGCTTGCCACATCTTTTTCCACAGCGTTCTGATTTATTTCTTTTAAAAACCTGGATGGTTCGGTCTTACGGGTTGACCCCCAAAGATGACGGTTAACAACGTTACTCAGGAATAGCATTTCTCGCGCACGAGTTATGGCAACATAAGCCAACCTTCGCTCTTCTTCGATGTCTTCGGCTGCTTCCATGGAACGCATGTGCGGGAACGTACCTTCCTCAAGTCCGGTCAGGAAAACGACTTTGAATTCGAGTCCCTTGGCCTGATGGACAGTTGTGCAGATAACCCTGTCAACTCCTTGCTCAACACCGTCCATATCCGTCAGAAGTTGAACCGTTGAAAGAAAAGCGTCAATACTCTGGTCTTCAGAAATCTTTTCAAACTCTGTTGCCAAATTCAAAAATTCTTCAACGTTTTCGGCTCTGCCCTGTCCTTCTTCGGTGCCATCCTTAAGATAGGCGATCATGCCAATTTCGTTAATGACGTAAGAAACAACCTGACTTGCAGGAGCATTGTTTGCCTTGTCCCTGATACCATCAAGGATCTCAAGAAAATCTCGAGCTTGTGAGGCCGAGGCGCCTTTTATCTGACCTTGTTCGATTAACATTCTCATCGAACCTTCAATTGTTGTGTTGAAATTTTTGGCTCCAAGTTCCAAACTTATTTGAAATGCCGGCCCAAAACCTCGTTTTGGTACGTTCATTGCACGTTTGAAAGCGTTGGAATCCTTGGGGTTAAGTGAAGTTTTCAGGTACGCAAGTAGATCTTTTATCTCCTTACGCTCATAAAATCTCAAACCACCAACAATCCTGTATGGGGTGCCACTTGCGATAAACGCATCCTCGAAGGGTCGACTCTGGGCATTTGTGCGGTAAAGCACACAGAAATCACTGTAATTTCGCCCTTCTTCTCTAACAAGGGTTTTTATCTTCTGAGCCACGAAACTGGCTTCATCTGATGGTTCAAGACCTGTATAGAGTTTGATAGGATATTTGCCAGGAAGCGAGGCCACAAGCTCCTTTGGTTCCCTGTTTCGATTGTTCTTTACCAACTGATGGGCGGCATCAATGATGTCTTTTGTCGAGCGATAGTTTGTTTCAAGCTTGATGATCTTTGCGTCAGAATAGTTGTTCTTGAAGTCAAGCATGATGGCCGGGGTTGCCCCTCTAAATCTGTAAATCGACTGGTCATCATCGCCAACAATCATGATGTTGCCTGATTTGGCAAATAGTTTTATCAGTACATCCTGGGCAGGATTGATGTCCTGGTGTTCATCGACAAGCACATATCGGAACTTTTTTTCATATTTCTCGCCGATTGAATCGATTGAAAGCAGTTTGATAGTGTTATTTATTAAATCATCAAAATCCATTGCATTCATTTGCTCAAGGTTTTGCTGATAGAGCATATAAACTGCAGCAATCTGTTTTTGCGTTGGATTTATTGCTTTGCCTGCATACATTTCTGGCGTCAAAAGATTATATTTTGCTTTCGAGATTGCCTGGGAAACGTTTCTGTAGTTGACAATCTTTGGGTCGATGTGCAGATCCAACATACACCTTTTAACCAAATCAGTGCTGTCTTCATCGTCAAAGATGGAGAACTTGCCCTCGTAACCAATATTGCCGCCATCAGCCTTGAGAATTCTGAGGCATATGGAATGAAAAGTGCCTATCCATAAACCTTTGACATCTGACCCAATGAGTTTTGCAACTCTTTCCTTCATCTCGCCTGCAGCTTTGTTTGTGAAGGTGCAAGCTACAATTTCTGACGGGTGAACGCCAAGGTCAGCGATAAGATGAGCAATTCGATAGGTTATTACTCGTGTTTTCCCTGATCCAGCGCATGCAAAAACTGCGACTGGTCCATCGGTTGTCATCACGGCTTCAAGTTGAGCCGGATTAAGTTCTTTTTTTAAATCCATCAGAGCATCGGCGCATTCTTGGCTTTTACTGACTGACGAAGTTTTCTTATTGCTTTTGCTTCAATCTGCCTGATACGTTCCCTTGTAACCTTAAAAATCTGTCCGACTTCTTCGAGTGTATGCGGATACTCTGAATCAAGTCCAAAACGAAGTTTGATTATTTCGCGTTCTCTTGGCGAAAGAATTGCCAGAATTTGGTGCATTTGTTCACGGAAATATTTGTTGACAATGACCTCTTCAGGTGATCGAATCATCTTGTCTTCAAGGAAATCGCCAAGACGGTTGTCCTTTTCTTCACCAATTGGGGTTTCAAGCGAGAGTGGTTCTTGAGAAATCTTGAGGTATTCCCTGATTTTTCTGGTTGTTGTCCCCATTCTCTCTGCCAACTCGGCATAGTTGGGTTCCCTGCCAAGCTCCTGATATAATTCTCTTGAGACCTTGGTTAGTTTGTTGATTGATTCGACCATATGGACAGGAACCCTGATAACCCTCGACTGATCTGCCAGCGCTCTGGTGATTGCCTGCCTGATCCACCATGAGGCATAGGTTGAAAATCTGAATCCCTTGCGGAAATCAAACTTTTCGACAGCCCTTATAAGTCCGATGTTGCCTTCCTGGACGAGGTCAAGGAAGGAAAGGCAATGGCCGGTATATTTCTTTGCAATCGAGACCACAAGCCTAAGGTTTGCCTCGATGAGTTTTTTCTTAGCTTCCTGATTTCCCTGCTCAACTCTTTTTGAGAGTGCAACTTCACCCTGAAGCGTCAAAAGTGGGATCTTACCGATTTCACGCAGATACATCCTGATCGGATCGGAAACTTCCGATTCTTCCCCAGCAACATAGGTTGTTGTGGTTGTGACCTCTTCTTCGACATACTCTTCTGGTTTTACCTCGCCTGACTTGTCCTCATCGCCAAACTTGATGCCGGCTTCAGTGAAAACGGTGTAAAGTTCATCGATTTGGTCAGGGCTGAGATTCATGGCGCCCATGAGCTCCATAATTTCACTGTAGCTTACAACGCCGTCTTTTCTATGGATTATGATAATTCTGACAAGTTCAGGTATCTGAAGAAGTTTTTGCCTTATCGACTTTCTTTCTTGTGTAATACCTTTTATTTTTGAATCGAGAAGGAACTGAACTTCGTCCAGCTCTTTTTGGGTGAGTTCTGCAACTTCGTCCCTCTCTTCTTCAACAAAACCTTCTTCTTCCTGGGACGTCTCCTCTTCGTCGCTGTCCATTTTGATCGGTTTCACTTTTTCTTTTGCAGATTTAGCTTTTGAAACTTTATCTTTATCTTGAGGCTTTTCCTCTGGTTTTGCTTTCTTTTTCGTATCCTGCTCTGGCTCTTTTTTTGACTGAACAGACTTTGTTTTCTTTTCAGCTTCAAGTGGTGGTGAAACTTTTGTCTTTTCCTTCTCAGACTTCACCAGCTTTGAGGGTTGTTCTTTAGTTTTTGACTGAATTACCTGAGCATTTTTCTTGGTTTGATCGGTTTGAGCTTTTTCTTCGACTAGCCTTGTTGGCTGCTTAGCCTTTATTGTCTTGGCAGCTTCAACTTTTTTGGGCTCAATTCTTCCCTTGGGATCAGCAGAACTGACTTTTTTGGTCACTGGCAAAACAGATTTTGCGTCTGTTTTCTTTGTCTGCGCCACTGTGTCTTTTTTTTCTTTATTCTTCTTTGTCTCTGCCATCTCTAGTTATTCTGTTGCGAATCCTCTCAAGATTTAGATACTCTTCCAATTCCTCTTTGGTTAAACAATCAATACTCTTGTTTCGCAACGCATCGAGCTTCGATTTTACCAAATCAATCCTGAGAGAGTTCAATAGATTGTCGCTCTCAGCTGGTGGTTCTTCGACCAGAAGCTTTGCAAAAAAAGAAAAAACCTCACTTTGCTCACCTTCATCAAGCAAGCAACTTTGTATTTTATCCAATTTAAAATCGTTTTCCAATAACATTTTTGTGAATTTTTGGCACATTTCATCCTGAAAATAGTTCTCAAAAAGATACGGTTTTATAAAACTAATTGAGTCTTTATCAGTTATTATTACCCTTAGGATCTCGTACTCATACTTTTGCCGGACACTTGTGACACTTAAACTTGTTTTCGGTTTTATTTCGACAACGTTATCAATGGTAGATCGAGGAATTTTAAGTAACATAGAAATTCGCTCAATTCCTTGATTTGTAACAACTCGGTCATTTGCAAGCTGAAGAACCTCTTTTGTTTTTTTTGCAACTCGAGACTTGGCTGAAGCTGAGTCAGGTGACGATTCCTGGGTCAAAAAATAGCCTACTAGAAAATCTGTCGGTTCCGTGGCAGCTTCAAAAACTTCTTTTACTGCCTCGACACCTTTTTTTGCTAAATCGTCAGGATCTTTGACGTCCGTGGTTCTCATAACCTTACAGACAACTCCAGCCTGGAAGCAATTTCTGATGCCGGCTTCCGTCGCTTTTTGACCAGCTGAATCGTTGTCAAAGAACAAATATGCATCGACGCCAAGTTTTCGTAGCAACATGGCTTGGTTCAGGGTAAATGCTGTACCAAGCGATGCCACGGTTTCGGTGAAACCAACCTGATGCATCGATACCACATCCATGTAACCTTCGACGATTATTGCCCTGCCGTGGTGGGAGATTGACTGCCTGGCCTGCTGCCAGCCGTAAAGATTGTTGCCTTTTTCAAAAATAGGCGTTGCCGGAGAGTTCAGATATTTTGGTTCACCTTCGCCAAGAATCCTGCCACCAAAAGCAACAACTCGTCCTCGAGTGTCAAGAATCGGAAAGGTCAACCGGTCACGCATATAGGCAAAACTTGAACCGTCAGCTCCAAACGAAACCACACCGAGTTTTTTGGCCAGATCCATGTTGAATCCAGCCTTGTTGAGCATTGCCACCACATAGTCGCCGTTTGCCGGAGCGTAACCTATTTGGAATCTCTCAACGGTTTCGTGACTCAAACCCCTTTTTTGGCAATATTCCTGGGCTGTGGATGACTTTTTGAAATGATCCCTGAAAATTCCCTGCACGTATTCAACAAGCTCAAAATCCCTTGAAAGATCAGGTCCTCTCTTGATATGTTCAAGTTCAATACCTGCTTCTTTGGCAAGCTGCTGGAGTGCTTCAAAATAAGTCATGCCTTCAACTTTTGAGACGAAAGAAACAACGTCTCCTCCGGCTTTGCAGCCAAAGCAGTAGAACATGTTTTTGTCAGGAGAAACTGTGAATGACGGCGTGCGTTCGGCATGAAAAGGACAAAGGCCGAGATAGTTTCTCCCGGCCTTTTTCAGCTTCACATATCGCCCGACCACGTCAGTAATCGGAAGTCGGGCGTTTATCTCGTCAACCACACGGTTGCGGTCTGTCATCTACTATTTTGCCTTCTTCTCCTTGATGGCTGCCTGGGCGGCTGCAAGGCGAGCAATCGGAACTCTGAACGGTGAGCATGAAACGTAGTTGAGTCCGGTTCTGTGGCAGAATTCAACAGATGACGGTTCACCACCGTGTTCGCCACAGATTCCGCACTTGAGATTGGCTCTTGTTGAACGGCCTTTTTCTACTGCCATCTTCACAAGCTGGCCAACACCGGTCTGGTCGAGAACCTGGAACGGATCCTTTTCGAGGATATTTTTGTCGATGTAAATCTTGATGAATTTGCCAACATCGTCGCGGCTGAATCCAAATGTCATCTGGGTAAGGTCGTTTGTTCCAAACGAGAAGAATTCGGCTTCTTTGGCAACAAGGTCAGCGGTCAGGGCTGCCCTTGGGACTTCGATCATTGTTCCGATCATGTAGTCAACCTTGACGCCATACTTCTTCTGGGTTTCTTCGCAAACGTCAAACACGATCTTCTTCTGGTCGGCAAGTTCATTGACATCGCCAACAAGTGGGATCATGATTTCCGGTTTGACATCGAGGCCTTTTTTCTTGAGTTCGCAAGCTGCTTCCATAATTGCCTGTGCCTGCATCTTTGTGATTTCCGGGAAGGTGATTCCAAGGCGGCAACCCCTGTGGCCAAGCATCGGGTTGAGTTCGTGTAAAGATTCGATTTTCTGGATGAGTTTTTCTTCTGATACGCCAATTTCTTTTGAAATGGCTTTTATTTCTTCCTTGTCGTCCTTCTGTGGGAGGAACTCGTGGAGCGGTGGGTCTAGCGTTCTGATGGTAACAGGGAAACCCTGCATGGCTTCGAGGATTCCGACAAAGTCTTCCTTTTGCATCGGAAGGAGCTTTGTGAGGGCTTTTTCGCGGCCTTCAAGGGTTTCAGAGAGGATCATTTCACGAACTGCACGGATTCTGTCTTCTGCAAAGAACATGTGCTCTGTCCTGCAAAGACCGATACCTTCAGCGCCAAATGACCTTGCGACCTTTGAGTCGTGTGGTGAGTCTGCGTTTGTTCTGACACCAATTTTTCTGGATTCGTCAGCCCATTTCATGAACTCACCGAAATCGCCAGAGAGGGTTGGTTCGGTTGTTGCGAGTTTTTCAAGGTAAATGTCGCCTGTTGCGCCGTCAAGAGAGATCCATTCGCCTTCTTTTATTTTCTTAATACCATCGGCTGTTTTGATTTCGAAGTATTTGCCGTTTGAGTTGACTGTTAGTGCTCCACAACCTACGACACAGCATTTGCCCATTCCGCGTCCGACAACGGCTGCGTGAGATGTCATGCCACCTGTTGAGGTGAGGATGCCGAGGGATTTAAACATGCCCATGACGTCTTCCGGTGAGGTTTCAGCACGAACGAGGATGACTTTCTTGCCTTCATCTGCCCATGTGACAGCGTCTTCGGCAGTAAAAACTACCTGACCGACAGCTGCGCCTGGTGATGCTGGAAGACCTTTTGCTTCTGACTTTGCCTTTTTCTTTGAGTCTGGGTCGAGTTGTTTGTGGAGGAGCTGGTTGAGGTCGTTGGGGTTGACGCGAAGCAGGGCTGTATCCTTGTCGATAATGCCTTCCTTGACCATGTCGACGGCAATTTTGACAGCTGCCTGACCGGTTCTCTTACCAGAGCGGGTTTGAAGGACGAACAGTCTGCCATTTTCGATTGTGAACTCAACGTCTTGCATGTCTTTCTGTTCATGCTCGAGTCTGTCGAACACGTCAGTAAGCTGCTTGTAAACGGCTGGCATTTCATTGTTGAGGTGGTCGATTGGTGATGGGGTTCTGATGCCAGCAACGACGTCTTCACCCTGGGCATTAACGAGATATTCGCCGAAATATTTTCTTTCACCGGTGTTTGGGTTGCGAGTGAAGGCAACGCCTGTTCCGGATGTGTCGCTCATGTTTCCGAAGACCATTGTCTGCACGTTGACTGCTGTGCCGTGGAGACCTTTGATGTCATAGAGTTTTCTATAGTCGATGGCTCTCTGGTTGTTCCATGACTTGAATACAGCCATGATGGCGCCGAAGAGCTGTTCCTTGGCATCCTGCGGGAATGGCTTGCCAGTCTTTTCTGCAACGACTTTCTTGTATCCTTCTATAACTTTCTTCCAGTCGGCTGCCTTGAGGTCCTGGTCGGCTGTTGCGTTAATTTCCTTTTTTACGCTATGAAGCACGTGCTCGAAGTCGTCGTGGTCGAGTCCAAGAACAACGTTTGAGTACATCTGGATTAGTCTTCTGTAACAATCATAAGTGAATCTTTCGTCACCTGTCAGTTTTGCAAAGCCTTCGGCAGTTGCATCTGTAAGGCCAAGGTTAAGAATGGTGTCCATCATGCCTGGCATTGATACGGCTGCGCCTGAACGAACTGAAACCAGGAGTGGGTTTGACGGGTCGCCAAACTTTTTGCCAGTTTGCTTCTCGACACCTTCAACGTACTTGAGGGCGTCTGCCTGGAAATCAGCTGGCATCTTCTCGCCCCATTCGCCGTAAAAGTACTTGCAGGCGAAGGTTACAATTGTGAATCCTGGTGGTACCGGAAGTGCGATTTTGGTCATGTAAGCAAGGCCAACGCCTTTGCCGCCAAGGACTTCCTTGCCTTTATCGGCTGGAACCTGTGACGCTTCTTCAAAACTGTAGATGAGTTTCTCCATTTATCTCTCCAATTCTTGATTTAACTGTTAAATTTTGCAAGTCTAACGTTCGCAAGTCAAGAAAATTATATATTCATAATTTTACCTTGAAAGCTAATTCTATTCTAATTTTCTCAAAGCATACTCAATCATTGAAACCAGTAACCGAAAATATTTTCGATACATAAAAACGTCTTTTTTATTGACATCTTATACAAAGCCTTGGTAGAATTGTTTGACTTATTTTTGGAGGTATCGCATGCGCACAATGACAAGACCGCACAATCGCAGAAGACTCCGTGTGTCCGGTTTCAGAGCAAGAATGAAAACAAGATGGGGCCGTCAGGTTCTAAATCGCAGAAGAGCCAAAGGCCGCGCAAAGATCGCCATTTCATGAAACTACCTCCCAGATTAATGTCTGGGGAGATTCAGAGGCTTTTTGATTGCGGACAGTTCCTGTCAGGAAAGACGATAAAGATGATCTGGTGTTCCGATCCGGGAAAACCAACGAGGATTTCTTACATCAGTCCAAAAAGACTGGGCAAGGCGAACGTAAGGAACCGGCTCAGGAGACAGATAAGGGAAGCACTTGTCGTCTCAGGTCAGGAACTTCCGCAACAATGCATGATAGGCATCATTGCAAGAGAAAAATTGATTCATTCAGACATTTTACAAACGACATCAGAAATACACTCATTGATGTCACGATTGCTCTTAGAACAATCGTCTCAATCCCTTTTATCTTAATCATTGTTTTCTATCGTTATTTGATTTCACCAGGTCTCCCCAGATCATGCAACTTTACCCCCACCTGCTCACAATACTCTCTCGAAGCCATCTCCAAGTATGGCATTTTCAAAGGAGGCATTTTGGCAGCAAAAAGAATCTGGAGATGCAGAGGATCCGTCCCTGGCGGATATGATCCGGTTCCCTGACATTTCGGTCTTTTATACGGAGGAGAAAATGAAACGCACATTCAAAGCGTTATTAGTGGTAGCAGTGGTATTTTTGTCAATTATGCCAGTTTTGGCACAAGACAAAGTAGCAGTGAACGTAAACGGTGAACTTGTCATCAGCAGCGAAGGAAAGATTAAAGTAACCGTGCTCAACATTTCAAAAGACAAGATAACAAACGGAAAAGTAGAGCTTGTTTCGATTGACGGAATCGCTTTGGACGAAAAAGGTGTCTACAGCTACAAAGAAGGTAGCCAGACAGTGGTCAACTTCCCAGAGCTTGCCCCGTCAGCCAATTTTGTGGCAGAGTTTGCCATCAAAACCAACAACACGTCAACTGAAGGACAAAAACCGGTTGTAGTTAAGGTTTCGGCTGACAACATCGACGGCATTGAGTCGACAGGCATTATTGATGTCAAAAAAACATCTACGCAGCCAGACTGGAACATAGAGTTCTCTGCCGACAAAGAAACCGACACAAACATCATTTTTGATTACATAATCAAAGTAAGGAATCCAAAGCAGAACAACATTTCCATGTCAATGGAGAATGTCAAACTCGAATTGCTTGACATTAACGGTGCAAAGCTCCAGGTTTTTGACAAAGCAACCGCAGACACATCAAAAGATTTCGGATACATCTACCTCACAAACCCTGAACAAGCAAACGCTGTTCAGGAGATCGGCAAAATCGAAGGCGACAAGGAAATAACTGTCCAAATGAAACTTGTTTCCGGCCCAAACATGGAGAAGGAAAAAGAATACGTCGCCAAGTTTAGACTCACTTGGGAAAATTCTGATGGCTCACAGAAGTATGACCGTGTTTTTGAAGGCAAGATCAAAACAGCCACAACAGCCTGGTATCTCATGGGTTTCAGATGGATTTTTGACTTCCTTGCAAAATCAGTAGGTTTCGGCTCATACGCTGTGGCAATCATCATTTTCTCAATTCTTCTGAAGCTTGCCCTCCTCCCTCTAACAAACTCCCAGTTCACAAACATGGCAAAAATCGCAAAAATTCAGCCACAGATCAAAGCCCTCAACGACAAATATCCAGGTCAAAAAGAACAAATACAACAGGAAACAATGCGCATCTACAAGGAAAACAACGTCAATGTGTTCAGCTCCTGCCTTCCGATGCTTATTCAGCTCCCAGTGCTGTTCATTCTGTACTCTGCAATCAGCGGCTATGCTCCAATGAGCTATTCCAGTTTCTTCTGGATACCATCGCTTGCCTACCCAGACGCATTGTTTGGTGTTTTTGGAACAACTGCAATCGGTATCACGCCGTTTGTCATGGCAGCATCAACATGGTTCCAACAGAGAATATCAACCATGCCTGGTCAGGATCAGCAGAATATGGCAATGCAGGTCATGTTCCCACTTCTTATCGGTTGGATGTCAATGGGTTTTGCATCCTCAATCTCACTTTACTGGATAACCTTCACAGCCATCTCGATCCTTCACCAGATGTGGTTTAACAAAAAAGCATTCGGCAAGTACATCGTTCCACTTCCAAAGCCAACCCCTCAGTCAGCAAAACCTGTCAAGGAGGGCAGAGATGCAAAATAGTGGAGGTAACAGGTACTCTGAAGCAAAAATTAAAGAGTTCCTTGTTGACTACCTGAAAGGATTGTTCCAGACGCTTGGCGAAGATGCTTCGGTCAGAATATCCAAGGAAGTCGACACGCTCTTTGTTTCAGTGGACATGGAAGACCCGGCCATCTACATCGGCAAATCCGGTGAAGTTCTTTCGTCCATGCAGTATCTGATAAACATGGTTCTCCAGCACATGCAGTGCAACAACATCCGCATCACTCTCGACATCGGTGGCTACAAGAGAAGGCAGATAGAAATCCTTCGCAACATCGCAAATAACGCCGCTTTACAGGTCAGACGATATGGCAGACCGGTTGAGCTCCAGCCCATGTCGGCTTTTGCAAGACGTATAATCCACACAACTCTCAAAGAAAACCCAATGGTCTTCACGCATTCCCAGGGAGAAGAACCCCGTCGTTTCGTGGTGGTAGACCTGAAGAAGTGATTTGGACACGATAGTTTCGCCAGCTTCAGCGCTGGTCTCTCAAGCAGTAGGAATAGTAAGGGTCTCAGGCAAGGATGCTTTTGAGTTGGCAGCAAAGCTGCTAAAGTCAGAGCTCCCATCGCCTGGGACCTTTGCATTTAGGGACGTTTTTGACCCCTTCACCGGAAACCTTGTTGATTCCGGTCTTATTTTAACTTTCAAGTCTCCAAACTCATTTACGGGTGAGGATGTTGTAGAATTCCAGCTTCACGGCAGCCCGGCCGTTTTAGTAGAGGTTTCGGACGCAATAGAAAAACTCGGAGCCAGAAAAGCCGAACCAGGCGAATTCTCTCTTCGCGCATTCACCAATCGCAAAGCGACTCTCCCTGAGCTTGAACTTGCCAATGCTCTTTCCAACCTCAAATCACCCACTTCAAACAACAAAGGCCTAACCGAAATGCTTGTCACATGGCGCAATAATTTGACGACTATCCTTGCAGGCATTGAGGCAGGCATCTCTTTCCCAACCGATGCCCAGACCGATATGGATTCAATTCATTCCAAGGTTCAAGCTATCTTATCCCAAATCAAAACCGTTCTCTCTTCAGGCAAGCCAGGCACACCAACTGTTACACTCGCAGGCGTACAAAATGCAGGCAAATCAACACTTTTTAACAAGTTGGTAGGCTTTCAAAGAGTGGTTGTTTCAAATGTTGCCGGCACAACCAGGGATTTCTTGTCGATGGAGATTGACGTTGGCAAAAAGAGGATTCTTTTGTTTGACGGGCCTGGCCTTGAAACCGAGTCCGATGACAGCGGTCAGTTACTCTACAAGGATTTCATCAACTCAGCCGATTTGGTTGTGTGGGTTGACCCTCAAGGATACAAACCAGAAAAGTATTTCAACAATGCTATTTTTGCAAAATCTAAATCTGATATAAGCGTTATTTCAGAGTCAGCCTGGATAAACATCTGCTCAAAAACCGGGCAGGGACTGGATGACCTGCTCAAAGCGATAGAGATGGCTTTACCGACTCAGGAATTTGCGATCACTCAGAGACAGTACGACCTGCTAAAACTCCTCGAAAACAGCCTTAAAACAAGCCTGGAGGAAAAGCCCGAGGAGCTGGTCGCCTCAGACATTCAGTTTGCTCTGGCAAACCTGTCGCAACTGGACGGAATCGGACTCCCAGACGAAATTCTATCTTCTATTTTTTCCAGCTTTTGCATTGGAAAATGAGGCTTTGACATAAAACCCACCCGGAGCTTTGCTGATCAACCCTCTCAAATTCATGACTGTCAGATAACACATCACGGCTGACGCAGCCATTTCCAGATGGTCAGCAATTCCATCAAGCAACCGAGGTTGGTCACAGTATTCAAAAATCGCTTTTTCGACGTCACTCATCTGCTCTGCTTGTTTTTCGTGAAGCTTAATACCATAGACGTCCAATACGTCTTCTACACAATCAACAAGCTTTGCCCCATCTTTTATGAGCTTGTTGCAACCAACAAAACTTTTAACTCCAGGTGTTCCTGGAGTTGCAAGCACTTCTCTTCCAAGGTCAAGGGCAAACTTTGCCGTAATCAGTGCCCCTGATGACTCTGGAGCCTCAATGACCAGCGTTGCCCTGGATAGCGCCGCAATAATTCTGTTTCTCATTGGGTATGTCCAGTTTGCTGCTGGAAATGTCGGAGGGTATTCAGAAATCACTGCACCATCGACAATTATTTGCTCCACAAGTTTTTTCTTGTGGTTGTTCAGGACATCAAAACCTTCGCCCAAAACAGAAACAGTTTTTCCTTTTGCATCCAATGCTCCAAGCTGACTTGCCTGGTCTATGCCATCTGCAAGTCCAGAAACCACAACCAGGCCTGCTTTTGACAGGTCGTGCCCGAATGATCTGGCAAGCGACAGACCTAGAGGAGTCGATGTCCTTGAACCGACCATAGCGACACAATCATCTGTTGGAACACTACCTTTTACATACAGACAAGCAGGAGGGTCGTCCAGTTCAAACAAAACCTTTGGATAAGCCTCGTCTTCCTGACTATAAATTGAAAAAGCGCCTGAATTTTCAAGCTTTTCAGCCTGCTCAAGCGCTTTTTTGAATTTGTCTTCTTTTACAATGTTTTCCAAGAACCTATCCTTGTTGGCTTTGAAATCAACAAGTTTGTTGGATCGCCCTGCAATAACATTTGACAGGGCGATCCATTCGAGTTTTGTCACAAATCAGACGCGTTTCTGGTTTGTCCAGGCAAGTGTGCCAATACCACCGAAAACCAATCCAGCACCAAGGGTAACGATCACCCATTGCTGCATCGGGTTTTTCTTGAGCAGAGCGCTCATGGGTGCAGCCACACCGGCTTTGTCTATTAGGTTTGCGGACTTGATTCCATCAAGGATTTCAAGGCCAAGTGCAAGTACGATGCACAACCCCATCAAAAGGAAACAGATTACAATGATTGCCGTTGCTTTCTGATGTCTCATTTTTTGTTATTCTCCTTGTTCAACAGTCTGTCGAACAGCTTCACTCTTTTTACAACTCGCCCATTGCCATCCTCGGTTGCATAAAGTCCAAATGCAAGGACAAACATCGAGACGAGAAACAACAAGCCAAACAATATAGCCTGCAGATAGACCAGCCCGCCAAGTTCTCCTGAATACTTTATTGTTTGAACCAGCTGCGATATTGAGAATATCGCAAGTCCGAACGCAAGCAGGAAAAGCAGGAGCCAGTCGCGCTTCATCTCACCAATTTTACGTCAACGCCGAGTTGCGTTGCTGTTCTCATTCTTTTGGCAAACACACGTCTTCGCCAGATGTATTCAAGCACAAAGGCAAGCACAAACACCAGACCATTGAAGATTATCATGGTCCAGATGTAGTAAGGCCTGTCAGCCTCCTGGAACAATACCCAGTAGGAGAAGATCGACCCTACAAAGAAGAATATCAATCCACCGATACCCAAGGTCGTAAATGCCGGTCTGTTACTGGCTTCTCGTTTTATTCTGTTGTCGATCCAAGGAATAAACAACAGGAACACAATAAACAGGATGGTGATGGCCGGACCAATGGCTCCTGGTATGAACTTCAGGTAGAAGTAGACAAACAGGAAGTACCAGTCAGGCAAGATATGGTCAGGTGTTTTGACTGTGTTTGGCGGTGGTTCATTCGTGGCTGGAAGATAGAGGTTTGCACCGATGATGCAAACAACTATTAGTAGTATTGCTATCCAGTTGAACTTGGGTCGAGGTTTTCGAGAACGCATGAAGTAGATTTCAGCTGCCAGGTACATCAGTATAGGAATGAAATAGTGTAAGATATTGAACCTGAGGATGGTCGTCTGACCTACCTGATGAGCACCAAGACCGATGAACTTGAGGGCGGCGCCAACACCCAAAGGCCCGATGACAGGCAACTGGTCAACCGAATCCAACATTTGAGTTCCAATGGTGGTTGCCCAGTACGATCGTTGGTCAAACGGGAGCAGATAGCCTGTAACGCCTGAGAACGTTGAAATAACAACGAAAAGTGTTGCTATGATCCAGGTAAGCTCGCCTGGTTTTTTGAATTCACCTGTAAAGTACATACGAAGCCAACGGAGCATGAGAAGGGCGATAAAGCCGTAGGCGCCGTATCTGTGAATGCCTCTGATCCAGCGTGTCAGTGGTTTTTCAGAAATTTTGGCAACCGAAATGTAGGCCCTGGAAACAAGGAGCCCATCGTCGTTTACGATTGTCCATGGCGATTTGCCGGCATAAGCGAACTCTGCGGCTTCAGTTTCATTTTCTGCCTTAATTTCTGTTACAGCATCAATAAGCGGTTTTGCGTTTGCAAATGCAACATTGACCGGTTCTTCGCCAACTTTGATTTCTGCATAAACTGCTTCAGCTGTCTTATCAGCAAGGACGTCACGCAATGCCTTGTCCTCGTCGGTGAGTTCTTCTTCCGGTTTTGCTTTCAGTTCATCGGCTTTTTTGATTGTTTCTGCCAATGTTGTTGTCGACTGAATTCCAAGCTGTTCATAAACATACTGGTCTTCTGTTTTTGTTGCGATGTCGATGTAGGCTTTGAGCTTATCGTCAAGTTTGTGTTTTTTGCTGACTTCTTCCCAAAGTTTCTCTGGATCATCAAGATGCTGCATCTTGATTTTGTCGGAAATCTCAGTTTGGAGTTCCGTTGCTTCTGTCATTGCAGTATCAAGGTCTAGACCGGCCCAGGTTGTTGCAGCAATCAAGTCCGTCGCCTTCTGATCCTGGAGCGGGAGGAAGAGTTTGTCGGTTTCTGAAAGTTGATCCTCAGGAACATCTTTGAGACTGTTAGCCTTGTCGATTGACTCCTGGAGCATGTACTCAGTATATTTGACTTCGGTATTCGTATCGGCATTGAAGGTTGCAGCCTTGAGTGTGATCTCCTCTTTGGTCATGCCGATGATTTCAAAAATCTGCGCCCTGTGTTCATCAAGTTCAACCAGAGATTTTGATTCTTCCTTGATTTTTGCCACATCGTTCATGAATACATCAAGGGTTTTGCCGTGCTGGAACTTGACAAGACTGGGGTCAAACTTTTCTACCACGGTTGTGTCAGGCACATAGAAGAATGTGAGCGTAATGCCAAGTGCAACCTGCAAAATCAGCAGGACATAGAGCATGAATCCGATCCAGTAGAATGGATTGTACTTGGATTTCTTTTCCGGAACGCTCTCGTCAAAAATCTGGAATTTTTGGCCACGAAGTTTCCACCAATTGTCCCACATTCTTGAGAGGTTAGCCAGCCAGTTGCCGAATTTTTCTATTCCAGTCATCCTGACCTCCTAAAAGACTGCCGGCATGGCAGCCACTTGAGCAGCTGTAAACACCGGGCCGTCCTGACAGATATAGTTGTGACCAACGTTGCAGCGTCCACACTTGCCACAGCCACAGTTCATTCTGGCTTCAAGCGAAACGTAAATTTTGTCTTTCGGGAAGCCAATTTTGTCCAACGCGATGAGGGTGAATTTGATCATGACCGGTGGGCCTGAGGCAATGACAGCAGTTTTCTGGAATTTTGGATCATCCTCAAACAACAGTTTACTTCTGTTTTTGAAGTTCGAATCATAGTACTGGGGGACAACGCCAACATCATGCTTCCAGTTTGCATCGCCAACATCGGCTGTGAGCTTGAGAGTTGTGTTTGGTGACTTTGCCCATTCAAGAACCTTTGTCTTGAAAACATGGTCAGATGGGGTTCTTGCACCGTAGAGGATCTCGATGTTGCCGTAATCTGAACGCTTGTCGAGGGTGTAGGTCATGATGTTGCTTATAGCCGAGAAACCAACACCACCGGCCATGTAGGAAATGTTCATTCCCTTGAGGGCTTCTTTTGGGAAGCCGTTGCCGTAAGGACCCCTGACTGTCACTCTGGCACCCTCTTTGAGAGTGTGGAGTACGTCAGTCACCGAGCCAATTTTTGCAATGGTAAGTTCGAGATACTGGTTTTTTGTCGGGGTGTTGCCAATGGATATGGCCGATTCACCAACACCAGGCACGCCAACGATGCAGAACTGGCCTGGTTCATAATTGAAGTTGCCACCATCTTTTTTGATGTAGAACGTTTTGATGGTTGGTGTCTCGACTTCAATCTTGTCTATTGTCGCCATTTCAGGAAGGTATGGGTTCACAGTGCGCCTCCCAGTGTTTTCAAGGTGTCTGCAAGAGAGATTCCGGCAGGGCAGTAGTCTGAGCATCTGCCACAGCCCGTGCAGGCGATTTCTCCGTACAGCTTCATGTGGTACTCATATTTGTCTAACAATTTGTTCTTATACCTGTCTGCGATGACCGGTCTTGGGTTGTGACCAGAAGCTTCGAGGCTGTAGACATTGAAATGGCAGGAGTCCCAGCACTTGCACTTTGTGCATTCGTCCTTGCCGGTTACATCATCGCGCATTTCAAAACAATGGCAGGTTGGGCAGAAGAACGTGCAAGCACCACAGCTTATGCAACCCATGCTGACGGTTTTCCAGATGTCTGAGGAGTAGAGTTTCATGAATTTGCCAGCGTTTGAGGTGTTGAGTTTGGCGACCATCAGGGCTTCGCATTTTTCCTTGACGGTTTTTTGTGCTGTTGCTGCATCGCCACCGTCTTCAAAGAACTTTTTGTACTTTTCTACAAGCTTCTTGCCTTTGTCTGTGGCAACAATCACTTCAAAGTAATCGCCGTTAGGGATAAGCAGAACATCTGAACCTTTTTCGGAGGCCGGATGAATGCCAAGTGATGAGCAGGAGCAGGTTGTAAGGGGTTTTTCGCAGGCGATCGAGATTATTGTTGTTTTCTCTCTCCTGTTTTTCCAGTATGAGTCAACATAAACCTGTTTGCCACCGTCTTTTCTTTCTTTTGAAAGGAAGAAGTTGTCAAGAATTTCCATACCCCTTGCATCGCAAGGTCTGGAACCAAACATCACTGTTTCCTGTGATTGGTCACAAGTTACGATTTTGCCGTCTGCAAACTTCCAGATCAGTTCGGCTTGTGGAAAGATGGCTGATTTTGCCGGAGTTCTTGGTCTAACAGCTGCAAGATTGAGATCAGATGAGGATTGAATTGGAAGGATGTTGACAACTGAGCCGTCTTTTGTTGGAGCCAGTACGAAAAGATCCTTTACCATTTCATCGACAAACGCATTTATTTGGGTTCTGGTTATTTTCACTGCCTACCTCCCCAATACTTCTTCAACTCTATACAACGACAACGGTGCTTTGCTGATGTCGTTTGTTCCGGATTCAAAGTTCCACGTGGTTTCGGTCAGATACTGGAGCTGGTCGGTGATGATGTTGAGAGGAATGTTTTCCGGGCAAGCCCTTGTACATTCTCCACAACCGGTGCACCTGTCAACCAGATGGAAATAGTGGATGAAGTGATACATTATGATGTTTTTCAGGTTTACTTCCTTATGGAGGTATGGTTCCTGAAGTTTTGGGTAGTCCATTACACAGTTTTCGTTGCAATAGCATCCCGGGCAGGCATCCCTGCAGGCAAAACACATGGTGCATCTTGAAAGGTGCGAGAGAATGAAATCTCTTCTCTCTTCAATCGGTTTCTCCATGTATTTTTGTACCCAGTCGAGGCCATTTTTGTACGGTTCCTTTGTCAGCGTGTCCTGAACAAGGAAATGGTCAGCTTCGATTGGCGACGGATATTTGCAATGGACGCATTTGGGTTCGAGATATTCTTTTTTGTCAAAATAAACCATCTGGTTGTCGATCAGAGTGACGATGAGTCTGTTGCCGTTTTCTTCGATGGTTTTGATGTCTTTGGGGCAAGCTTCCCTGAGTCTTTCGGTGTTGATTACGCCTGAGCAGACTATGCCAAACACCCAGAGTTTTTCTCTGTCGAGTTTGGATTCGGCGATGTTGGCTAGCATCGATCTGCTGTCGCAACCTTTGACCATGATGCCGACTTTACCTTTTCCGGCAAACTCTGAAAGATAGTTGGTTTTTCCACCGGTGAGTCTTACAAGGTTCTGTCTGGAGAATGAATTGAAATCGAGATAATCGACATCTTTTGCGCTTTTTGCAACAAAAGGTCTCATGGTAAACGGCATGCCCTCAACAGTACGGTAACCGATGAAAGCATCGATTTTGCCTGAATTGAAGGCTTCCCTAATCAACTGTCTCATATGGAGGAGGAGGTTTCCTGTCATGTCACACCCCCAGCCTTTCAACGTTGCGCTTCATGGCTGCAATATTTCTGTCCAATATAGCCTTGTCTACATACTTCCTCTGGACATAGGCGATTCTGGTTGGGTCGACTCCAAGAGCCTCGGCAACACCCTGGGCTGCGTGGAATCTTCTCTTGGCAAAGAAATTGCCATCAAAATGGTGACAGTCAAAATCTGGGCAGCTGAAGACAATCACTCCACCTGCACCGTCAAGCAAAGCCTTGAAGGCAACCAGTGGATTAAGTCTTCCACAGCAACTCAGCTGTATGAAAGTGACATCGGGGTGAAGTTCTGTTATTTCGGTCAGACGCTTGCCCCGTAAAGCTGCATCGCAGTAAAAGACGATGATCTTTCCTGTCACAGGTAGCGTTTGTGTGTTTTCCATCATGACTCCTTTCCGATATGGCTCATGGCGGCCTACCTGATACATGCTATCTTAACATTGTTAAGGATTTGTTTGTTCTCGTAACCTTCCAGGTCAATGACCTGTGGAAGGCATCCAGCAACGCACACACCGCATGCCTGACATTTTTGCCTGACTACAAAAGCAACCTTTTTTGTGACGGTTTTGCTGACCTTGTAGTCTTTCTTTATTATCGCATTCTTCGGACACAGCGTGATGCAGGAGAAACATCCAGAGCACCTTGCAGGGTTGACTACCGCAGCGGTTTTAATCTTTTTACCGATCAGTGGAAGGATTATCAAGATTGCGACAATTCCGGCACAGATACCGATTGAAATATTCAGGTTGTTGGTTTTGATAAACCACAGCGCCACCCAGTCAAACACATACTTTCCAGCTTTGTGATCAATTTTTGCAGCTATTGGGAAGATGCCAGAGATGATGACGAGTACGCCGAATGTTATGAGAGTCAGGGAAAGTGTCGGAATAACTGGTGGTCTTGCAATGCGAAGGAAGTGGGCGATGAGCATGGCAAAAACAATTATCGGGAGAGCAACGTGGATTGCTCTGTAAATTATCAGGAATGCCACATTGTTCATGCCGGAAATCCCAAAGAACTTTAGAATTTCTGAAGCTCTGCCGTCCATAGGAAGGAGATAGCCAGAAACGGTTATTACAACCGTAAAAATCAGGAGTGGAATGCCGACAAACCAACCCACCGAACGGGTGCTGGTGTGACGGTTTGCAAGAAGTTTCCTTATCATGTGTAGCGATGCGCAGATAATCATTGCGTCAGCAGAGTATCTGTGGATGGTTCTGACAAACACGCCATAAGGAATCTTGTTGCTCATGATGTAAGTGATAGACTGGGCTGCACCTTCAAGTGATGGCATGTAGAAGAAACTGAGAATCAGACCAGTGATAACCTGAAGCAGCAGAAACATGAATGTCAATGAGCCAAGGTGATTGAGCGGGTTTATCGAGTTGCTGTTATAAACAAGCGAATCGAACATACCCAAGGCACCATTGATGAAAAAATCGAACGGTCTTTTCCAAGAAAATGCTTTTGGTCCTTCCATAGTTACACCTTCTCAACCCAGATTTCGTCGGTGCTCTTTGCCTGCTCAACGTCGCATTTCCATCTTTTCAACGCAGATGGCGGTGGACCGGCCACGACTTCAGCTGTTGTAGGATGGAATACACCATCATGGCATCTGCAATGCCAATATCCTTCTCCGCTGGGTTTGTAGTCCCACCTAACGACACAGGCAAGGTGGGTGCATTTAGCATCAAAGACATGAAGATCACCATTTTCGTCTTTTATCAGAATGCCTGGATTGAAAACCCTTACCGGCTTATACGGGATGGAAGTGTCAACCGTCTCAATTTCAAACGAATAACCGACCATTGTTTTGAGTTGGCTGTACTGTGCATCTACCGTAACATCTGTGATCTGCCCTGCCGCATTGAGCTGCGGCTCCTTTATCTTGTCAAGCTTCATTCTGGCTACTGGTGCCGGAGGGATCTCCAAGCCAAGTTTTCCAAATGGCTTGAGAAGCCTGAGTATCGGCGAAACAGCAGCTACAGCAATACCAGCAAGCGGCAGACCCAAAAGGACTTTAAGAAGTTCACGACGGGTCATTTCTCGAGTGTTCACTCAAGTCCTCCATATCATAAAAATCGCATTTATGAGATTATGGTTTTAAAACATCTATGTCAAATATTTCCCGAAAATGAGCAAAATACTCGATTCAAAGCCATGAAGGCATGATTTTTTCACTAAAAAACAGCAATTTAGCTTAAAAGATGGTTAATGTTGCCTCAGTTGATTTTAATCAACTCAATAGGATTTGCCTGTATAGGCAAAGATATCATTATTGAGGTTAAATAATTTTTTGTCAATCGTCTGATTCACTAAATTTTCTCTATAATTTACCAATAAAAAAGCCGGACATTTCTGTCCGGCTTTGAAGAGGCATATGGAGAATCAATAGTCTCCGTATGGGTTTGGTGAAGGCATCATTGGCTTTTCATCCTTTTTTGGAAGTTCAGCCACGCATGATTCAGTTGTGAGCACGAGGGTTGCAATCGATGATGCATTCTGGAGCGCTGCCCTGGTAACCTTGGCTGGATCGATGATGCCATATTCATACATGTCACCGTATCTGATAGCATCAGCATCAAGTCCCTGGTTATTTGGAAGGTTTCTGACTTTTTCCACGACAACTGAGCCGTCAAGTCCTGCGTTTTCAGCAATGACTCTCAATGGCTCAAGGAGTGCTTTCTTTACGATCTGGACGCCTGTCTTTTCGTCGCCTTCAAGCTGACCAAGGAGGTTGTCAAGTGACTTTGAAACGTTGAGAAGGGTGACTCCACCGCCTGGAACGATGCCTTCTTCGACAGCTGCTTTTGTTGCTGCAACTGCGTCTTCAACACGGTGCTTTCTTTCCTTCATCTCAGATTCGGTTGCTGCGCCGACTTTGATCACGGCTACGCCACCGGCGAGTTTTGCAAGTCTTTCCTGGAGTTTTTCCTTGTCATAATCTGACTTTGTTTCGCCAATCTGAGCTTTGATCTGTTCGATTCTTGCCTTGATGTCTTCTGACTTGCCTTTTCCGCCAAGGATTGTTGTGTTGTCCTTGTCGATTTTGACTCTTTCACATGTTCCAAGAACATCTGGGGTGACTGACTTGAGGTCAACGCCGAGATCGGATGAAAGGACTTCACCGCCGGTGAGGGTGGCGATGTCTTTTAACATTTCTTTCCTTCTGTCGCCAAAACCAGGGGCTTTGACTGCAACGCCATTGAGAACGCCTTTGAGTTTGTTGAGAACAAGGAACTGGAGGGCTTCGCCTTCAATGTCTTCTGCGATGATGAGGAACGGTTCGTGCTGTGGAAGGACACCTTTTGTGACAAGTTCGAAAAGTTCCTGCATTGAGGAAAGTTTCTTATCAGTGATGAAAATCCTTGGTTTTTCGAGGACTGCTTCCATTCTTTCCACATTTGAAACCATGTATGGTGAAACATAACCACGGTCAAACTGCATGCCTTCGACGATGTCAAGCTTTATGTCAAGTCCCTGGTACTCTTCAACGGTGATGACACCATCGCGTCCAACTTTGTCCATTGCTTCAGCGATTGCTTTGCCGATTTCTGGAACCTTTGAGGAGACTGTTGCCACTTTTTCAATGTCCATCTTGGTTTCGACCGGTTTGGACTTTGATTTGATCTCTTCGACTGCAGTTTTTACTGCCTTTTCAAGGCCTCTCTTGAGAGCCAGCGGGTTTGCGCCTGCTGCAACGTTTTTCATGCCTTCGGTTACAAGGGCCTGGGCAAGGACTGTTGCGGTTGTTGTTCCATCACCAGCGACGTCTGATGTCTTGCTGGCAACCTCCCTGGCCAGTGTTGCGCCAAGGTTTTCAAACGGATCCGGAAGGTCAATGTCTTTTGCAATTGATACGCCGTCGTCAGAGGCGACCGGTGAACCGTACTTTTTGTCAAGGATGACGTGCCTGCCGCGTGGTCCAAGGGTTACCTTGACTGCATTTGCAAGTGCGTTTACGCCATTCTGGAGTTTTTTTCTTGCGTCTTCGCCGAAAATTATCTGTTTTGGATCTGCCATATTTATTCCTCCTTATTCAACGATGGCAAGAACGTCACGCTCGGAGAGGATGACGTAGTTGGTGCCGTCAAGTTTGATCTCGGTTCCACCATATTTTGCAAAAATCACTGATTGACCCTTCATCAGATCGAGCGGAATTCTTAGTCCTTTCTCGTCAAAACGTCCTGGTCCAACAGCAATTACTTCGCCTTTGATCGGCTTTTCTTTGGCTGTATCCGGAATATAGAGACCGGATTTCATGGTTTCTGATTCTTCAAGTGGTCTGACAACAATTCTGTCGCCTAGTGGTTTCAGATTCATAAGTCCTCCTTTATCACTTTTAGCAGTCACGAGTTTCGACTGCCAACTGGTTGTAAGATAACATGATTCAAACTTTTGTCAAGTATCCTATTCCAACTGAATAATATTGATTTAATCATAATCAGATGCCTGTTGGCAAACATGGTTTAAACTTGCTTATAAACAACAATGTATTGGGGTATGGAAAAATACTTGACCAAAGCAGTTTTCTCAAAGATAATGGGCATTGCTTATGAAGAAAAATATCAACAAAGAAATAAAACGTTATCTTGGCATTGCTCTCGGTGTAATGATTGAATCGCTTTCTTATGCTCTGTTTCTTGTTCCAAACAACATCGCTCCTGGCGGTCTGACCGCAGTGTCAATCATCGTCAAGGACGCCACTCACGGTTTCCTGCCAGTTGGATTCACCTACTTTATGCTAAATTTGCCGTGGCTGCTTCTGGCTTGGAAAAAAATGGGACACAAATATGTCATCAGGACCTTGATTATATCATTTATCACCTTTGTTTTCATCGATGGTTTCATCTATTTGCTCAAGCCTGTGGTCATGGCTTTTGACGCCTCTGGCAAGCTTGTTCACCCAGACCTGCTCATCCTTGCTGCTGTGTTTGGCGGAATCCTCAACGGACTGGGCATCGGTATCACCTTCAAAAACCGTGCTTCGGCTGGCGGAACCGATCTTATCTCACAAATCATCCACTACTGGACAGGGTTCCCATTCGGTCAGGCGGTTTTGGCAATTGACACAGTGGTCATTGCAGGGCTGGGTTTTTACTTCATGGCATCAGGAACAGGTCTCATTCTTTCACTCTACGCCCTCATCGCTTTGATTGTCAGCAGTTTTGTCATCGATGCTGTTCAAGAGGGTATCAGTTACACCAAACAAATGATGATTGTGACATCATTCCAAAAAGAAGTGCTTGAAAATGTACTGACAAAAGTCGGCAGAGGTGTCACGATGCTGCAGGCTCGCGGAGGGTATTCAGGCGTTGACAGGACGATTATGATTATTGCCATACACAGATCCCAGATTTCGCTGTGCAAGAATGCGGTTTTTGAAATCGACCCGAAAGCCTTCATCATGGTCGCGCCGCTCAACGAAGTTGTGGGGGAGGGCTTTAAACAACCAAAAATTGAGGAGTGGTGATGCTTGAAGTTAACAGGGTTACGAAGCGTTATGTCAACTCACAGATGGCTTTGCTTGAAGTTTCGTTTGAACTTCAAAAGGGGGAGTTTGTGTTTCTCATGGGACATTCTGGCTCTGGCAAGAGCACTCTGCTAAAACTTGTCTACGGTGGTGAAAAACCCACATCAGGCCAGATTAGGGTTTTTGGTAAAAATGTAATCCGGATGAACCCAAGACAAATTGCAGCACTTAGAAGAAATCTTGGAATAGTCTTCCAAGATTTCAAGCTCATATCAAACAAAACCGTTTGGGAGAACGTAGCCTTTGCGCTAGAAGCTCAAGGCGCAACCGAACGACATATCAAGACAAAAGTAGCTGAAACACTCAGCTTTGTAGGGCTCAACCTTCGTGGCAGAGACTTTCCAAACATGCTCTCTGGCGGTGAACAGCAGAGAGTTGCCATCGCCAGAGCGCTGGTTAACAACCCCCCACTTCTGCTTGCAGACGAGCCAACCGGCAATCTCGATGAAGCTAACGCCCAGGCAATCCTCAAACTGCTACTGGAAATAAACAACAAAGGTACTTCGGTTCTTGTTGCAACACACGACCAAACCATCGTTGAAAGCACAAAAATGAGATTGATAAAACTTGACCACGGCCAGAAAGTGAGTGATGGATATGCTTGGAAGAGAGACTAGATGGGCTTTCAGGTCGATCTGGCGTGGAAGAGGAAGGACACTTGCAGCAGTTTCGGTAACGGCTGTAACGATATTTCTTGTCAGCACAACGCTCCTGCTTGGTCTTGCCGGCATGAACTTTGGCCAGACCGCCAAGGAAAGATTCACCATTCCAGTATACCTTGTCAAAGGTTCCGACATGACGATTGCAAAAAACCTCGCCTCTGAAATCGAAAAAATGCCAGGGGTAAAGTCCGTGACTATCAAAAGTCCTGACGACCTGATGAAAGAAGCTGAAGGCTTGCTCTCTGGCAGCAGAAAAACCACGGTTGTTTCTGCAATAGGGTTCAATCCATTCACCTACAGCCTTGAAGTTATCCCAACTGACCCAAACAAAATCGAGGATCTGACAAAACAAATTGAAACTTACACAGACGTCGAGGACGTAGTAAACGACCCGACCGTTATCATGAAGTTTCTCAATATCTTTGCCATCTTCCGCTGGATAGCTCTTGGTTTGGCGTTTATCTCAATATTAGTATCATCCATGGTCATCTCGCTGACAATTGCCCTTTCAATCAACGCAAGAAAACAAGAGATTGAAATCATGAGCCTTGTTGGGGCATCGCCATCCACGATTATCGCCCCATTCCTTATCGAAGGACTTTTCTACGGCACTATCGGTGGTGGGCTCGCTGCCACAATGGTCTTTTTTTCATGGAAGTACATCACAGCTATGTTTACCTCAAACTTGCCATGGTTTGACCTCGCAGTGCCAAACATGACTTTTCTGCTCATCATCGCTGGCACCGTAGGCTTCGGAC
>JAGNLA010000016.1 GCA_017999835.1 Caldisericia bacterium
AAAATTGTTAACTCTGGCAGTATTACTAGTTTTGGCTGGATGTTCTGCCAATACTGACACGGCAGGAACACAACTTTGGCAAGGAGCCGGGATGAACAGCTAGCATACAGGTCAATCGCAAGGACAGCTGCTTGGACCGTTTGGCAAAGACTGGAATGCAAAACTTGGTGGTATAGGATTCAGTGCTTTCGCTGTTGCTGATGTACCCGATATCCCTTTGAGAAACGACAAACTTGTTATGAGGTTAGCGTTTGTTAGCACGAAAGACGGCGTCTTGTATGCTCTTGATTGGCAGACAGGCGAGATAATCTGGCACCAGAAACTTTCAGGGCAAGCTGGCGATCCTTTGTTCGCCAAGGGTAGAGTTTATGTTTCATGCGCTGACGGTTCATGGAACTGCTACTCAGCCTGGGACGGAACGCCTGTTTGGTCAAGCAGGTTTTATTCTGCGACAACAGTGCTTGATCCAATTTGGAAAGACAGAGCGGAGAACGCTGCTCCAGTTGCCGACGAAGAGAGACTTTATGCTGTCCATTCAACAAAAAATGTAATGGCATTCGATCTGGTTGAGGGCAGGGAGCAATGGCATTACCAGCTTGGAGATGCGGCCATGTCTTCCCCTGTGCTAGTTGATGACAAGCTCATAGTTGTTGATTATTCCATGAAAGTGACAGCTTTGAATACCAAAACTGGCTCAAGAGTGTGGGTGACAGACATTCAGGAAAAGGTGAATTCAAGCCTTCTGTGTGATGGGACAAAGGTCTATGTTGTTGGTTCATTTGGCAAGGTGTTTGCGTTGTCGATACAGGACGGTTCCATTTCCTGGACTCTCGATTCAGGCGGACTGATTGAGTTTTCTTCGTGTTTCGTTGGCAAGTTCCTTGCAATTCCAAATTGCACAAAAAAGTCAATTGACCTTGTTTCGCTTGATACAGGCGTGGTCAAGGAATCGTTCGTTTTGAACAACATCGAAATTGGTTCGGCGCTCGTTGCCAGCGACAACTATGTCTGCTTTGGCACCAAAGATGGCAACGTTTGTTACGTTGATCTTGAAAAGAAGACTGCAGCAATTGGTTTCAGCTTCGAATCAAGCAAAATGACCGGTACAATGAGAGTATACGGTTACCCTGCAATTCTTCATGGCAGGTTACTTATAACCGACGGCATGTCAGAGGTAGTGCTTCTGGCGCCAAAGGAATTGGCACAGGAAAATGAGAATCAACCAATAGAAAATCCGACAGAAACGAGAAAACTCAAAGACAAAGATGAGTAATCTTTGGCATGACTTACATCAAAGCCCGACTTTGAGTCGGGCTTTTTGTATGCTACCCAACGTCCTGGTACCGAGCTTTTCTGGAAATCTGTTCAAGGCTCACCCTTGGCCCCATGGCTATGATTAGATCGTTGTTACATAGCGGATCATTGGGGTTTGGAGGCATGATTACTTGCCCGTCTCTTCGCAGGGCAACGATTATTATGCCCCTATCCTGACGGAGGTTTAAATCTGAAATCTTCTTGCATTTCCACTCATTTGGAATAGGGAATTCAGTTATGGCGTATTCATCGGAGATCTCGATAAAATCAAGAAAGCTTGTCCCAGTTATCCTGTTGAGGATTCTCAACGCCATGTCCTCTTCTGGCGAAAAGATGTCGTCAGCACCAATTTTTTGGAGAATTTTTGCGTGAGTGTGGGTTTCGGCTCGGGCAATAACAAATGGAACGCCGATTTCCTTGAGCGTTGAGGTCATCAAGATGTTGTTCTCAATGTTTTTGCCAAATGCAACAACGGCAACCTGACATTCAGCAACACCAGTTTCCCTTACACTTGTTTCGTCTACATGACGAAGCAAGCAAACCTTGTCCAATACATTGCGGACACGCTCTATCTTGTCACGCTCCATGTCCACGGCCATCACGCTGTAGCCTTTCTTTGCCAACTCGACAGACAGAGCCAGACCAAAGCGACCCAATCCAAATACTGCTACCTGTATAGGCATAATACACCTCTGGTGGAGAATATACTGTGTTTCCTTGACTGGTAATTACGGTTTGGTAAAATTTTTTCCGGAGGTTTTAATGACTATCGAGATCATCGTCAGGAAACCGGCAATGTGTCAGATTGACGACCCAAAGTGCAGGGAATGCCAGACACCATGCAAGTCTGCCGCAAAGACTGCAAACACAACCGGAAACCAGGTCTGCGAACTCAAAGGAGAGCAGTCACCCTGGATACTGTAAGCCGGATTCACGTTTTCAAAGTTTTTGACATGACCCTGTTGTTCGATACGACGACAGGGTCTCTTCTTTTGCCGGATGAGGAATCTGCTGACATTTTTGCCAAACTGGAATCCGGACAAAAACCAAACCTTCCAAAAGAAATTCAAACTCTTGTCGATGATGGTGTCATTATGGGCAAGATTACAATACCTGGGCCGCAAACCCTTTCGCCAAAATCTCTGTGCATGATAGTTTCTCATGCATGCAATCTCAATTGCACCTATTGCTCCCTTGGTTCAGTTACTGGTGAAGGAACAACCATGAGCATCGAAACAGCCAGAAAAACTCTTGACTGGCTTGTTCCAAACGCTCCAGGGCAAAAAATCGACATCGATTTTTTTGGTGGCGAACCCCTGCTTGCCTGGGAAACCGTCAAGGATTCAATTCTTTACGGCAATGAACTGGCAAAAAAAAACGACAAGAATCTTCGATGGTCGATATCCACCAACGCTGTTGGGCTGACCGATGAGATACTGGATTTCTGCGATGAAAAATATGTTTCGCTTGTTTTGAGTCTTGACGGGGCAAAGCAGGCAAACGACGTTTTCAGGCTGACAAAACTTGGACAAAGCTCATACGATAAGGTTCTTTCAAATATTCTAAAAGTGGTCGCAAGACGTGAGCGTGGGTATTATGTTCGGGGAACCTACACGTCAAAAACCATCAATTTTGCGGATGAAGTCATAACTTTGCACAAACTTGGAATAAAATCGCTGGCTTTTGAACCGGTTGTGACAAGCGATCCGGATTTGGCTCTCACAAATGAAATGCTTCCGGTCATCAGGCGTGAATATGAGAAGCTTGCAAAATATTATGTAGACCAAAAACTATCCGGGAATCCGTTCAGATACTACCACTTCGAGCTGGATCTTGAACAGGGGCCATGCATCAGAAAAAGCGCTGGTGGATGCGGAGCAGGAGCAGAGTATCTGGCAGTTTCTCCCAATGGAACTTTTTATGTCTGTCACCAGCTTGACGGAATGAAGGATTTTTCGCTTGGCAACCTGGATAATCCTCCGAGCCAGTCGGATTTTGATGTGTGGACTCAAAACAACCATCTATTGTCAAAACCAGTATGTTTGAATTGCTGGGCAATGTTTTTGTGTTCAGGTGGATGCCTTGCAGCCAATAAAACAACAAAGGGCGACATTCGAAGCCTGCACGATGTTGGATGCGAGATCCAAAAAATAAGGCTCGAAGTCGCCCTTTGGATAAATAGCTATTTGAGGATTTGCGGAACCAATGCTTCCAGTTCAGTAAGTGATTTTTCCAATTCGTAAGTGGTAGCTCCGGACACTTTGCTTGTTGGACTCCAAAGCTGGTTACGCCTTGCAACCCAGTTTTTCTCAAAATAACCGATCAAGGCTTTCGCCCTGCCGATTGTCTCGAGGTTTACATTAGGATACTTGTCTGCCATTGCCCCGTTCATTTCCTTGATTATTTCAAGGTCGCCCTCGATGGCAAGGTAGCGTTTGTCCAGTTCGGTAAGTTTTCCGGCGCGATCCCTTGCTGAAGCCTCAATGTTTTTGCGATTGGCAAAAACAATTGCCACACCAGCAACGACGCCTATGGCCACCGCAACCAGAATCAACCATATAAATGTCATTATCAGGCGCCTTTCAGTCTCAGAAGCCTCTGTTCAATCTCGTCGCTGTTGTTGCTCTTTGCTATTTCGTCGTCAAGTGAGTCGGCAATTGAGCCGATTTCTGCAAGAGCCTGAACCTTTTGCTCTCTCTTGATGACTCTTTCTTCAAGTTCGTCAAAGGTTGTGCCGATGTCTGGAGTTGAGATGCCTGACATGGTTTTGACAACCTTTTCCTGCGCCTTTGAAGCTTTGTCCCTGGCAACGAGTTCGTCAAGCTTCATTGATGCTTCTTCAATCTTTGCCTTGAGGGCATCGAGTACCTGCTTGATTTTTCCGTTTGTCTGTCCCTGAGTGACAAGTGAGTTTTCGGCTGCCTTTTCCTGGTTTTCGAGTGTCACAACCCTTGCAAGACATTTTCTTGAGAGATCTTCGTTGCCTGCTCCAAGGGCATTCTTTGCTGCGAGGTTGTATTTGTTGAGGTCTGATTTGATTTCACTGAGTCTGATCTCTGTTGTTTTGTAAGAAGCCATTGATTCTGCAAGTGCATCTGCCGCTTCAGCGTACTGCTGTCTCATTTCATCAATCTTGAACGGCAACATCTTTGCCGGATCCTCCATTGTTTTGAGCCAATCGTTGACATTGCTGTTTAGAATGTCGCCAACTCTTTTCCAAAATCCTGCCATTTTTCAAAACCTCCTCTATAGGTATCATTAACATTTTATATATGTGCGGCTTATTAGGCAATATCCCTTGAAAACTATAGGTTGTCATGGATAATCTTTTCATGACAGTATTCCAATATTACGCACGACTAATTAGACCCTATTTTGGACAATATGTTTTGTCACTGTTTGGCATTCTTTCAACGACGCTTAACATGCTCATACCGAAGATTGTGATGAGTGGAAGCATTGATGCTGTAAATAACAAATTGCCCGATGCCAACGCTATAGTCCTTAGACTCATGATATTTGGTCTAATAATAACGGTAGTCAGAATTGTTATTTTTCTTTTTGCCAGGTTCAGCCTTGCAAAAATATCCCGAAAAGTTGCCTTCGACCTTCGAAATCAAATTTATGACAAGCTTTTGGTTTTGCCGGACAAGTTTTTTAACAATATGGCGTCTGGCGAGGTCATGTACAGGGCAAGCTCTGACGTGCAGCAGATCATGCAGTTGCTTGGAGCGGGTTCGGTACAATTTCCAAATGCCATTTTTACGACGATTGTGGGTCTGATTTTCATTTTTATGACCTCATGGCAGCTTGCATTGGTCATCGTTTTCTTCATTCCGTTTGTCTTTCTGATTGAGTTTATTTTTGGCAAGAGGATTCACAAACTTTTCTTCCTCATCCAACAATACTTCGATAAAATCAGTGACAGAATAAACGAGAACCTCTCAGGCTCGAGAGTAATCAAGTCCTATGCTCAGGAGAAGCTAGAAGAAAAACGCTTTGACGGCATGCTCAACACCTATGTCGACAAGGTGAAACCTTTAAACAAAATTCTTGCCATCTGGTGGCCATTGCTTTATCTGACAATCAACCTCCCTGTCATTGCGATCATCTGGCTTGGCGGTGTCCTTGTAATTAACAAAGCTATAACAATTGGCGACCTTTCGGCTTTTGTTGTCTACATATTCATGCTTGTTTGGCCAATGATCATGATGGGCTGGATAATCAACATGTACCAGCGTTCAAATGTATCCATCAAAAGAATCCTTGAAATAATCAATGCTCCAGTGGATATCACCACTCCTCCAAACGCATACAACCCGGCAAAGACAACAGGCGATATCGAACTCGAAGACGCAACTCTAACCTACGGTCATGACCAGAACAAAATCAGCCACATCAACCTCAAGATTCCGACAGGTCAGATTGTTGGCGTTGTCGGCCCGGTAGGTTCTGGCAAGAGCTCTTTGGCAAAGCTTCTACTTCGAATCTGGGATTGCGACAACGGTTCTGTCAAGATTGACGGTGTCAATGTCAAAGATTGGGATCTCAAGACTCTGAGGGGATCATTTGCCTATGTGCCCCAGGATGCGTTCCTGTTCTCCTCGTCGATATCTGACAACATCGCTTTCGCAAGGCCAGAAGCAACTCGGGAAGAGATACTTCTGGCAGCCGAGCTTGTCCAGATAAGGAAAGAAGTTGAAGATTTCCAAAAGAAATTCGACACAATCATTGGAGAGAGAGGCGTTACGCTTTCAGGCGGACAAAAACAGAGGGTTGCAATCGCCAGGGCAATGCTTCAGGACACGCCCATGATGATCCTTGACGACCCGTTGTCGGCAGTTGACACCAACACCGAAGAGGCGATTCTAACAGCCATAAAGCCAAAACTTCAAAACAGAACAGTGCTCATCATGGCTCACAGGGTCAGTGCCCTGCGCCATTGTCAAAGAATAATCGTTCTCGACCATGGAAAGGTGGTTGAGGATGGCACCCAGGAAGAGCTGATAGCCAAGAAGGGCTATTTTGCAAAACTGGTTGAACAGCAGAAACTAGAATCACAAATGGAGGAAGCCAATGCCTGAGTACGTACACGAAGAAGAGATCATTGGCAAGCCGTTTGATTTAAAGTTGACCATGCGTATGATCAGGTTCCTGGCTCCATACAAACCAATGGTTGTCCTGTCGTTTGTAATGCTAATGCTATGGACGCTTTCATCAATGTTCCTTCCAATTTTGATGAAAATTGCAATAGATGACATGGTCAAAGCTGGAGATTATACAGGTTTGATGTACGTCTGTCTGGCTTATATCGGATTGCTTTTGTTCAAGGTAGTCGCCCAGTATTTTCAGGTTTTGACCATGAGCAACATCGGCCAGCTGATGATGAGAGACATGAGAAACGCCATATTCTCAAAACTTCAGGCTCTGCAGATGACTTATTATGACAAAAATCCTGTTGGCAGGATTTTTACAAGAATGACCTCAGATGTTGATTCGGTGTTTGAATTTATCACTGATGGCGTCATCACCGTCATTGCCGACATCATCATCGTAATTGGTACCATTGTTTTCATCTTCTGGATGGACTGGCGATTGTCGTTGGTGACTATTGCCCTGTTTCCATTGATGATCGGCCAAGCCTGGGTCTTCCAGTATCTTGCAACCCGATTCTACAGAAATGTCAGAATCAAGCAGGCAAAGGTCAATGCGTTCCTCAACGAAAACATCATGGGCATGAGAACAATCCAGTGGAGCAACAGACAAAAAGTCAACAAAGGCATGTTTTTCAAGATCAATGAAGACATGTACAAGGCTCAGCTCAAATCCATGCTCAACTTCACAGTGTTTATGAATGGCATCGACTTTACCCAGACGGTTGCGCTCGTATTGTTGATTTTTGTCGGATCAAAACTCATTCTTGCCGGAACAGTCATGGTTGGTACGGTCATGGCGTTTGGTACATATGTTCAGAACTTCTATGGTTCTATGCATGACATTTCTGAGCATTTCAACACATTCCAGACGGCAATGGTCGGCGCCGAGAGGGTCACCGAATTGCTTGACTATCCGGTGACCATTCAGGACAAACCAAATGCAATCGAGATAAATGATAGGTTACAGGGCAAGGTGACCTTTGAAAACGTCACCTTCAGCTATGACGGTAAAAACGATGTTCTCAAAAATGTCAGCTTTACGGTTGAGCCTGGTCAGACTGTTGCAATCGTTGGCCCAACGGGTGCTGGTAAAACCTCGATTATCAGCCTGATATCAAGGCTGTATGACATCCAACATGGCGATATCAAAATAGACGGAATCTCGATTTACGACATGAAGCTTGAATCGCTGCGAAGGATGACCTCGGTTGTGCTTCAGGATCCGTTCATCTTCTCCGGTCTTGTAATTGACAACATCAAACTGCTTTCAAATATTTCGGACGAAGTTGCCATCAATGCGGCAAAAGTCGTAGGCGCTGATGATTTCATTGACAGGCTTCCAGACTGCTACAACCATGTTCTGACCGAGAGGGGCTCAACGCTCTCTGTTGGCCAACGGCAGCTTCTGTCGTTTGCAAGGGCAATCGCACACGACCCAACAATCCTTGTGCTTGATGAGGCAACAAGCTCGATTGACACAGCCTCGGAACAAATCATTCAGGAAGCACTGAGCAAAATTGTCAAGAATCGAACCTCAATAGTAATTGCCCACAGGCTCTCAACCATCAAAAACGCCGACAAGGTGCTTGTCATCAGCAACGGCAAAATAGCAGAACAGGGAACCCATGACCAGCTGCTTGCTCAAAATGGTCTTTACAAGAAGCTCTATGAACTTCAATACAAGGGTCAGGAAACAGCCAAGTAATATTTGCACACAATGTGCAAGATTTTCATAGTGAGTCAATACTGCACAATATTGTGCAGTATTGACATATAATATTCCAAATGTATACTCCGATATATCATTTTGAGGAGGCACTATGAAAAAGTGGGTAAAGATAGTTCTAGTCTGTTCTGTTGTGGCATTGTTGGCTGGCGCAGGTTTTTGGATTTGGCACGTTGAAAGTGAGAAACGTGAAGCCAATGCCTTTGCCTGGCCGGTAAAGATTGCAGATAACCAAAAGATTAAGTTAAACCGTGATTTCGGTTTTAACTTCAATCCGATTTCTGAAAAGGAAGACAACAATACTAACCTCGAGATCGATGCCAGAACTGGTGACAAGGTTTTTGCAAGCAGAGATGGTGTAGTGGATTTGGCTAGCTGGCATGGCGGATATGGAATGAGCGTAAGGATAGACCATGGCGATGGTTACAAAACTCTTTATGGGCACCTTTACTCAACCCCGGCTTCAATAAAGAAGGGGGAATCGGTCAAAAAGGGTGATATTATAGGGATAGTAGGCAGTACCGGATTTACAATGGACGATCAGCTGTCTTTTTCAATAACTAAAGATGAGAAATACGTTGATCCCAAAAACCTTTTGCCCAAAGTTGCTAGTTTGGAAGTTGCAATGCCCAAACCAGCCACAAACAAAACAAACGTAAAATCTGACTCAGGCTTTATCTGTCCTTTCAAGAAAAGCATGTACAAAAAAGTTGACCTGACGCCAGGTTTTGGTAACAGGATAAATCCAATAAGTAATCTCGCGGAATTTCATACTGGAATAGATATTTATCTCCCCGTGAACGCAGAGATTCTTGCCGTTGGCTCAGGCACGGTGACCAAGTCAGAATGGTATGGTGGTTATGGCAATTTTGTCGAAATTGACCATGGAAACGGAATAAAATCAAGATATGGACATCTAAATGAACTGCTTGTCAAGAATGGTGAAAAAGTTGAAATGGGACAAATAATAGGTCTGTGCGGTAGCACTGGCTATTCGATTGAACCTCACCTGCATTTTGAAATTATGAAAGGCAAGGATTTCTACGACCCAGAGAAGTTTGTAAACCTGAGATAAAACCATCATATCAAAAAAAGGAGCCGTTATGGCTCCTTTTTTTGATGGATAAAAAGGTTTGACAAAAACTAAATAAGACAGTTATAATCAAGAACATCTTTTTATATTAAGGGGTAAAAATGGAGGATAAGTTTAACTCTTTTATTAAAACATTGAAAGTTTCTGTTGTGTTTCGTGCATTCTATGCCGGGATAGTCATTTTGATCGTTATGTATGCAGTTGACACCAATGCAACGATATTATTGATCGAAAAAACTAACCTTTTAATCATCCTGCTGCTCTTTTTTGTTGGTTCGATGTATTGGGCTATCCACAGATTATTTTTCGGCGAAACGTTCTTGTATCATTTTCAAATAGCGTTTAGCGCAATAGTCGATTTGTTATCAAGGAAGACGTTTGTATTGAATATCCAAAACAAGAAAGGGAAAACCGATACCGAGACAATTCCAAAATATATAAGTGACACACTTTTTTTTATCGATGTTCTCGGAATATCTTTTTTTGATATAAGAGCTGCCTATCAGCAACTCCTGAGACAATTCTATAATGCGTATGACTTCCCGGGAAAAGACGTAATCAAAGAAAGAACACATACCTACAACACAGATAACAGAGCAGAAAGAAAAGAGTACGATTTTGAAAAAAAAGACATAGAAGGTTCCTATAAAGATAACGATTTGAAATGTAGTGTTAAGATTGAAGAAAAGTACGATGAGAATAGTTTTGCCAAAGTTCTTAAGGACACTAAAGATAAAATTGAGAATGAACATACTGATATCCATCTCTTTTATGTTGCCGCCGAAGTAACATTATTTGGATATTTGTTTTGTTCATCAGGGTTCTTTTCAACGACCCTTCCACCAAGGTATATTTTTGCAATGGGTTTGCTGTCTTTGAGTTTGTTTATTTTTGGAATGATTTCAGAAATCAGGCAACATGCGCTGGAAACAAGGATATATGTTCGTCTTTATTCTGTTAAAGATTCAAGGGATATTCTGATTTCATATTTGAAGATGTATAATTTTGAGCCGCTAATGGTAAAAATCAACGAATTGAGTACCGAAGAAAAGACTTTGAGTTATGCCAACCACACACCAAAGGAGTTGGAAAGATTATCAGAGATAAAACAAGAATATAAATACCTTTCTGAAAGAATAAGAAAGAATAAACATGTATCTTGCATCATGATAACAATTATATCTATTGTAGCATTGGGGCTGTTTGCCTTATTTATTTGGCATCTTTATTCGTATTATCAAATAATTTCTTTCTGAATCGTTTATTGTCCTCTGACTATATACACATTGCTGTCGTAGCTGCTGAAGATTATCTCGTTGCCGATGATGATTGGTGACGAACCAATACACCTGTTTGCGCTGCCAACCGTGCTGACCGTGTTTGTGTAATATTTGTCGAGATCCTTGCCGGTTTTCTTATCGATAATATAAAGAACACCGTCTTTATCAGCACAAATCAGATAATCTCTTACGATCAGAGGATCTGCAAGCAACGATGTTTTACTGGTTTGAGACTGCCATAGTTGCTCGCCAGTTTTTCTGTCCAGCGCGAATGTGACGCCGCCAGCAGTTGTCCCATAAACATATTTTTCATCAATTATTGGGCAAGACTCAATGCCAAAGTCATTGTCTGGAGCCTGATAATCCCAGAGTATTTTGCCGTTGTTGGTGTTCAAACAGTAAAGTTTGGAATTTTTGCAGCCGACCCAAAGCCTTGAGCCAAAAACGATTGGAGAACCGAGAGTTCCCTTTGGAAGGGCTGTTGTCCAGATTTCTTTGCCACTATCCGCGCTTAGACAAATTATCTGGCCACCAAAGTTTGAGAAATACAGCTTGTTATCAGCTATTGCTGGTGAAGCATAAATCTTCGATTTTGTAGGAAAATTCCAGATTTCTTTCCCATCTTTTGCTTTCAAGCAATATATTTTGCCGTCAAATGAACCGAAATAAATCTTATCACCAACAACCTTTGGTCCACCAATAATCAAACCGTTGCCGATTATGTCGCCAGCTTGCGTGTCAGGTGGAGCGGAGATGTTTTTACCCGTTTTAAACCCCCACATCTTGATGTCGCCAAAAAGATCATAGGCGTAAAGATTGCCTTGTCCTGTTCCAAAAAAAACCATGCTTTCGTTTGCAGCCAGTGTTGAGGTTACCGGGCCGCTGCCATTGTCAAATTGTTCAGAATTTTTCCATTTTGGTTCGCTGGTTTCAAAATTGTAACATGAGAGAAAACCAAGTTGGCAGCCAAAGTAGAGGTTGCTTCTGGTTACTGTTGGTGAACCGTAAATGATGTTTGATGTCGGTGCTCCAAATGACATGAATCTATATTCATCTTTACCTTTTTTAAGAGGAAGTTTGATGTCTGCATCTACCATACCCATGTTGTCGGGGGTGCGGCGGAACATTGTCCACTCGGTTGCTGGTGTGGCTGTTGGAAAAGCCGGCTCAGTCAGGTCGTCAGGATTGGTTGAAGTTGTTGTCGAGTTTGTTTCTACCACCTGGTCAGTTTTTTTGTTCGGGTCATACTTTGGAATGTTAATTTTCTCTACAACCTGGTTTCCACAACCGGCAAAAGACATTATCAGGATGACTATCAATGGCATCAATATTACTTTTTTCATCAGACCTCCGACTTTACTACACGTCTTGGTTCTTTTTTGTTCAAACCATTGTAACCTAGATTGCAGTGTTGTGTCAAAAGATATCGTAAGGAGGATTATATGGATTATTTTCTCAAAGAAGAGCAGAAGATGATTAAAAATCTTGCCAGGAAGATAGCCGAAGAAAAGCTTAAACCTGTTAGGGCAAAAAATGACAAAGAAGGCGTCTTTCCAATGGACATCATAAAGGAACTTGCAAAGGCCGATATGATGAGACTTTACATCCCAAGCCAGTATGACGGTTTAGGCTGCGGTGTGCTTGAGCTCTGTCTTGTTATTGAAGAATTGGCAAAAGTCGATGGTGGCGTGGCTGTTTCGTATGCTGTCAACGCTCTTGGCTCTTTCCCGATCGTCATCATGGGCAATGAAGACCAGAAGAAAAAGTATCTAACCAAGGCAGCATCAGGTGAATGGCTTACAGCCTTTGCCCTTACCGAGGCAAACGCTGGCTCGGATGCATCAAACATGCAGACAACAGCTGTCAAAGATGGCGACCATTTCATCCTCAACGGAACCAAGCAGTTCATCACAAACGGTTCCGTGGCTGATTTTGTGACCGTAATTGCCATGACCGACAAAACCAAGGGTATGAGAGGTCTTACAGCATTCGTTGTTGAAAAAGGCACACCAGGATTTACCTACGGCAAAGAAGAAGACAAGATGGGCATCCGTTCATCAGTCACCTCAGAGCTTGTTTTCCAGGACTGCAGAGTTCCAAAGGAAAACATCCTCGGCGGCGAAGGACAGGGTTTCGTTACGGCCATGAGGACACTCGACAAGTCACGGCCAGGCATTGGCGCACAGGGACTTGGAATTGCACAGGGTGCATACGAGGAAGCTCTCGCTTACGCTAAGCAGAGAGTTCAGTTTGGTCAGGCAATCGTCAATTTCCAGGCCATCTCGTTCATGCTTGCTGACATGGCAACCCAAATCGAAGCCGGAAGAGCCCTTTGCTATCAGACAGCAAGACTCATCGACTCAGGTTCGACAAAGTACTCAAAAGAATCAGCAATGACCAAACTCTATTGCACAGATTTGGCAATGAGGGTCACAACCGACGCAGTCCAGATTTTCGGTGGCTATGGCTACATGAAGGACTATCCAGTCGAAAAGATGATGAGAGACGCAAAAATCACACAGATTTACGAAGGCACCAACCAGATCCAGCGCCACGTCATCGCAGCAAACATCGTAAAAGATGTAATGTAATCAAGCTAGATTTTAAAAAGGCTCTGTTTTTTGCAGAGCCTTTTTTATTGAATACAAACCTATTCCAAATACTTCTTTGCTTCTTCCATGAATTTGTCAAAGTAATATGATGGCGACGTCACCTTGTGACCTCTTACAATTAGTCCTCTAAAATCACCACGTTTTGCTACCTCAGTATTGTCTGTCTCAGCGTTCAGGAAGACCACTTCAAGCTCTGGCTTGAGCTCTTTGAGCTGTGCTGCTGCCTTGGCAAAGAAAACGTGGTAGTAAGGGCACATAATAGGCGACTCAATGACCAGTATCCTGTCTTTGTCTTCACTCTGAGGGATGTAGTCTTTGGTGGCGTTGTCTTCAAAGAAACCGTCTCTCTGAGGGTCTTTGTGGTAGACATAACCTGTCTCAACAGGGTAGTAGAGGATGCAGTTGTCCTCAGGAGTAGTCGTAAACCCTTTTTTTACCATGAACTCAAACCATTTTTTCTGTTCAGGATAACCCCCATCAAAAGGTTGAGCAATGATGGCAACAGCAGGTTTGCCGTTGAAACATTCACAAGATTTTGCGTAATCGATAAGTTTTTGCATGATTTTAGAGGCAACGCCTTTATCCCAATGGCTTTTCCTGGGCACCCAGATGCATTTTATGCTGATGATTTTTGATTCTTCTCTGTGTTCAAGATTGAAAATCCCAGCTGGTTTGCCATCAAGCCAGGCAACAAATCCAGGCACAAAACCTTTTTTTATCTCCGCCTCAGCCCATTGCGTCTTTAGGGTACACCCCTGATCGGCAAGCTCCAGACCAACATCGGCTGGATCAGAACAGACGTATGAAGCACACTGGATGGTTTCGCTTGTTATCGGCAAGACTTTGATTTCTGGCATTGTTACCTCCATTGATGAATTATATCATAAAAAAGCTCAGTGACAAAAAACAAAAGCCCGGCCTGAAAGACCGGGCTGGACGGTTAATTATTTCGTATCAATAACTAAGGTCGCACTCGCATAGCAGGTCGATTTGTTCTCCAAAATCAATAGCTTTGACTCCAGTCAGCGGCATGATGCCTCTGGCGATGCAATCAGGTTTGGATGCAAAAATTCTTACGCCTTCGTCCATTTTTGCCTTGACCAGTTTTGAAATCTCTGATTCAGGATTTGAGAAACCAAGAATAGAATCCTGAGCAAAGACCACGACGTCGTCTTTTACTGTCCTTTCAAGACGTGCCTTGTCCTCGTCGTTGCCAAACGGTGTTTTTGTCAGCATCACAAATATTTTCTTTGCCATCGTCAGAACCTCAGAATCGCGTCAGAATCGCGCAGCATTGCTTCAAGACCAGCATCATCGATTGCCTGGCATTCCATCAGATCCTGGCATCTAATGCCTCGTGCCTCAACCGATGGTTTGTGGACGAAGAGGTTGAAGCCGTAGTCATCATACATCATGAACGCTTCGCCCATGTGTCCAAAATCGAGCCCATCTTTTGGGTTGGCGGTTTTTAAAAGCGCATATACAGCATCACCTTCCAGAACAACGTTTGTGTCGATGTTTGTTGAGGGGATACCCATTGCAGCCCTGAACGCCTCTGCCATGATGGCTGAGCCGTACGGTGGTTTCGTAACGACAATTGTAGCTTTCTTGGCCATAGTTAAAACCCCAGCGATATTGTTCTGTCGCACTCATTGATGAGGCGACCCAAAGCAGCGATGCCTGCCTGTTTGATGCCAGGAATGGTATCTGACTGCTTGACACCGCGATAGTTGCAGCACACGCCGCAAGGAGTGAACCTTACTCCACGTTCCATGAGCTTTGTCATTTTTTCAGGAATGGATCTGTCTTGTCCGGGTTTTATGTTGTTTGATGTGGCGATAACACCGTCCATATACAGAAAGACATCACAGGTATGGCCTTTGTCCAGTGCTGCCTCGATGAGGCTGAGCGCTGTGTCCGTGTTTTGAAATGTGTAAGGAGCGGTTGTGACAATGAATCCTATGCGCATCAACCCACCTTCTTGACGTATCCGATGATTTTTCCGCCTTCTTCTTCAAGACCTAGGAATTCGTTGCCTGTCGATTCGCACCATGCCACGATGTCAGCTTTGAAACCGTCGTCGTCGGAAATGATTTTTAAAACCTGGCCTGCGGTAAGTTCTTTCATCTTTTTTGCTGTCTTTACGATTGGTACCGGACACTGCATCCCAAGTGTGTCGAGTTCTACGTCGAATTTCATTTTTATCCTCCTAGATAAACAATGTAATTTTTGAGTTCTTGGCTTCGTTGATGTAGGTGGCAACTCCGACGATTTCCGATACTTCAGGGATCAGGTCGTCCTTGCCCACGCCCATAACGTCCATGCTCATTTTACACGCAATCATCTTTACGCCAAGATCAGCGGCATCGGCCATCATCTCTTCAAGTGACTGAACGTTTTGCCCCTTCATGATCTTTTTCATCATGGACTTGCCCATTCCGCTCATGTTGAACTTGGACAGCGGGAGTCTTTTTGAACCACCACGGTTCATCATGCCCATCATCTTCTGCATCCAGTTCTTGGCGCCTTTGATTGGGCCGGTATTCTTCTTTATTACGTTGAGTCCCCAGAACGTGAAAAATAGTGTTACATCCATGCCTGATGCGGCAGCGCCGTTGGCGATTGTGAAAGCTGCCAGGGCTTTGTCAAACTCACCTGAGAAGACTACTATCGTAGCTTTATCAGCCATTGTATCCTCCTTATATACCCCTAGGGGGTATTTGACTATTTGAATACCTGATTTAACAAATTTTGTCAATACGACTTTCTTTGAAATAGGTTAATTTCTGGCATAATTCTTCCTAACAATTACAAACACGGCAAGAGGTGCAAATGAAGGTAGCATGTTCCTGGAGTGGCGGAAAAGACTCTGCGCTGGCGTTTTGGAGAGCAGTCAATTGTGGCATTGATGTCACCATGATAGTGAATTTTGTTACTTTGGGCAATGGGCGATGTTGTTTCCACGGTATTCCTATTGGTTTGGTGAAAGATCAGGCAGAATGCATGGATGTTGAGCTACTTCAAGTTGACATGCCTGAAACTATGGAAGGATATGAAAATAAGTTTAGGCAAATGCTGGGAGAATTGAAATCGTTGGGTTTTGAAGCAATGGTTTTTGGCGATATCTATCTTGACGAACACAGAGACTGGGTTGAAAAGGTCTGTGGAACGGAAAATATGCGAGCCATCCTGCCTTTGTGGAACGAAAAACCTGTGGATCTGTTAGTCGAGATGGATTCCATGGGTCTGGAATCTACGGTTGTCAGTTGCCTTGAAAGACTGGGCGAGGATTTTATTGGCAAGAGAATAACGCCAGACCTAAACAGCTTCTTTCTGAAAGAACAGATTTGCCCATGCGGTGAACATGGCGAGTATCACACGGTTGTGACAGATGGCCCGATGTTTTTCGACAAAAGGATAACTCTTGGAGACACAAAAAAAATCCTCAAGGATGGGTTCTGGAAGCACTGGCATCTGGATATAGAAACCTGGAACATGCAAACAAAAAACCGCCAGAGGCAACCCTGACGGTTTATAAATGTAAGACTAAAGCTACTTTATTGGGATGTAGATGTCGAATTCTGAGCTCGGGTCGTTATCCTTGAACCTTTCGTCGTACCACTCGAAATTGAGCGCAGTACCAACTTCGAGTCCACATTCCTTTATCCATTTCGAGAAAATGTAGTCATAGGTTTCGTGGAGGTTGTTTAGAAGTCCCCTGTGCGTGAAAACAGCATATTTGCTTGCCGGAACATCCCTTGAGACAAAGAGTGGATCCATGTCTGCTGTTGAGTCGACCATGAAACCAGCGCTGTATTCAAACTTTTCCATCTCGCCAGGAAGCATGATGCACAGACCGATTGCAGGGGAATTGGTTTTAACGTGTTTGAATTTATCACAATTCTTGTTGAATTCGCCCCAGAGACCCTTGATTTCATCGTTCTTGTTGTCACCAAAGTATCGGAGTCCCACAAACTTAAACGCATCCAGTTGAACAATTTTTGGTTCCATTTTTTTCTCCTTTTTATTTGATTGGTATCATGATATCAAACTCTGAATCAGGTGCAAAATCTTTGAATCTTTCGTCGTACCATTCAAGGTCTGGTCCGTCACCCAGTTCGTAACCTGAGTTTGGCAGCCATGTTGAGTAAGCATATGAGAATGTGTCCTTGAGCGTCTCAAGTGATCCTTTATGTGTAAATACTGCATATTTCTGTGCAGGGACCGTTTTCAATACATAACCTTCTCCTGGCTCCTCCATTTTGTCGACCATAACCCCAACAATGTACTCAAATCTTTCTTTCTCGCCTGGAATCATCGAACATACACCAAGGCATGGCGAACCTGGTTTGGCATTTGCATGTCTGCCGCAATTGCCGTCTTCACTGCACTGCTTGTTGCATTCACCCCAAAGTTGTGGAATTTCCTGGTTCTTGTTGTCGCCAATGTATTTCATTCCAACGACAGTAAACTCGTCAAGCACTACAATTTTTGGTTCCATTGTCACTCCTCTCTGAAGATGCGCCAGTATCTCTCGTGTCAGGCGCCTTTTGAAGTAGAACAGTTTTGGCATCTCTGCCTTGCGAAACGCCCCTGGGGTCATGCCAAACATCTTTGAAAACGATCTTGTGAATGATTCCTGTGACTCAAACTGGTAGGCCAGGGCAATGTCGATGATCCTACGGTCAGATGTTAGCAATTCTCCTCCAGCTTCAGACAGTCTACGCCTTCGCAGGTAGTCGCTGAATGTGGTACCGACAAGAGCGACAAAAACCCTGTGGAAATGATAGAGCGAGAACCCAGAGCGCAAAGCCACATCTTCAAGCGAAATTTTCTCTTTGATGTGCTCCTCGGCAAAGTCTATTGACTGCTGGATTGCCTGAATGTAGGAACCTATCGACATGACACAATCATATCATATCTCAAGGTTTCAGTTTTGACTTTTTCTGCCTTTTTGTTAAACAGATGTTTCAGTTTTCGAGTAAAGCCTTTTCATACTCTTCTTCGAGATATTTATCGACAATGTTTTTGAATGGGAAACCTGCCTCGGCAAATCGACGATTGAGGTTCCAATAACCATAATCCTGCATGGAAAATAATATTGGCTGGATCTTCTCAAGGTCTGCTTTCTTGTTTGTGATCATTTCGCTGTCGCAATGAGTTGCAAGGATTTTTCCAATGTACACTCTGTAATTTGGCAGTTCGACTGTATGGGTAACCTGACATTCCATGTTTATATGGCATTGTTTGATCATTGGGATGGTCTTTGAGATTCCATAAAAAGTCTCAAAATTGACTGACTTGTCGTAATCCCTGCCTGATATATGTCCGCAAAGATCAACTTCCCTGACCATGTCTACTGACGGTAGGTTGACACTGAAAGAATTGTTTTTTGTGATACCTTCATTTATGTAGTGTTCTTTTCTGACCGATACCGAGAGTCTTTGTAGGTCAACAATTCCAACGTGCGATATGGTTGTAAATGTTGGTTTATTTTTGACAACTGAACCGACAATGGTTACTGGCATTGGATACATAAGGTTTACTGAGCCTATTTTTGTCTTCATTGCTTACTCCTTACGATAATGATTATCGCTTGTCAAATATAACTGCATAGAATTTGCAATAAAACAAAACAGCCCTTAAAAAGGGCTGTTTTCGATTCAGTACAATGTTGTCAAGGTCTAGAAATTTCTGACCAACCTGACATAGTTGAGGATTCGGATAACGTCACCTTGTGGGCCTTTGCCAACCGGGTAATCAGCAGGATCCCCATCTTTTGGGTCAGAACGCTGGCAACCAGCGCCATGAACATCCATAAGAGTAGGCTCTTCGTTTGACAGTTTGATGATTGATGTTGGTTTGGGAGGAGGACCAGCAGGCATGAATCCAAGTCCTCTACCAAAACAGACATAGACACCGCCCATGTTGTCAAGATGGGTTGTGCCTGTCCAGTAGAATGGGTAGTCGTCCTGGCCACCTTCGTTTTTTATTTTTGTGCAGCTAAACACAGGGTCTATGGCTGGTGAATCTGTTGTATCCGGCGAACGGGTGTAGTCGACTATGGATTGAAGCTCTTTTGCGTTTGGCAGGCGCCAGTCGCTATACCCTAGGTATTTCTCTTTGTTTTTTTGCTGCACCCAGGCTAGGGCGTCTTTCCAGATCATCCCCTTGTCACTGTCATCTTTTGACCACATCAAACCTGTAGCTGCGTCGGAAATTGTCTTGTCGTCGTTCTCTGTCAGTTCGTTTTTGCCGTAGTCAGCGTTTCCCCTGACATACCTTACATAGAGTTTGTTTGTTTTTTGGTTGTTGCCATGAGGGTCTTTGGTTTCTTTCGGATATCCCTTTATTCTTCCATCGGCAAAGTTCACGCCAAAAGCTGTTGGGTTGCCGTTCATGGTTGTGCTGACATAAGTGGTCGATGACCAATCCTGACAATCGATGATCCTCTCACCTTTGGATGTTTCGCCGTATTTGAATTCAAAATAATTTGTATCTAGATAAGGGGTGCAGTATTTGGTTTTTGTCGTAGACCTGCATTTGCCGGTGAATTCGATGAGAGAATAGAGCTCCTTTATTGTAGGCATGCGCCAGTCGTCGTAACTGCCAACAGAACATTTTTTTGCACCCGCCAATGCGTCGTCCCATGAAACTTTGGAGCCTCTTGCTTTGACCCACATCAGACCGGTAACGTTGTCTGTGATTGTTCCATCGCCATTGTCCTTATACGATGGCTGGTTGTCTTCGAAGTTGGCATCCTGACCGTAATAGTCCTTGTCAGGTTTTGGAGGCTTTATTTCGTCAGATTTGCCATAGAACTGGGTTTGGTTTGTGTCAACAATTGGATATTTTACTTTGTCGGTTTGAGTGCTGAGAGGAACAAATCCTGATATCGCAATGATAATCGATGTTAAAACAGCAAAAATATTAGCCATGACTCCTGCCTTTCATGTTCATGATATATTTTACGGCAAGGTTTGCAAATATGTCAGCTGACAATAAAAAACCGGTCGTCTTTTCGACAACCGGTTTGGGTTTTCTTGTTTTTATCAGGCTTTTGGTTCGGCTGGCTTTTCTGGTTTTGGGAGTTGGGCAACGATCATCTCAAGCAGGTCAGCGCTTTCGAGTTTGACCTCGGCGCGTTTTGCTGTGTCCTTGAGTTGTTTTTTGCATGATGGGCAGCATGTTACAACGATAGGTGCCACTTCGGCAAGCGATTTTGCCCTCTTCTGACCGATCTGGTCAGACATGTCAGCGTTGGTCATCATCAGGTCGCCACCAGCGCCACAGCAGTTGCTTATATCCTTTGATTCCGGGTGTTCAATGAATTTGATTCCAGGGATCATCTTGAGAATTTCCCTTGGTTCGTCGTAGACTCCACCGTTTCTGCCAAGGTCGCACCCGTCGTGGAATGTGACTGTTGTCGGTTCTTTTGCCTCTGTCAGCTTGATTTTGCCTTCCTTGAGGAGCCTGAGAACAAATTGTGTTGAGTGGAGAACTTCAAAATCGAGAGCTTTGTGCGAAAGGTGTGGGTATTCTTTTTTCCACATGCTCGTGCATGCCGGGCAGGTGGCAACGACGGTTTTGGCGCCGTATTTTTTGATGGTTTCGAGATTGTGCTTCATGAAGTCTTTGGCTTCCTTGACCTTGCCGGTTGTTAAAGACGGGAAACCGCAGCAGTACTCTTCTGGGCCCATGATGGCAAACTTTATGCCGGCTGCGTCAAGAATCTGTGCCATCGCTCTGGCAAGCGACTGTGCTTGTGGAAAGTAAGAGCTCATGCAGCCAACAAAGTAGACCACATCAGCTTTTTCGACCGTTGTCGGGTCAAAGCTCAGTTTTGCCCTCTTGAGCCAGAGGTGTCTTTCTTCGTTTGGTTGGTCAGCAACGTTCTTTTTTGTTGTCAGAACGCCATTGACCTGCTCGATGATGTCGAGTTTGATGCCTGCGTCTTCGACCAAACCCCTCATCTCAATCCAGACGTCCGGGAAGTCGATGTCGGTTATGCACTCAACCTTGCAGCGACCGCAGAGGGTGCACTGGTAAAGTCTCTGAGCAAATTCCTTGTTCATTTTCACTTTTGACGGCCATCTGCCAAAAAGATAATCTCTGGCAAACATAACTTTTGCTCTTGGGGAACATGACAACCAGCCGACTTCTTTGCCGGTTGGACAGTTGACCCTGCATGAACCGCACTGGATGCATTTTCTTATCTGCTGGGCAACAAGCGGGTAATTCTTTCTGTTCATGCTACCACCTCCTCCTGATGCCACCGACAATTGCGCAAACTGGCTCCAGGCACTTCATTCCTGAAAAGTAGATGTACGGTCTTAGATAGAACGGAGGATCTGGCCACTTGCCAGGGTTCATAATCCAGGCTGGGTCAAGTTCCTCTTTTTTATCTACAAAATTCATTCGCTCGTTATACGTTTTCAAGCCGTAAATGTATGGTGTGTTGAGCATTCCGATGCCACCGTTTGGACCACCGCCAAGCCTTATGGCGTTGAAGATGATTTCCATCTGATATGGAGCTGTTGACATGAATTTCACGATGGAAAGTTCGTTGCCGAGTACCATGAAGTACATTATGCCACAGTTGTTGCCGCCAAGGAGTTCACCCTTGTAAGCCATCTTGAACCTGAACTTCGAGCATTTTTCAAGCATCTTGCCAAGGCTGGTCGTTGGAACCTGGATGTCGGCAGGGGTGACTGATGGGAATGCGCACTTTATCCTGAAATAGTCGAGTCTTTCGGCATATTCCTCTTCGGCTTCGTGGGTATCGAGTTCCTTGATTGAAGCATCTGCCGCAACCATCGCCTTGAGGGCTGCAACACCGGCTTTGACAGTTGCATCGTCGCCTTCGAATCTGATGACTGCTGAAACGTTTTCTTCGGTGTGCTGTGGAGCGTGGAATTTGCCAATCTTTAGAAGGTCGAGGAAGGCTCCGTTGACAAACTCAACAAAGTAGATTCCCTGCATGGTTTCAAGTGTTGTTGCATACTTTGAAAAATGGGCATTATCCTTGAACATGAGCAGGTGAGTGGAGACTGACTGAGGGATTTTTCTGACCTCAAGGTCAACCTGGGTAATCAAGCCATACATGCCTTCGGACTTGAAGAAATCGTCAAAGGAAATAGTGCCCTTGCCAGATTTGACTCCATCGCCCTTCTTGAGGGTGATGATCTCGCCGGTTGGTAGAACCGCTTCAATCCTTGAGACTAGTTTTCTGATGTTTCCATACATAAGCGAGCCGACACCTGCGCCTTCGGTTTGCATCCAGCCGGCAACAGTCGAGCTTCTGTAGGATGTTGGGTAGGTTTTTAGGCAGTAGCCTTGTTTTTTAAGTTCCCATTCGATGTCTAACCAGATGGCACCTGAACCGACGGTGACTGTGGAGGTTTCAGGATTGACCTTGCCAATCGAGTTGATGGCCAGTGTTTCAATGAGAATTCCTCTTTTTCTTGGTACAGCCTGGAAATAGCCAGCTGTTCCACCACCGCGTGGCGTTACCGGAATGCCTGTCGCCGTTGCGTTGGAGAGAATGAACGAAACCTCGTCGGCATTCTTTGGTCTGGTTATGATGTTGGGCGTGTGCCCGTTAAAGATGTAATAGGCTTCCTTTGGAAGTGGGGTTACATCGTAGCCGTAGAACTGGCATTCGAAAGGACTGTCTTCCGACTGTATGCCCTGTGTCTTGATCCTGTTATAAATCTCTTTGATTTTTTTCATTGATCTCCTTTCAGGAACCTGCCATTTTAATCAACATCTTTCGCAATGACTGGATCTTTTCTTCATTCAGCTTTCCTTCAAGCAAACACTCGGTAAGTTTTTGCTCAAGGATGATGATGCCAACTCTGCCAATGGCCGACTTTGCCGCCGATACCTGGGTCGTAATTTCCTCGCACGATTGTTCAGAGTCAATCATCTTGGATAAACCCCTGATCTGGCCTTCAATACGTGCCAGTCTTTTGAGTATCTTCTCTTTGGCTTGTTCAGTCACAAACCCGAATTTAGCGTAAAATGCGGATAAAATCAATGTGCTTTCCTTTTAACCAGAAGTAAAGCTAACATATCTGAGAATAACCCTAAAAATGAGGTTTAAATGTGAGATTGTGGTCTCTACACCCTGTATATCTTGATTGCAAAGGGTTGCTTGCGCTATGGCGAGAAGGTTTGCTGGCAAAGAAAGTATTGGAAAACAGAACAATCGGTTATAAAAACCATCCTCAGTTGATCCGGTTTCGCAATGTTAACAATCCTGACTTGGCGATAAACGCTTTTTTGACAGCAGTCTTTCTTGAGGCTCGCAATAGAGGTTACAGCTTCGACCAATCCAAGATAAAATTTGCACTCAGCGGTGGTTTAATACCTTTGCAAAAAGGTCAGCTTGAATACGAGTTTAAACATCTGCTTTCAAAACTAAAAACACGTGATCCGGAAAGATTTGAAAATTTATCTCAAGAGAGTATTGGAAACATTTCTCCAAATCCAGTTTTTAAAGTTGTCGATGGACCAATTGAGACCTGGGAACGGTGTAAATAAAAAGAACCCTGGAGAAATCCAGGGTTCTTGTCAATGTTTGATGATAGTGGGGTTATGCCGGTAATTCAGCCTTGTTTACGACTTCGTAGGTGAACTCACCGTTAACTTTTGGCAGTCCTCTGTTCACCTTCACAATGTCGGTAGCAGTCGCTCCGAACGCCTTAGCACAATACTGCAGTGCGGCTTCAGGGTCTGTGTGATCTCCACAAGTGTAGATATCCACAGCAGCATAACCGTATTCCGGCCAAGAGTGAATAGAGAGATGACTCTCTGAGATCACTACGACTCCGGACACGCCTTGCGGGAAGAAACGATGGAAAGAAACTTCCATTATTTCAGCCTTGGCTTCGGTGGCTGCTTTAAACAGGATGTCGCGGACGGCGTCAACGTCGCCGATTATCCGGGCATCACACCCCGAAAATTCGCACATAAGGTGGGTACCGTTTGTGTACAACTCATAAGCCTCCTTTTGTGGAATTTTTAAAAACGAATTGCATTATAGACCCCCCCGCAAGTTTGTCAATACCTCTTTACATCAGTTCTTTACCAACCTTGCACTGCAAAGGAATGTGGCAAATGCTGCATTTTGGGCTAATTGGTTTGCAAATGTTTTGACCAAATCTCACCAGCACTTCGTTTGTTACGATCCAAAGATCCTTTGGGATGAGTTTTTGGAGAGCCATTTCTGTTTCTTCAGGGGTTTTTGTGTCAACCCAGCCTGTCCTGTTGCTGATTCTATGCACATGGGTGTCAACGCAGATGGCTGGAATGTGGTAACCGAAAGTCAGTATCAGATTGGCGGTTTTTCGGCCAATTCCCCTGATTGTCAGAAGGTTATCCATCGAATTGGGAACAACACCGGAAAATCTTTCGATTATGTCGTTTGCAATTTCGATAATCCGTCCAGCCTTGGTCTGGTAAAAACCTGCCGGATACATCGCTTTGGCAACTTCTTCTGAGTCAGCCTCGGACATCGATTTGATGTCTGGCCATTTTTCAAAGACCCTCTGGGTGGCAGGGTAGGTGACGTTGTCGTTGGTACGGTGGGAGATGATGCCTGAAACCAGAATTCGCCAGGGATCGTGCTTGTTGAATACGGCAAATTCATCGCCGCTCCAGTGTTTCATCAGCTCTCTTATGGCGATTTCAGCATCAGTTTTCATAAGAGAATTTTATGGCTTTGACGACTGTCTCGTCTTCTCCAGGAAGGATACATCTTGTGTCGAGTACGACAGCATCGTCTTCAACTCTGGCAATGACTGGCGTATCAAATGATCTCAGTTTTGAAAGCAAATCCTGAGCTGCTCCGTTCCATTCGAGCTTGATACCAAACGAATTGAAGTCGATGTCTGGCAACGTACCGCCACCCATCTGGCCAACGAGTGGCACAACCTCTGGCTTGGCTATTGGTGAAGCTTTTTTTACCATTTCCGCAAGCCCCTGGGCGTGAAGTTTAAGCTCCGCATCAGTTCTTGAAATCATCCTAAGCACTGGATTCCTTTTTATTACCTCTTGGTCTGGTAGCAGCCAGAGTCTGAGCGTTTCCTCGAGCATGCACATGTGCGCTTTTGCAAGCCTCAGACTTCTCATCATCGGCAGTTTTCCACAAGCGCCGGCTACTTTCTCAGTCCCAACGATGAATCCTGTCTGGGTTCCGCCTAGAAGCTTGTCGCCTGAGAACAGCACAGCGTCTGCACCTTCGGCAAGAACCTCGGAAAGACACGGTTCATCCTTGAATTTTGGGTGGTCAATGCGACGAATGAGTCCTGAGCCGATATCGTTGCAATAAATAACACCTTTTTCTTTGGCAAGTTGAGCCAGTTCTGCGTTTGTCGGGCAGGTGGTGAATCCCCTGATGGCGTAGTTGGAAGGGTGAACTTTGAGGATCATGGCGGTTTTTTCGTTTATTGCGTTTGCATAATCTTTCAGATGAGTGCGGTTTGTGGTACCAACTTCACGAAGGATTGCGCCTGATGCCTGCATCACTTCAGGAAGTCTGAATGACCCGCCAAGCTCGATGAGCTCACCTCGAGAAACGATTACTTCACGACCATCGGCATGGGTTTTGAGCAAAAGGAGCAGGGCAGCAGCGTTGTTGTTGACTACAACGATCGATTCAGCGCCTGTCATGACCTGCAAAACGCTTCTGACGTGAACGCCGCGTTTGCCACGAACACCTTCCTTGAGGTCGTATTCAAGGTTGCAATAACCTTCTAGGATGTCGTTTAATGCTGGGTTAGGCATCATTGGTGCCCTGCCAAGATTCGTGTGAAGCACGATTCCTGTGGCGTTGACGACCCTTTTGAGGGAAGGAGTAGTGAGTATTCCAAGTTTTTTATCGATTGTTCTGGCAACGGCTTTTTCTACGTCTTCGACGTCTTTGATTTTGCCATCTTTAATCAGGTTTCTGACTGTCTCCAGCCCATCACGCAGGAGATTTGTTACAAAATCCTGCTTGAAATGACCATATTTTTTTACAAATTCTGAACTGTCGATTATCGCCGAAACCTGAGGTATTGCCTTGAAGAGCTCCTGCATCCGGGGTTCCTCCTAGTTGTTGATCTTTGACACAAGCATATACCTTGCGGTTCCTTTTGCAATCAGTTCATTGTTTTCATCGCGTATCTCGGCTCTGGTGGTTATGATTCTGCCTTTTGTCTCGTCGACAAATCCCAAAACCTTGACCTTTGCACCAACTCTGAGCGGTCGGACAAACCTCACGGTCATCTCTGCCGTCAGGGCGTCGGGTTTGTCGGTCATTGCATGGTACATTGCCTCATCGATGAGCGTTGAAACGATACCTCCGTGGATGATTCCGTCCCAACCTTGGTATTTTTCAGGACATTCAAAAAAAGCTTCAACGTGGTCGTCAAAAACCGCAAACTTAAGCTGCAATCCGTCGGGGTTTAGTCTCCCGCAAGCAAAACAATATGTTTCTGTTCCAACGTATTCTGTCATCCCAGCTCCTGCATTATGCATTTATTTGAAATTACGCGAATACCAGCATTTATAAGTTTTAATTCAGACTCAGGACAGGATATGCCTGGCTGAAACCAGACTGTTGCTGGTTTTGCACTAATCATCTCATCAATGAGATTTTGAACTGATTCTGATTTGATAAAGACATCAACTATGTCTATGTGTTCTTGGATTTGTGAAAGTTTTGCTATTATTTTTGTTTCAAGAAAGCTCTCGCCGGCATAGTTTGGATTGACGAGATAGACGGTATAACCTGCATCAATCAGAAATCTTGCTATACGATTGCTGGCTTTTGAAGGATTTGTCGAGAAGCCCAGCACTGCTATCACCTTTGCAGATTTCAACATTTCCAAGTTGCTCATGATTTCATGTTACCCTCAACTTCAAGGGCGTCAACAAACCTTGAAAATCTTTTTTGTTTTACCATTATTTTGATGATGAGTTTGCTTGATGGGATCGATAGTCCTAAAGATCTCAAAAAACTAAAAGAGTACGAGCTTCCTAAGCTTGCAAAGGAGATTAGGGAGAAAATCATATCCGTCATGTCAAAAAACGGAGGCCATCTGGCGTCCAATCTTGGCATTGTTGACTTGACAATAGCCATTGACTACGTTTTTAACTCCCCCGTGGATACTGTTATTTTTGATGTCGGACATCAGTGTTATACGCATAAAATTTTGACTGGCAGAAAGAACAGGTTTGACTCAATAAGGCTCGAGAACGGCCTTTCAGGTTACCCCAACCCTTCAGAATCGGTTAATGACCACTACAACACTGGACATGCGTCAACAGCAATCGGTCTTGCTGCTGGCGAGGCGCTGGCTAGGGATTTTGAAGGTGGGAAGAAAAAAGTCATTGCTGTTGTCGGTGATGGTGGCCTGACAGGTGGCGAGTCCTATGAGGCATTGAACTTCCTTGGTCAAAAAGATACAGATGTAATAGTCATTCTCAACGACAACGAAATGAGTATTAGCAAGTCAGTTGGCGCGATGTCGCTTCTTACTTCAAAATTTAGGGCGTCGGCTGCATACCGGTCGATGAGTAGAAAAATTGGTCTTTGGTTCATGAGAATGGGAAGGTTTGGAGAGTTCATGCTTTTCCAGGGAATGAAGCTGAAAGCAGTTTTCAAGAAAGCTCTCATGGCAGACCAGATTTTTGAACAATTAGGTTTTAAGTATCTTGGCCCTGTTGACGGGCATGACATCCTAACGGTTGTCACCTTCCTTCGCCACATAAAAAAATTCAATATGCCGGTTTTGCTCCACGTAAAAACAAAAAAAGGCAAGGGATGCGATTTTGCCGAATGCAAGCCGACCCAGTTCCATGGAACCGCTCCGTTTGCCATAGAAAACGGCGACACAAAACCTGCAGAAAAGTCCTATTCGGCTCTGTTTGGTGAGACAATGACAAGACTAGCAGCCAATGATTCAAGAATCATTGGCATAACGGCTGCAATGACCGAAGGTACAGGTCTTTCGATAATGCAGGAGAGATATCCAGATAGAGTCATCGACGTTGGTATCGCAGAACCGTTGGCAGTGACCATGGCCGCATCGCTTGCAAAGAATGGCATGAAACCTGTTGTTGCAATCTACAGCACATTCCTCCAACGCTCTTACGACCAGATCATCCACGATGTCTCGCTGAACAATCTACCGGTGGTTTTTGCAATAGACAGAGCCGGCGTGGTTCCGGACGACGGACCGACGCACCAGGGAATATTTGACCTTGCCTATCTTTCCAATGTTCCGCACATGACCGTCATGACTCCATCGACAGGATGCGAGATGGAGCAAATGCTCAAAATTGCGCTATCTTTGCCGACACCTTCTGCGATAAGGTATCCAAAGTCGAGAATCAATGAAAGCTCTTCGGAGCCAGTCATGTTGGGCAAAGCCTCGCTCGAGCGAGAAGGGAAAGACGTGCTTATTTGTTACCTTGGCTCAATGCGCGATGCTGCACATAAAGCTTCGGAATTGTTGGAACAAAAAGGAATTTCTGCAACCATTCTGAACATGAGGTTTGCAAAACCAATAGATTTCGATTCTATCCAAAAGCACTCAGAGAACAAAAAGTTAGTTGTGACAATTGAAGAAGGCATTACCGATGGCGGAGTTGGTCAGAAAATAGCAGCAAAACTCCACACGGAAACACTGGTTATTGGTATAAATGATTCTTTCCCGACCATTGCAAAAAGGGACAAAATTCTGTCCATACATGGACTGGATGCGCAGTCAATCACCAACAGAATTGTCGAAAAGCTCAGCTCACTCTGACAGAATTTGCCTTAGACTTGCGCACACATGTTTCATCTGCAGGCTCAACACACCAATATTGACATTTTTCTCGCAGATACATGTCAAAGCGGTTTCGTGATCGATCATGTATGTTTGCGACCGGCCATCCTCGCAGATTGTTGTGAATTCTTCTAGAATCCCCTGGCACAGCATCATTCCCCAGCGTTGCGATATTGTGAGCGTTGTAACGATCATTGGGGCATATTTCTGCGCGTCCGAAGAATGACCATTTGAAAGAGTAGAGGCAATGGCTGTCCCGTCCGAATTGACAAGCAAACATGCCTTTATGCCTTTCGTGCATGATCCAAGCTCGACAAGCAGAGAGGATATTTGCAGTTTCTTAAGATTGATTGTTCCGGAGTCTGCCATAAAGGTTCATTTTATGCTAGTGTGGCATAGCCTCCAGAATTTTGTGTTCGAAGTTTTTCATTATCAGCCTTGAACGACCCAAGTTACCATTGGCTTTGTTTATTGCCAGCCCATGGTAGTATTCGCTTCCTGAAAAAATCCTTACGATGATGTAAAGGTTGTCAGTTGTGAAAAGGATATCCTCAAGTTTGTCGTTTCCCAGCGATCTCAATGCTCTCATTGAGGAATTGGTTACAGCAGCAAACTCTGCCGAAGCGACTGAAGAGTCGAAGTTGGGTATTATTGATCCGCCGGCTATGCTTATTCCATCGGTAATGCCAACAATATCGGTTGAAACGAATCCGTCAATTTCGTTTCGGAAATCTGTCAACACGTCGTCCAGTTTTGACATAACACCTCCGTTGAAAGTTTAGATTGATTTCATTAATAATTTATTAAAGATAAATATTAGATATGTTTATTTTAACATAATTTATATTTAACTAATTAACAAAAAATGGTCACTTATTAGCATCAAAACTGACTCTTTTGAAGAAAAGTTTCAATTACGATGCCCTACCAATTGCTGTCCTACGAAATCTTAACTATACATTATAACCATACTTGACAATACCATTTATAGGTATACTATAAAAAACGATGGAAACTGATAGACCGGCATTACCAATTTCAGTCGTAGCAGACATGATCGGTGTCTGTGTACAAACCCTGAGGCTTTGGGAAAAGTCTGGTTTGCTCTCACCAACAAGAGCCGACAAAGGTTCAAGAAGGCTCTACTCGCTTGATGATGTCGACAGGCTTGAAATGATCAAGCGTCTGACATCCGAGGCAGGAATAAACCTTCAAGGCGTAAAGAAAATCCTTGAGATTTTTGATTCCTGCAAGAGCAGGCATTGTGACCGCATAAAAATGTGTTTAAAACTAAGTTCGGAGGCAGAATGAAAACCGTCTATCTGGATCATTCAGCAACAACACCGGTTGACCCTGAAGTTTTAGAAGCGATGCTACCTTACTTTTCTGATGAATTTGGCAATGCCTCGTCCCAGCATTCTGTTGGACAGGTTGCTGCCGAGGCCGTTGAAGAAGCCAGAAAACAGGTGGCTTTGCTCATAAATGCTGACCCATCGGAGATATTCTTTACCTCAGGTGGCACCGAGGCAGACAACATGGCGATCCGAGGCGCATACTTCAGACTTGCTCCTGATAAAAACCACATTGTAACAACTCAGATCGAACATCACGCAGTTTTGCACACCGTGCAGGATTTAGTCAAGAATTATGGAGCAAGCGCAACCTATTTGCCTGTTGATGAGAATGGAATTGTCGTGTTGGCAGAGCTTGAAAAGGCAATAACCGACAAAACGGCCATTGTTTCAATTATGATGGCTAACAACGAAGTTGGAGCCATCCAGCCGGTCGAAGAGATTGCCAGGATTTGTAAGGCAAAAAATGTATATTTTCACACCGATGCGGTTCAGGCAGTTGGCAAAATTGCGGTTGACGTAAAAGCCATCGGCATGGACATGCTCTCTATCTCTGCGCACAAGTTCTATGGACCCAAAGGCGTTGGCGCCATTTTTATCAAAAAAGGTGTAAAGATAAGGCCGATGGTTGTTGGTGGAGGCCAGGAAAAATCTATAAGACCTGGAACTTACAATACCCCTGGTATAGTTGGCATGGGCAAAGCCGCCCAGCTGGCAAAAGAAAATCTTGCATGGCATATGGAACACACTGGAAAACTCAGAAATGAACTCCAAAAACGAATCCAGGAAACAATTCCTGATGTTAAGGTCAATTGTTGCTGCAGCGCAAGGTTGCCGCAGATTCTCAACGTCAGCATAAGGTACTGTGAAGGTGAAGCCATGCTGATGCTTCTCGATATGGATGGCAACATTCAGGCTTCGTCAGGCTCCGCCTGCACTTCGCAATCGCTTGCAGCATCGCACGTGCTTTTGGCAATGTGTGTCCCACATGACATAATCAATGGTTCAATCAGGTTTTCATTTGGCAAGGACAACACCATGACCGATGTAGACAAGGTCATGGAAGTGCTTCCAAAAGTTGTTGAAAAACTAAGGGCAATGTCGGCTATCGGTCCAGACAAGGAGATTAAAAAAGATGTATTCACAAAAGGTCATTGAGCATTTCAAAAATCCGCGAAATGTCGGCGAAATAGCTGACCCTGATGGAATCGGTGAGGTTGGAAATCCAATCTGCGGCGACATGATGACGTTCTACATCAAAGTAAAAGATGGCAGAATCTCAGATATAAAGTTCAAGACGTTCGGCTGCGGTGCGGCAATTGCTGTTTCATCGATGATGTCAGAGATGGCCATAGGACTTACAATCGACGAGGCCTTGAAGGTTTCAAACCAGGCCATTGCAGAGGCGCTTGGTGGACTCCCGCCAAACAAGATGCACTGCTCCATGCTTGGGCAAACTGCGCTAGCAAGAGCAATCAATGATTACAAGAAGAAAAACGGCTTGCCATATGAGGATATTCCGGAACCGGAAGATGTTGAAGAAGGCTAGTAGATATTTAAATTGGAATATAATCAGATCCATGAAAAAAAGTTCTTTTTTTATGGCTCTTGTTTTTTTGTTTGCCACACTTCCAGCTTTAGCCCTGCAAAATCAAAAGATTTCTGTTTCTACAAACACGCTTGCCTTTGGCAAGGTTTTGCGCGGTAACGAAAAAACACTGGAATTCTCAGTCAAAACAAAAGCAAACGTTTCCATAAAAACTGATAAACTTTGGATAACACTTGACAGTTCTGTGTTGAAATCCTCTGGTAAAGTAAAAGTTTTGGTAAAAGCGTCGCTGCTTCCAATTGGAACGGATCACTTTGGAACAATCACCGTTTCAGCCAAAGGATTAGATCCTGCAACAATCAATGTATCGGTTTCAACCGAGAAAAACATAGAGCTAAAAATGAAAATTGGCGATAAAACGGCAACTGTAAACGGCAGAACTGTAACCGTCAAAACTCCGATGAGAATGAAAGGTTGCACGCCGCTTGTGCCGTTGAGGTTTGTCAATGACGTCCTTGGAGCAAAAACCTATTTTAACTCAAAAGACTCATCAATCACAATCACGAGACTGGATAGGATAATTGAGCTTCTGCCAGACGTTGAGGAATATGAAATCAATGGAAAGAAACACATTTCCAATCCTGCTCCAACGACTTATGACGGAACAATGTTTGTCCCGCTTGGTTTTATAGGCACTTCATTCGGTGTATGCATCGACTGGGACAGGACAGGGCAACAGGGAACAATCAAACTCTGCGACTAGAATGGCAGCATTTCGATGATTTTCTGCTTGTCTTTCCACAACTTTTCAAGTTCAGAATTGTAAAGCATCTTATGAATGCCAGTAGAAATCCTCTCAGCTTCCTCAGCCAGCTCCGACATCCGTCTGGCAAATGATCCCTGGATGCCCTTGGTTTCCTGGGCAAACCACATCAACGAGAGCCTCTGCCCCCTTATTCTTGAAAGGGTTCTTGTAAAGCAGCCGAAGTCATCATCTTTGCATGCTTGGCAAAAGAATTCCTTTTTTAGGTGAATCTTGACAGCCTCAAGGATGGTGTCTCCGTACTTGACAATGTCAGTATCGTGCTTGCCGTCTAACAGTTCTAAGCCAAACTCTATTGCCACCCTGGCTGATTCTTCCCTGTCTTGTGTGAATGTTGACCGGCTGATGACGTGAAATTGTCCATGAGGATTAGGATAGATTGGAAAACCTGAAAAGCAGACCCTCTCAGGTCTGTCGATTTCTTCATCCCAGCTGTCGATGACAGTAGCAAGCGGCCAGGTGTTTTCGATGACCACATGGCCGGATTTGATTTTTTCTTTAATGGTTTGCCAGAATGTTCTCGGTCTTGCCAGGTAGGTATCGGATGATTTGTCACTTTTAACGAATTCAGTTTCGAGCTTGAGTCCAAGAGCAGTCGCTGCCGAATGCACGTTTATATCATTCCAGCCCTCCATCCACCACGCCATACAGTCTTCGTTGTGAAGGAGCGGCAGGGAGAAAGCCATGCCGGTCATGCCGTCTACCCAGGACTGGCTGGCGCCCAGACCAAATCTCGAAAGCGCATATCTGAGGCATACACCAAGCGAGTCGTCCCGGTTGCCGTTGCCAAAAACCCAGAGTCCTTCAATCATTGTTCAAACCTTTGCCAAAGCCATCTCACAAATGGCCTTCCTTCGTCTGTCATAAACAGGGTCTTGTGCAGATTTCTTAAGTGTCCGTTCAATGGCTGGTGCAGAGTATTCCATCTCTTCAACCGATTCTTTCGTGTCGATTTCGACTAGTGCTGATAAAGTCCAGAAGAATTGGAAAAAGCGC
>JAGNLA010000017.1 GCA_017999835.1 Caldisericia bacterium
CTTGCAGGAGCTGCACTTGAGCTTCTGTCTTCTTACTTTATACAGTTTTGTGTTGCCACACCTTGGGCATGTTTTCATAGTCACCACCATTGTAATGCATTTGGTGGCTAATTTGGAGAATTACCCTAAAATTATTTACTCTGAGTAATTCAAGTTAATCAGGATTAATCGAAACATTATCGTATATATGTTTACATATATTTTACAATTTGACATTTCGTTCGTTTGAATTATTAAGAGATATAGTAAGTGAGTTTTAGGAGGATTCAATGAGGAATAGGGTCACTATTTTGGTTTTGGTATTTGTTCTAATGTTTTCAACACTGGGAGTGTCAAAGACAATTTTTGCAGAAGAGAAACCAAGAACAGTGCCACCATCTGCCGCCCCGGTAGACGGAGAAAAGGTTGCACCTCCAACGGAAAGAAAAGACATCACACCAGAAGGTGCAGAAACCTACAAGAAATTCCTCAATCCTTCAGGCACAATAACGCTCCAGATATTCCCGACTGTTGCCGATCATGCATCCCCACTCAACTCAAACAGTGTACAGGCGGCACTGCCAACAGCGTATCCGGTAATCAAAGACAACATATCCTTTGTAAACACCAACGGCTCAATACAGTCGTATCCATTCCCATCTGCAAGCTTCTATATCCAGAACTCACAGTACACAGATCCTAATCCTCCGTATCTTCCGGTTGCCAAACAGGCCGAATCATTTGTAACATATGCTTATGCAGGTGGGGTGCCAGCGAAGATGTCAATTACCGAGGCAAAACTTATCTGTTCATCCTGGAACAATGGCTGTGCAAGCCCATTGACTGTTGACATCCACAATGTTGGTGCGTCATGGTCATCAACAACTATGACCTGGGCTACAAAACCAACAATGGATTCCTCAACCCTTATCACAACACTTACATACCCGACATATTCAGTTGCAAATGTGCTTTCAGCAGTTTCGACGGCATACAGTGCAGGGACAGATTGTGGTTTCGGTTTTACCATCTCCACTCCCAACGACACAGACTGTGGCATCATAGGTTCGTACCCAACACTTGAAATAACCTACGCTCCGCTCCAGGGTGGTTCACCCTCAGGCAATGACCTGTCTTTTGGCAATGGTGCAGGTTCAATATCGGTCAACTCCTGGACAGGTGCAACATACCTTAGCCAGTATGACCTTGGCTTCTCTGCCAAGGGTGGGTTGTCTGCCTCATTTGTCAGGACATACAACTCAGATGACACGGTCAACTATGGTCTTGGTGTTGGTTGGACTTCAAACCTCCACCAAACTGTTGCCATTGACTCAGACACAAACAATGTAACCTGGCGTACAGGTTCAGGCGAATACAAAGCTTTCAGGTACCTTGGAAACAGCACTTGGCAGGCGCCAGCATTCTCCAGGCTCACCTTTGCCACAGAAACAATAAACCTGGTCAATTACTATACAATCACTGATAAATACGGCAAGAAGCTGTGCTTTGATACAACAACCGGCAAGCTTGCCATGATTACAAACCGTTACGGAAACACTGTCGTTGTTGCGTGGAACGGCAACAATCTCGCAACTGTTACAGACTCAGCAACCAACCGTGCGCTGACATTTACATACGACCAGTACGACAGACTCACAGACGTTGTGGATCCTGTAAGCAGAACCGTCTCCTACACGTATGATGTCAACAACAGACTGACAAACGTCACAGATCCGGAATCCGGTGTCATTGATTTCACGTATGACGCCACAACAGGCAAACTCTATGTAATTGCCAACCAACTGGATAAAGCAACAACCGTTACCTACAACAATGGTTCTGCGCAAGCTATCTTTGACTCAATAAGCCAGAATCCAATTGCTACATACACCTACAACTCAGGGACAAACACAACCACCATTACAAACATCAACAGCGCATCCTCGACAATGACCTGGAACAATTATGGTTATGTCACAAGCATTGCACTCCCAGGCAGCATCTCGGTTTCCTACACCAGAAACGACATGATGCAGATCACCTCAGTCACCGACCCAAGGAGCAACAGCACAAGCTTTGGGTATGACACAAACGGCAACCTCATCTCAATAACAAGACCAGGCAGCATCTCACAGTCATTTGCATACGATGTTAGCAACAACCTGACCTCATACACTGACGCTCGAGGCAACACAACAACCTTTGCCTACACAAACAACCTCCTCGCCTCAGTTACCAATGACCTTGGCCAGTCAACAGCGTATTCATACACAAGTGGTTTACTTACCGGCACAACAACCCCAAGCCCGACAGGCTCAGGCACGGCAACATGGGGCTTAAACTATGACGCTTCCAATTATCCAACAGTTGTCACCTCCCCTGCCGGCAGAGAGTACGAGTACACAACAGATGACACCGGTTTGGTGGAAACCTACACCGACCCAATGGGCAACACCTGGACATATACATACAATGACAAGGGTCAACTCCTTACGGCCACAAGCCCACAAAACACCGTATGGTCATACACTTACGACGCAGTAGGCAGACTCACTCAAGAAACAGACCCTCTCGGTGGCGACACTGTCTATACATATGACTTTAATGGCAATCTGACAAAGATAACAAACGATCTTGGCAAAGAAGTTGAAATGCACAGACGTGCAGACGGCAAGATTGACTGGGTTGACGACCCAATGGACAAACGCACAAGCTACACATATGACACCCTTGGCAGGGTGACAAAGGTCACCAACCCAACAGGTGAAGAGACAGAGTTTACGTATGACAACAACTCAAACATCCTGACAATCACTGACCCAAGAGACAAAGTCACAACACTTGCATACGACAGCCTCAACAGGCTGACAACCGTGACAGACGCCAAGAGCCATGCAACAACAGTAGATTACAACAACAACGGAGCCGTCACAAAAATAACCAATGCCCAGAGCAAGTACACCGAATTTTATTATGACGACCTCAACCGCATGTGGAAGCTCTTGGAGATGAGTGGACAAGAACATGGAACAACGCTGGCAAACTCCTCACCCTCGATGGTCCGACAACAGCAGCCCAAGAATTCGTCTACAACATCGATGGCCTCATGGCCAACTCTGAAGACTCAAATGCCAAGAGCCAGACATACGAGTACAACCTCAACGGCAACATCACCTCGGTAACTGATCCTCTTGGGAATGAGAGCACCTTTGAGTATGATACCCTCAACCGTCTGACAAGAGCATACGACCCGGCAAACAACTATATCCAAAATACATATGATGCAGTTGGCAACGTCACAACATTCCGTGACAGGAGAGGCAACGAATGGGACTATGAGTATGATTCAATCTACCGCCTCACAAGGATAACCGACCCGCTCAACAATGTCCGTGAGTACGTCTACAACGACAACTCCATGGTCACCCAGGTCAAGAAACCACCGACAGCCAACCCACCAACCGTTAACTTCGGTTACGACAATGCCAGCCGTGTCAACAGCTTCACAGACGAGCTTGGTCACTCAGCCTCAGTCACCTACACAAATGGCATTGTCTCCTCAGTGACTGACAGAAAGAGTCAGAGTTTCAGTTTCACATATGATGATGTTGGCCTTCTGACCCAGATATCCATGCCAAACAGCCAGAACATCACCTTTGAATATGATTCCCTCAACCGTATGACTCACTTTACTGACCTTGTCGGAACATCTGACTTTACATATGACGACATAGGCAGACTCACCTCCACTGACGACCCGTACGACTTCACCCACACACTCACCTACAATGCAGAGTCCATGATAACCGGGCTGTCAGCTGAAGGTGACTCCAGATCCTACACCTGGGACACCTCAGGCAGGATGTCCACAGCCACCCGCTCCTCCCAGACAACATCCTACACCTACAACGATGCCTCATGGGTAACGCGTATTGACTATCCAAACTCCACCAACACCAACTACACCTACAACACCCGTGGCTGGATGACAGCAATTGAGCTTAAGGACAGCAACAACAACACAATCTTCAACCTGCCCTACGCCTATGATGCCAATGGCAACGTCACCAGCGAGACAGTTGGCGGTGACTCAATATCCTACACATATGATGCACTCAACCGTCTCACTTTCATTGACCGCCCAGGCACAACCAACGACACAACCTACACATACGACCCAAGGGGCAATCGTACCCAGATGCAAACAGGCTCAGTAATTAACTACCTCACCTTCAACGCAGCAGACGAACTGACCCGTGTTGACAGGCCAAGCAACGCATATGACACCTACACCTATGACAACAACGGCAACTGCACCACAATCAATGTATTCTACCCACAGCCACTGCTTGCCAGTAAAGACTCCCAATCCTCCTCCCGCAACAATACCGTAAACAACTCCAACCTCCTTATGACCCACTACCCTTCTGACTACGCTCCAAAGCCAATATCTAAGTGGCACTACCTCTCACCCTATCTCCCAAGTGTAGCTGACATATCACTTTTGGATGCTACCATATACTCAATGCTACCCAACAAAGCCAACTGGGACAGACAGGAGAGATGGAGAAAGCCATGCATGCCAATGCAGGACCCGGATGAGACCACAAACCTCACCTATTCTTCCGACAACAACCTCACCCATGTTGACCTCACCAATGGCAATGACATAGACTTCAAATATGACGCAGCAGGCAGAAGAGTGGAGAAGACATTCACAACCTACGTAACCAGTGGCACCACAACCACAACAACAGTCACCACATACAAGTACCACTACATAGGCTCACAGATAACAACCATTGAAATAGACCAGACACAGACAGTAGATGATGGTGAAGGAGACCCAGTAACTACCACCACCAAAGACGATGAGATGCGCATACACCTTGGTGCCAACTCCCGTCCAATATCCTTTGAGTACTACATTGAAGACCAGAACACCCAGCAGACAACCAGCGCTACCTACTACTACCACTATGACCTGCATGGCAATGTGATAAGGGTCACCAACTCCTCAGGCACAACTGTAATTCAGTACACCTACGACCAGCTGGGCACGATTGTGTCTGAAACCAACCCCAACTCCATCTACAACCCATTCACCTACATGGGTGAAGCACAAATAATCCATGATGATGAGTTTGACACCTCAGGCACCACTCCCAAGACCGGCCTCTACTCCTCAGGCTCAGGCTACTACAACCCACACACAGGGACATTCCTTGGTGGTTCAGGTGCACCAGCATCTGCAAACCCCTCATCTACATCTGCTGAAGAACCGACAGCACAGAGCACCAAGCCTGCCTCACAGCTTGGAGCACATGCAGCAATATCATCCACAGCTGGCAGTGTTCCATCTTCAGCAGGTTGTGCCTCATCTACTGATGTCTCTCCGGCTGACCCACTTGAGGGGATAGATCAAGGAGGAGAAGCATCGGAACCTGAATTAGAAACTCTCGAGTTGGAACCTCCTCCATACATGCGTTATGATGATTTTCCAATATTTAAGATTATAAGAAGATGGAGATTCTACGGACAAGATATCGGTAGTGATTCTGGTGACACATTCTTTAGCCACAGTTCAAGCCAAGATCCTGGAAATCAAACAATAGGAGATTACTGGGATGAGATAGTTATTATATATCCCAAAAAAGAAAGCCAGACTGCAAACAATAATCCTTGGATAGGATACGAAGACAAGAAGAAAGCATATGATAAGCTTTCCAAGGAAGAAAAAGATAAGAATAGAAAAGAATATAGAGAAAAGTACGGTCTTACAGAAGAAAAAGGCTATAGCGACGATTATATTGATATGTTGATAGCGATGAATCTTGAGTGGATGATATGGACAGATATATGGGGTAAAGATAGAATTGGTGTGGTTGGATACCAATTGAAAGGGCAGGCACCAAAATTCTTCCATAATGGACAGCTTAACGATCCTGACTACGGAAAGCAGGTAGATACAAGCAACCCAGATGATGTGTGGTTATTTGGGTGCCAAACAATAGGTCTATTTCTTTGTGGTAATAAAGATAAACTGCATTGTAATGTTTTTGGGGGACAAAATGTTTCTATACTTATAGTTGGTGGTGAGATGAACGTAAATAGTGAGTATAAAGATTACAACCATATGCTTGTCATTAAGTTTTTGTTGAAAACAGATGGTTCAGCTTATACAAGCAAGCCTTTGCTACCAAAAGGTTTAGGAGCGCCAGCGTGTGGGCATGTTGACGGTGAATTGGTTAAATCTGGCAATGTCATTGTTACAACAGTCAATGGCGAATTTAATGTCTATAATGATGGTAAATGTACCGGAAGAGGGTTATTGGATAAAGAAGGCTATTTCTATAAAAAAATATTTTTCAATCCTAGCCTTGGTAATGATTTCTATCCATTATGGTGGTTTATTTATGATATCACAATTTATCCAGGATTAAGGATTAAAGTAAAAAGATGTAATCCATGAGGTAAAGGAAGGCTGGAGAAAGATGCTGAAAGCAATACTGGCAATAATAATGACTATAGCATTGAATGGGCAAGCAAAAAGTGATGCATATGTGACAATCTGGTCACAAAATACTGAAGACTATAATACGATACCCTTTCAAATGACAATAGATGATAATAACATTTACAGTTACAAATTGAATTACGTTTTCTGCATTGATAAAAATACAGGTAGAATTCTATGGACAAATAAAACAAACAATACGTTCTATCAAAACACAACTCCTATTATTTACAATGATAAGGTCATATACAATGGAGAGAATATTATCTGTTTAAACAAGAATAACGGTAACTCGATTTGGACAGTAGACATGTCGGTGGTTTCTGAACCAATTCGGATATCTAACAAATATTATTTTCTGAACAACAGAAAAAAACTTGTGTTGCTTGATTTAGATAAAGTAGAAACAATCGAAGAGTGGTTATTGGATGAGCCAGTATTAAATATGCGCATTATTGATGATGACGTTATCTTCACAGATTTAAATAAAGGGCAATTATCGAGATACAACTTGACAACTAAAAGATATCTTTGGAAGAAATATGTAGATAACAATCGCATCTCTTCACCGTTGGTACACGACAACAAAATGCTTATCGTACTTATAGGCAATGCCAAATGTATTTCACTTGTCAACGGCGATTTGCTTTGGGAAACAAAATATCATGGCGGTTCCATGTACCCTATCTTATATAACGATAAAATCTTTGTTGGGTCAACGTGCATAGATTTTCTAACAGGCAAAGTAATCTGGGATCATGGGTATTATGTGTGTAATTCTGTAATCTTAGATGAAAAATTATATGTTTTTTCTCCATGGTGCCTAACAATTCACGACATCCATAATGGTGACAAGGTTTGGTCTGAAAATATTGCATCGCCACCAGGCGTAGGTATTAAATACTATTCTAAACCTGTCGTTTCAGATAATAGAATTTATATCGCCTCGGTCGAGGGATACCTGGAGTGTTATGGTAAAATGTGCAATCGGATATCCTTCTCACTCGGTGAAAATGAATACAGTTACGGCGATAATAAAGTTTACTTTAATGTTGCTCCTTTTGTTAGCAAAGACGATAATAAAATATACATAGATGCCATAAATGTCCTCGGTGAGCTTGACATTAAAGTTTGGTATGCAAATGAAGATTATTATTACTGCACAAGAAAGAATGCTACAATTGCAACATTGATCGGTAAGGGGATGAAAAAAGAACACGAATCATACGTTTCTGCATATATTACCAGAATTGACAATCGCATTATGATTTCCTTGGATGATTTGAGAAAAATTTCGAAATGCCGTATAGTATACGACAGCACGCAAAAGAAATATTTAATTGCTGCTGGAGACAATGTATAAATCATACTTTCTTGTTACAACCACCAAAGACGATGAAATGCGCATACACCTTGGTGCCAACTCACGTCCAATATCCTTTGAGTACTACACTGAGAACCAGAACACCCAGCAGACAACATCTGCCACCTACTACTACCACTATGACCTTCATGGCAATGTCATTCGTGTCACAAACTCCTCAGGCACAACAGTCATCTCCTACACCTATGACCAGCTGGGTACTATTGTCTCTGAAACTAATGCCAACTCCATCTACAACCCATTCACCTACATGGGTGAAGCACAAATAATCCATGATGATGAGTTTGACACCTCAGGCACCACACCAAAGACTGGCCTCTACTCCTCAGGTTCAGGTTACTACAACCCTAAGACAGGGACATTCCTTGGTGGTTCAGGTGCACCAGCATCCTCAAACCCAACATCCACCTCTGCTGAAGAACCGACAGCACAGAGCACAAAACCTGCCTCACAGCTTGGAGCACATGCAGGAATTGCTGCTGTTGCTGGTGGTGTACCCTCTACCAAGACTGTAGCTGCATCCATTGATGTCGAACCTGAGCCAACCACAACAAATGCTCCGGTAGTGGAAGAAGCGATAGCACCGGTGCAATGCACGGCTTCTTTTGTTGATCTTAGTTGGGGTAATGAAGCTCGAAGGTTGAATGAATCAGATGAAGAATACGAAGAAAGATTGAAACGGTCTTGGGAAAACCGTACGAGATGGGCAGCCGCCATGAAGGAAGCTGAGGAGAAGAGAAGACAGAAAGAAGATGTAAGAGAGAATCCTGGAGGTGGTAGTGGCTCAGTTGAAAGAAAACTCCCTACGTTTGAGATTATCGATGAGGGATCCATTGATCCTGGCGTTAGAAAAATCAACGAAGACAGAGGCAAAGAGAATCTAATTCAACCGAGTCGTCAGCTATTGGCAGACGTTGCGCAAATGGCTCTTGAGTATCAGATAGCAAATGATAAGGACCCCTCAGATGATGCTTCACAATACACTTGGGTAATTCGTAATAGTCAAGGTGAAATAATTGCATGCCAAACCAAAAGTAAATATGCTGGGGATCCACAACAAGTATTCTTGTTTGATGTAGACCCAACAACCGGTGAAAGATTAAGTAGTTCTCCTGTAAACTGGTGGGATCAAAGTGCTAAAGTTGCTGCATGGAACAAGATATGCGATCTTGTTCAAAATGGTAAAATCAATAATATCTCATTTTATGATACTAAAGGAAATAAAACTTGGGGTTGCATAGGTATGCAGATCGATGATGCAGGTGGTTGGAGAGGCATATTCACAGATAAATCTGGCAATATATCTGTTGGTGAAGGTAACATTAATGATTTTGCTATGAAGGATATGCCAATTGATCGCAATGGCAATATGGCTCGAATGATAACATGGGTTCATGAAGGAACCGATGCATCTGATCCATATGCCTTTGCAGTATATACTACTGGTGGTTCCTATAACGGTGCATTAAGATGTAATTTATATAGTTTTTCACCTTCACTTTGGGCTCATAATCGATATGTTATATCAGGCAATGGCGGTTTTTGGTTAGTACCCTAATAATAATCATGCGAGGTGGCAAATGAAAAAAATAATCACAATCTTGATGATATGCATAATAAGTTGTTATTCGGGGTTTGCGACCCCGAAACAAATACAATCGGTTAGAACGAGCAATAACAACCTAATCCTTAGAATTATGACAGACTCTAATGTTATCATTGACGGTAGCAAGATATCGTACATAAAACTTGAAAAACCTCTACCACTGCTTGAGTACCATAGCGATAATCGATTGATGATATATAAAACCGGGGTAATAGAAAATAAGAACAATAAACAAGTATTTGGCCTTATTATGGATGAATATGGAAACCCTGTACAAATCGATTACACTCTTGATGACTACCCAAAATGGCTATCTAATATCATTGATAACAAACTCGAGTTGTACGTTGATGGTATGAATTTGGCTGCGATTTCATTTGTCGACTATTCAAAAAACAAAGCTGAGCAAGTGATTACACGAACTTTCTTCAGTTTCCCTTCGACATACTTGATCACGCGACAAGAAAACATAACAAAACTAAATGATCGTACACTTGTAGTTTCAAAAATCAATTTTGAGAATGACTATTTCAATGTTGACAAGGGGAATCTTAAACAATCTTCCTCGGAGCCTTTTAATCCTGATATTATGTCCAAGAATAACGATTATGTTGTTGGGATTAATGATATCCTAGCTCAGCATTGTTATCAGCATCTTGACACAAAATTGAAGGGATATCTTTGTCTCTTTGCAAACAAAAAGAAGGTTATTCTTCAGGGATATGAAACTGAATTCAATGAATCGTTGACAATTAAAAATTCCACTGCAATGGTATCGATGTATAATATATTTAAGTCAACGGACTGCGCTATTGTACATGACACAAAAGAGCGAATTTGGGATATATACTTGTATATCAACAAGAATTTATCTACACCTCTAGAGAGCATTCACATTCGAATACCCGATGGCAGCAACAAATACTATATTAATGAGAAAGAATTTACTTTCTCTGAAGCGCCCATCATTGATACAAGTTATGGCTGGAATTACACTTCAATGATACCATTGAAAGATGCGTTGGCAGCCATAAAGCTAAATTATTATTATCGAGCAAGCGATAAATCATTTTTGATTGAGAGGTTTAGATAGGTTCCCAGATAACAACCATTGAAATAGACCAGACACAGACAGTAGATGATGGTGAAGGAGACCCAGTAACTACCACCACCAAGGACGATGAGATGCGCATACACCTTGGTGCCAACTCCCGTCCAATATCCTTTGAGTACTACATTGAAGACCAGAACACCCAGCAGACAACATCTGCAACCTACTACTACCATTATGACCTGCATGGCAATGTGATAAGAGTCACAAACTCCTCAGGCACTACAGTAATCCAGTACACATATGACCAGCTGGGTTCCATTGTCTCTGAAACCAACCCTAACTCCATTGAGTGTGGTTGTGTCGTGGCTATCTTCCCTAACAGAGGGAACAGATACCAGTCGACAAACCTGTTCAAGTCGTTCTGCTCAAAATGCCCACCATGAGACATCTGACACAAGCCATTTTCGAAGGTAATCACCAGACTATCATGATAAATGAACCGAGTTGTAAGGTGAACGCATAGTGGTCATAATGTTGGAGATTTCACGATGATTGAATGTCTTCTCCACTCTTCTGCCTGCTGCGTCATACTCGAAGTCTATGTCATTGCAATTCAACATGGGTGAGGTTGTTGTCAGATGAGTAGGTAAGGCTTGTGGTCTCATCCGGATCCTGCATTGGCATGCATGGCTTTCTCCATCTCTCCTGTAAAAAAGTATTGCTTCCTCTCAGTTTCGATAATTTTGGAATCTTTCGATTAAAAGTGATTTGTTTGTCGGTCTATAATGATGTTTCACATTGAAGAATCTTTCTATATCCACTAAAGCAATCATAACAGACTTTGAATCCTCATGTTCATATGGAGGTGCCGACAACTCAACTTTCTCTCCATCCAAATGCGCAATGTTTGACTCAATTGAGAATTTCAACTCTTTAAGTTTTATGTTCTCTTCACTTTCGCGAATCAGCATCTTGAAAATATAATAATTCCCGTTTGCATGCACTTCTAGAGCACCGCCAAGCTGAAAAGCCACCAGATAAGCATCTACATATAATTTCTGATCAACCATTTCGGCACTTGGATATAAAGTACCACGCACCACACCATTTGATGTGATAATAGCTTCGGGGAAATTATCATTTAAGCACATTTCAAGAAATCCAAGCCCTGCGTTTTCTGTAAAGAAATAACTCGAATCTGTGTTAGTGCAGAAGTTTCTCCAGCCTAGCAACTTCTTGTTCTTTATATCAGGAAAATTGTCTGGGTTTATGGGTTCACTCATTGTAGTTACATAACCGTTGATACAATATTTCTCAACCTGGTAATACAAATCTTCATCGATAATGAATATTGAGTTACAGTTATCTTCTAAATAACTGTTATCGCAATCAATATCAATGAAATCATTTCTACCCTTTTTTATTGCACCATTGGAATCGCAAAAAACCCAATATATTTCCGAGCCAACAAGTTTCGAAATGATGTTTATCTGAAGCTTTTTATCGTAACCTGAGATTTTCATGTTTAATGAATTATTGAACAGGAAGCGTGCATAAAGATTGACCTCTTTTTTATCATTGAGATTGACGAATTCAGGGTCTCCATTTGAATCCAAAACTGGCATGTTGTAATTTCTACCATCGTTGTCTTTGACAACCTTAATTTTCGTCATTTGGACAGAGTTATCATCAATTTTTAGAATTTGAATTGGTTTTTCAAATTCTATCACTTTATCATCGTTAGCACCTGAAACAGTCGTGGAGTAGGCGTTTATCGTGAACTTTATCAGTCTCTCTGTTTTAGTGTTGACTGCTCGAAAAGATACTAAAAAGAAAACCAGCGACAGTATTAGAGCAATTTTTGTATACTTCATATTCCCCCTGTTCCCAAGTTATTTTATCTTCTTTAACCTACCATTATTTAAATCGTAGTAAAAAACACCATTTGCAGATTTCTTTAACAAAGGATTGGTATAATAATTCTTTGATCGATCAAAACTTTGTGCTCTACCTGTAGAATCACGTATAGTTGTGTCCGTTACCCCAACAGCTTTATGAAAAGAACCATTGATGTATCTTCCAGCAGACGCTACAGTATTGCCATTACTTTCACGTCTAGTAGTAATAAAATCACCAGCAGAAAAATCTCCCTCCTCTAAAGGTTTTTCTTCCCCTACTTTACTGGGATCTGCATCTTGTTCATCATACATAAAATCATGTATTTCGCTTGTTCCTCCAGGATAATCATTTGTTTCTCCATATGTAGTTTTATTTTTTAATCCAAAATCTGCTGCACTCCCATTTGTCCTTACGCTTGTTGTAAACTGTTTACTTTTATCTTTTATTTCTGAATTATATGCAACAAAAATACCGGTCCAGGTTCCATCGCTCATCTTCATTCCTATCGATCCACTGCAGGGTTTACCATCGGAATCAAAAAACCTAGCTTTGCCTTTGCCCTTGTCAACATTTTTGCATATCTCATTCCATCTGTCTTGCTTCTTTTTCTTATCTGTTATTTCTTTACCGGCTTTATCATAAATATGTAATTCGCCATTTTTATCAACTCGAGCGACAACTTTCCCTTTTTCGTCAGTAATTACAGTTGTATCGCCTTCTTGACCGCCCATACTTTCTGGACCATCTTTCTTTTTATCATCACTTTTTGAATCAGAAATAGCAACTGTAGTAGAGCTATCCCCAGAAACTTTATAGGTTATCGGCGGCAACATCTGTGGAGGCGCATCGGTATCGTCGGTAAATGAAGGGCCACAGTTATCATCCGAGTTATTTTCCTCTTCTGGCATCTGCGATTCTAAATTTGTATTCAGTTTGTTCTTAGAAGAAACATCTATGATCGGTGTCACAGTGGATTCTTGGGCTTCTTGCGCCATTTCTGCAGCCTGCATCAAAGGTCGAGATACTCTTGCCATAAAGGCCTCAGGAGAATTTGACACAGGATTCATATCTGTTGGTGCACCTGAACCACCAAGGAATGTCCCTGTGTGGGGGTTGTAGTAGCCTGAGCCTGAGGAGTAGAGGCCGGTCTTGGGAGTGGTGCCTGAGGTGTCAAACTCATCATCATGGATTATTTGTGCTTCACCCATGTAGGTGAATGGGTTGTAGATGGAGTTGGCGTTGGTTTCAGCAACAATTGTGCCCAGCTGGTCATAGGTGTACTGGATTACTGTTGTGCCTGAGGAGTTTGTGACTCTAATCACATTGCCATGAAGGTCATAGTGGTAGTAGTATGTGGTGACTGTTGTGGTGGTTGTGGTGTTAGCTTTCATTTTGTAATAGTAGCTGTCTTGGTTTTTGTATCCCATTTCAGTTTTAGGTTGAATGCATCAGTGAGTTTGCGCAGAGGGACAAAGATTGTATTGTTGACCTCGATACAACCGTCAATTACATTGTTGTCTTTTGAATCTGATTTTGTTTTTAGCAGCCTCACCACTTTGTCATTATATATGCAGTTTTTGTATTGTTTCGTGCTGAACCCACCAACTCTTCCACCTAAAGGCTCAATGATTGTAACTGGATTAATGTATAAAGCACCGTTTTTTACAAACGGCTTATCGTCAATGAACACTTTTTGCTTGCCAACTAAAGAATAATTACTGCCAACGGTGACTGAGACAGTGCTGACGTTTGCACCGAACTTGTAAATGGCAGAACCAGTTGTCATATAGATGTTGCCTTTGTGATATATGGGAAACGACGAAATGCTTCTGTCATCGCCCAACTCTTCTAGTCTGGTGTCTTTGCAGGTTATTTCACCAGTATCGAGCTTGAATATGACATAGTCACCATTATCGAGAAATGCAGTTATGCGATCGTCACACAGGCAGTTTACAGAAGAAAAGTCAATCTGGTCATTCTTCCAAAGGATTTTGCCGTTGTTTTTGTCCAAACAAACCTTGCCTGCCACAAGTTTGTTGCCAGAAATGAGCATGTTTGACTGGAAATCGATGTTTTGTGACCAGACGATTGTGCGTTTAACAAGGTCGTAGCAATTGACCATTACCTGTTTATCTTTTCTGGAATAGTAGTAGAGCATGTTGCCATCAAAGAGAGGGACGGGTTTAAAATGGCATGGTTCAGGCAATAGTTCTGACAAGAAAATATCATTGTTTACCAGATCTAAAATAACTATGTGAGTGTAATTGACAAATACAGCAAAGTTTTTATTTCTGAATACTATCCTGTCTTGGCCTACGCTATCTTTCAATGGGATTGTTCTGATAAATGTGCCTTTTTCTAGATCGATGAGGCAAATCTTATCGAAAAAATTGATGATTGAAATGTTATTCACCGGATTTGAAAGATCGGATTTCGGTTTACAACTAACAAACCATTTCTGCTTTCCTGTTGCTTTGTCGTAACCATAGATGCCCATTGTGGTAATAAATGAAATAGTTGTTTTTGTAAGCTTCGGGTTGTTGTCAACATTCCTAAAAACAGCATTATACGGTTCGAACTCTGTCTTTATACACCACTTTGTTTCTCCTGTTTCTATGTTAATGCAGAAAAGACCGTTGTAGTCTGATGTGTACAAATATCCGTTGTCAATTACCAAACCAAAATGATGATCCCCCGCTGTTTTTGACCAAACAACACCAAAATAGTCATAATCCACTGCGTGTACAGAGGAAATTAACGTCAGAAACAACCCAAAAACTACGAAAGGCAAAAATCGTTTGATCATTTTTAAACCTCCAGCAACACATCTACTATACGTTTATCTTGCAGTTTGGTTCATTTGTATGATGGACTGGTTTTTCTTCAAATCAAATCAAATTGTCCATGATTATTTAGTCAGGAACTTGCCAGCACTGGAAAACCTCATGGTGGGCATTTTGAGCAGAACGACTTGAACAGATTGGTAGACAGGTACCTGTCGCCTCTGTCAGGGAAGATAGCCACAACGCAACCGCTCTCAATGGAGCTGGCAATCTTGAGAGCGCCAACCATTGCGGCTCCACTTGACATGCCGACAAACAGCCCTTCTTTGAGTGCCAGCTGTCTTGTGGCTTCGAATGCTTCGTCATCGTTGACAGAGATGACCGAATCGAGCAAATTTGGGTCATAGATGCCAGGTTTTTTTGATTCGGTCATATTTTTCAATCCCTGAATTTTGTGACCAACAACCGGTTCTACTCCACAGATCCTTACGTCCGGTCTTATCTCCTTTATGAATCTGGATACGCCCATCAGCGTTCCGGTGGTTCCCATGCCTGCGACAAAATGAGTGATGCAGCCATCGGTTTGCTTGAGTATTTCTGGACCAGTCGTGCAGTAATGGGCTTTCCAGTTCCACTGGTTGTCAAACTGGTTTGGGTGGAAGTATTTCTCTTTGTCTGTGACAGCAATTTCCTCAGCTTTGGCGATTGCGCCATCAGTGCCAAGCTTTGCAGGCGTCAGTATTACGTGCCCTCCAAGCGCCTCGAGAATTTTCACTCTTTCAATGCTTACGCACTCAGGCATGCACAGCGTTACACTGTAGCCCATGGCAGCGCCGATTGTCACCAGCGCGATGCCCATGTTGCCTGAAGTGGCCTCAATAATGGTCTGGCCTTGTTTAAGCTGGCCATTCCTTACGGCAGTCTGGATCATCGAAAAAGCTGGACGATCCTTAATTGAACCTCCAGGGTTTGCGCCTTCAAGCTTGCCAAAGATCTTAACGGAAGGTTTCTTTGGATTGAGGCTTGAAATCTCAATAAGCGGAGTGTTTCCGATAGCTGTCAGTATGCTCATGTTCCTGACATTATTAAGAAGAAACAGCTTAATTTCAAGTCAATACCTCACAAATCATTTCTGGTTGAGCATTTGTTGCAAATCTTGATATTTGACAATGAAAATGCTAGAAACTTAAACTTATATACACATGAAACTTGCCAGCATGTCAGGATTGTGGACACACAAAGCAAAAATGCGTCTGTTTCCTGCAATGGCAGAAAGGAGTTTTGGATGGAAGAAGGAATAATTAAACTACTCAAAGAGCAAATCCTTGTGCTTGACGGCGCAATGGGGACGATGATTTTGGGGCTTGGCCTGACTGAAAATGATTTCAGAGGTGACATGCTCATGTGCAGCCAGACAAACCAGAAGGGCAACAACGACCTTCTTTCATTGACAAAACCCGCTGCCATAAAAAATATTCACAGGCAGTACCTTGAGGCTGGCGCAAACATCATCAAAACCAATACCTTCAACGCAAACAGGATTTCGATGTCTGACTACGGTCTGGAGGATTTGGTTTACCAGATGAACCTCCAGTCGGCAAAGCTTGCCAAAGAATGTGTTTGCGAGTTTGAGAACCTGACAGGGACAATAAACCACTTTGTCGCAGGGTCAATTGGCCCAACAAACAAATCCTGCTCGATGTCTTCAGATGTAGAAAACCCAGGCGCGCGGCAGATGACCTTTGACCAGCTGTCTTGCGCCTACCTTGAGCAGGCAAAGGGACTGGCAGACGGTGGCGTTGACCTGTTTTTGGTTGAGACTGTGTTTGACACGCTCAACTGCAAGGCAGCCCTCTATGCCATAAGCCAGCTCAAAAAACAGACCGGCAAGGTCATTCCGGTCATGGTCTCAGCAACCGTTTCCGATTCGAGCGGACGGACACTGTCCGGACAGACGCTTGAAGCGTTCATCATATCTGTCTCCCACTTTCCACTTTTGAGCATTGGGCTCAACTGCGCGTTTGGTGCGCAGCAGCTGAAACCGTTTGTTGAGGAATTATCGAATAAAACAAGCCACTTCGTCTCTGTGCACCCGAACGCAGGCTTGCCAAACAGCTTTGGCGGTTATGACCAGACACCGTCTGTGATGGCTGGCTACGTTTTGGAGTATATCGACAACGGCTGGGTCAACATTGTCGGTGGATGCTGTGGCACAACTCCTGACCACATCAGGGAGATTGCCAAGCTGGCAAAATCTGGCAAACCCAGAGTTCTTCCAAACCTTCCACAGCAAACACAGCTTGCCGGGCTTGAGCCTGTGACAATATCGAAAGAAACTAATTTTGTAAACATCGGCGAACGCACAAATGTTGCCGGTTCAGCAAAATTTGCCAGGCTCATCCGCGAAGGCAAACACCAGGAAGCGCTTCAGGTGGCAAGAAGTCAGGTCGAAGGCGGAGCCCAGGTCATCGACATCTGCATGGACGAGGCTTTGCTCGACTCCAAAAAAGCCATGACTGACTTTCTCAATCTGATCGCCTCCGAGCCGGACATTGCAAAAGTTCCAGTCATGATCGATTCCTCCAGCTGGGAGGTTATAAAATCCGCTCTAAAGTGTGTCCAGGGCAAACCTATCGTCAACTCCATAAGCTTGAAGGAAGGCGAGGCTGTGTTCCTTGAGAGAGCACGAATAATTCGAGAGCTTGGGGCATGCGCTGTTGTCATGCTGTTTGACGAAAACGGCCAAGCGGACACCTATCAAAAAAAGATTGACGTTGCCAACAGGAGCTGCAAGCTGCTGACAGAAGAAATCGGTTTTCCTGCCGAAGATATAATCATCGACCCAAATGTGCTGGCAATCGCCACTGAAATTCATGAACACAATAACTACGCGGTAGACTTCATCGAGGCTGTCAGATGGGTGAAGCAGAATCTGCCTTTTGTCAAAACAAGTGGTGGCATAAGCAACCTCTCTTTCGCATTCAAAGGGTACGACGCCATCAGGGAAGCCATGCACTCGGTTTTCCTGTATCACGCAATAAAGGCTGGTCTGGACATGGGTATTGTCAACCCAGCCATGCTAAAGGTTTATGATCAGATAGAGCCACAGTTGCTTGAACTGGCCGAGGATTTGGTTCTCAACAAAAGAAACGATGCAACCGACAGACTTGTTTCCTATGCTCAAAGCATTTCTGCCACCAAACAGGAAAAAACAACCCAGAAAGACACACCCCAGCTGCCATTGCTTGACAGGATCAAAAGAGCCATGGTCACCGGAATGGACGACAACATCGAAGCCGATGTCCTTCAGGCAAGGGCAACCTTTCCGAGGACTCTCGACATTGTCGAAGGTCCCCTTATGGAGGCAATGGACGAGGTCGGAAAGCTGTTTGGCGCTGGCAAGATGTTCCTGCCACAGGTGGTCAAAAGCGCTAGGGTGATGAGAAAAGCTGTCAATGCCTTAGTCCCGTTCATTGAGTCCGAGAGCGGTTCTGGCATATCAAAAAAAGCTGGTAAAATCGTTCTTGCAACCGTCAAGGGCGACGTGCATGACATAGGCAAAAACATCGTCAGTCTCATTCTTTCCTGCAACAACTTTGAAGTGGTGGATCTTGGTGTGATGGTGTCTGCTGAAACCATCGCCGAAAAAGCAGTTTCCGAGCAGGCTGATGCTGTAGGACTTAGCGGGCTTATCACCCCGTCGCTTGAGGAAATGGTTCACGTGGCAAGGGTGTTTGAAGACAAGCATATAAAAACGCCTCTGCTTGTAGGAGGAGCAACAACATCACCAGCCCACACGGCTGTCAAGATCGCAACAGCCTGCAGCAACACGGTCGTGCACGCAAGAGATGCTTCCCAAGTGCCTGTAATCCTATCATCCATTCTCTCCAAAAACCTCGACTACCTGGACAGTCTGAGGACAAAGCAGGCGATGCTTCGCAAACAATATTCAAACCCTTCAAATGCCCAACATTGCCTTTCCATAGAAGAAGCTAGGGAAAACAAACTGCCTTGGATTATGGATAACGCAAGGCTGCCACATGCAAGTTTTCCAGGAGTGGCAAAGACCGAACATCTGAAGATTTCGCAAATCCGGGAACTCATCGACTGGAAGTTTTTTGTTCATGCCTGGAGTCTGAACCTTCAAAATCCCGATTCAGGCGGGCAAGCTGAAAAACTCATTTCCGAAGCGAACATTCTGCTTGACAGGATGGAGGAAAGCAGGCTCATCGAGCTTTTCTCAAGGTGGGCGATATTGCCTGCCAACTCGGTTGGCGATGATGTGGAAATTCTTGGCAGCCAAAAACCAAGGTTTTTGCGGTTTCTTCGCAACCAGCAGTCAAGAAATGACAATTTGCCAAACCTGTGCCTTGCCGATTTTATTGCACCAGCTGACTCGGGTTTTATGGATGCAATTGGAATTTTTGCTGTCACGGCAAAACTTGACAGGGAAGCATTCGGTAACGACCCCTACGAGCAGATAATGGCAGGACTCCTTGCTGACAGGCTGGCAGAAGCACTTGCCTGTTTTGCTCATCAAACAATATCAGAGAATTGGCCTGATGACTCAAACGACAAGCCAAAATTAGCTGGCATAAGGTCAGCCCCTGGATATCCATCCTGCCCTGACCACTCTGAAAAACAGGCCATCTTTGACCTTCTGAACGCACCACGAGAAATTGGCATTGGTTTGACTGAGAATTTTGCCATGACTCCGGTTTCCTCAGTTTGCGGGTACATTTTTGAAAACTCAGACGCAACAAACTTCGGTGTTGGCATGATTTGCGCTGACCAGCTAGAAGACTATTCAAGACGGAAAAACATCGCCATGTCCAGGCTTTCCAAGTGGATTGCCCAGGGGATCGATGTCTTGGAAACCGAGGTGGAACAGTGAGCGTCATCGACATCATCCAAAAAAACAAAGGCACGCTGTTCACCTTCGAGCTGCTCCCGCCACTTAAAGGGCACAGCATAGAAAAAATCTATGCAGCCATCGACAGGCTGATGGAGTTTGCACCTGCATACATCAACTTTACCACTCATAGGAACGAAACCAAGTATATTGAGCGTCCGGATGGACTGCTTGAGAAAAAGATTGTAAAAATCAGACCTGGAACCATTGCTCTGGCTGCAGCAGTCAAGTACAAGTACAACATCACGGTTGTGCCACATCTTTTGTGTGGTGGGTTTTCCAGAGAAGAGACTGAAAACGCCCTCATTGAGATGAATTTTCTTGGCATAGACGACGTTCTTGCACTACGTGGCGATCCACAGAAGGGTTTAAGAAGATTTGTTGCCGAAAAGGACGGCCACGAGAACGCCAGCGGACTTGTTGGCCAGATTGTTGCCATGAACTCGGGCAAGTACGTTGAGGACACGCTTGAAGACACAACACCAACCAACTTTTGCGTTGGTGTAGCCGGTTATCCTGAGAAGCACTTTGAGGCGCCAAACAGGCAGGCTGACATAGAGAATCTTAAGGCAAAGGTTGACGCAGGCGCAAGCTACATTGTCACCCAGATGTTTTTTGACAACTCAAAGTTTTTAAGGTTTGAAAAAGAGTGCAGGGATGCTGGCATAACCGTGCCAATCATTGCAGGCATAAAACCAATCTCAATGCTGAATGACATCAAGCTTCTGCCGCAGACATTCCACATAGACATTCCAAATGAGCTTACAAACGAAATAAAAAGATGCAGAACCGACCGGGAGGCAAGGGAAGCAGGCATCCAGTGGGCAGTTGCCCAGTCAAAAGAACTGATGAAAGCTGGAGTGCCTGGCATCCACTACTACACACTCGGCAGGTCGGACAACATCGCAAGGATTGTGAAAGCCTCTTTCTAGAGGTTACCTGGCAACATAATGGGCAAGCCAGTTGGAATAGAGTATCCGACCGGCTTGTTCCCATATGTTGTTTACAAATCCATCAGGATCATTGTCCACAAAGTAATTCTCTGGTATGGCCGTTTCCAGTCCTTTTTGCCTGTCTCTCTGGTACTCGTTTTTCAGTGTGCCGGTGTCGTATTCCGGATGACCTGAGATAAAAAACATCTGCCATTTCCTTGCCAGGGAGAGCAAGACACCGGCTTTGTCCGATTTGCACAGAACCTCGAGGTTTGGGTTTGATTCAATATCAAACCTAGTGTTTTCCGTATACCTTGAATGTGGAGCAGCAAAACCGCTCGAAAGCCCCACTGTAATTGGGTGATTTTGGCTGCAAATCTCATGTGAAAAAACACCAAAGAGTTTCTTTGGCAACAATTTTTTCCCTATCCCAAAGTAACGGTATATGGCAGCCTGTGCTCCCCAGCAAACAAACATCGAAGACTTCACGTTATCAGGAATCCAGTCCAGCAACCGGCTCAACTCCTCCCAATAATCAACGTGTTCAAACTCCAGCAGCTCCACGGGCGCGCCTGTCACAATGATTCCATCAGGTTTGTTGCCATAAAGCCACGTAGAAGGCTTGTAGAACCTCTCAATGTGGCCGCTGTCAGTGTTTTGGGATTGGTGCGTCTCCATGCGCACAAGCTCCAAACCCACGGTTTCAGGTGAGTGACTTAACAACCTTGCAAACTGAGTCTCAGTCTGAATTTTTGTAGGCATGAGGTTGACAAGCGTAACTTTGAGCCTGGGTTTTGAGTCTCCTTTTGGCAGGACATGCCTGCCCTCACCCTCAAGTTGAGCAAAGGCAGGCAGATTCTTGTCGATTACCACTGGCATCAGCTTGGTCCCAGCCTAGCAAGCGCCTGGTCCAGATCGCCAATGATGTCATCAGTATTCTCAAGGCCAACTGAAAGCCTGACCATGTCAGGCGTTATGCCGCATTGAGCCTGCAAGTCGTCAGTCAGCTGGGCGTGAGTTGTGCTGGCAGGATGGAGGGCAAGCGACCTGGCATCACCGACATTTGCCAGATGGAGGAAGAGCCTGAGCGAATTGATGAACCTTTCGCCAGCCTCCCGCCCACCTTTGACGCCAAAAACCACCATCCCGCCGAAACCATTTTTCAAGAGCTTGCTTGCTGTCTTGTGAGATGGGTCAGACTCAAGCTCGGGGTACCTGACCCAGGCAACCTTGGAGTGACTCTCAAGGAACTTTGCCACTGCTAAAGCGTTTCGGCAATGCCTTGCCATGCGCAGATGGAGCGTCTGGCAACCCTGGGCAAAAATCCAGGCGTTGTCAGGTGAAAGGCAGGCCCCAAGGTTTCGAAGCGGAACAAGTCGGAATCGTGTAGCAAAAACTGACCCTGCCAGATTTTGCGGCAAGTCTTTTGCCCAAGTCAGACCATGATAGCTTTTGTCCGGTTTGTTGAAAAGTTCGAATCTTTTGTCGCTCCAATCAAACTTTCCGGCGTCTGTGACAATCCCACCAATTGCAGACCCATGTCCGCCAATCCACTTGGTGAGTGAATTGATGACAACGTCTGCGCTGTGCTCAATTGACCTGAGCAAGGCTGGCGTAGTGAATGTTGCATCGACTACCAGAGGGAGACCGTGTTTTCCTGCAATTTCCGAAAGCGCGTCCAAGTCAGCCACGTCCAGCGAAGGATTGCCGATTGTTTCGGTGTAGATAAAGCGGGTTTTGGCGTTTATCAGTTGCTCAAAGGATTCGGGTTTTCTGACATCGGCAAAACGAGCTTTGATGCCAAAGCTTGGCAGGATTGCGTCAAACATGGTGAAGGTTCCGCCATACAGGCTTGACGAGGACACAAATTCGTCTCCAGTCTGGGCGATGTTGATTACAGAATAAAAAATAGCGCTTGTGCCTGAAGAGACGGCAACAGACGCCGTTCCATTCTCAAGCTGTGTGATTTTTTGCTCCAGCACGTCGTTTGTTGGATTACCAAGCCTGGAATAGATGTAGCCTTGCTCCTTGAGGTTGAACAAATCTGCAGCATGCCTTGCATTTTTGAACACAAACGAGCTTGACCGACAAACATTCAATCCCACGGCAAGAGTGGATGGGTCTGGTGAAAGTCCACAATGCACGGCTATTGTATCGGTTTTGGTGGTATCAGTCATTTTACCGCCTTCACTTTGTCTTCCGAAAGCAACGCCAAAAGCTCATCATACTGAGTGTCACTGATTCCAAAGCAGTTGCATGGCTCTGGAAATTGCCTGTTTTTCACTTGACCGACAAAATCTTTAAGCCCATCGCAGATTACCTGTCCGGCGTTGCCAAAGACTTTTGCCATTTTTGGACGAAACCTTGGGTAGAGTCCAAACATGTCGTGGTAAATGAGGAGCTGCCCATGGGCGAAAGGTCCTGAGCCAAGGCTGATTATCGGTATGGAGGCATTTTGGGTGATCAACTGACAGACCCGATCAGGTACCATTTCCAGCAGAATGCCCATGCAGCCAACATCCTCAAGCGCTTTTGCGTCGTCAATGATTTTCTTTGCCTGATTGCTGGTTTTGCCTTGAAGCCTGAAACCGCCTTGTGCTGACGCACTCTGCGGTTTGAGTCCAAGGTGACCCATGACAGGGATTCCTGACCTGACTATCCCTTCAATCTGGGGCAGCATCTCCGACCCTCCTTCGAGCTTGACTCCATCACATCCGCCTTCGGCCATGAACCTGCCGGCGTTTCTGATGGCTGTCTCAACCGAAGGGTGGTAGGACATAAACGGCATGTCTCCAATCAACCAGGCATTTGGCGTACCTTTCCTGACAGCCTGGACGTGGGGAATCATGACGTCGACTGTGACAGGCAGGGTTGAGGTGTAACCAAGGATGGTCATCCCCAGACTGTCGCCGACTGAGACTATCTCTATTCCTGCCTGCTCCATGAAATACGCGCTCGGGTAATCGTAGCAGGAGAGCATGGTTATCGGCTCCCCCGAATTTGTTTTTTTGAGAAGATATTGAATTGTCACCTTTTCTCTGGTGGCGTTGTTTTCTTTTTCCATTTTTTTGTGTTTCCTTTCGAGCTGGTTTTGACGCCTGGAAAAGAAAAAACCGCTTCCTTTACATGGGAAGCGGTCTGGTGGCTGCAGCTGCGCAGGAACTCAAGCATCAGGGAGTGCCAGGCAATCCTGCAGCCACCGTGCGCATTATCATATCCGACTCAAGAATGTCGAGTTTTGTTATGTTCGTGCGCAGTATTCTGGCTGTCAGTTCCGCACTGGACCAAAAGTTTGAGCTTGTTTCAAGGCTGGAGGCGCTTTGGCAAAACTGGTTGGGTGAACAGATTTTTTTTGTTCGCTTGCGTATTTCGGTTCGCATCTGCCAAGGCCTCCTTTTTTATAATTGGGAACGTTTATAGCATCGTTTGAAGAAATGTCAATGAGCAATCCGTTGGGTTTTCTCTTTTGGCTTGAGTTTTTCTTTCAGGATTTCGGTTAGCATGTGATGATGATATCGAATGATTTGTAAAACATCAATTGGAATAAGTGTTATCTCGATGCGCTTGGCTGTTCCGACGTTGACTCCTGGTTAAAGGGCATTATATTTAATAAATAAAAGCAAAATTATCCTTGCATTTCCTTTTTCATTATTTTCTTAAGATTGTCTGTTAACGACTTTATCTCCTTATAATCCTTTCTTTCCTCCAAATCCCTTACTACATCAATCACAGAAAGCAGCCCATTTGAGATTTTCCAAATTTCTGTAATAATATTATGGACAGCATCTGAAATATATATATATCATATGCAAGAAGATAATTATTCATTTCAATATTGCTATTCTTCGCTTTTTGTATTGCTTCATTATTAGATATTCTTTGGGTTCCCAAAACATCAAAAAAGAATCCTATATTTCCTTCGTGAATTCGTTCTAAATTAAATTAGGGCATTACATAAATGACAAACCAAACATTTAAGCACTAGATGAACTATAATATCACTATTCTAGTATTTTAGATAGTAAACGCTCTATAAAGAGCAAAAGGAGAAAAAATGTTAGAAGTAAGAATATATGAAAATGACAAAATGATTTGGTCACGTAATGAAAATGGAAAAGTCTGTGCGTGTTTAAATGTTTATAGGGATAGCACTTTTGAAAAATTTAAGCCAATTCTTCAGAACACAATATGTCATGTAGAACGTGAACTAATTCAGCATTATGTATTGGAATTAATTCAGGGTTATGTAACTGATAGAGTGATTAATAGCGCCTCCATCACTATATAAATCGATAACAGTGTTCCAGTTGGCATCTGTATCTACCGTAACGACTACCGACAATAATTTGTTGTTTTGTATTAGGTTATAAAAAGGTGATCCTTCTTTATAACGTAAGAAGTTATAATCGTCCATAACCATAATACGACATGGACAATCTACGGTAATTTTAATAGAATCTCCTGCTTTGAGAAATTTCTGTTCGTGTACACAATAAATATCTTCCATGCGACATAATGTAATACAACTAGGTTGTTTGTCAATAAGTTTCTAACCAATCTATTTATCAAGATTAACCAACCAGCATCGAATATTGAACTCTCTTGCCAACTATTCCTTTCAATGCCTGATTAAATCTTTCACCATCTGAATCTTTCCTTGTATTCCATCTATAACAGAACTCATCACAGTACAAACCTAGATATTTGACTGAGACGTGATGGAAAACTCCACCAATGCCCTTTTTCAGTAATGACCAGAAAGATTCAATCCAGTTTGTTGAAATATCACCACGAACATACTCACCACTCCTGTGATTAACCACGTCATGACCGAAGTCAAAGTACTTTCCAATTCCGTTGTAAGCTGGCCATTCATCGGTGAGGATTTTTGAAAAAGTATCTACGTTGTTAACTATAAACTCTTGAAGTGTTTTAGAGTCTACATGCTTGACTGGCTTGACCTTTGCCTTGCCGTTACGTTGTACAAGTCCAATAACCGGAGTCTTTGTTTGTGAACCACGACCACGCTTGCCCTTACCCTTACCACCAACATAGGTTTCATCGGCTTCAACATAACCAAACAGTTTGCAAAAGTCAGGGGATTCTTTCATAGCTTTACGGATTTTGTGTTTAATGACCATGCAGTGCGATATGAACCAATTCCTAGTTGTCTTTGGAGTTGAAGGGCTGAAATTCCCTTCTTTGATGAACAAACGAGGTAGACATACTTTGATTGGAAGGCGTGAGTCTGTAATGATTGTATTTACGGTTACAGTGAACTGCTTATGACAATCTGAACATTTATGAAGGCCTGAGCGGAAAACCGTGGAAAGCCAGGCAATCATCGCGCTCTCCCCGCTACACCTCAAGGTGGGACGAGTTACTCATAGTCAAAACAACTTAGAAGAGGCAATATTTTGAAATATCCCCCCAACTTTCTGAGCTCACCTTATAAAAACAAAATCAATCCCCGTCATGATTACAACCTGGTGGATAATCATTATTTTCACAAACACAATCACAATCGTAACAATGACAACAAATGCTAGAACCTTGGTGGTTCTGATGGGTAGCATAATCATCTTTTTTTACATATCTCTCTTTATTTTTTGTATTATAGTAGAGATTAATAATTCCTTTCATACGTAGCCTCCTTTACATCAAAAATAAATCTTCTATCTTTCAATATTCCTAGCAATCTATCTGCTTCTATATAAGTAGTGCCGAGTTTGTTTTTTATTGAACCGATATCGATTTTCGTACTGGTTATTAGGAGTTCATAAAGTGAATTCTCAATAGGTAGCCATGCAGAATTTTGTAGATAAGCAATATAACCAAATTTCTCTTTTCTATACCTTATAAACTTACTTATTAAAAACTCATTTGATCCATTTGATTCGAATAGCTTCTTAACCATATTTGTTGATATTATTTTTGTGCACATCGGGTCTTCAGAATCAGCAGATCCACAAACATTTTTACTATTTGCTCTGCAGCCGCCATGGCAAGCATACGGAAAAGCTTGGCATTTTTTCTTACAGTAATAGGGGATAAGACTATCATCCCTGTATTTTTTCATTTTGTCCCAAGCTTTTTTGAGACCATCGAAAATTGAACCGAATGATTCTTCACTTTGTGGACAAGGCCTAATATCACCATTTGAACCAATAATAATTGAAGATTTTCCTGAACCACATCCTCTATTTCCAAAGTACTCCCTTTGTTTATCAGTCTTAAAACCACAAGTTGGGCAAGGGACGAGAGTATCTATTCTCAAACCAAATTTTTCGTGAGCCAGTATTGCTTTATCAAACATTTCCAATATTTCTTCATGAGATAATGAATATTTTGTAAAGTCTTTTTGCCATAATGGCCAGGATGGCCTTGTAACACAGAACGATTTTGCACCTAATTTACATGACAATTCTGCTGTCTCTAAAACTGTCTCTTTGTTAAGTTTCGAACCGACCATACTTATTGAGATACCTAGACCATTTTCTTTTGCAAAACTTATCCCATTTATTACTCTTTCAAACGAACCATCTATTCCAGTAATTTTATCGTGAACAAATCTATCGGACGACACAAGTGAGATGAGGAGGCCATTTATACCTAAATCTTTCAAAATTCTAATATGATCGCTATTGAGCATTGATGCATTTGTGTTTAAACCAAGAGAGACCCCTGAATTCACAAGAATCATTAACGAATCGTAATAATATTCCAAGACAACAAGTGGCTCTCCACCAGTTAAACAAACATCAAAAATTTTGTTTTGCAATATTTCTCTAACAACAACTTTTTGTTGCTCTTTGTCAAGGTAATTAATTGTTATGTCTTTATCGCGCCAGTAATTATAACAATGCATACACTTTTGATTGCACCAAGATGTTAACTCCCATTGGATACTCACAGGTGCAGATAGTTTTTTATACATAAGTTAAAGTCTAATAACTTAATATTAATTAAAGTTTAAATTTTTATATTTTAATTGTCAGCAACGGCTTTGCAAACAAATCTTTCTTGGTCATCCCTCTTCGTTTTGCAGCTTTATTCCAGCCTGAGTTGCCCATCATGCAATAAAGCCAGGCAGGCAGAGGCTGTGCTACCGTTTCAAGATATTCTGAGCAGGTAATTCCATTTGCCAGAATGTTTGCAAACAAGTCTAGAGTCTTTTGGAGTCTTGAAACCATGCTGCCATGCTCCTCAAGCTTCATCGGTTTTCTGGAAGTTAGAGCAGCTCCACAACCGACCGAGACACCACCAACCCAGACCAAACCAGATTGTCTTGCAAAATTTTTCAAAATCTCCAAAGCCGAGTTGTTGTGAAGCGGCTCCGGAAAACCCGAATTGCTTATGGCGGCAACTTTCTTGCCTGAACCTGGAAAGGATTTCGACAAAATCTCGCAAGCTTTGGTCAAGCACGCTGGCAACGAGTCAACATAGAGCGGAAATGTGAGAAACAGCAAATCCGCGTTTTTTGCGCTATCTATTAATGTTTTTGTTCCACTATCAGTCATCAGCGCCAACGCTGCGTTGACTTTGGATATCGAATGACCTTTGGCTATGAGTTTGTCGCAAACATGATTGCCAATTTTTTCCGATGTGCTGTGGTTTTGCTTTGGGCTGCCTATAATCATGAGAACTTTCATCAGAGCACCTCTTTCAAGGATTTTTCGAGTGCTGACGCAACCTTTGCTTGACCGTCAATAACAACAGATGACCACTTGGGGGGTTGCATGTTCAGGACATTTCTTCGGGTCAGATTCAGAAAACACTCGGCTGACAGGGGATCGGGTGTTTCCTGATAGCCTATCATTAAATTTGCCGGCACGTTTTCGTATCGCTGGAAGTGGTGAATTTCGCCTTTTATCCTTTTGAAGTATGGCAGAAGAATTGGGATCGACCTGTCGAGCATTTTTTTTAGCTCTGACGAGTATCCGCCAAACGTCACAGGCGACAGATCCACAACGAGGTTGCAGTTGACCATTTTTCTGGTTATGTCTGTTGCATCATCACTTATTACGCAAATACCAGGCGTTTTCACCCAGCAACCGAAACAACCGATGCATGGCTTGATGTGTTTTTCGGACAAGCAAATCCAATCGAGGCTGTGTTCCTTGAGCTTTGCCCTCAGTTCCGATTCTATCAACGCTGAAAGCTCGGTTTTCTCAATCTTCCCATCAAGCACGACTATATCCATTTTCACCTCAGATGAATGCTTTGACACAAATAATTGTATTTTGTTTTTCAATGAAAAACCGGATGCAACGCGCATCCGGTTCGGTTTAAATTCCAGCGTTTATCTGGTGATAATTTTTTTGAAAAGCGGTACAGCAATTATCAGCGTCACAGCTCCAAAAAGCACGAGAATCACAAGCTCTTTTGCCACATCACCGATGCCGGCGCCTAAAATCATGACTTTTCTTAAAGCGTCAACGGCATAAGTCAACGGCACACATTTTGAAATCACCTGCATGAAAGCAGGCATTTGCTGAATTGGAAAGAACACACCGGACAGAAACAGCATCGGAAACTGAACCATTGACAGAACCTGCATGGCTGATTCCTGCTGAGCAGCCGAGGCTGAAACGAGAATACCGAGTCCGACAAACGAGAAAATGCCAAGTATGAGGATGAACGTGACTAAAAAAAGGCTACCATTGATGTGGACTCCAAACAAAACCATCGCCAACAACAATACCAGCGCTCCCTGAATCAGGCCTCTTACTGATTGAGAAAGGGCTTTGCCCATGATGATTGACAGTCTGCTGATTGGTGCAATAAGAATTCCATCAAGAGTGCCGTGTTCCCTTTCCACCGAAACGGAAGCAGCAAGTCCAGTCAGGACGGCTGTCAAAACAATCATTGCAATGATGCCTGGGGCGACAAAATCGAAATAGTTGGTTTCGCCTTCAATCAAACCCTTGACTTCAACACTTATCGGCGTGATGTAGGACGATGCATCGGACTGACCGGATGTCGGCATCTGTTGAATGGAGGTGTCAGGTTTTCCGGATTGTGAATTTCTTGAAAGCAGCGTTTCAACTTTTTGACTGCCAATTTTTTGTCCAAACATCTCCACAACTTTAGACAATACGGATGTTGTTGTCTTTGAAATCTGCGGGCTGGACTGGTCTTCGATGATGGTGATCTTTGCCTGTTTTGAAGAGGTGATAACATTCGAGAAATCCTCAGGAATGATAAGAGCTCCATTTACATCCTGTTTTTTAATCGCTTCTTTCACCTGGTCAACGGTTTTGTATTCTTTGACGATGAAAGCCTTGTTTCCTTTTGTCATTTCAATGTTTGACAGGGCTTCCTTTAGTTGATTGCCAACTTTCGGATCACTGTTGACGATGCCAATTGGGATGTCCTTTATGCTTGACTGGTTTGGGAAAATGAATCCTGTCAATATCATCATGAATATCGGCATGATCAAAAACACGACCAGCCTCATCTTGTCTCTTGGGAACTCTGTCAAATCTTTTTTGCAAATCTGCCATATATCGCTTAAAGTTCTCATTTGCTCTACCTCACTCTGCTCACAGGCCTGCTGCCTGGAGGGCCATGCCTGACGTTAGAAACTGCTTTACCAAGTGCATCTCTTATTTCTTTGCCTGTGACATTAAGGAACACATCGCCAAGTGTCGGCTTTTCCACGTCTTTAACCAGTTTCTTAAGCTCATCGACAGTGTCCATGGCCACGACCTTGCCATGGTCTATAATGGCAACACGGGAGCTGAGAGCCTCAGCCTCAACCATGTCATGAGTGGTCAGAATAATTGTTGTTCCCTTTGCATTCAGCTCCTGAATGAATGTCCTGATCATGTAGGTTGTCTGTGGATCAAGTCCCAACGTTGGTTCATCCAGAAACATTATCTCCGGTTCAGTCAGCAGAGCCCTTGCAATGTTTATTCGCTGTTTCATGCCGGTTGAAAATGTTGAAACCTGCGCGTTTCTCCACTCTTCCATCCCGAGACGTTCAAGCCATCTGTTGGCTCTTTCGACAATCAGACTTGTCGGCATGTGGTTGAGTCTGCCGAAAAATAGCAGGTTTTCCATGGCTGTCAAGTAATCGTAAAGAATGATTTTTTCTGCAACAAGACCTATCTTTGCCCTGACTTTGTCCTGTTGGGTCTTTATGTCGAAACCTGCAACTGTTGCTGTTCCGGACGTTGGTGTCAGGAGAGTTGTCAGCATCCTTATGGTCGTGGATTTGCCAGCGCCATTCGGGCCAAGGAATCCAAAAATCTCGCCTTTTTTGACATCCAGTGATATGGCATCAACAGCGGTAAATCTCCGAAACATTTTTGTCAGTTTGTCCGTTTTGATTATGCTTTCACTCATATCTGCTCCATAATATCCTTAATTTCCTTGCTTCTGCGCTCAAGAATTTCTGACATCTGCCTTATTGCAGAAACCTTCTGCAGAACTATCGCCTCATCCTTCATCCCAAGCACAAGGAGCTTTTCGCCCTTTTCAAGTTTGAACACTGCCCGTGCTTCGGCAGGAATGACGATTTGTCCTCTTTCACCAACCGTGGCGCTACCAAAGAAAACCATTTCTCTCATATCATCCCTTTCATACATGTATGATTTGAATGATTTATACGATATATCCAATTAATATGATGTCAACTGCTGGATTTAATTATTTTTCATACCCAGACCCTATTGACACAAGCTCATTTGTTTGATAAAAAGAAGGAAATACAACAACGAAAGGAGGCGCATGATGAAGAAAGATGATTATTACTATTGTTTTGTTGCCTCCGGGTGGTATTGCTGACTTTTAACCATTGTCAATAACAACCGCCCGGACTTTTAAAGGGCGGTTTTTTTATTGCACAAAGGAGAAAAGTTGAAATACAAAGAAAAAACAAAGTCCTCCAGCAAGAGGATGAGTTACGAAAAAAAACTAAGATTACAGCAATCTTTCCCAAAAAGAAGCCACAAGGCAGAAAGGATGATAGATGAGCTCAAACATCCGACAAGGACAAATATATCGGAAGAACCTGGGCAAATATCTGGTCAAAACTGACACAGACAATGTCTTGTGCACGGTTCCAGGCAACATGAAAAAAGACCTGGTTTTCAATGAAGCTGATGCCTCATCGGTATCCAAAAAAGTGGTTTCAATTGGAAAGATAAAGGTTTCCGACCCTGTCGCCATTGCAGATTTTGTAGAGTTTGAGGATTTTGAAAACGGCACTGGGCAGATAACAAAGATTCTGCCAAGAAAATCAAAACTGAGCAGGAAAGATCCAGGCCCAAGGCCTGTTGAACAGGTTGTGGCAGCCAACATCGACCAGGTGGTCATCTTTTTTGCAGTCAATGAGGAAACAAAGAATTGGCCTATGCTTGACTGGTTGCTTGCCGAGGTTGAAATGACCCAGCTGCCCGCAATTGTTTTGATGACCAAGACTGACCTGACCGACGTCAGTTCGATAGAAAAAGAAGCAATCTGCTACAAAAACATGGGCTACAAACTCATCCTGACAAGCACAGTCAACGGACTTGGTTTGGAAGAGGCAAAGCTGGTTCTAAAAGACAAAACCTCGGTTTTCATAGGAAAATCTGGTGTTGGAAAAAGTTCGCTGCTCAATGCAATCCAGCCTGGTCTAGGGCTCAAAGTCGCCGAGATCAGTAAGCACATCCAGGAAGGCAGGCATACGACCACCCATCTTGAGATGTTCGACCTGGACTTTGGCGGCAAGATCATCGACACCCCGGGCTGGCGAACAATCAACTTCTGGAACGAAGATGAATTCAACTTCGACTGGTGTTACAGGGATTTTCGACCTTTCATTGGCAAGTGCAAATTTAACAACTGCACGCACTCGGCTGAACCGGACTGCGCGGTCAAAGACGCTGTTTCAAAGGGCGAAATTCTAAAAAGAAGGCACGACAGTTACCTAAAGCTGATGGACAACCGTTGAAGCAAACAAGTTTGACAAATCCTCCATTTTTATCAACAATAACAATGGAGGTTTGCCATGAATCTTGATACCGAGAGTCTTTGGAAAACGCTGGACAGCATCAACGAGGATTTCTTTTTTGGTCGTGACATTTCAAAAAAGGATCGGCTGGAGGCAGCCAGATGGATTGCCTCCAGGCAGGGTTTGAAAGGCTCTTACTATAAAATGTTTGCGCCAACCGAGTCTGATTTTGAACTCTCAAAAACATTCACCGGAGAAAAGATCGCATCGTGGGCGGCAACCGCCCACATAATCAGCGAAGAGGCATTGAGATGCCTGACAAAACTTGACGTCAACGACGAGTCGGTCAAGTCGGCCTACCAGCTCGCAAACGACGACATGGTCACAAGACTAGGAGATTCCAGAAACGGGAAGTACTGCTGTGGAACCTGCTCGGTGGCATTCTGGCGAAACCTCAACGTTGGAGGATTCAATTATCAGGAAGAGCGCTTGAGATCAGGTTTGACTGAGCTCAAAAAGAGCAGGCTCGGAACAGGAAAATGGCGCTTTTTCCAATTCTTCTGGACTTTATCAGCACTAGTCGAAATCGACACGAAAGAATCGGTTGAAGAGATGGAATACTCTGCACCAGCCATTGAACGGACACTTAAGAAATCTGCACAAGACCCG